>CAVXND010000089.1:0-172134 GCA_963762785.1 uncultured beta proteobacterium
GAGAACCAGGTGCAGGAAGCCCTGGCGAAGATCGAGCGGCTGCGGGACCTCGGCCTCGTCTGGCACTTCATCGGCCCGGTCCAGAGCAACAAGACGCGCGCGGTCGCGGAACGCTTCGACTGGGTCCACTCGATCGACCGGTTGAAGATCGCCGAGCGCCTGTCGGAGCAGCGCCCGGCGGCCCTCGCCCCGCTCCAGGCGTGCGTGCAGGTCAACGTGAGCGGCGAGGCGTCGAAGAGCGGGGTCCCGCCCGTCGACGCACCCGCGCTCGCGCACGCGGTCGCGAGGCTGCCTCGTCTGCGCCTGCGCGGTCTGATGACCATCCCCGAGCCGACCACCGACTCGGCGCTCGCCCGGCGGCGCTTCGAGACCGTACGCGACCTGGAAGCGCAACTCGTGCGCGACGGGCTGCCGCTCGATACGCTGTCGATGGGGATGTCCGACGACCTCGAGGCCGCGATCGCCGCCGGCGCGACGATGGTGCGCGTGGGGAGCGCGATCTTCGGGCCCCGCCCGAGGCCCGGCCGCGCCGCCGTCGAACGCCGGTAGAACATCGGCGCGGGGACGGACCGTGCGGGCGGCCAATCCGCCATAATCGGCGTCCACCGCGACCCCCCACCCTCCCAATGGACATCACCTTCATCGGCGGCGGCAACATGGCGAGCGCCCTCGCGGGCGGGCTCGCCGCGAAGGGGTTCGCCGCGCGCGGCATGAAGATCGTCGAGCTCCTGCCCGACGCCCGCAAGCGCCTCGCCGACTCGCTCGGCGTCGCGGCCTTCGAAGCGCCGGCGCAGGCGGCGCCCTACGGCGACGTGGTCGTGCTCGCGGTCAAGCCGCAGCAGATGCGCGAGGCGGCGCACGCGGTTGCGCCGCACCTCAAGGACGAGCTGGTGCTCTCGATCGCCGCCGGCATCCGCCTCGTGGATCTCGGCCGCTGGCTCGGCGGCTACGCCCGCCTCGCGCGCTGCATGCCGAACACCCCGGCCCTGATCGGGCTCGGCGTGACCGGGCTGTACGCGCGGCCCGAGGTCGCGCCCGCGCAACGGGCGCATGCCCAAGCCGTGCTCGAGGCGGTCGGCGAGGTGATCTGGGTCGACGACGAGGCGCTCCTCGACCCGGTCACCGCGGTCTCGGGCAGCGGGCCGGCCTACGTGTTCTACCTGATCGAGGCGCTGGAGCGCGCAGCGCGCGAGGTCGGGCTCGATGCGGCCGCGGCGCGCCGGCTCGCGCTCGGCACGTTCCGCGGCGCAGCGGAGCTCGCCGCCCGGTCGAGCGAGCCGCCGGCAATCCTGCGCGAGCGAGTCACCTCGAAGGGCGGGACGACCGAGCGGGCGCTCGCCTCGATGCGCGCCGAGAAGCTGGACGAGGCGATCGTGCGCGCGGTGCGGGCCGCGAACGAGCGCGCGAAAGAGCTCGGCGACGAGCTCGGAAAGGACTAGGACGCCATGGGCGGCCAGATCCTGCAGCTCCTGATCGAAACCGCGTTCGGCCTCTTCGTCTACGTCGTGCTGCTCCGGTTCTGGATGCAGGCGCTGCGCGCGCCGTTTCGCAACCCGGTCGGCCAGTTCGTGATCGCGCTCACCGACTGGGCGGTGCTGCCGCTGCGGCGGATCGTCCCGTCGTTCCGGAGCTACGATCTTTCGAGCTTCGCCGTCGCCTGGATCGCACAGGTCGTCATGATGATCCTGCTCTACGCGGCGGTCGCGGGCGGCAAGTTCGCCGCGCCGGGGCTCGCGGTGCTCGGGCTCTCGCTCGTCGGGCTCCTCCGCGCAAGCCTGCATCTGCTGATGTTCGTCGTCATCGTGCAGGTCGTGATGAGCTGGGTGAGCCCGTACAACGCGCTCTCGCCCGTGTTCGACGCCCTGACGCGGCCGTTCTACGGCTTCTTCCGGCGGTTCAT
Source organism: uncultured beta proteobacterium (assembly GCA_963762785.1). Classification (GTDB taxonomy): domain Bacteria; phylum Pseudomonadota; class Gammaproteobacteria; order Burkholderiales; family SG8-39; genus DATEDA01. The sequence goes on from CAVXND010000089.1 coordinate 1,901, forward strand.
CCCGCCGATCGGCGCGGTCGACCTGTCGCCGCTGCTCGTCGTCGTACTCGCCCAGGTCCTGCTGATCGTGCTCGACGGCATGCCGCGCGCGCTGCTCACGAGTGGCTGACGGCGCGCCCTGGGCGCGGCGGACGGCCGAAGGCTGGGTGCTCGCGATCCACATCCAGCCCGGCGCGAAGCGCTCCGGGGTGGCCGGACTTCACGGCGAGCGCCTCAAACTCCGCATCGCCGCGCCCGCTGTCGACGGACGCGCCAACGACGCCCTGGTCGCGTTCGTGGCCGAAAAGCTCGGCGTCCCGAGAGCCCGGGTCGCCGTGGCGAAGGGCGAGCGCTCGCGCGACAAGCTCCTGATCATCAACGGGGACTGCGATCCCCGGCGGCTGGCGGGCGAGTGCTTAACGGTTCCCAAGGGCCGGTCGCCGGGCCGCTTCCGGGCCGCGGCGTGATTGCCTGGTCTGCGGTGTTGTATTACCATCCGCTTCGAAGTAATACCCGGAGGCGAAGATGCCCGTTCAAGTTACGTCCAAGGGTCAGGTCACCATCCCCAAGCGCGTCCGCGACCTGCTCAGGATCCAGCCCGGTAGCGCCGTCGAATTCCACGTCGACCCCGATGGCCGGGTGACCTTGCGGGGGGTCGGGCGACCGCACAAGGTCAGGAGCCGCTTCGCAAAGCTCCGCGGCAAGGCGACCGTGCGCATGCGGACGGAGGAAATCATGGCCTTGACCCGTGGTGAGGTTTGAGTCTTGGTCCTGCTGGATACCAACGTCATCCTGGACGTCGTGCAGGACGACCCAGTATGGGGGGAATGGTCACAGGGTCAGCTCGACGCGTGGGCCGCTCGGGACGAACTCGGTATCAACGCGGTGATCTACGCGGAGTTGTCCATCGCCTACGTACGCATCGAAGAACTCGAGGACACCGTGCATACCGCGGGGCTTCGCTTCCTGGAGATCCCGCGCGAAGCGCTGTTCCTTGCCGGCAAAGCCTTCCTCGCCTACCGGAAGCAGGGCGGCACGAGAACCGGCGTCCTGCCGGATTTCTTCATCGGTGCCCATGCGGCAGTCATGGGGCTGCCGCTTCTGACCCGTGAGGCTGCGCGCTACCGAACCTACTTTCCCGGCGTTGCGCTGATCACGCCGGAGGTCTGAACCGCAGCCCGCGGGCCCGGGTGGGCGCGTCAGCCCCGCTCGAACCGCACCTCGCCCGCCACCAGCGTCCAGCGCACGACCCCCGGCAGCTCGTAGCCGAGGAACGGCGTGTTCTTGCCCTGGCTGCGCAGCCCCGATGGCGCAACGGTGAAGTACGTCTCGGGGTCGAAGATGCAGATGTCCGCCGGCGCGCCGACGCCGAGATGCCCGGCGTCGACCCCGAGGATCCGCGCCGGCTCGGAGGTCGCCCGCGCGAGCGCCTGCACGAGCGGCAGGCGCGCCTCGCGGCTCCACTTGAGGGTCAGCGGCAGCAGCAACTCGAGCCCGGTCGCACCCGGCTCGGACTCGCCGAACGGCAGCTGCTTCGCGTCGTCGTCGACCGGCGTGTGATCGGAGCAGACCGCGTCGATCGTCCCGTCGGCGAGTCCCGCGCTCAGCGCCTCGCGGTCGCGCTGGCTGCGGAACGGCGGCACGACGTGACAGTGCGAGTCGAAGTAGCCGAGGTCGAGCTCCGACAGGTGCAGGTGGTGCGCGCTCACGTCGCACGTGACCGGCAGCGCATCGCGCTTCGCCGCCCGGATCATCTCGACCGACTCGCGCGCCGATAGCCGGCACAGGTGCACGCGGGTGCCGGTGACGCGCACGAGCTGGAGGATCGCGCCGAGCGCGATCGTCTCGGCGAACGCGGGGATGCCCGGCAGTCCGAGCCGCGTGGCGACCTCGCCGTCGTGGGCGACCCCGCCCTTCGCGAGATGCGGATCCTGCGGGCGCAGCCACACCGCAAGCCCGAAAGTCGCCGCGTACTGCAGCGCCCGCCACAGGATCTGCGTATCGGCGAGCGGCACCTCGGCCTGGGAGAACGCGATGCAGCCATGGTCGCGCAGCTCCGCCATCTCGGTGAGCCGCTCGCCTTCGAGCTTCGCGGTGAGCGCGCCCACCGGATAGACGTGGGCGAGGTTCAGGCTGGACGCGCGCCGCGTGAGCATCTCGACCAGCCCCGGCTCGTCGAGCGGTGGATCGGTGTCGGGCGGGCAGGCGAGGCTGGTGACGCCGCCGGCGACCGCGGCGAGCATCTCCGACTCGAGCGTCGCCTTGTACTCGAGGCCCGGCTCGCGCAGCCGCGCGGCGAGGTCGACGAGCCCCGGCGCGACGACGAGGCCGGTGGCGTCGACGACCCGGTCGGCCTCGAAGCCCTTGGGCGCGCTGGCGATGCCGGCCACCCTGCCCTCGGCGATGTAGAGGTCGGCGGGGCGGTCGACACCGTGCTTCGGGTCGACGAGCCGGCCGCCTTTGATGTGGATCTTCATCACGAGCCGCCGAGAATCGACATCACCGCCATCCGCACCGCGATGCCGAACGTCACCTGCGGCAGGATGACCGAGTGCGGCCCGTCGGCGACCGCCGAGTCGATCTCGATGCCGCGGTTCATCGGGCCGGGGTGCATCACGATCGCGTCGGGCTTGGCGAGCGCGAGCTTCTCCGGCGTGAGCCCGTAGTACTTGAAGAACTCCTGCGCCGAGGGCAGGAGCGCGCCGCGCATCCGCTCGTTCTGCAGCCGCAGCATCACCACCACGTCCGCGCCCGCGAGGCCCTTGCGCATGTCGGGGAACACGCGGACGCCCAGGCTCTCGACCCCGGCCGGCAGCAGCGTCTGCGGCGCGATCACGCGCACCTCCGGCGTGCCGAGGATGTTCAGCACGTGGATCAGCGAGCGCGCGACCCGCGAGTGCAGGATGTCGCCGACGATCGCCACCGTCAGGCCGGAGAAGTCCTTCTTGTAGTGACGGATCGTGTAGGCGTCGAGCAGCCCCTGCGTCGGGTGGGCATGGCGGCCGTCGCCGGCGTTGATCACGTGCCGCTCCGGCCCGACGTGCCGCGCGATCATGTGCGCCGCGCCGCTCTGCGAGTGCCGCACGACGAACATGTCGGCGTGCATCGCCGCGAGATTGTCCACGGTGTCGAGCAGCGTCTCGCCTTTCGTCGTCGAGGACGTGCTGACGTTGAGGTTGATCACGTCGGCCGACAGGCGCTTGGCGGCGATCTCGAACGTCGTGCGGGTGCGGGTCGAGTTCTCGAAGAAGACGTTGAACACGCTCATGCCGCGCAGGAGCGGCACCTTCTTCACCTCGCGCTCGGTGACGCCGAGGAACGACTCAGCGGTGTCCAGGATGCGCACGATGATCTCGCGCGGCAGCCCCTCGAGGGTGAGGAGGTGCACGAGCTCGCCCTTCGCGCTCAGTTGCCCTGGGATTGCGGATTAGTCATCGTCGAGCCGCAGGGAGAGCTTCCCGGCGTCGTTCCGGTCGAGGCGCAGCATCTTGCCCTTCGCGACCGCGAGCGTCGCGCCGCAGTACTGCGGGCAGATCGGCAGCTGCCGCTCGCCGCGGTCGATCAGCGCCACCAGCGCGATCGACTCCGGCCGGCCGTAGTCGAACAGCTCGTTCATCGCGGCGCGGATGGTGCGCCCGGTGTAGAGCACGTCGTCGACGAGGAGGAGCCTGCGGTCGGCGACGTCGAACGGGATCTGGCTCGCCTTGACCGACTTGTGCAGGCCCGACTTGCGGTAGTCGTCGCGGTAGAACGAGATGTCGAGCCGGCCGAGCGGGATCGCGAGGCCGAGCTCGCGGTGCAGGCGCTCGGCGAGCCATGCGCCGCCGGTGTGGATGCCGACCATCCCGGTCGCCGGCGTGACCACCGGCCGGAGCTTCTTCACCAGCTCCGCGCAGAGCGCTTCGGCGTCAGGCAGCTGCATCGCGGTCGAAATGGTCCTGGAGGATGACCTGCGCCGACATCGGGTGGGCGAGGTCCTTGTCGCTTGCGGCCGCCCGCGGCCGAGCGCGCGCAGGCGCGCTTCGGCCTCGGCCGACGAGAGCCGCTCGTCGACGAGGGTCACCGGGACGCGAAAGCGGCCCTCGAGCTGACGCGCGAAGCGCTCCACGCGGGGCGTCAGCGGGTGCCGCTCGCCGTCGGGTCCGAGCGGCAGACCCACGACGAACCGCGCCGGGCGCCACTCCGCCACCAGCTTCGCGATCGCGTCGAACCGCGCGGCAGCGTGGCGCGCGTCGATCGTGGCGAGCGGATGCGCGACCTTCATCGCGTCCTCACCCACCGCGACGCCGAGGTAGCGCTCGCCGAAGTCGAACGCCAGCACGGTCCCGGAAGCAACGCTCACGCATGCCCCGCCTCGTCGGCGAGGGTCGCATACGACACGCCCAGCAGCTCCATCGCCGCGGGCAGGCGCTCCTCGGCCGGCACGTCGAAGATGATCGAATCCTGCGCGGCGACGGTGAGCCAGGCGTTCTGCGTGATCTCGTGCTCGAGCTGGCCGGCGGCCCAGCCCGAATAGCCGAGGGTGAGGAGCATCCGCCCCGGCCCGTCGCCGTGCGACACCGCCTCGAGGATGTCGCGCGAGGTCGTGAGCCCGAGACGGTCGTGCACCGGAAGCGTCGAGCTCCATTTGCCGATCGGCGCGTGCAGCACGAACCCGCGGTCGGTCTGCACCGGCCCGCCGAAGTAGACCGGGGTCTCGGCGAGCCCGCGCGCGCCGGTCTCGAGGTTGAGGCGCTCGAAGAGGGCGGCGAGCGTCATGTCGATCGGACGGTTGACGACGACCCCGAGCGCGCCCTGCTCGTTGTGCTCGCAGATGAAGGTGAGCGTCCGGGAGAAGTACGGATCGGCCATGTTGGGCATGGCGATCAGGAAGTGATCGGTGAGATCCACCCGTGACACGGACGGGATTGTACTGCGGGGGCCGTGCTAGAGTCTGCCGTCGCATGCCCCCCGACCGCGACGCCGCGCTGGTGTGGTTCCGGCGCGATCTCCGCGACTACGACCACGCCGCCCTGTACCACGCGCTGAAAGCGCACCGCCGCGTCTACTGCGCGTTCTGCTTCGACACCGAGATCCTCGACGCGCTCCCCGCGCGCGCCGACCGGCGCGTCGAGTTCATCTGGCACGCGGTGAGCGAGCTCGACGCGGCCTTGCGCGGCCGCGGTGGCGGGCTCGCCGTGCTGCACGGTCGCGCGCGCGAAGCGATCCCGCGGCTCGCCGGCGAGCTCGCCGCCGCGGCCGTCTACGCGAACCACGACTACGAGCCTGCCGCAGCGGAGCGCGACGCCGAGGTGGCGCGCACCCTCGGCGCGGCCGGCATTGCGTTTCACACGTTCAAGGACCAGGTGATCTTCGAGCGGGACGAGCTGCTGACCGGCGCCGGACGCCCGTTCACCGTCTTCACGCCCTACAAGAACGCATGGCTGAGAAAGGTCGACGGCTTCTACCTGAAGGCCTATCCGGTCGCGCGGTACGCCGGCCAGCTCGCGCCGCCGCCGCGAGCCGGACTGCCCTCGCTGGCGTCGCTCGGATTCGAGCCGACGAACCTGCGTGAGCTGGATATCCCGACCGGCATGTCGGGTGCGCAGCGGCTCTTCAAGGCGTTCCTCGACCGGATCGGCACCTACCACGAGCGCCGCGACTTCCCCGCGGTGAAGGGACCGTCGTACCTGTCGGTGCACCTGCGTTTCGGCACCGTCTCGATCCGCGAGCTCGCACAGGCCGCGCACTCGCTCGGCGGCCGCGGTGCCGAGACCTGGCTCGCCGAGCTCGTGTGGCGGGATTTCTACTTCGCGATCCTCCACCACTTCCCGCACGTCGTCGGCCACGCGTTCAAGCCGGCGCTCGACGCGCTCGCTTTCACGAACGACGCGGTGAAGTGGCGCGCCTGGTGCGACGGCCGGACCGGCTACCCGCTGGTCGACGCAGCGATGCGTCAGATCAACCAGACGGGGTACATGCACAACCGCCTGCGGATGGTCGCGGCGTCGTTCCTGGTGAAGGACCTGCACGTCGACTGGCGATGGGGCGAGCGCTACTTCGCCGAGCACCTCAACGACTTCGACCTCGCCGCGAACAACGGCGGCTGGCAGTGGGCAGCGTCGACCGGCTGCGACGCGCAGCCCTACTTCCGGATCTTCAACCCGGTGACGCAGAGCGAGAAGTTCGATCCCGACGGGAAGTTCATCCGCAAGTACGTGCCGGAGCTCGCGCGGGTACCGCCGAAGCTCGTCCACGCGCCGTGGACGATGCGGGCGGTGGACCAGGAAGCAGCCGGTTGCGTGATCGGACGCGACTACCCGGCGCCGGTCGTCGATCACGCCCGGGCGCGGGCGATCACGCTGGAACTCTACGGACGAGCGCGGAAGGGGTAGCTTCCCCGGGCGCCGCGCGGTCGCGCGCGGGCGGTCCTGCTACGCGTGCGCCGGCTTCTGGACGAAGCCGCCGATGTGCGCGAGCAGCTCTTCTTCCTGGTACGGCTTGCCGAGGTAGACGTTGACGCCGATCTCCTTCGCGTACGCGCGGTGCTTGTCCGCGGTGCGCGAGGTGATCATGATGATCGGGATGTGCTTGAGGCGCGAGTCCGCGCGCACGTTGCGCGTGAGGTCGAAGCCGTCCATCCGCGGCATCTCGATGTCGACCAGCATCACGTCCGGCACCGCGTCGTGCAGCTGCTCCATCGCGTCGACGCCGTCCTTCGCCGTCAGCACGTTGTAGCCTTCGCGCGCGAGGAGGCGCCCGGTGATCTTGCGCACCGTCAGCGAGTCGTCGACGATCATCACCGTCGGCACGACCGGCGCGACGGGCGCCGCGGCGGGCGTATCCGCCGACGACCCCACGGTATGGATCTGGACGATCGGCTCGCGGGCGGTGAGGATGACCGGGTTGATGATCAGCACGATCTCACCGGTGCCGAGCACGGTCGCGCCGGTGATCCCGGCGACACGCGCGAGCAGGGGCCCGGTGTTCTTCACCACGATTTCCTGGCTGCCCATGATCTCGTCGAGCTGGATCGCCGCCATGTTCGAGCCGGTGCGCACGAACATGACCGGCGTGACCCGCCGCTTCTCGGGCTCGAACTCGGTTTCCCCGAGCAGCCGCGGCAAGTAGCGGAACGGGTAGCGGCGGTTCTGCCACTGCGCTTCGCCGGAGGTCTGGAACGCCGCGAGCTCGTCTGCCTTGACCTGCCGGACCTGCTCGACCATCACCGCCGGGATCGCGAACGTCACGCCCGCAGCGCGCACCATCACCGCCTGCGCGACCGCGAGCGTGAGCGGCAGAAAGATCGTGAACTTCGTCCCTCGGCCGGTCTCGCTCGTCAGCTCGACCCGGCCGCCGAGCGCCGCGACCTCGCTCTTGACCACGTCCATGCCGACGCCGCGGCCCGCGAGCTGGGTGATCTCGGTGGCGGTCGAGAATCCAGGGTGGAAGATGAACTCGGCAACCTCCGCGTCCGAGGGTGAGTCTTCGGCCCGGAGGAGACCCTGCGCGACGGCCTTGCTGCGGATGCGCTCGTAGTTGAGGCCGTCCCCGTCGTCGGTCACGGCGAGCACGATCTCGTTGCCTTCCTGGCGCACCTCGATCTTGATCTCGCCGAGCTCGGGCTTGCCCTTGGCGACCCGCTCAGCGCTCGGCTCGACGCCGTGGGCGACGGAGTTGCGCAGCAGGTGCTCGAACGGCGCGGTGATGCGCTCGAGCACCGAGCGGTCGACCTCGACCTGGCCGCCCTTGATGTCGAGCACCGCGCGCTTCTCGGTTTCCTTGGCCGCCTGCCGCACGATGCGGAAGAGCCGCTCCGAGATGCTCGCGAACGGCACCATGCGGATGCGCATCAGGTTCGCCTGCAGCCCGCGCGTGAGCCGGGCCTGCGCCGACAGCGCGATCTCGCTCTCGCCGAGCGCCTTCAGCAGGTTCTGCTGGACGGTCGAGACGTCGTTGACGCTCTCGGCCATCATCCGCGTGATCTCCTGGAAGCGGGTGAAGCGGTCGAACTCGAGCGGGTCGAACGTCTTGTCCTGATCCTGGGCGAGCGCCACCCGCGACTGCATCTGGCCTTCGGCCTGGATCTCGATCTCGCGGAGCTGCGCGCGCAGACGGTTGACGTTCTCGGTCAGGTCGAAGAGCGCGGTCTTGATGCCGCGCATGTCGCCTTCGATCCGGCTGCGCGCGATCGACACCTCGCCCGCCTCGTTGACCAGGCGGTCGATGAGGTCGGCGCGCACGCGCAGCATCGCGCGGGTCGCGGCCGCCGGGTCGGGCTCCGCCGCCGGTGCCTGCGCTCCGGGCTTCGGCTGCTCCGCGGCTTTCGGTGCCGCCGGCGCGGCAGCGGCCCGCGGCGCGGCCGGGAGGGTCGCAGCCGGGGTGGCGGACGTCGCGGCGGAAGTCGTGGCGGGCGGCTGCGGGGCCGCCGCCGGCTCGGGCGCTTCCGGCTCGGGCGGCAGCGCCCCCGCGGCCTGCGGGTTCACCAGCCGGTCGTAGAGGAATCCCATCCGGTCGAACGAGACTTCGAGCTCGTCGAACAGGGTGGACGGCAGCTGCTTCAGGGTGAGCGCGTTCTCGACGCGGCTCTCCATGTGGTGCGTCAGCTCGCCGAGCGCCATCGCCCCGCACATCCGGGCCGAGCCCTTCAGCGTGTGGAGCGTGCGTAGCAGGCCGTTCCCCGCGGCGGCATTGTCGGGGTTCGCGCGCCAGTCGCGCAGGCCCTGGCCGGCCGCCGGGACGAGCTCCTGCGCTTCCTCGAGGAAGATCGGCAGCAGCTCCGGGTCGATGTCGTCGTCGAGGCGCCGGGTGCGACGCTCGAGCGGAATCTCCTCGACCTCGACCGCCGGCGGCTCGGCGGGGGCTTGCGCCTCCTCCTGCTGCACCGGGAAGGCGACGACGTTGCTCGTTGCGGCCGGCGCAGGCTCGGGAGTCGGGGCGGGCGTAACGAGCGGCGGGACGACGATCGCCGGTTCGCCCATCGGCGAGGCGCTCGGCGACGCGGCGACGCCGAGGATCGGCATGACCTGCGAGAAATCGAGCGACGGCGGCTCGTCCTCCGGTTCGGCGGGTGCAGGCGCCGCGCCGAGGTTGCCGGTCGGCAGCGCGAAGTCGAGGTCGCCGAGATCGATCCCGGGCGTGACCTCGGCCGCCGGCGCGGCCGTGACGGTGTCGGCCGCGGGCAGCGAGAAGTCGAGCGAGTCGGCCGTCGGTGCGACCGGCGCCGCGGGCGCCGCCGGAGCGGCGACGGGCGTGGCCGGAGCGGCCGCGGGGACCGCACCGCTCAGCCGCGCGACGAGATCGCCCGCCGGCTGCGGCAGGGTGTGCGTCTCGGCCACGGTCAGCATGCCGCCGAGCGCGTCGATCGCCGCGCCGATCAGCGAGCGCGCGTCCGCGTCCGCCGGCTTGCCGATGAAGCGCTCGAGCATTTCCTCGAGGCCGTGCGCGAGCTCGCGCATGGCCATGAATTTCACCGTGCCGGCGATGCCGGCAAGGGTGTGCGCGGAGCGCTCGAAGTCTTCGGTGACCGGCTCACCCTCGGCGAGCTTCGCCTGCCCGGCGCCCAGGTGCTCGAGATGGCTCCGCGTCTCCTCGAGAAAGATCGCGTAGAGCGTCGGCGAGAGCGGCATGCCGCCGACGTTGATCGTCTCCTCCTCCGGCTCGGCGGGTACGACCGGCTCGGGTGCGGCGGGTGCGAGCTCGATCGGCGCCGCGGGGGCCGACACGGTCTCGGGGGCGGCGGGGGGCGCAACCGCCGTGATGTCGATCGTGGGGAACTCGATCGCGGCTTCGGCTGCAGGCGTCGCGGCCGGCTGGGCCGGCGCGGCCGCGGCGGGTACTGCAGCGGGCGCGGCCGGCGCGGGCGCGGCCATCTCCAGCGTCACCTCGCCGAGCGGCTCCCCGGCCTTCACTTTCTGCGCGATTGCGACGATCTGCGACTCGTCGGGGCTCGCCCCGCCGGCTTTCAGGCTCGCGACCGCACCCTCGAAGAACGCTCGTGCGGTGGCGACCAGCGTGAAGAGATCGGGCGTCGCGGTGCGCTCTTCTTCGAGCCAGCGGTTGAGGACCTGCTCGACCGCCCACGCGGCCTCGCCGAGACGGGTGAGGCCGACCATGCGGCCGCTGCCCTTCAGCGTGTGGAACCCGCGCCGGATGGTGCGCAGCACTTCCATGTTCTGCGGCACCTCGCGCGCCTGCTCGAGGCTCTCCGCGACCGTGCCGAGCACCTCGCCGGCTTCCTCGAGGTAGACGGACAGGAGCTCCGCGTCGATCGTCTCGTCGCTCGCCGCCATGAGCTTCTGCGTCTGCGCGGAAGGCGCGGCGGGCGCGGGCTGGATCTGCGTGAGGACCTGCGAGACCTGCGCATCGAACGGCTTGGCGTCGCCCGTCTCGAGGAGCTTCAGGATGTCGGCCGCCTGCGCCTCGGTCTTGGTGTCCGCGACGAGGCCGGCGTCCTTCTGCAGCGCCGCCGCCTTCGCTTTGAGCTCCGCCTTGAGCTTCGCATCCGCCGGGCGCTTCTTCCACTCCTCGACGAGCGCCGAGAGTGCCTTCTTGCCCTGCTCGAGCTCGGCCTCGACCGTCTTCGCCGGTGCGGCCTGGTCTTCGGTCTCCTCGAACGCCTCGGCCTTCTTCGCCGAGATCGGCTTCATGAACTGGTCGAAGTCGGCCTTGCCGTGCTGGAGCGCATCGACGTAGAAGCCGAGGCCCGACAGCGTCCCCGCCACGCGCTCGAAGTCGCCGGCCGAGGCGACATAGTCGCCCTTGGCGAAGCGCTGGATCTCGACCGCGCAGGTCGAGAGCGCCGCCGCCGCGCGATCCTCGTTGAGGATCGTCAGCGCGCCGAGCACCTGCCGGATCGGCTTGTCGAGCGTCGCGAGCTCCGGACGCTTGGCCTCGTCGCGGAAGAACGCGTCGAGCGCCTGCTCGATCGCGCGCAAGGACGCCTGGATCTCGGAGACGACCTGCGCCATCAGCAGGCGTTCCTGCGCGCGGCGCGACATCTCGTCGAGCACCGGCACCGGCGCGGCCTCCTGCAGCGTCTCGCCCTTCACGATCGCGTGCAGCCGCTGGTGCATCAGCCCGGCCTGCTGCGCGAACTCGTCGCCGAGGTTGGCGAAGTTCTCGGCCGCGTTCTCGAACAGGAGGAGCGCGGTCGCGACCTCCATGGCGACGTTGTCGCTCGCCTTCTCGGTCGCATCGCCGATCCAGCCGGTGATGGCGACGATGTCGTGCGAGAGCAGCACCAGATTCTGCTGCTTCAGCTCCGCCGCTCGCGCGCGCGCCTGCGTCACGAACTCGCGGAAGTTCCCGAGGCTCGGCTGGTGGCCGGAGGCGACCTTGTTCCAGGCGGTCTTCGCGTTCCCGACGAGCTCCCGCAGCGCCTTGAGCGCAGGGTTCTGCGGCGCGCCCTCGCCCTTCAGCTCGAACGTGGCCGGCACGGTGCCGGCGAGCCGGAACACTTCCTGGACGTTGCGCACGTGCTCGGTGGCGGGACGCGCGCGCGCGACCGCGAAGAGCGCCTCGCGCATCAGCCGCTCGGCGACCGTGGCCGACCCTTCCATGAGCCGCTTGAGCTGCTGCTCCACGCGGTTGGCGAGCCGCGTGATCAGCGGCGCGTCGGTGATCGCCTTGGCGAAGAGCGCGTCGAAAAAGCCGAGCGACACCCACCAGAAGGTCCGGCTCGCGGGATTCGTCTGCGCTGCCTCGACCGCCGCGACCGCGGCGCGCATGTCCTCGACGCCGCTCAAGTCCTTCTTGATCAGCTTCAGGAGCCCGCGCTGGTAGCGGCCGCGCTGATCGCGGTAGTAGGCGGCGGAGTCGGCGGCGGTGAGCTCGACCAGCGGTTTCTCGCGCCGCGGCGGCCGCTGCAGGAGGTCCGGGTAGTAGAGGTCGACGGGATCGGCGCCGTCGCGCCCGCGCGCCTTCAGGACGTCGCCGTAGACGGCGAAGAGCCGCAGCGGCTGGTTGGGCTCGCCGCCGAGCAACTGGTCGAGATACGCCGTGATGCCGCCGAACGCGCGCTCCGCCGCGGCGAGCTGCTCCGGATTCGGCGCGCCGCCCGCCTTGGCGATGTCGCCGAGGAGCCCGTCGAGCTCCTCGGACAGGCGCGTGACGCCGTCCAGGCCCACGATCTGGAGCGCACCGTGCGCCTGGTGGAAGTGGGTCTGCGAAAACCGGATCTGGTTCGAGTCGCCCGGATTCGCGGCGTACTTGCGCAGCGACGCCAGCGATTTCTCGAGCGCCTGGTCGATCTCGCTCTTGACCCAGGTGAGTGGGCCGAGGTCGAAGTCGGCAGCCGTGCTCATCAGTCTCCCCCGCGCGGTGTTGTGGTTGTGAAAACTCGCCCGCGCTTAAGCGATCTTGAAGTTCGCCACCGACCCCTTGAGTTCCTGCGCCAGCTTCGCGATCTGGCCGACCGAGACCGCGGTCTGCTTGGTGCCTTCCGTGGTCTGCTTGGTGACCGAGAGGATGTCCTGCATCGTGGTCGCCACGTGGCCGGCGGCCTGCGCCTGCGCTTGCGCGGTGACCGAGATCTCTTCAATCAGCTGCGCGAGGCGCCGTGACACCTCGCCGATCTCGGACAGCGCCTGGCCCGCGGCGTCGGAGAGCTTCGCCCCCTCGACCACGCCGACCGTGCTCTTCTCCATGGCGGCCACCGCGTCGTGGGTGTCGGTCTGAATCGTCTTCACGATCGCGGCGATCTGCTTCGTCGCCTCGGCCGAGCGTTCGGCCAGCCGCTGCACCTCTTCCGCGACCACCGTGAAGCCGCGGCCCGCTTCGCCGGCGCTCGCCGCCTGGATCGCCGCGTTCAGCGCCAGCACGTTCGTCTGCTCGGTAATGTCGGAGATCAGCTCCACGATCTCGCCGATCTCCTGCGAGGATTCGCCGAGGCGCTTGATCCGCTTCGACGTCTCCTGGATCTGCTCGCGGATCTCGCCCATGCCGGTGATCGAGTTCGACACCGCCTCCTGGCCCTTCTGCGCGGCCGACAGCGACTGGCGCGCAACGCTCACCGACTTCGACGCGCTCGCCGACACCTCGTTAATCGCACGCGCCATCTTCAGCACCGAGGCGCCCGCCTCCTGAATCTCCTTCGACTGCCGCTCGGCGGCCTGGAGCAGCTTCACCGAGGTCGCCTGGGCGGACTCGGTCGCGCTCGTCACCTGCGCCGCCGCGCTGTTGATGCGGCCGACCAGCACGCGGAGCTCCTCAATCGTGTAGTTCACCGAGTCGGCGATCGCGCCGGTGATGTCCTCGGTTACCGTCGCCTGCACCGTGAGGTCGCCGTCGGCGAGGCTGCCCATCTCGTTCATCAGCCGGAGAATGGCTTCCTGGTTCGCCTTGTTCTGCGCCTCGGCCTCGCTGCGGAGCCGTTCGGCTTCCTCCCGCAGGCGCACCTGCTCGGAAGTGCGTCGCTCGGTCTCGTCGCGGTAGGCCTTCCCCATCAGGAGCACCAGGAGGATCGCAAGGCCGGCGGCGATCGCCATGGCAATGTAGTTCCAGCGCGTGCTCGCGAGCTCGCCCTCAAAGCCGGCGTCGAGCTCGTCGCTCGCGGCGAGCAGCGCCTCCGAGTCGGTGACGATGCTGCGCCCGGCCGCCTTCGCGTTCACCAGCGGCTGCAGGCTGCCGAGGATCGAGTTCACCGCCTGGCGGTACTCGCCATAGGCGGCGTCGAGCTCCTTCAGCTTCTCGATCGTCTCGGGGTCGCGCGCGGCGGAAACCCGCAGGGTGTCGCTGCCCTTGGAGAGCCCCTGCAGGATGTCGCGGAAGGTGTTCGAGTCCTTGCCGAGAAGGAAGGTCACCTCGGGGTCGATCGCGTCGGAGGCGAGCAGCGCGTTGGCGTTCTTCGCCATCCGCTGGGTCAGCATGACGAGCTGGCCGGAGAGCGAGATCTCGCGCGAATTTGCCTGGCCCTGGAGCTTCAGCGCGGACACCTGCTCGGCGAGGTCGAGGAGGATCGGGTTGTTGTTGTTGATCCCCTTCACCGCGTTGCCCAAGCCCACGAGGCTCTTCTGCTGCCCGAGCACGAGGTTGGTGTTCTTGTCCATCTTCTGCCAGAGCTGGGTCACCTTGTCGAGCGCCGGCCGCACGCTCTCCGAGCTCGCCGGCACCTCGGTGCCGCCGATCGAGCCGCCGTTCGTGAGCGCGTCGACCAGGCCGGCAAACTCGTCGCGCGACTTCTTCAGGCGCACGAACGCGTCGCCCGACCCCTGCAGGCCCTGCTGCGATTCCTTCGCCAGGCGCTGCGACAGCATCCGCATCTGGCCGGCGGCGTTGATGTACGCCGTGCCGTTCACCGTGGTGCGGATCGCGAGCAGCCCCACCACCGCGACGACGAAGACGAGGAAAGCGAGGGCGATGATCAGCGCCTGCATCCGGGTCCGGAACGACTTGCCGCCGAGGAACGGCGACGACTTCCTGCCCGCGTCGAAGGTGGTCGTCGCGGACACCGCGCCCTTTTTGACCGGCTTCTCCTTCGGCGCTGGCTTCGCGTCGGCCTTGCCCTTGCCGAGACCGATGTTCAACGCCTTGAGATTCATCGCCATAGCTGCTCCCAACCTCGTGTGCTAGTCGCCGGGATCTAGAGTCCGGCTTGCAGGAAATCGCCGTTGTAGACGAGCTCGTTCATGCCGAGCTCGCGCCAGAGCTGTCCGTCCTTGTCCTTGAAGCGCGCGCGCTCCCACGCCCGCTCGCCGCCCGCCGTCTCCCCCTCGAACTGCTGCAGGTTGCGCAACCCCAGCATGCGGTTCACCAGCAGTGCGGCGGCCATGTTGTAGCGCTCCGCTACGAGCAGGAGCCGCGAGTCCGGGGTCACCGGGGTCGGTTCGCCCCCCTGGTAGGCGGAGAGATCGATGACGCTGAAGAGGTTTCCGCGAATGTTCGCCAGCCCGCGGAACCAGCTACGGGTCAACGGCACGTTCGCCACCGTCGGGACCGGGATCACCTCGCCCGCTTCCTCGAGCTTGACCAGCCAGAGCTCGGTGCCGACCTGCACGCCGAGCCGCGCCGACGGCGCGTCGGCTGCGGCCGCCTCGTTCAGCCGGCGGACGAGGTCCTGCTGGAATTCGCGCAGGCTGATCCGGCGTGCCATCGGGGGCGCGTGTGCTGCGTTCAGTTCGCCGCGCTGAGCTGCGCGATCTTCGCGAGCAGCGCCTGCGGGTCCACCGGCTTGACCAGGTAGTCGTTCGCCCCCTGGCGCAGGCCCCAGATCTTGTCGGTGTCGGCGCCCTTGCTCGTGCACATGATCACCGGGATGTGCTTGGTCGCGTCGTCGCGCGTGATCTGCCGGGTCGCCTGATACCCGTTCAGGCCGGGCATCACGACGTCCATCAGGATCAGGTCGGGCAGCTCGCTCTTCGCCTTCGTGATCGCGTCCTCGCCGTTCTCCGCGGTGACGATCTGGAAGCCCTTCCCCTTCAGGGTCTCGATCATGTACTGCCGATCGGTGGGCGAGTCGTCGACGACCAGGATCTTCTTGACTGGCATGGGTTATCCCTCGCTGTTACCCACCGGTCTCAGACACGGTTCAGCGCGTGCGCACCGACCGTCTTCAGGAGACTGTCCTTGGTGAAGGGCTTGGTCAGGTACTCGTCGGACCCGACCATGCGCCCGCGGGCCCGGTCGAACAGCCCGTCCTTCGACGAGAGCATGATCACCGGCGTCCCCGCGAAGCGGGCGTTCTTCTTGATCAGGGCGCAGGTCTGGTAGCCGTCCAGCCGCGGCATCATGATGTCGCAGAAGATGATGTCGGGCTGGTGGTCGGTGATCTTGGACAGCGCGTCAAACCCGTCCTCGGCGAGGATGACCTGGCAGCCGGCCTGGGCCAGAAAGATCTCGGCGCTACGGCGGATGGTGTTCGAATCGTCGATCACCATCACCTTGATGCCGGCGAGGGTTGCGGTCTCGCTCAACGTTTGGGTCCCCTTCGTCCGGACCCCGCGCGCAGAAGAGATGGGCGGCGACAGGAGAGCCGCCGGCATCAGGGCCAGGCGGCCATTCTATGCCTGTCCCAAGCGCGTAGGCTATGAGGAAATCGTGGCTTCGGCCAATTATTTAACGCGGTTTCTGAAGTGTGAAAAACCGCCAAAATCGTTGTCCGAACGCGCCACCGGCACCCCCCAAAATCGCCAAACGGAGCTGCTGAAACACACCGCGCGCGCGTCGTCGGGGGATCTACAAGGGGAATCTCCCCTTGTTCGTACGATGGCCACCCGGTGGAAATCCCGCGGGGCAGTGCCCCGCGCTAGATTTCCACCATCTCAAAATCTTCCTTGCGGGCGCCGCACTCCGGGCAGGTCCAGTTGATCGGCACGTCTTCCCAGCGCGTGCCCGGAGCGATGCCTTCGTCGGGGAGTCCGGCCGCCTCGTCGTAGATGAAACCGCAGATCAGGCACATCCAGGTCTTCGAGGTCTGCGCGGTTTCCGCCATGGAAAGAGGGGGTTGAGACGGTTGTTTGGGCTAGAATGCCCGGGCGATCTTACCGTGCGGGCAACGCCGTTGCCAGCACGTTTCCGCCACGGCTGCTCGCCGAACGTCCCACGTGCCGCCCTCCCGCCCTCTGCCGCCCATCGTGCTCGCGTTTGCCGGCGCCGACCCGAGCGGCGGCGCCGGGCTCCAGGCCGACCTGCTCACCCTCGCGGCGATGGGCTGCCATCCGCTCTCGGTCGTCACCGCGATTACCGCGCAGGACACCGCCGGCGTCGCCGGTGTGCAACCGGTCGCGGCCGACTGGGTGGCCCGGCAGGCGCGCCTCGTACTGGCCGACATGCCGGTCAGCGCGATCAAGATCGGCATGGTGGCGACGGCCGAGAACGCGGCGGCGATCGCCGCCGTGATCGACGAGCACCCGGCGCTCCCGGTGGTGCTCGATCCGGTGCTCGCGTCGGGCCGCGGCGATCCGCTCGGCATCGGCGACATCGCTGCCGCGCTCACGGAGCTGCTCGTTCCGCGCGCCACGGTGGTCACGCCGAACAGCGTCGAAGCGAGGCGCCTCGCCGCCGCACCGGGGGAGCGTGGCGAGCCGCTGCGACTCGAGCGTTGCGCCGAGCGCATCCTCGATCGGGGAGCGAAGTTCGTGTTGATCACCGGCACCCACGAGGCGACACCCGAGGTCGTGAATGCGCTCTACGACGCGCACGGCCTGGTACGCAGCGACCGCTGGGACCGGCTGCCGGGCGAGTACCACGGGTCCGGCTGCACGCTCGCCGCCGCGATCGCCGCCGGACTCGCATACGGGCTCCCGGTGCCCGAGGCGGTCCAGGCGGCGCAAAGCTTCACCTGGCAGGCGCTCGCCGACGCCTTCCGGCCGGGCCTCGGCCAGGCGATCCCGGACCGGCTGTTCCAGTTGCGTGCAGCGGCCGCAGCGACGGCCGACGAGCGATGACGGCCGCTTTCCCTCCCGGGCTCTACGCGCTCACGCCCGACGAGCCGGACACCTCCGTGCTCGTCGCCAAGGTGCGCGCCGCGATCGCCGGCGGGGCCGCGGCGGTCCAGTACCGCAACAAGCCGGCGGACCCGGCGCTCCGCGGCGAGCAGGCGCGCGCGCTCGCGGCGCTTTGCCGCGCCGCCGGCGTCCCGCTCGTGGTGAACGACGATGTCGAGCTCGCGCTCGCGGTCGACGCCGCCGGCGTCCACCTCGGGCGCGATGACGGCGATCTCGCCCCCGCACGCCGGCGCCTGGGTTCGGGTCGGCTGCTCGGCGCGTCGTGCTACGACCGGCTCGAGCTCGCCGAACGTGCCGTCGCTGCCGGCGCCGACTACGTCGCCTTCGGGTCGATGTTCGCTTCGCCGACCAAGCCCGCCGCGGTGCGCGCGCCGCTCGCGCTGCTCGGCACCGCGCGACGGCTCGGCGTTCCGGTCGTCGCGATCGGCGGCATCACCCTCGAGAACGCCCCGGCGGCGATCGGCGCCGGCGCCGACGCCCTGGCAGTCATTACCGCGCTGTTCGACGCCGGCGATATCGTCGCGCGCGCGCGCGCATTCTCCGCACTCTTCGCACGAAAGGCCGCCGCATGAGCCGCAACGACGAGCTGTTCGAGCAGGCGCAAGCCGTCATCCCCGGGGGCGTGAACTCGCCGGTGCGCGCATTCCGCGCCGTCGGCGGCACGCCGCGCTTCTTCGCGCGCGGCGAGGGCGCGTACTTCTGGGACGCCGACGGCAAGCGCTACATCGACTACGTCGGCTCCTGGGGACCGCTCATCCTCGGGCACGCCCACCCCAAGGTCGTCGAGGCGGTGCGCGAGACCGCGCTCAAGGGACTCTCGTTCGGCGCGCCGACCGCGCTCGAGGTCGAGCTCGCGGAGCTGCTCTGCCGGGCGCTGCCGAGCATGGCGCTCGTCCGGCTCGTGTCCTCGGGCACCGAGGCGACGATGACCGCGCTCCGCCTTGCGCGCGGGTTCACCGGCCGCCCCCGCATCGTCAAGTTCGAAGGCTGCTACCACGGCCACGCCGACCCGCTGCTCGTGAAGGCGGGATCGGGCGCGCTCACGCTCGGCAACCCGAGCTCGGCCGGCGTGACGCCGGAAACCGCGGGGCACACGACGGTGCTCGCGTTCAACGACGTGCCGCAGCTCGAGGACGCCTTCCGCAAGCACGGCGACGAGATCGCGGCGGTGATCGTCGAGCCGGTCGCCGGCAACATGAACCTCGTGCCCGGGGCGCGCGAGTTCCTGCAGGCGATGCGCGCGCTGTGCACGAAGCACGGCGCGGTGCTGATCTTCGACGAGGTGATGACCGGCTTTCGGGTCGGCCCGCGCGGCGCGCAGGGGCTCTACGGCATCACGCCCGACCTCACGACGCTCGGCAAGGTGATCGGCGGCGGCATGCCGGTCGGCGCGTTCGGCGGCCGGCGCGACATCATGGAGAAGATCGCGCCGCTCGGGCCGGTCTACCAGGCCGGGACGCTCTCCGGCAACCCGGTGGCCGTGGCGGCGGGCCTCGCGACGCTCAAGCTCGTCCTCGAGCCCGGCTTCTTCGACCGGCTCACGGCCCGCACCGCGAGCCTCGTCGAAGGCCTGAACGGCGTGGCGAAGCGGCGCGGCGTGGCGTTCTCCGCCGCGCACGTCGGCGGCATGTTCGGCGTGTTCTTCCGCGCGACGCCCCCGGCGTCCTACGCCGAGGTGATGCAGTCGGACAAGGAGGCGTTCAACCGCTTCTTCCACGCGATGCTGGAGGCCGGGGTGTACCTCGCGCCGTCGGCCTACGAGGCGGGGTTCGTCTCGTCGGCGCACGGCGAGGCGGAGATCGCCGCGACGGTGCAGGCGGCGGACCAGGCGCTCGGAAGGATCGCTTGACGCATCCGTCGACCGTCCCGGTCAAGCGCCTGTCGGGTGCCGATCGGCCAGCGCTCACGGCGCACTTCGTCCAGCTCGACGACGAGGACCGCAGGCTTCGCTTCGGCACCGCGCGCAGCGACGAGTCGGTCGTCGAGTATGTCGATTCGCTCGACTTCGACCGCGACGCGGTATTCGGGGTATTCGACGACGAGCTGCGGCTCGCCGGCGTCGCCCACGTTGCGGTCTCCCCGGAGTCCGCGGAGCTGGGCGTGAGCGTGCTGCCGGGGGCGCGCAAGCGCGGGATCGGGACCGCGCTCTTCGAGCGCGCGAACCTCTTCGCGCGCACCCACTACATCCGCACGATGTTCACGCATTGCCTGACCGAGAATCGCTCGATGATGCGCCTCGCGCGCAAGGCCGGCATGGTCATCGTGACCGAGGCGGGCGAGGCCGACGCCCGGCTCGAGCTGCGACCGGCGGGGATGACGACCATCACGCGCGAGATGATGGCCGACCGGGTGGCGCTGCTCGACTACGCAATGAAGGCGCAGCTGACGGCCGCGCGCCGCCTCGCCGCGAGCTGGCGCGGCGACGGGGAACCGGGCTAGCGGCTACTTCTTCAGCGCGTCGCGGATCTCGCGCAGGAGCTTCACGTCCTCGGGCTCGGCCGGCGCGGCCGCCGGCGCTTCCTTCTTCAGCCGGTTGATCCACTTCACCATCATGAAAATGATCCAGGCGAGAATGATGAAGTAGATGACGATGGTGATGAAGTTCCCGTAGGCGAACACCGGCACACCGGCCTTCTTCACCGCCTCCAGCGTGAGCGGCGTGCCGGCCGGGATGTCCTTCAGGGCGACGTAGTAGCCCGAGAAATCGAGCCCGCCGGTGGCTCGGCCGACGATCGGCATGATCAGGTCGTTCACCAC
This sequence comes from uncultured beta proteobacterium, assembly GCA_963762785.1. Taxonomy (GTDB): domain Bacteria; phylum Pseudomonadota; class Gammaproteobacteria; order Burkholderiales; family SG8-39; genus DATEDA01. The sequence goes on from CAVXND010000089.1 coordinate 22,060, forward strand.
CGAGTCGACGATCTTGCCGAACGCGGCGCCGATGATGACGCCCACGGCGAGATCCATCACGTTGCCCTTGACCGCAAAATCCTTGAACTCCTGCAGCATCGACATCGTCTTTCCCCCTTCGTCCTGTTATCGGAGACTCTGCTCCCGCCGCGGACCGTGGCGGCAGGAAGCGAATTATTTCACGCCCGGATGCCCTCTCTCAGAGCAGGAACAGCGTCGCCAGTCCGAGGAAGATGAAGAATCCGCCCGAGTCGGTGCAGGCGGTGATCAGCACCGACGAGCCGAGCGCCGGGTCGCGCCCGAGCTTCGCCATGGTGGTCGGGAATCACGACCCCCATGATCGCGGCGAGCAGCAGGTTGAGCGTCATCGCGAGCGTCATCACGAGGCCGAGCTTCACGTTGCCGTAGAGCGCCCAGGCGATCACGCCGAGGATGCCGCCCCAGACCACCCCGTTCGCGAGCGCGACGCCGATCTCCTTCGCGAAGAGCTTCTTCGCCTGCTCGAGCTGGATCTGCCCGAGCGCGAGCGCGCGCACGATCATCGTGATCGTCTGGTTGCCCGAGTTGCCGCCGATGCCGGCGACGATCGGCATCAGCGCGGCGAGCGCCACCAGCTTCTCGATCGAGCCCTCGAACGCGCCGATGACCCGCGAGGCGATGAACGCGGTCACGAGGTTGATCGCGAGCCACGCCCACCGGTTCTTCACCGACTCCCACACCGGCGCGAACACGTCCTCGGTCTCGCGCAGGCCGCCCTTCGCGAGCGCCTCGCTCTCGCTCTTCTGGCGGATGAAATCGACCACCGCATCGACGGTCACCCGGCCCACGAGCTTGCCCGCCTGGTCGATCACCGCCGCCGACACGAGGTCGTAGCGCTCGAACGCCTGCGCCGCGTCCTCCGCCTTGTCGTCCGGGTAGAGCGTGACGAAGTCCTTCAGCATCACCTCCGCCACCGGCCGGTCGAGATCGGTGACCACGAGCTTGGCGATCGGCAGCACGCCCTTCAGCCGCTGTTCGCGGTCGGCGACGAAGAGCTGGTCGGTGTGGTCGGGCAGCTCGTCGAACCGGCGGAGGTAGCGGGTGACCGTCTCCAGGGTGACGTCGTCGCGAACCGAGACGACGTCGAAGTCCATGAGCGCGCCGACGGCGTCCTCCGGGTAGGACATCGCGGCGCGGAGCTGCTCGCGCTCGGCGACCGGCAGCGACTGGAAGACGTCCTGGATGACCTCGTCGGGGAGATCGGGCGCGAGCTCGGCGATCTCGTCGGTGTCGAGCGTCTCGACCGCCGCGACCAGCTCGTCCGAGTCCATGGTGCGGATGAGCGACTCGCGCACCGGTTCGGACAGCTCGAGCAGGATCTCGCCGTCGCGCTCGGCCTTGACGAGGTCCCAGACCACCAGCCGTTCGTTGATCGGCAGCGCCTCGAGGATGTAGGCGATGTCGGCGGCGTGCATCTGGTCGAGCTTCGTGCGCAGCTCGGCGAGGTGCTGCTTGTGGACGAGCGACTCCACCAGCTCGTGCTTGGGCATCTGCTGGCGCTCGACCAGGCTCTCGACGATGCGATGGCGGCGCAGACGCTCCTGCACGTCCTGCAGGTCCTGCTGCAGGTCCTCCAGCTCCTTCCGCTCGATCGTCTCGGGCATGCCGGTAGGATAGCGTCCGCTCATGTGATTGCGAAGGCCGATGAACACGCCTCCGGCGCCTCCGCGCGCAGCTTCCGCACCGTTGCTCGCTCCCGGCGTGCGCCCGCGCGAGGTCGTGGCGTGGGCGATGTACGACTTCGCGAACTCCGGCTACACGACGGTCGTCATCACCGCAGTCTTCAACGCCTACTTCGTGGCGGTGGTGGCGGGCGACGCGCCCTGGGCGACCCTCGCGTGGACCGCGACGCTCGCCGTTTCTTACGCGGCGGTCATGCTCACCGGCCCGGTCATCGGCGCCTACGCCGACGAGCGGGCGGCCAAGAGGCGGCTCCTGGTCGCGACCACGCTCGGCTGCGTCGTGTTCACCGCAGCGCTCGCACTCGTGGGGCCGGGCGACCTCGCGCTCGCCTGCGTGCTCGTGGCGGTGTCCAACTTCTTCTTCAGCGCCGGCGAGAACCTGATCGCCGCCTTTCTGCCCGAGCTCGCCCGCGGCAAGGCGCTCGGCAAGGTGTCGGGGTGGGGCTGGGGCCTCGGCTACGTCGGCGGCCTTGTCTCGCTCGGGGTAAGCCTCGCCTACGTGACCGCCGCCCAGGCGCGCGGCGAGACCTCGGCCGAGTTCGTGCCGGTGACGATGCTGATCACGGCGGCGATCTTTCTCGCCGCCAGCCTGCCGACCCTCGTCTGGCTGAAGGAGCGCGCGATCCCGCAGCCGGCGGCGGGTGAGGGGCTCACCCGGACCGCCTTTGCGCGGGTGTGGGACACGGTGCAGCACGCGGCGACCTTCACCGACCTCGCGCGGTTCCTCGGCTGCCTCGTCTGCTACCAGGCCGGGGTTCAGGCCGTGGTCGCGCTGGCGGCGATCTACGCCCAGCAGGCGATGGGGTTCACGACCCAGGACACGATCCTGCTCATCCTCGCGGTGAACGTCACCGCGGCGCTCGGCGCGATCGCGTTCGGCCAGTTCCAGGACCGGCTCGGCCATGTCCGGACGATCGCGCTGACCCTCCTCGGCTGGATCGCGACCGTCGTGGTCGCCTGGTGGGCGACCGACCGGGCCACGTTCTGGGTCGCGGCGAACCTCGCGGGCCTGAGCCTCGGCGCCTCGCAGTCGGCCGGCCGGGCGCTCGTCGGCTATCTCTCGCCGCAGGACCGGCGGGCCGAGTTCTTCGGGCTCTGGGGGCTGGCGGTCAAGTTCTCGTCGATCCTCGGGCCGCTCACCTACGGCCTCGCCACGTGGCTCTCGCGCGGCGACCACCGCCTGGCGATGCTGATCACCGGCGTCTACTTCGTGGCCGGGCTCGCGGTCCTCGCGACGATCGACGTGCGGCGGGGAAGGCGGGAGGCGCTGCGCGCGGGCAGGGCCGCCCGGCAGGCGGCTAGAGCCAGCGCCGCCACCTGAAGAAGCCGACGAGAGAGACGACCACGGTCAGCATGAGCCCGAGCGAGATCCAGAAGCCCGCCTGCGAGTGCAGCCCGGGGATGAAGTCGAAGTTCATGCCGTAGATCCCGGTGATCAGGTTGAGCGGCATGAAGATCGCCGTGATCAGCGTCAGCAGCCGGATGATCTCGCCGGTGCGGGTAGTGGTCGCCGCGAAGTAGAGCTGCACCGCCGACTCGGCCTGCTGCTCCGTCTGGCGGGCGTGATCCTTGACCCGCTCGATGTGCTCGATCAGGTCGGTGAAGCGCACGTGCAGCCGCTCGCTCATGCTGGTGAGCCGGTCGTCGCGCCACTCGGTGATGGCATCGAGCTGCTCTTCGCAGAGGTGCATCAGCCGCCGGAGCTCGGTGCGCTGCTCGAGCAGGCGGTACCAGTCGCGGAACGGTTTGCGCGGGTCGAGCAGCGCCCGCTGCCAGCGGTCGAGCCGCTCGCTGAGCGCATGGCGCAGGTCGAGGTAGCTGTCGACCATGGACGACAGCAGCCGGTGCATCAGCTCGTCGGGGTTGTGCGGGCACTTGCCCGGCACGCCCACGTACCGGGCTTTCACCTGCGCGACCGAGCGGCTGTCCGGCGGGCCGACCGTCAGCAGCACCCGTTCGAAGTTGAAGAGAAAGAGCGGCCGCGTCTCGATCCGCTCGGGTTTCTGGTCGGGCCTCAGGCCGCGGAAGATGACGAGCTCGTACTCCTCGGTGCTGTCGAAGGACGACGGATGCGCGAGGTTCTTCGCGTCGTCGACGTGATCGTCGTAGACGCGCACGCCGGTGAGGCGCTGCGCCTCGGCGGCGAGCTGATCCACCTCCTCGTAGGCGAGGATGAGCCAGACGTACCCCTCGTCGGGCATCGGCTCGTCGGCGCCGAGCGGACGGGCCGCGCGCCCGGTCACGATATGGAGGCGTTCCACCTCAGGGCACCTGCGCGGACGGCATGCGGGCGAGGATACGCTCGCTGTAGGTTGCGAGATACTTCGAGCCGCGATTGCGGTCGTAGAACCGCGGCCGCGGCAGCATCGCCGCGAGCCGGGCCGCCTGCTCGGGCGAGAGGTTCGCGGCGCTCACGCCGAAGTAGTGCCGCGCCGCCGCCTCGGCACCGAACACACCTTCACCCCACTCCGCGACGTTGAGGTAGATCTCCAGGATGCGGCGCTTGCTCATCACCCCCTCGATCATCACCGTCACCACCGCCTCCTGGCCCTTGCGCAGGTAGCTCCGCTCGCCCGAGAGCAGCAGGTTCTTCGCGAGCTGCTGGCTGATGGTCGAACCGCCGGCCACCACCTTGCCGCGGCGCTGGTTCTTCTCGAGCGCGCGCTGGATGCCCTCCCAGTCGAAGCCCTCGTGATCGATGAACTTCGCGTCCTCGGCGGAGATCACCGCGCGCTTGAGATGGGCGGAGATCCGGTCGTAGTCGACCCAGCGGTGCTTCAGCTCGGCCTTGGGGTTCTTCGCCTGCAGGCCGTCGAGCCGCGCCGCCATGACGCTCGTCGTGCCGGGGTTGTACCGGTCCCACCACAGCACGTGGGCGAGGAACCACGCCTGCACCAGCACGACGGCGAGCACGAGCGCGCCGAGGACGACCGCGAGCGCCTTGACGAACCGCCTCACGCCGCGGCGCGGAGCATCGCGAGCACCGGCGCGGTCTCCGGACGCACGCCGCGCCAGATGAAGAACGATTCGGCCGCCTGTTCGACCAGCATGCCCAGTCCGTCGGCAATGCTCGCCACGCCGGCCTCGCGGGCAAGCGCCAGGAACGCGGCCGCCCCCTTGCCGTAAGTCATGTCGTAGGCGAGCGCGCCGGGTGCGAACAGGCTCCGCTCGAGGGGCGGCAGCTCGCCCGCGTGACCCGCGGAGGTGGCGTTGACCACGATATCGAACGGCCGGCGCGGCAGCGTGGCGAAGCCCACCGCCTGCACCTGGCCACCGAACTGGCGCTCAAGCTCGCTGGCGCGCTCGAACGTCCGGTTGACGACGACCAGGGCCGCCGGGCGCGCGTCGAGCAGCGCGGGGATCACACTCCGCGACGCGCCGCCGGCGCCTACCATCAGCACGCGGCGGCCTTCGATCGCGACCCCGAGCGCGCCGATGTCGCGCACCAGCCCGACGCCGTCCGTGGTGTCGCCCAGGATGCGCACGCCCTCGAAGCGCAGCGTGTTCACCGCCTCGACGGCGCGGGCGCGGTCCGAGAGCTCGCTCGCGAGCCGGCAGGCCTCGCCCTTGAACGGCAGCGTGACGTTGAGCCCGCGCCCGCCCGCCGCGCGGAACGCGGCCACCGCCGCGGCGAACCCGTCGAGCGGCGCGAGGATGCGCGCGTACTCGAGGTCCTCGCCCGTCGCGCGCGCGAAGGCGGCGTGGATCTCGGGCGACTTCGAGTGCGCGATCGGGTTGCCGATGACGGCGTAGCGGTCGGTCACGGCGGAGCGGGGAGACGGCGCGGGCTGACGCGGCGGGCGGCCGCGGGCGGACCTAGTTGTCGAACTAGTTGTCGAAGAGACGGTCGCCGGGGGCGAAGGTCCACGTCCGGGTGATCACCAGCAGGTCGGTGTCCTTGCGGATCTCCGCCGGGAACGGCGCGAAGGGGGCGGAGAGGCGGATGATCTTCAGCGCGGCGTCGTTCAGGACCTTGTGGTCGGCCGGCCGGTCGATCTGCACGTCCTCGACGCTGCCGTCGGGCTTGATCGCGATGGTGAGTCGCAGGCTGCCGTAGATCCGGCCGCGCGCGTTGTCGGGGTAGTTGAGGTTGCCGATGCGCTCGATCTTCAGGCGCCAGTCCTCGACGTATTGCGCGAACCGCGACTCGGCGGCGCGCGCGCCGACGAACGCCTTGCGCGGGCGCTTGTTGTACTCCTCGACCTGGCGCGCGATCTGCGCCTCCAGCCGCGCGAGCGCGAGCGCCGAGTTCACGAGATCGGCGCCGGACAGCGGCTTCGCCGGATCGGGGGCGGGGTCCGGCTTGGCGGTCTCGCTCGCGACCGCCGCCGGCGCCTGGGCCTGGGTCAGGAGCTGGCGCTGCTTGGCCTCGAGCTCCTTCACCTTCTGGCGGGCGCGCTTCACGTCGTCGCCGTGCGCCACCTCGCGTGTTGCCGGCAGCGGCGTTTTCGCGCGGCGGTCCTCGTCGGTGTTGCCGCCGCCATCGAGGTTCGCCTGCGCGAGCGCCTGCGCCTCCGCCGGCCGCGTCGCGGACTTGCTGTTGACCAGGATGACGTCGAGCGTCTGCGGCGGGGTGCGGAGCCGGCTCGCGTCGGGAAAGGCAAACCGGAGCGACAGGACGGCCGCGTGGACCAGGATCGACGCGAGGATCGCGAACTGCATGGCGGGCGTGAGCCGGGGCGGCTGGCTGAGCCAGCGGCCGGCGCCCTGCGACGGGTGCATCAGTACCTGCAACGCGATCCTCGAAAAATCATTTATTTCAATTTGTTACTTCTGTTTTCTCAAGCCACTTCTCGCTTCACTTGTGGCTTCTTATAGACGCACCGCAGATGGGTGTCAATCAGATCGACCGCGGCGACCTCGACTTCGACCGGGGTCCCCGGCGGAAGATCCGGCAGCGACGGCACCCGGACGTAAAGCGGGGCACCGGCGATCCGGACGAGATTCTCGCGCACGACCTCCGCGGAAGCGACTTCCGTGCCCTCCTGGACGAGCCAGCGCAGGCACCAGTAGTACTCCATCTGGCGCTGGAACTCGTCGTAGGCGGCGTAGGTGGCCTCGAAGTCGCGCATCGCGCCGAGCAGCGCCTCCGAGCGCGGCGGGAACGGCGGCGCGGCGTCGCGGAGCACCGCGACGAGCTGCCACTGGTTCACCAGGTCCACGTAGCGCCGCAGCGGCGAGCTCGACCAGGCGTAGTGCGACACGCCGAGGCCCTGGTGCTCGGCGGCGACGGTGGTCATGCGCACCTTGCCGTCCGGCGCCTGGGCGCGGTAGATCGCGCCCGCGCCGTGATCGTCGAGCAGCCGCCCCCACGACCGGTTTACGAGGATCATCAGCTCGGCGACGAGCTTGTCGAGCGGCGAGCCGCGCTTGCGCTCGGTGATCGTCACGCGGTCGTTCTCGACGTGAAAGCCGTACTCGACGCGCTCCGGCTGGCCCCCGCTCTTGCCGCGCCCGGCCTCGAGCACCACGGCGAGCCGGTGCAGGAACTCGAGCTCGCCGGCGAACCGCACGCCGGGGTCGGCGTGCCCCTCGGCGAGCGTGTCGTTGAGGATGTCGACTTCGTGATGGCGCAGGTTCGCGGCGATCGGCACCAATTCGATGCGCGTCTCCTCGCCGCGGATCGCGAGCGTCGCGTCGACGTCGAGGTACAGGGACACCGCCGGCCGCGCGGACCCCTCGATGAGCGAGAACCGGTCGACGACCGGCGGCGGCAGCATCGTGACCTTGTAGCCGGGCATGTAGGCGGTCGACAGCCGCTCGCGGGCGATCGCGTCGATCGCGGAGCCGGGGGCGAAGCCGAGCGCCGGCGCGGCGATGTGCACGCCCACGCGCACGGAGCCGTCCGAGCGGCGCGTCACCGAGAATGCGTCGTCGATCTCGGTGGTCGTCGCGTCGTCGAGGCTGAACGCCGCCACGTCCGCGAGCGGCAGATCGGCAGGCAGCTCGGGCGCCGGCACGTCGGGAAAGCCCGCACCGCGCGGGTAGTGCTCGAAGAGGAATCGCCCGAGGTGGTAGTCGTAGCTCGAGCCAAGCGCGCCGCAGCGCTCGGCGAGCCGCGCGGGCGACAGGCCGAGCGACTCGCACGCCTGCTCGAACGCCTTCGTCTCGATGCGGTTCCGGTCGGGCTTGTAGAGCAGTTGCGGGAGGATCGCCCGCAACGCGTCGGGCATCTCGGAACGCTCGAGCGCCTCCACCCAGCGCGCGATCTGCTCGTTCTGCTGGCGCTTGCGCTCGAGCCCGGCGAGCGCGGCCTTCAGCGTTTCGGCCGGCGCGGCCTTGAAACGGCCCTTGCCCTTGCGATGGAAATAGACCGGCGCGCCATGCAGCTTGAGCAGGATGCTCGCCGCCTCGACCGGCGTCGGCGAGCGGCCGTGGTACTCCGCGGCGAGATCGGCGAAGCCGAACTCGCCATCGCCGCACGCCTCCCACAGGAAGTCGGTGTCGATCTCCGCCGCGGCACGCTCGGCGCGGTCGAGGAAGTCGGCGAGCCCGGGCTCGCCGAAGCGCAGCAGCACGTTCGCGCTCTTCACCTTGCTGCGCTTGCCGTGCGGCGCCTCGACCTGCAGGGAAGCGTCGTGCTCGGTGAGCACGGCGCCGACCCTGAAGGTGCCGTTGTCCTCGTACAGAACGTTCATGGGAAGCGCGCTCGTCGCGCGCGGGGCCGACCGGCGGGGACCGCGATTATAGCGGCGCGAGGCCGGCGAACCGGAGAATGACGCGGCAAGTGCTCGGGGAAGCTTTGCAGCGTGTGATCGCCGCCTTCGACCACGATCTGCCGCGCGCCGGCGTACTTGCGCACCGCCGCCCGGTAGTCGAGCACTTCGTCGCCGGTCTCGACGATCAGGAGATAGCGTTCGGGGCCGGTCACCGGGACGTCGAGCGCGCGCCACTCGGCGATGTGCTCGCGCGTCAGCTCGTACGCCTCGCCCGTGTAGAGGTTGCGCTGGGTACCGAGGTAGCTCTCGAGGTCGAGCTGGGGGGTCACTGCCGGGTTGACGAGCACTGCCCGCAACCCGTGCTTCTCGGCGAGATGCGTCGCGTAGAACCCGCCGAGCGAGCTGCCGAGCAGCGTCACCGTCCCCGGCGGACGGCGTGCGACCTCGGCTTCGGCGACCGCGATCGCCGCCGCCGGCCGGTGCGGCAGTTTCGGGCAGGCGAACCGGTTGCCGAGGCCGCGCTCCTCCAGGTAGCGCTTGAGCACCTGCGCCTTGTGCGACTGCGGTGCGCTGTTGAAGCCGTGGAGATAGAGAATCGTCATCGGGCAACGTCGCGCCGGTCGTTCATGCGGCCGCCCGTTGGCCGAGCGCGGCGAGCAGCTTCGCGTGAATGCCGCCGAAGCCGCCGTTCGACATGACGACCGCGTGATCGCCGGGGCGCGCCTCGCGCGCGATCGCGGCGACCAGCGCATCGAGCTCGCCGATCGGTCGGGCGCGCGCGCCGAGCGGCGCGAGCGCGGCGGCCGCATCCCAGCCGAGGCCGGCGGTGTAGCAGAACACCACGTCCGCCGCGGCGAGGCTCGGCGCCAGCTCGTCCTTCATCAGCCCGAGCTTCATCGTGTTCGAGCGCGGCTCGAGCACCGCGAGGATGCGCGCGCCGCCGACCTTGCGCCGCAATCCCTCGAGCGTCGTGCGGATCGCGGTCGGGTGGTGCGCGAAGTCGTCGTAGACGGTGACGCCGCCGATCGCGCCGCGCAGCTCCATCCGCCGCTTCACGCCGCGGAACGCGTTGAGCGCGTCGATCGCGGCCGCGGGCGCGACGCCGACGTCGCGCGCCGCGGCGATCGCCGCCAGCGCGTTCGCGCGGTTGTGGTCGCCGGTGAGCGTCCAGTCGACGCGGCCCTGCGGCGCGCCCTGCCAGCGCACGTCGAACGTCCCGCCGTCGTGCCACACGCTCGACCAGCCGTCGGCGGCGTCGAAGCGCTCGCGCCGCGACCAGCAGCCGCGCGCGAGGACGCGCTCGAGCCGCTCGTCGCCGCCGTTGGTGACGACGAGCCCGGACCGCGGCAGGGTGCGCACGAAGTGATGGAACTGGGTCTCGATCGCCCCGAGGTCGGGAAAGATGTCGCCGTGGTCGAACTCGAGGTTGTTCAGGATCGCCGTCCGCGCCCGGTAGTGGACGAACTTCGACCGCTTGTCGAAGAACGCGGTGTCGTACTCGTCGGCCTCGAGCACGAAGAGCGGCCCGTGCGTCGCGCGCGCCGACACGCCGAAGTCGTCCGGTACGCCGCCGATGAGGAAGCCGGGGCTCCGGCCGGCGCGCTCGAGGATCGCCGCGAGCATCGACGCGGTGGTCGTCTTGCCGTGCGTGCCGGCGACCGCGAGCACGTGCTTGCCGGCGAGGACGTGCTCGGCCAGCCATTGCGGCCCGGAGACGAAGCGGTCGCCGCGGTCGAGGATCTCCTCCATCAGCGGATTGCCGCGGGTGACCACGTTGCCGATCACCCACAGCTCCGGCGCGAGCGCGATCTGGTCGACGCCGAAGCCCTCGACGATCTCGATCCCGAGCGCGGCGAGCTGCGTGCTCATCGGCGGGTAGACGCCCGCGTCGCAGCCGGTGACGCGGTGGCCGGCGGCGCGCGCGAGCGCGGCGACTCCGCCCATGAAAGTGCCGCAGATCCCTAGGATGTGAATGTGCATCGCGCCGGGCGTTGACCGACCATAGGGCGGAAATTGTACGTGGTCGTGCCGTCCCGACCTGTGAGGTAATATCGCCCGGCAGCAGCGTCGACGAGGCGCGGAGCACAGAAAATGCCCCGGGACGGCAATCGCAGACAGTCGCAGATGCGCACCAGGATCGCCGCCGTCGCGGCGCGCCTGATGGCCGAGGACGGCATCGACGATTTCGCCCTCGCGAAGCGCAAGGCGGCGCGGCAGCTCGGCGCCGCGGACACCCAGTCGCTGCCGGCGAACGACGAGATCGAGGCCGAGCTTCGCGCGTACCAGTCGCTCTACCAGGGCGAGGAGCAGCGCGAGCGGATCCACGAGCTGCGGACCGTGGCGCTCGAAGCGATGCGCTCGCTCGCCGACTTCAAGCCCTACCTCGCCGGGCCGGTGCTCAAGGGCACCGCCGGCCGCTATGCCGACATCGACCTGCAGCTCTTCACCGACGATCTCAAGGCGGTCGAGCTCTTCCTGCTCAACCGGAACTTCGTCTACGCGGTCAGCGAGCAGCGCCACTACTGCGGCGACGAGCCGCGCGCGGTGCCGGTGCTGCGCCTCGACTGGGACGGGGTGCCGGTGAACCTCGCGGTGTACGCCGCCAAGGACGAACGCGCCGCGCTCAAGGCGAGCGTCGCCGGCCGCCCGATCGAGCGGGCGAGCCCCGGCGCGGTATCCGCCCTCCTCGCCGCGGACGCCGCGGGTGTATAGCAGCCGCGCCGTCGCGGCGACCGCTGCTGTCGCCGCGCTCGCCCTGGCCGCCGGGCTCTACTTCGGCATCGAACAGCGCGCCGGGGCGCCGGATCCGGCTGCTGTGTCAGCACTCACTAGCGCAGATCTCCCCGACCTCGCTGGAGGTCGCGCCACGCTCGAGCGCTGGCGCGGGAAGGTGGTCGTGGTGAACTTCTGGGCGAGCTGGTGCCCGCCCTGCCGCGAGGAGATCCCGGGTCTGGTGCGGATCCAGCAGAAATTTGCGGCGAACGGCCTGCAAGTTGTGGGGATCGCCGTCGATTCGGTCGACAAAAGCCGTCAAGCTGCCGGCGAGATGGGAATCAGCTATCCGGTCCTCGTGGCCGAGGTCCAGATCATCGACGTGACGCGCAGGCTCGGGAATCGCGCCGGCGGCCTGCCCTTCACCGTCGTCCTGGACCGGCAGGGACGGCTCGTCACGACCCATCTGGGGCTCCTCAGCGAGGCGCAGCTGGAGCGGCTGGTCACGCCCTTGCTCGGCTAACACCCCTAACTTCGCCGATTTTGCGGCGAACGGTTGGACATCCGGTGAGGATCTACGGCAAACTTGCCGGATGCCTCGACTCTCGGGATCGCTACGCGACGCTGGCCCTCGCGCCGGCGCCACGCCTGACAGAAAAATGTGCGCCGACCCGGCTCCGACCGGTCGCGGTCCGGCGCACCACGACGCGCCCGGCGCCTAGTCCGGCTGCGCGGCATGCCCGGCCCCGCCGGGCAAGGGGGAACCAGATGGACCTGCGAAAGCTGAAGAAGCTGATCGACCTCGTGCAGGAGTCCGGCATCGCCGAGCTCGAGATCACCGAGGGCGAGGAGCGGGTCAAGATCGTGCGCAGCGGTCGCGGCGCGCCCGAGTCCGGCGCCGCCGGCGCGGCGTTCGCGCCGCCGCTTGCCCCTCAGGCCGCACCGGCCGCCCCCGCCCCGGCCGCCGCCGAGGCCCCCGCCGCACCCGAAGGCCACGCGGTGAAGTCGCCGATGGTCGGGACTTTCTATCGGGCCTCGGCGCCCGACGCCAAGCCGTTCGTCGAGGTCGGCGACACCGTCAAGGCCGGCCAGACGATCTGCATCATCGAGGCGATGAAGCTGATGAACGAGATCGAGTCCGATAAGGACGGCGTCGTCAAGGCGATCCTGGCGGAGAACGGGCAGCCGGTGGAGTACGGCGAGCCGCTGTTCATCATCGAGTGAGCGCGGGTGTTTGAGAAGATCCTCATCGCGAACCGCGGCGAGATCGCGCTGCGCATCCAGCGCGCCTGCCGCGAGATGGGCATCCGCACCGTGGTCGTCCACTCCGAGGCGGACCGCGAGGCGAAGTACGTGAAGCTCGCCGACGAGTCGGTCTGCATCGGGCCGCCGCCCTCGCCCGCCTCGTACCTCAACGTGCCGGCGATCATCAGCGCCGCCGAGGTCACCGACGCGGAGGCGATCCACCCCGGCTACGGCTTCCTCTCCGAGAACGCCGACTTCGCCGAGAAGGTCGAGAAGAGCGGCTTCGTGTTCATCGGCCCGCGCCCGGAGAACATCCGGCAGATGGGCGACAAGGTGAGCGCGAAGCAGGCGATGCTCAAGGCCGGCGTGCCGTGCGTGCCGGGGTCCGAGGGCGCAGTGCCGGAGGAGCCGGCGGAGATCATCAAGGTCGCGCGCGCCATCAAGTACCCGATCATCATCAAGGCGTCCGGCGGCGGCGGCGGGCGCGGCATGCGCGTCGTCCACACCGAGGCGGCGCTCGCCGCCGCGATCACCCTGACCCGCACCGAAGCGCAGGCGGCGTTCGGGAACCCGACCGTGTACATGGAGAAGTACCTCGAGAATCCGCGCCACATCGAGGTCCAGGTGCTCGTCGACGAGCACCGCAACGCCGTCTACCTCGGCGAGCGGGACTGCTCGATGCAGCGACGCCACCAGAAGGTCCTCGAGGAGGCGCCGGCGCCCGACATCACGCCGCGGCAGCGCGCGCGGATCGGCGAGCGTTGCGTCGAGGCATGCCGCAAGATCAACTATCGCGGCGCCGGCACCTTCGAGTTCCTGTACCAGGACGACGAGTTCTACTTCATCGAGATGAACACGCGCATCCAGGTCGAGCATCCGGTGACCGAGATGGTGACCGGCATCGACATCGTCCAGGCGCAGATCCGCATCGCCGCGGGGGAGAAGCTGGGGCTACGGCAGCGCGACATCGAGCCGAAGGGACACGCGATCGAGTGCCGCATCAACGCCGAGGATCCGTTCAAGTTCACGCCCTCCCCCGGCCGGATCACCTCCTACCACCCGCCCGGCGGTCCGGGGATCCGGGTGGATTCGCACGCGTATCACGGCTACGTCGTGCCGCCGAACTACGACTCGATGATCGGCAAGGTGATCGCCTACGGCGCGACCCGCGACCAGGCGATCCGCCGGATGCGCATCGCGCTGTCGGAGATGGTCGTCGAGGGGATCCAGACGAACATCCCGCTGCACCAGGAGCTGCTCGTCGACACCCGGTTCCTGCGCGGCGCGACGAGCATCCATTACCTCGAGCAGAAGCTCGCGCAGGCCGCCAAGCGCAGCGCGAAAGGCTAGCCGGACTGTCCTGGCTCGCACTGATCGTCGAGGTCGACGCGGACGACGCGGATGCGCTGTCCGATGCCCTGCTTGCGCACGGGGCGACGGCCGCCGATCTGCAGGACGCGCTCGCCGGCACGCCGGCGGAAGAGCCGGTGTTCGACGAGCCGGGTGCCGCCGCCACGGGCGGCTGGCGGCGGACGCGGATCCGCGCGCTCGTCCCGGCGGGCGCCGAGCGTCGCGCCGCTCCTCGCCGCCGCCGCGGCGGACGCGGGGCTCGCGGCCGCGCCCGATTACGCCGTCGAGACGGTGGGCGACGCCGATTGGGTGCGCCGCACCCAGGCGCAGTTCGCGCCGATCCGGATCTCCCCGCGTCTGTGGATCGTGCCGTCGTGGCACGCGGCCCCTGACCCGCACGCCATCAACATCCGTCTCGATCCCGGCCTTGCGTTCGGCACCGGCAGCCATCCCACGACGAAGGCCTGCCTGCGCTGGCTCGAGCGGCACGTCGTGCGCGGCGCGCGCGTCCTCGATTACGGCTGCGGTTCGGGTATATTGGCCGTCGCCGCCATGAAGCTCGGCGCGGGCGACGCGCTCGGCGTCGACATCGATCCGGAGGCGGTCGCGGCGGCGCGGGCCAACGCCGAGCGCAACGACGCCGCAGCGCGATTCCTCGACTCGCACGCACCGTTCGACTTCCCGGCCGACCTCGTCGTGGCCAATATCCTCGCCAAGCCGTTGCAGGTGCTCGCGCCGGTCCTGGCGGCGCATTGCCGCCCCGGCGGCCGCATCGCGCTCGCCGGCATCCTCGCCGCGCAAGCCGGGGCCGTCGCGGACGCCTACGCCTCGGGCTTCGCGATGCGCACGGTCGACGAGGACGACGGCTGGGTCATGCTCGAGGGCGCGCGTCGATGAGAATGGTCACCCGCTGCCCCGCCTGCGGGACCACGTTCCGGGTGCAGGCGGACCAGCTCGCCGCGCGCGACGGGCAGGTCCGCTGCGGCCAGTGCTCGACGGTGTTCGACGCGCAGGCGACGCTCGTCGCGGAGCCCGATCCGGCCGACGTCGCGCCACCGCCCCCGCGACCGGCGGCCAAGCGCAGCGAGGAGCTCGCCCGCGTCGAGGCGGCCGTTTCGGAGCCGCTCGAACGGTCGCTGCCCCCGCCGTCCGAGATGTCCTTCTCCGACGCCGACGCCGAGTTCGAGTTCGGCCCCGCCGCCCGCAGCGGCGTGCGGCTCAGGGCCGCCCTGTGGGGCCTCGCCGGCCTCGCCGCGCTGCTCGCGCTCGCCGGTCAGGCGATCTACGCCTACCGCGGCGAGATCGCATCGATGTGGCCCGAGTCGCGGCCCTGGCTCGCGCACGCGTGCCGCGAGCTCCGCTGCATCATCCCGCTGCCGCAGCACGCCGAGCTGATCAGCATCGAATCGTCCGAGCTCGCCGTGGAGCGCGGCGCGACCGGGGTGCTCACGCTTTCGGCGGTGCTGCGCAATCGCGCCGGCTTCGCGCAGGCGCTGCCGGCGCTCGAGCTGACGCTGACCGACGCGGCCGAGCGGCCGCTCGCGCGCCGCGTGCTACACCCGAAGGACTATCTCGGCGAGCGCGCCGTCCGCGAGCCGACGCTCCCGCCCGGCGGCGAAGCGGCCTTCCGCCTGCACATCGACGCGCAGCCGCTGACCGCCACCGGCTACCGGCTGTTCGTCTTCTACCTCTGAAGCGCGGCCCGGTCTTCGGCTATTCTTGCGGCCGCCGTTTCACGGTTCACCCGAGGAGAGATTCATGGCCACCGTCACGCTCGCCGGCAACCCGATCGAGGTCGCCGGCAAGTTCCCGCAGCCCGGCCAGACCGCACCCGCTTTCACGCTGGTCGGCAAGGACCTCAAGGACGTGTCGCTGAAGGAATTCGCCGGCAAGCGCAAGGTGCTCAACATCGTGCCGAGCCTCGACACGGCGGTCTGCGCGACGTCGACGCGCAAGTTCAACGAGCGCGCGAGCGGCATGAAGAACGCGGTCGTGCTCGTCATCTCGGCCGACCTGCCGTTCGCGATGGGCCGCTTCTGCACCACCGAGGGCCTGGCGAACGTCGTGCCGCTGTCGGTGATGCGCGGCCGCGAGTTCCTCCGCAACTACGGCGTCGAGATCGCGAGCGGCCCGCTCGCCGGCGTCGCGGCGCGCGCCGTCGTCGTGCTGGACGAGAACGACAAGGTCCTGCACGCCGAGCGCGTGTCGGAGATCAAGAACGAGCCCGACTACGAGGCCGCGATCAAGGCGCTCGGCACGTGAAGCGCATCCTCGTCTGCGGGTCGATCGCCTACGACAACATCATGGTGTTCCGGGGGCGGTTCAAGGACCACATCCTCGCCGACCAGATCCACATCCTCAACGTCGCGTTCCTCGTGCCCGACCTGCGGCGCGAGTTCGGCGGCTGCGCGGGCAACATCGGCTACGGCCTGAAGCTGCTCGGCGGCGACCCGCTCGTCATGGGCACCGTGGGCGAGGACGCCGCGCCCTACCTCGAGCGGCTCGACGCGCTCGGGCTCGCGCGCGACCACGTGCGCGTGATCCCGGAGACGTTCACCGCGCAGGCGTTCATCACCACCGACCTCGACGACAACCAGATCACCGCGTTCCACCCCGGCGCGATGAACCATTCGGCGGCGAACCGGATCGACGCGGCGCTCGGCGTCGGGCTCGCGATCGTCGCGCCCGACGGCCGCGAGGGCATGGTGGGGCACGTGAACGAGCTCGCCGCGGCGCGCATCCCGTTCATGTTCGACCCCGGCCAGCAGCTGCCGGCGTTCTCGGGCGAAGACCTGCTGTCGATGATCGACGCTGCGAGCTACGTCGCCGTGAACGACTACGAGGGGCGCCTGCTGGTCGACAAGACCGGCCGCGGGCTTGAGGAACTTGCCCGCATGGTCGACGCTCTGATCGTGACAAAGGGCGCCAGCGGGTCCACCATCTACGCCAAGGGTCAACGTCACGAGATCCCCAGCGTTAAACCGACGGCGGTGGTCGACCCGACCGGGTGCGGCGACGCGTACCGGGCGGGGCTCCTCTACGGCATTGCAGCAGGGCACGACTGGCCGGCCGCCGGGCGGCTGGCCTCGCTGATGGGCGCGATCAAGATCGCGCACCGGGGCGGCCAGAACCACCGCCCGAGCCGCGACGAGATCGCGGCGCAGTACCGCGCGAACTTCGGCGCGAACATCTTCTGAGACGCACGAGGTCGGTCATGAACTCCAGCACCAGGGTCATCCTCGCGGCGGCCACGGCGATCACCCTCGCCGGCTGCGCGTCGAGCAAGTCGGGCAGCGTCTACAGCCGCGAGGATGCGCGGCGCGAACAGACGGTGCGCATGGGGGTCGTCGAAAGCGTGCGCTCGGTCTCGATCGAGGGCACGCAGAGCGGGATCGGCGCGATCGCGGGCGGAGCCGCCGGGGGCATCGGCGGCAGCGCGATCGGGGCCGGCCGCGGCGCAGCCGTCGCGGCGGTCGCCGGTGCGATTGCAGGCGGCCTGCTCGGCGCCGCGGCCGAAGAAGGCCTCACGCGACAGGAAGGCGTCGAGATCACCGTGCGGCTCGACAACGGCGAGCTCCGCGCGATCGTCCAGGCCGCCGACGAGGTCTTCAAGCCGGGCGAGCGCGTCCGGCTCCTGTCCGTCAACGGTCAGACGCGCGTCGGTAAATAGTCATATCGCGGCGCGGATCCGCGCCGCGCTCGCCTGGAGCTCCTCCCGCGGCGGGTTCTTCACCGGCCACACGAGCTTCATGCCGTCGCCCACGCGGCGCGGCAGGACGTGGATGTGGAAGTGGAACACCGTCTGCTCGGCCGCCGCGCCGTTCGCCTGAAAGAGGTTCACGCCCTCCGGCGCGATCGACGCCTTGAGCGCGCGCGCGACGCGGGCGGTGGTGCGCATCACCGCCGCCGCGAGCGCGTCGTCGAGCCCGAACACGTTCTCGACGTGCGGCTTCACCGCGACCAGCATGTGGCCGGGGTTCACCGAGCCGATGTCCATGAACGCGATCGTGTGCTCGTCCTGGTACACGACGCTCGCCGGGATTTCGCCGGCGACGATCTTGCAGAACACGCAGGTTGCCATCGTTCCCCCGCCAGTAGAATGACGCCCGCCATGCCTCGCCGCGCCGCCGTTGCCGACAGCCTCTTCCGCCTCGCGCGGGCCGGCGTGCACCTCGCGCACGGACTCTGGATCGTCCAGACGCGCTATGCGCGGCTCGCACCCGCCGAGCAGGACCGCGCGCTCGAGGGCTGGTCGCGCAAGCTGCTCGCGATTCTACGAGTGCACGTCGCGGCCCACAACGCGCCGGCCGTCATTCCCGACCGCTGCCTGCTCGTGTCGAACCACGTCTCGTGGCTCGACATTTTCGCCGTCTACGCGGTGGCGCCGTCGCTCTTCGTGGCGAAGTCCGAGATCCGCGGCTGGCCGCTCGTCGGCCGGCTGGTGGCGCAGGTCGGCACGCTCTTCATCGAGCGCGGCAGCCGGCGCCACGCGCGCGCCACGAACGAGCGCGTCGTAGCCGCGCTCGCGAGCGGACGCCTCGTGTCGGTCTGCCCCGAGGGCACGACGACCGACGGCCGATCGGTGAAGCACTTCCACGCGGCGCTGCTGCAACCGGCGATCGACGCCGGGGCTGCGGTGCTGCCGGTCGCGTTGCGCTACCGCGAACGCGACGGCGGCCAGCCTGGCGAACAGACGGACGCGGCGGCCTACGTCGGCGAGATGTCGCTCGTCGAGTCGATGTGGCGGATCGCGCGCGAGCCGGGCCTGGAAGTGGAGCTGCGGTTCGCCCCGGCGATCGACGCCCGCGACCGCCATCGCCGCGAGCTCGCAGCGATGGCGCGCGAGTTCATCGCGCGCGAGCTTGATCTGCCGCTTGCGTACCCGGCGCGACACACGGCGCCTGGAACAGACGCCGGTCTTCCAGACGGATCGCCGTCAGCGCACCGCCCCACACGCAGCCCGTATCCAGCGCCAGCAGATCCGGCCTGAGGCGCAAGCCGAGCGCCGACCAGTGGCCGCAGACGATCGTCGCGCTCGCGGGCCTTGCGCGCGGGAACGTCGAACCACGGCATGAACCCGGGCGGCGCCTTCTCCACCTCGCCTTTCGCCCGGAAGTCCATCACGCCGTCGGCGGTGCAGAAGCGCATGCGCGTCATCGCGTTCACGATCACCCGGAGCCGATCCATGCCGCGCAGGCCGTCGTCCCACGCGTCCGGCTTCGAGCCGTAGAGCTCGGCGAGAAAGAGCCGGTAGCGCTTCGCGCGCAGCTCCGCCTCGACCTCGGCGGCGAGGTCCTGCGCCTGCGTGACCGGACCACGCCGGCAGCAGGCCGGCGTGCACCATCACGTACTCGCCGTCGACGTGCAGCATCGGCCGGAACCGCAGCCAGTCGAGCAGCTCGTCGCGGTCCGGCGCGGCGAGCAGGTCGTCGAAGGTGTCGTCGTCGCGCCGCTTCGCGTGGCCGGCGGCGAGCGCGAGGAGGTGCAGATCGTGGTTGCCCTGCACGACGACGGCGCGCTCGCCGAGGTCGCGCACGAATCGCACCACCGCCGCGGAGTCCGGCCCGCGGTTCACCAGGTCGCCGACGAACCAGAGGCGGTCGCGCGAGCGCGAGAACCCGATCTCGCCGAGCAGGCGTTCGAGCGGCTCGAGGCAGGCCTGGACGTCGCCGATCGCGTAGGTGGCCATCGCCCGCGCGAGTCTTACCGGACCGGTATTGCGGAATTTACTGCCGCGCGGTTCGAACGGCGTCCTGCGGCGGCTGCTTCCCAGTCGCTGCGGAACGGGTTGATGTCGATGCCCCCGCGCCGGGCGAAGCGGGCGTAGACGGTGAGCCTCTCCGGCCGGCAGCGCTCGCGGACGTCGACGAAGATCCGCTCGACGCAGTGCTCGTGGAAACCGGCGTGCTGGCGGAAGGAGACGAGGTAGCGCAGCAGTCCGGCGCGATCGATCCGCGGACCGCGGTAGCGGACCTGCACGCTGCCCCAGTCGGGCTGGCCGGTCACCGGACAGTTCGACTTGAAGAGCTGCGACACGAGCGCCTCCTCGACCACCGGGCCGGATGCGGCGAGAAGGTCGGGACGCGGCGAGTAGTCGCGCACCTCGATTGCGAGGTCGTCGATCGATTCGCCCGCGAGCTCATCGATCCGCAGCCCTGCGAACGCCCGCGGGCCGATCACCTCGACCGCCACGCCGGTCGCCGAACGCGCGACCGAGGTCCGCCGCGATCGCCCGCTCCACCGCCGCGGCCGAGTCGAACGGCGTCTGGCTGAACGCGTTGAGATACAGCTTCAGCGACTTCGACTCGACGATGCGCGGCGAGTCGGCCGGGACGCTGAAGCGCGCGATTGCCACCTCGGGCTTCCCGCGCGGATCGAGCCAGGAGAGCTCGTACGCCGTCCAGAGGTCGGCACCCGAGAAAGGGGGCACGTCGCCGAGACCGAGCGCGGCGCGTTGCGGCGCCCGCTCGATCGCGAACAGCAGTGCCGGGTCGTACCGCTCGCCGTACTGAGCGGGCTTGCCGAGCGGGGAGTCCTCCGGCTTGGACATGGGCCGATCCTACCCCGCCAGCTCGAGCCGGCGCCGGTAGCCGATCGCCTCGGCGACGTGGGTGGCGGCGATCGATTCCACCCCCGCGAGGTCGGCGATCGTGCGCGCGAGCTTGAGCACGCGATGGTAGGCACGCGCGGACAGCCCCAGGCGGGAGATTGCCTGCTTGAGCAGCGTCTCCCCGGCCGGGTCCGCACGGCAGTAGCGATCCACTTCTTTCGTCCCGAGCTCCACGTTGGGCTTGCCCTGCCGCGCGAGCTGGCGCGCGCGAGCGGCGCTCACGCGCTCGCGCACCGCGGCGCTCGGCTCGCCGGGTGCGAGCGCCATCAGCTCGGCTTGCGGCACTGCCGGCACTTCGACGTGGACGTCGATACGGTCGAGGAGCGGCCCGGACAGCTTGGCGCGGTAGCGCGCGACCTGGTCGGGCGTGCAGCGGCATCGGCCGCCGGGATGTCCGAGATAGCCGCAAGGACAGGGGTTCATCGCGGCGACGAGTTGGAAGCGCGCGGGGAAGTCGCTCTTCCGGGTCGCCCGCGAGATCGTGACGCGCCCGGATTCGAGCGGTTGGCGCAGCACCTCGAGCACGCGCCGATCGAACTCCGGCAGCTCGTCCAGGAAGAGCACGCCGCGGTGGGCGAGCGAGATCTCGCCGGGCCGCGGGTTGCCGCCGCCGCCCACGAGCGCGAGGCTCGAGGCCGAGTGATGCGGCGAACGGAATGGCCGCTCGCGCCACTGGTCGACCTCGAAGTTAGTGCTTGCTATCGAACGAACGCGCGGCCGACTCGAGGGCCTCCTCGTCGGTCATTGGCGGTAATAGACCGGGCAAACGCGACGCGAGCATCGACTTCCCGGTGCCGGGCGGGCCAGCGAGGAGGAGGCTGTGCGCCCCGGCGGCGGCGACCTCGAGCGCACGCTTGGCGTGCGCCTGGCCCTTCACGTCGGCGAGATCGGGGTAGGTGGCGCTCGCCGGGACCCGCACGCGCGCGAACCGTTCGATCGGCGCCTCGCCAGCGAGATGCGCGCACACCGCCAGCAGCGTCGGGGCGGGAAGGATCCCGGCGTCGCTGACCAGCGCCGCCTCGGCCGCATTCGCCGTCGGGAGCACGAACGCGCGGCCGGAGCGCGCCGCGCGGTAGGTCATCGCGAGCGCGCCGCGGATCGGGCGGACATCGCCGGAAAGCGAGAGCTCGCCCGCGAACTCATGCTCGCCGAGCGCGCCGGCCGGGATCTGCCGCGAGGCGGCGAGGATGCCGAGCGCGATCGGCAGATCGAAGCGTCCGCTCTCCTTCGGCAGGTCGGCGGGCGCGAGGTTGACGGTGATGCGCCGCGCCGGGAACTCGAAGCGGCAGTTGAGGATCGCGGCGCGCACGCGCTCGCGCGCCTCCTTCACCTCGGTGTCGGGGAGGCCGACGATGGTGAAGCTCGGCAGGCCGTTCGCGAGATGGACCTCGACGGTGACGAGCGGCGCATCGAGGCCGGCGAGCGCCCGGCTGTAGAGGACTGCGAGCGACATGCGGAAAGGAACGCAGACCGCGGGTGAATGGACGACCGATGATGAACCGGGCGGTGGCTCACCCGGTGCGCCCGCAACGGGCCGCGCTCAGCGGCCGGCGTTCTGCCGTCGCTCCAGCTCCGCCACCCGCGCCTCGAGCGCGGCGAGCTGCTCACGGGTGCGCGCGAGCAGCTTCACCTGCACGTCGAACTCCGCGCGCGTCACGAGATCGAGGCGCCCGAGGGCGGCGCTCACCAGCGCGCGGACGTTTTTATCGATATCGCGGGCGGGGCTGGTCGCGAGGAGTTCGGACAACCTCGCGCTCATCTCAGCAAAGAAATCGGGACGTTGCATAAAAGCCACAGCGTTGACTGTTGCAGTCTAGCATGGCCCCTCTAGGATCCTAGAGGCCACATCCGTCGCACCAAAACGGTGCAAATCGGGGTTTAACAGGCCTGCCAATGGTGCACATGGATGGCACCGATTACCTCGTCGCTTGGCAACCTTCTGTTTTTACATGATATTGGTCCTGGCATGTGAAATGCTCCACAGCCGTTGCTTTTTCCACACGCAACGAAAGGGGCCAATCCATGAAGAAACTTCTGCTCGCTTCCGCCGCAGCGGCAGCGTTCACGACCTCGGTCGCCCAGGCGCAGACCCCTGCACCTGCACCGACGCCCGAGCATACGGTGACCGGCAACATGACGATCGCCAGCGACTATCGGTTCCGCGGCATCTCCCAGACCTTCGGGGAGGGCTTCTTCACCCCCGGGCCGGCGATCCAGGGCGGCATCGACTACTCGCATAAGGGCGGGTTCTACCTCGGCAACTGGAACTCCAACGTGAGCGGGAACCAGTACCCGAACGGTTCGAGCATCGAGATGGACTTCTACGGCGGCTGGAAGGGTCAGTTCGACGACTTCGGCATCGACGTCGGGACGATCTACTACTACTACCCCGGCTCCAAGTTCACCTACACGGGCGGCAGCACGACCATCAACAACTGGGAGGCGTACCTCGGCGGCAGCTGGAAGTTTCTCTCGCTGAAGTACTCCTATGCCTTCACCGACTACTTCGGCCTGTCCGAGCCGGTGGTCACCGGCCTCTGCAATCCGAATCGGAGCTGCACGACCCTCAGCCCCAACGGCAACACCAAGGGCACGCAGTACCTGATAGGCGCGTTCAACTACGAGATCATGCCCAAGCTCACGCTGACCGCGACCGCCGGCTATACCTGGGTCAAGCACTACCAGGACCTCAGCTACTTCGACTTCAAGGTCGGCGTGACCTACGACCTCGACGGCTGGCTGCTCGGCGCGAGCATCATCGGCACCGACGCGGACAAGAATTATTGGTACGCCTCGAACAGCGATGGCAAGGTGAGGGATATCGGCACCACCGGCCTCGTGCTCTCCGTCGGCAGGACGTTCTAGGATCGTTCGCGCGCCGGGCCGAGCGGCGATGGTTGCACGCCCGGCGCGCGGGCTCTTTAGGGGATTGTCATGAAACTAGTCACGGCCATCATCAAGCCGTTCAAGCTCGACGAGGTGCGTGAAGCGCTGTCCGCCATCGGCGTGCAGGGCATCACCGTCACCGAAGTAAAGGGCTTCGGGCGGCAGAAGGGCCACACCGAGCTGTACCGCGGCGCCGAGTACGTCGTCGACTTCCTGCCGAAGGTCAAGATCGAAGCCGCGATCAAGAGCGACATGCTCGAGCAGGTGATCGAGGCGATCGAGAAGTCGGCGAACACCGGCAAGATCGGCGACGGCAAGATCTTCGTGTTCGAGCTCGAACAAGTCGTGCGCATCCGCACCGGCGAGACCGGCGCGGAAGCGCTGTAGAGGGAAAGGAAAACTCATGAAAAAGCTGATTGCGCTCGTCGCGCTCCTCGGCGCCGTCACGTTCGGCGCCGCGGGGACGGCACTCGCGCAGGCTACGCCTGGCGGCGTGGACACGATGACGCCGAACAAGGTGCCCGAGCGGCCGGCCGCGGCGGCGCCGGCCGCGCCGGCGACTACGACGACGACCACCGTCACCGAGTCGGTGAAGGTCGACGCCAAGGCCGGCACCGTGACCGAGACCGTGAAGGTCGAGCAGAAGAAGGAAGAAGCGAAGCCGTCCGCGCCGACGCCGAACAAGGGCGACGTCGCGTGGATGCTGACCTGCACCGCGCTCGTGATCATGATGAGCGTGCCGGCCCTCGCGCTCTTCTACGGCGGCATGGTGCGCGCGAAGAACATGCTGTCGGTGCTGATGCAGGTGTTCGTCACGTTCTCGCTGATCGTCGTGCTGTGGTGCATCTACGGCTACAGCCTGGCGTTCACCGAGGGGAACAGCTTCTTCGGCGGCTTCGACCGCCTGTTCCTCAGCGGTGCGCTCGACGCCGGCAAGGGCGAGTTCGCCATGGCCGCGACGTTCAGCAAGGGCGTCGTCATCCCCGAGATCGTGTTCGTCGCGTTCCAGGCGACGTTCGCGGCGATCACCTGCTGCCTGATCGTCGGCGCGTTCGCCGAGCGCATCAAGTTCTCGGCGGTGGTGATCTTCATGGTGATCTGGTTCACCTTCGCCTATGCGCCGATCGCGCACATGGTGTGGTTCTGGATGGGGCCGGACGCCTATACCGATCCGAAAGTCGTCGACGCGATGAACGCCAAGGCCGGAATGATCTGGCAGTGGGGCGCGCTCGACTTCGCCGGCGGCACGGTGGTGCACATCAACGCCGGCGTCGCCGGGCTGGTGGGCGCGTACCTCGCGGGCAAGCGGATCGGCTTCGGCCGCGAGGCGATGTCGCCGCACAACCTGCCGCTCACGATGATCGGTGCGTCGCTGCTGTGGGTGGGCTGGTTCGGCTTCAACGCCGGTTCCGCCCTCGAGGCCGGCAACTCCGCCGCGCTCGCCTTCATCAACACGTTCCTGGCGACCGCCTGCGCGGTGCTGGCGTGGACCTTCGGCGAGTGGCTGTTCAAGGGCAAGCCGTCGATGCTGGGAGCGGCCTCCGGTGCGGTAGCCGGCCTGGTTGCGATCACCCCGGCCGCCGGCAACGTCGGCATCCCGGGCGCGTTCGTGATCGGCCTCGCGGCCGGACTGGTCTGCCTCTGGGGCGTGAACGGGCTCAAGCGGATGCTCGGCGCGGACGACACGCTCGACGTGTTCGGCGTGCACGCGGTCGGCGGGATCCTCGGCGCGCTTCTGACCGGCGTGTTCAACGCACCGAGCCTCGGCGGCCCCGGCTTCGTGACCGACTGGGTCACCGCGGCCACCGGGTTCACGAGCATCGGCGAGCAGCTCTGGGTGCAGTTCAAGGCGGTGCTCGTGACCGTGATCTGGACCGGGATCGTCGCCTTCATCGCCTTCAAGATCGCGGACATGATCGTGGGCTTGCGCGTGTCCGAAGAGGAAGAGCGCGAAGGCCTGGACGTGAACTACCACGGCGAGGCCGCCTATCACGGATAGCGCACCGGGCGAGGCTCGGCCTCGCCTCGTGCTCGTTCTCTAGCAGGGGCGAAGCCCGAAAGGGCTTGTCTTCGAGGGCGCCGCAAGGCGCCCTCTTTCTTTGCCGGGGCGCCGCCACGGACCGATTCAGCAGACGCCGAGCCTGCAGCAGTCGCCGATGATCAAGCCAACGGCGCCCACGGTGCCGGTCACGCCGATGCAGCGGTAGCGCCCGCGGCGCAACCGTGCTCAGGACCCGAGGCGGCGCAGCAGCTCGAAGAGCGTTGCCCGTTCCTTCGCCGACAGGCGCCCGGCGATGCGCGCCTCGTGCTCGGCGATGCGGCGCTTGAGCCGCGCCACCAGGCGTTTCCCCTCCCGCGTCAGCCACAACCCGTTGGTGCGGCGGTCGGGGCCGGCGCGCCGCTCGACGAGCCGCCGGTCCTCGAGCTGATCGAGCACCGCGACCATCGTCGAGCGGTCGAGTCCGACCGCTTGCGCGAGCCGGCTCTGCGAGACGCCCGGGTTCGCCTCGACCAGCGCAAGGAGCCCGAATCGCCCCGGCGACACCCCGAGACCGCCCGCCGACCGCTCGAAGTCGCGGAACACCGCAAGCTGCGCGAGCCGCAGCTGATAGCCGAGCAGCCCCGGCAAAGGCCCGAGGTCGAGGTCGTCGCCGCCGCGCGCGCGGCCGCCGGGTTGCCTGGATTGTTTGGAGGCCAAACGATTTGACGCACTGAGGGTGCACGGCTATCGTAGGCCAAGGCCCATCCCCTGTGCAACCCGCGGGCCCGCCCCGCCACCGAGGTTCGTGCTGAAGGCATGACGGCGCTGCTGAACGCCTCCGACGCGATCCTCGCGCGCGTCCGCGAGCCCGCGCGGCGCGACCGCGCGGCGATCCTGCACGCCGGCGGCACGGTCACCTGCGGCGAGCTCGGCGACGCGGTGTCGCGTGCCGCGAACGCGCTCGACGCCCTGGGTGTGCGGCGCGGCGAGCGCGTCTGCCTGCTGATGAACGACTCGCCGCGATTCTGCGCGGCGTTCCTGGGCGCGCTCAAGGCCGGCGCGGTCGCCGTCGCGCTCAACACCCGCCTCCCGCCGGCGGAGCTGGCGTACATCGTCGGCGACTGCGAGGCGCGCCTCGCGATCGCGGATCCGGAGTACCTCGCGGACGCAGACGCGGCATGCCAGGGGACCGCGACGCGGCTCATTCCTGCGCTCGGCCCGGGCGACTCGCTCGGCGCTGCGGTCGCAGCGGCGCGCCCGGAGCACGGGAGCGCGGCGACCCGCGCCGACGACCCGGCGTTCTGGCTGTACTCCTCCGGCACGACCGGCAAGCCGAAGGCGATCATCCACAGCCACGCGAGCTGCGCCCACGCCGGCAAGCTCCTGCGCGAGGTCGTCGGCGCCGGCGACGACACGGTGGTGCTCGCGACCTCGAAGCTCTTCTTCGCGTACGCGCTCGACAACGGCTTCACCGGCCCGCTCGCCTGCGGCGGGACGGTCGTCATCGACGAGAGCTGGCCCACGCCCGAAGCGATCGCGGCGAACGCCGCGCGCTACCGCCCGAACGTGCTCTTCACCGTGCCGACGGTCATGCGCCGGCTGCTCGCGCTGCCGCGCGGCGAGCTCGCCGCGTTCGCCCCGATCCGGCACGTCTTCACCGCCGGCGAGCGCCTGCCGGACGCGATCGCGGCGAAGTGGCAGGAGACGGTCGGGACGACGGTGCTCGAGGCGTACGGGATGTCGGAGACCTTCTGCAACGCGTTCGCGAACTTTCCCGGCCGGCACCGCACCGGCACCTGCGGCGTGCCGCTCGCCGGCGTGGAAACGAAGCTTCTCGACGACGGCGCGCACGAGGTGGCCGACGATGCGCCCGGCGTGCTCTGGGTGAGGCATCCCTCGCTCGCGCTCGGGTACAAGAGCGCCGGGGCGACGGCACGCGCATTCCGCGACGGCTGGTTCTGCACCGGCGACCTCTTCACCCGCGACGCCGACGGCTTCTGGTCGCACCAGGGCCGCGCCGACGAGCTGTACAAGATCGCGGGACAATGGGTGAAGCCGGCCGAACTGGAGGAGGCGGTGCTCGCCGACAGCCGGATCCGCGAGGTCGCCTGTGTCGTGGTCCCCGACGCCGACGGCTTCGACCGGCTCGCGCTGTTCGTCGTCGGCGCCGAGGATGGCGCGGCCGAGATCGCGGCGGCGCGCCTCGATGCGCTGCCGCGACACGCGCGGCCGAAGTGGGTGCGCGCGGTGCCCGAGCTGCCGCGCACCGCGACCGGGAAAGTGCAGCGGTTTCGCCTGCGCGAGCAGCTCGTCGCCGAGCTGCAGAACGCGGGTTGACGGGAGGAGTGCGATGGCGAGGGGATTGCTGTGGCCGGCGGTGGCCGTGGGCTTCGCGGTGATCGCGGGGTGCGCGAGCACCGCACCCGCACCCGGACGCAGCTGCGGCATCGTCTACACGATCGACGAGCCCGAGGTCGCACAAGCGATCGCGCGCGGCCAGAACGTGACCAAGCCGGGGCCGCTGCCCGCGCACGTGGTGCCGCCGAGCGCGCCGCGGCGCGCGCTCGAACCGGACGGCAGCTACGCGGGCGGCCGGGTGTTCTGCTCCGTCGCCGAGGCGCGTACCGCCGCGGTCGAGCTCACGGCCAAGGGCGTGCTGCCGAAGGACCGGCCGTGGCGCGTCTACGAGGTCGACGCGCTCTGGGACAAGGACGTCTACGAGAAGCGTCCGGAAGAATACCGGCTCAAGCGCCCGGCGCGCATGACGCAGGTCGCGAACTAGCGCTGCCGGGTCAGCACTGCTCCCACGGCAGGCCGTCGAACCGCCAGCCGTTGCTTGTGTTGCGCCGGTGCTTCTCGTCGAGGTCGCCCTCGAAGCCGTGCAGCACATTGTAGACGTCGGTGAAGCCGGCCTTCTCGAGCGCGTCGCCCGCGTCGAGCGAGCGGTTGCCGCTGCGGCAGATGAGGACGACCGGGCGGTGCGCGTGGTTCGCGCCGGCGAGCTTCTTCACCTGCCCGACGAAGTGCGGGTTGACCTCCCAGTCGGCGCCGTCGTTCCACGCCACGTGCAGCGCGCCGGTCGGATGGCCGACGAAGAGGTATTCCATCTCGCTGCGGCAATCGACGAACAGCGCGTTCGGCGTGTGCCGGAGGTACTCGTGGGCTTCCTTGGGCTTCAGGTGCTTCATGGCCACCGGTCGAGCATGGGTAGGGGCCGGGAGTATAGACCTGTGCGCTATCGCACGCACCGGGATAAACCGTTTATTGACAAGGGCCTAGCGAGAAGCTAGCCTTTCTACCGGCGCCGATTTGACGCTTCAGCTTGCGGGCGCCTCCGGGTCGTGTTGCAACGGGCCGGGTGAAAGAAATACGGCTAAAGCGAGGGCAACCCGTTTGAGCTGAGCAAGCTGAACGGGTTTCCGTTTTTTGGACCGGCCCGCGCGCAAGCACCCTTGCGCGGGCCTCGCTTACGGCACATTCGCAAGCTCCCCATCCGGAGCGGCGCGACGGCCGGGTTATATGCAGCCGGACAAGACCGACCAACTTCGCGCGCTCCTCGACCGCCGGATCCTGATCCTCGACGGTGCGATGGGGACGATGATCCAGGGCCACCGGCTCGGTGAAGCCGACTTCCGCGGCGCGCGCTTCGCCGACTCGCCGGTGGACCTCAAGGGCGCGAACGATCTGCTCGTGCTCACCCAGCCGCACCTCATCGGCGCGATTCACCGGCAGTACCTCGCCGCCGGCGCGGACATCATCGAGACCAACACGTTCAACTCGAACGCGCCCTCGCTCGCCGACTACCGGCTGGAAGCGCTCGCGTACGAGCTCAACCTCGCCGCGGCGAGGCTCGCGCGCGAGGCGGCCGACGAGTTCACCGCGAAAACGCCGGACCGCCCGCGCTTCGTCGCCGGCGTGCTCGGGCCGACGAGCAAGACGGCGTCGATCTCGCCCGACGTCAACGACCCGGGCTTCCGCAACATCTCGTTCGACGAGCTGGTCGCGGCCTACACCGAGAGCCTGCGCGGCCTCCTCGACGGCGGCGCCGATCTCGTCCTCTGCGAGACGATTTTCGACACGCTGAACGGCAAGGCGGCGATCTTTGCGATCGAAAGCCTGTTCGAGGCGGTCGGTCAGCGGTTGCCGGTGATGATTTCGGGAACGATCACCGACCAGTCGGGCCGCACGCTCACCGGCCAGACGCCGGAGGCGTTCTGGAACTCGGTGCGGCACGCGCGGCCGCTGACCATCGGGCTGAACTGCGCGCTCGGCGCGAAGCTGATGCGGCCGTACATCGACGAGCTCTCAACCGTCGCCGACACCTATATCTGCTGCTACCCGAACGCCGGGCTACCGAACCCGCTGTCGGAGACCGGCTACGACGAAACGCCGGAGCACACGTCCTGCCTGCTCGAGGAGTTCGCGCAATCCGGGTTCCTCAATATCGTCGGCGGCTGCTGCGGGACCACGCCCGAGCACATCGCGGCGATCGCAGCGCACGTGCGCGACGTTGCGCCGCGCAAGGTGCCGGCGATCGAGAAGCGCCTGCGGCTCTCCGGCCTCGAGGCGGTGAACATCGGCGAGGACTCGCTCTTCGTCAACGTCGGCGAGCGCACCAACGTCACCGGCTCGAAGGCGTTCGCGCGGCTCGTCCTCGCCGGGGATTACCCGGCGGGACTCGCCGTCGCGCGCCAGCAGGTCGAGAACGGCGCGCAGGTGATCGACGTCAACATGGACGAGGCGATGCTCGACTCGCAGGCCGCCATGCGGACGTTCCTCAACCTCGTCGGCGCCGAACCCGACATCGCGCGCGTGCCGGTGATGATCGACAGCTCGAAGTGGTCGGTCATCGAGGCCGGCCTCAAGTGCGTCCAGGGCAAGTCGGTCGTGAACTCGATCTCGCTCAAGGAGGGCGAGGCGGAGTTCGTCCGGCAGGCACGCCTCGCGCGTCGCTACGGCGCGGCGGTGGTCGTCATGGCCTTCGACGAGAAGGGCCAGGCCGATACGCTCGAGCGCCGCATCGAGATCCTGCGGCGCTGCTACGACACTCTGGTGAACACGGTGGGCATGCTCGCCGAGGACATCATCTTCGACCCGAACATCTTCGCGGTGGCGACCGGGCTCGAGGAGCACGCGACCTACGGCCTCGACTTCATCGAGGCGACGCGCTGGATCCGGAAGAACCTGCCGCACGTCAAGGTTTCGGGCGGCGTGTCGAACCTGTCGTTCTCGTTCCGGGGCAACGACCCGGTGCGCGAGGCGATGCACACGGCGTTCCTCTATCACGCGATCCAGGCCGGGATGTCGATGGGCATCGTCAACGCCGGGCAGCTCGGCGTCTACGCGGAGATCCCGAAGGACCTCCTCGAGCACGTCGAGGACGTGATCCTCAACCGCCGCAGCGACGCGACCGAGCGGCTGGTGAAGTTCGCCGAGACGGTGAAGAGCGGCGGCAAGCGCGTCGAGGAAGACCTCTCGTGGCGGAAGCGGCCGGTCGAGGAGCGGCTCGCGCACGCGCTCGTGCAGGGGATCTCGACCTGGATCGTCGAGGACACCGAGGAGGCGCGGCAGAAGGCCGAGCGGCCGATCCAGGTGATCGAGGGGCCGCTGATGGACGGCATGAACGTCGTCGGCGACCTCTTCGGCGCCGGCAAGATGTTCCTGCCGCAGGTGGTGAAGTCGGCGCGGGTGATGAAGCAGGCGGTCGCGCATCTCGTGCCGTTCATCGAGGCGGAGAAGGCGCTATCCGGGGAATCCAGGGCGAAGGGCAAGATCGTCATCGCCACCGTCAAGGGCGACGTCCACGACATCGGCAAGAACATCGTCGGCGTCGTGCTCCAGTGCAACAACTTCGAGGTCGTCAACCTCGGCGTGATGGTCCCGGCGCAGAAGATCCTGCAGACCGCGCGCGACGAGCGCGCCGACATCATCGGCCTCTCCGGCCTGATCACGCCGTCGCTCGAGGAGATGGCGCACGTCGCGCACGAGATGGAGCGCGAGGGCTTCAGGCTCCCGCTGCTGATCGGCGGCGCGACGACTTCGCGCGTGCACACCGCGGTCAAGATCGCGCCGAACTACACCTCCCCGGTGATCTACGTGCCCGACGCGTCACGCGCCGTCGGCGTGTGCACCAACCTGATCTCCACCGAGCTGCGCGAGCGTTACGTCGCCGAAGCAAAGGCGGACTACGAGCGCATCCGCCAGCAGCACGCGGCGAAGAAGGGCCAGGCGCCGCTCGTAAGGCTGGCGGAGGCGCGCGCGAACGCCTTCCCGATCGACTGGGCGAGCTACACGCCGCCGCCGCCCGCGCTCCCCGGGCGCAAGCTCTTCCGCGGCTACGACCTCGCCGAGATCGCGCGCTACATCGACTGGTCGCCGTTCTTCCAGACCTGGGACCTCACCGGGAGCTACCCGAAGATCCTCGACGATCCGGTGGTCGGCGAGGCGGCGCGCAACGTCTTCCGCGACGCGCAGGCGATGCTCGAGCGGATCATCGAGGAGAAGTGGCTCACGGCGAACGCGGTCATCGGCCTGTACCCGGCAAACGCGGTGGGCGACGACATCGAGATCTACGCGGACGAGAGTCGGCGCGAGCCGGAGATGGTGCTTCACTGCCTGCGCCAGCAGACGAAGAAGGCGGCCGATCGCTACAACTTCTGCCTCGCCGACTTCGTCGCGCCCAAGGCATCGGGGCTGCGCGACTACCTCGGGGCGTTCGCGGTCACCGCCGGCATCGGCTGCGACGAGCGGGCGCGCGAGTTCGAGGCGGCGCACGACGACTACAGCGCGATCATGGTCAAGGCGCTCGCCGACCGGCTCGCCGAAGCGCTCGCCGAGCTGATGCACCTGCGGGTGCGGCGCGAGTTCTGGGGCTACGCGCCGGCGGAAGCGCTCGACGAATCGGCGCTGATCGCGGAAGCGTATCGCGGCATCCGGCCGGCGCCCGGCTATCCGGCCTGCCCGGACCACACCGAGAAGGGACCGCTCTTCGCGCTGCTCGATGCGCCGGAGGCGGGCATCACGCTCACCGAGAACTACGCGATGTGGCCGGCGGCGGCGGTGAGCGGCTTCTACTTCGCGCATCCGGATGCGCAGTACTTCGCCGTCGGCAAGATCGACCGCGACCAGGCGGAGGACTACGCCCGCCGCAAGCAGTCGGATCTCGCGCAAGACCGAGCGCTGGCTCGCGCCGGCGCTGGCGTACGACGCCTAGCGCGCGTTTGCCGCTAGGCCGACGCGTCGGCGGTGAAGCCGGCCTGCTCGATGCCGTAAGCGCACGCCGCCTCGTCCTCCTCGCCGGCGGCGCCGCTCGCGCCGGCTGCCCCCAGGATCTTCCCGTCCGCATCCTTGATCAGCACCGCGCCGGGCTGCGGGAGGAACTTCCCCTTCGCGGTCGCGGCGAGCGTATGGAAGAACGCCGGGTTGTCCTTCGCGCGCTTGGCGAGCGCGCGGCTCGAGGCGATCCATCGCCACCGCGCCCCACGCCTTCCCGGTCGCGACGTCGACGCGGAACATGCTCGCGCCGTCCTCGCGCTGCGCCGCCTTGAGATTCCCGGACTCGTCGAGGACGACGACGGCGAGCGGCTTGATCTTCATCTCGCGCGCCTTCGCGAGCGCGTGCTCGATGATGGCGTTCGCCTTCTGCAGGGTGAGCTTGGACATCGGGTTCTCCGGTTGACGAAAGTCAGGACCGGAGCATAGCGACCCGGGACTACTTCTGCGCGTCGCTCCGCTTGGACAGGCTGATGTCTTCCAGCGCGCGCGCGTCCCAGCCGCCGCCGAGCGCCTTCACCAGGGCCACGCTCGCCACCAGGCGGCGCCCCTCGACGTTCACTGCCGCCCGCTCGTTGTTGAGCGCGATCGCCTGCGCGGCGATGACGTTCAGGTAGCTCACGATCCCAGCCTTGTACTGGTTCGTGGTGAGCTCCACCGACAGCTGTGCGCCGCGGGCGGCATCGTTCTGGTACCCCGCCTCTTCCTCGAGGAGGCGCAGCTGGGCGAGGTTGTCCTCGACCTCCTGGAAGCCGGTCAGCACCGTCTGCCGGTAGGCCGCGACCTGGCCGTCGTACGCCGCGATCGCCTGGTCGGACACCGCACGCCGCAGGCCGCCGTCGAAGATCGTCTGCGCGAGCACGGCGCCGAGCGACCAGAAGCGGCTCGGCGCGGTCAGCCAGTCGGCGAAGCTCGTGCTGCGGAATCCGCCCGCGGCCGACAGCGTGAGCGTCGGGTAGAACGCCGCCTGCGCGACGCCGATCTGCGCGTTCGCGGCCGCGACGCTCCGCTCGGCCGCGGCGACGTCGGGCCGGCGCTCGAGCAGCTCGGACGGCACGCCGACCGGGATCTCCGGCAGCTTCGCGACGAGCGGCGTGCGCGCAATCGCGAACGTCGACGCCGGCTCGCCGACGAGCGTCGCGATCGCGTGCTCGAGCAGCGCGCGGTCGATGCCGTTGTCCACGAGCTGCGCCTGCGTGCTCTTGAGCTGCACCTCCGCCTGCACGACGTCGACGCGGGCCGCGACGCCGGCGGCGTAGCGGTTCTGCGTGAGCTCGAGCGTGCGCTGGTACGCCGCCACCGTCTCCTCGAGCACGCGCCGCTGCACGTCGGCGATGCGCAGGCTCAGATAGGTCTGCGCCACGGCCGCCTGCGCCGACAGCCGTATCAATTCGAGGTCGGCCGCGCTCGCCTGCCAGTTCGCCTCGCCCGACTCGATCCCGCGGCGCACCTTGCCCCACAGGTCGAGCTCCCAGCTCGCGTTGGCGTTGAGGTTGAAGTTGTTCACCGCGCCGGTGGCGAACGACGGCTGGTTGGAGAGCGAGGGCGACTTGCTCCGGATCGCCGACGCGCCGGCGCCCACCGTCGGGAAGAGGCCCGCGCGCGCCTGTTCGGCGAGCGCCTGCGCCTGCCGGAAGTTCGCCTCGGCGGCGCGGATGTTCTGGTTCGAAATGTCGACGCGCGCAGCGAGGGCGTTGAGCTCGGGGTCGCCGAACATCTCCCACCACCGTCCGCGCGCGATGGCGTCGCGCGGCTCGGCCCGTTTCCAGCCCGCCATCTCCTTGTAGGCATCCGGAACCGGCGCCGGCGGCGACGGGCGGACGTAGTCGGGGCCGACCATGCAGCCCGAGAGCAGGGCCGCGCAAGCAGCGGAACCAGGATGCGCGGCGTCACTGCGGTTCCAATCCGGGCGCGGCCGCTCCCGCGCAAGCGCCGCCGGGACCACAGCCGGAACCGGTCGAGGTACAGGTAGACGACCGGGGTGGTGTAGAGCGTCAGCAGCTGGCTCAGGAGCAGGCCGCCGAAGATGGCGATGCCGAGCGGCTGGCGCAGCTCGGCGCCGTCGCCGGTGCGGAACGCGAGCGGCAGCGCCCCGAGCATCGCCGCCGCCGTCGTCATCAGGATCGGGCGCAGGCGCAGGCTCGCGGCGCGCAGGATCGCCCGCTCGGGCGAGAGGCCCTCGCGGCGCTCCGCGTCGAGCGCGAAGTCGACCATCATGATCGCGTTCTTCTTCACGATCCCGATCAGCAGGAACACCGCGATCAGCGCGATGACGCCGAACTCGATCTTGAACGCGAGCAGCGCGAGCAGCGCGCCGACGCCGGCGGACGGGAGCGTCGACAGGATGGTGATCGGGTGGATGGTGCTCTCGTAGAGCATGCCGAGGACGAGGTACATCGCGACGATCGCCGCGAGGATCAGCCACGGCTGGCGCGCGAGCGTCGCCTGGAAGCCGCGCGCGGTGCCCTGGAAGCCGCCGTAGATCGACGCCGGCATGCCGATCCGCGTCATGGTCTCGTTGATCGCCGCGGTCGCGGTCGAGAGCGAGACGCCCTCGGGCAGGCTGAACGAGATCGTCGACGCGGCGAACTGGCCCTGGTGGTTCACCGACAGCGGGGTGTTGGTGAACTCGTAGCGCGCGACCGTGGAAAGCGGGACCTGCATGCCGGCAGGGCTGCGGACGTGGATGTCCTTCAGCGACTCGGGACTCTGCGCGTAGCGCGGATCGACCTCCATCACCACGCGGTACTGGTTGCGCTCGGTGTAGATCGTGGAGACGACCGACTGGCCGAACGCGTTGCCGAGCGTGGTGTCGATCAGGTCCGGCGTGATGCCGAGCCGCGCGGCGGTCGGCCGGTCGATCACCACCGTCGTCTGCAGGCCGCGCGTCTCCTGGTCGGTGCTCACGTCGGTGAGCTGCGGCACGCCCTGCAGCGCCGCCTGCAGCCGCGGGGTCCAGATGCGCAGCGCCTCCAGATCGTCGCTCTGGAGGGTGTACTGGTAGGACCCCGTTCCCTGCCGTCCGCCGATGCGCACGTCCTGGACCGGCACGAGCCAGAGGTTCACGCCGGGCTCCTTCGCGAGCCGCACGCGGAGCCGCGCGACGATCTCGCCCGCCGAGACGCCGCGCTCCTTCAGCGGCTTCAGCGAGATGAACATCGTGCCCGAGTTGCGCGAGCCGCCGCCGGTCACGGCGGTCAGGGTCTCGACCGCCGGATCCGCGCGCACGATCTCGACCAGCCGGGTCATCTTCTCCTGCATCGCCTGGAACGAGCTCGACTGGTCGGCGCGGATCCAGCCGATCAGGCGGCCGGTGTCCTGCTGCGGGAAGAAGCCCTTCGGGATCTCGATGTACAGATAGACGTTCAGCCCGATGGTCGCGGCGAGGATCGCGATGATCAGCAGCGAATGGCGCAGCGCCCAGGCGAGGCTGCGCTCGTAGCCGGCCCGGATCGCGGCGAACGCCCGCTCCCCGGCGAGGTACAGCCGGCCGTGCCCGCCCGGCGGCGCGGGCCGCAGCAGCCGCGCGCACATCATCGGCGTCAGCGTGAGCGAGACCGCGAGCGAGACGAGGATCGCGACCGAGAGCGTGACCGCGAACTCGCGGAAGACGCGCCCGACGATGTCGCCCATGAAGAGGATCGGGATGAACACCGCGATCAGCGACACGCTCATCGACAGCACCGTGAAGCTCACCTCGCGCGCGCTCGCGAGCGCGGCCGCCATCGGGCTCATCCCCGCCTCGATGTGGCGGGTCGCGTTCTCGAGCACCACGATGGCATCGTCGACCACGAACCCGGTCGCCACGATCAGCGCCATCAGCGAGAGATTGTTGAGGCTGTAGCCGGCGAGGTACATGAAGCCGAACGTCGCGACGATCGACACCGGCACTGCGACGGCGGGAATCAACGCCGCCCGCACCCGGCGCAGAAACACGAACACGACCAGGATCACCAGGCCGACGGCGATCGCGAGCGTCTTCTGCACCTCGTTGAGCGACGCGCGGATCGTGGAGGTGCGCTCGAGCGCCACCTCGAGGTCGGCGGCGGCGGGGATCGACGCGCGCAGCCACGGCATCAGGTCCTGGACCCGCCGCACGGTCTCGAGGATGTTGGCGTTCGGCTCCTTGTAGATCTGGAGCAGCACCGCCGGCCGGCCGTCCCGCGACCCGGCGTTGCGCAGATCCTGCACCGAGTCGACGACGTCGGCGACGTCCGAAAGCCGCACCGGCGCGCCGTTCCGCCAGGCGACGATCAGCGGCCGGTACTCGGCCGCGGTGCGCGCCTGGTCGTTCGCGGAGATCCACCACTGGCGGTCGCCGTTGTCGACCAGGCCCTTCGGGCGGTTCGCGTTCGCCGCGGCAAGGGCGTTCCGCACGTCGCCGAGACCGATGCCGTTGGCGTTGAGCGCGGTCGGGTTCAGCTCGACGCGCACCGCCGGCAGCGAGCTGCCGCTCACCGTCACCTGCCCGACGCCGCGCACCTGCGAGAGCTTCTGCGCGACGACCGAGGACGCGGCGTCGTACATCTGCCCCTGCGTCAGCGTGTCCGAAGTCAGGGTCAGCACCATGATCGGCGCGTCGGCCGGGTTGGCCTTGCGGTAGGTCGGGTTGTTCGGCATCCCGGTCGGCAGCTGGCTCCGCGCGGCGTTGATCGCCGCCTGCACCTCGGTGGCCGCCTCGTTGATGTTGCGGTTCAGGTCGAACTGCAGCGTCACGCGCGTCGAGCCGAGCGACGAGCTCGACGTGATCTCGTTCACGCCGGCGATGCGCCCGAGCTGGCGCTCGAGCGGCGTTGCGACGGTCGCCGCCATCGTGTCGGGGCTCGCGCCGGGCAGGTTCGCGGTCACCGAGATCACCGGGTACTCGACCTGCGGCAGCGGCGCGACCGGCAGCTGCGTGTAGGCCACCGCGCCGGCGAGCGTGAGCCCGACGGCGAGCAGGGTCGTCGCGACCGGGCGCGCGATGAACGGCGCCGCGAAGCTCATCCTCCCGCCTCCCCCGGCGCGGCACCCGGCGCGGCGGCGCGGGCGCGCTTCGCCAGCCGGTCGAAAGCAAGGTAGATCACCGGCGTCGTGAAGAGCGTGAGCACCTGGCTCACGATCAGACCGCCGACCATCGTCAGGCCGAGCGGGTGCCGCAGCTCGGAGCCGACGCCGGTGCCGAGCATCAGCGGCAGCGCCGCGAACAGCGCAGCGAGCGTCGTCATCAGGATCGGCCGGAAGCGCAGGAGACACGCCTGCCGGATCGCCTCGTGCGGGCTCTTTCCTTCCTTGCGCTCGGCGTCGAGCGCGAAGTCGATCATCATGATCGCGTTCTTCTTCACGATGCCGATCAGCAGGATGATGCCGATGACCGCCACGATCCCGAGGTCGCTGCCGGCAACGAGCAGCGCGAGCAGCGCGCCGACCGCGGCCGACGGCAGGGTGGAGAGGATCGTGATCGGATGGATGTAGCTCTCGTAGAGCACGCCGAGCACGATGTACATGGTGACGACGGCGGCAAGCACCAGGAGCAGCGTGCTCGCGAGCGAGTCGCGGAACGACGCCGCGGCGCCCTGGAAGCCGGTCTGCACGCTCGCCGGGAGCCCGATCTCGCGCTCGACCGCCTGGATCGCGTCCACCGCTTCGCCGAGCGACACGCCCGAATTTCCCCTCCGACCCAGGTTGAACGAGATCGTCGCCGCCGGGAACTGCCCGACGTGGTTGATCGCGAGCGGCGCGGTGCCGAGGGTGACGCGGGTCAGCGCCGAGAGCGGCACCTGCGCGCCGGACGACGACGCGACGTGGATGTCCTTCAGTGCCTCCGGGTCGGCGCGGAACTCGGGCTTCACCTCGAGGACGACGCGGTACTGCGTCGCCTGCGTGAAGATGGTCGACACGAGCCGCTGGCCGAAGGCGTTGTAGAGCGCGTTGTCGATCGCGGCCGGCGTGATGCCGAGCCGGCCGGCGGTGTCGCGGTCGATCTCGACGTACGCCTGCAGGCCCTGGTCCTGCAGGTCGCTCGCCACGTCGGTGAGCTCCGGCAGCGTGCGCAGGCGGTCCACCAGCCGCGGGACCCACTCGCTCAGGAGCTTCGCCTCGGCGGCTTCGAGCGTGAACTGGTATTGCGTGCGGCTGATCCGGTCCTCGACCGTGAGGTCCTGCACCGGCTGCATGTAGAGCGTGATCCCCGGCACCTTCGCCAGCTCGGGACCCAGGCGGCGGATCACGTCCGACGCGTGCGCCCGCCTGACCCCGAGCGGCTTGAGGTTGATCAGCATCCGGCCGCTGTTCAGCGTGGCGTTGGTGCCGTCGACGCCGATGAACGACGACAGGCTCTCGACCGCCGGGTCCTGCAGGACCACCTTCGCGAGCGCCTGCTGGCGCTCGGCCATCGCCGCGAACGAGACGCTCTGCGGCGCTTCCGAAATGCCCTGGATGACGCCGGTGTCCTGCACCGGGAAGAAGCCTTTCGGCACAATGAGGTAGAGCGCAACCGTGAGGGCGAGCGTGGCGACGGCGACGACGAGCGTCGCGCCCTGGCGCGCGAGCACCCAGTCGAGCATCCGGCCGTAGCGCTCGATCATGGCATCGAACATGCGCCCGGTCGTGCGGTAGAAGCGGCCCTGCTCGCGCTCCGGCGCGTGGCGCAGGAGGCGCGCGCACATCATCGGCGTCAAGGTCAGCGACACCAGCGCGGAGATGAGGATCGCGACCGCGAGCGTGACCGCGAACTCGCGGAAGATGCGCCCGACGACGTCGCCCATGAAGAGCAGCGGGATCAGCACCGCGACGAGCGAGAGCGTGAGGGAGATGATCGTGAAGCCGATCTGCCGCGCGCCCTTCAGCGCGGCCTCGAGCGGCGACTCGCCGCGCTCGATGTAGCGCGCGATGTTCTCGATCATGACGATCGCGTCGTCCACGACGAAACCGGTGGCGACGACGAGCGCCATCAGGGTCAGGTTGTTGATCGAGAACCCGGCGAGGTACATGACGCCGAAGGTGCCGACGAGCGACAGCGGCACCGCGACGCTGGGGATGATCGTGGCCGGGACGCTGCGCAGGAAGAGGAAAATCACCATCACCACGAGTGCGATCGCGACCGCGAGCTCGAACTGGACGTCGCGCACCGACGCGCGAATGGTGACCGTCCGGTCGGTCAGCACCGTGACGTCCACCGCCGCCGGCAGCGAAGCGGTGAGCTGCGGGAGCGCGCGCTTGATGCGGTCGACCACCTCGATCACGTTCGCACCGGGCTGGCGCTGGATGTTGACGATGACCGCCGGGACCTCGTTCATCCAGGCGGCAAGGCGGACGTTCTCCGCGTCCTCGATCACGTCGGCAACGTCCGAGAGGTAGAGCGGCGCACCGTTGCGGTAGGCGACCACGATGGCGCGGTACTCGGCGGGCGAGCGCAGCTGGTCGTTCGCGTCGATCGTGTAGGAGCGGCTCGGCCCGTCGAAGCTGCCTTTCGCCTTCTTGACGTTGGCGGCGGTGATCGCGGTCCGGACGTCCTCGAGGCCGAGCCCGTTCGCGGCGAGCGCCTTGGGGTTCGCCTGCACGCGGACCGCGGGCCGCTGCCCGCCGGACAATGTGACGAGCCCGACGCCGGCGACCTGCGAGAGCTTCTGCGCGAGCCGCGTGTCGGCGAGGTTCTGGAGCTCCGGGAGCGTGAGCGTCTTCGACGCCAGCCCGAGCGTCAGCACCGGTGCGTCGGCGGGGTTCACCTTGCTGTACACCGGCGGCGCCGGCAGGTCCTGCGGGATCAGGTTCGAGGCGGCGTTGATCGCCGCCTGCACGCCCTGCTCGGCGACGTCGAGCGGCACCGCGAGGTCGAACTGCAGCGTGATCACCGACGCGCCGCCGGAGCTCGTCGACGACATCTGCTTGAGGCCGGGGATCTGGCCGAACTGGCGCTCGAGCGGTGCGGTGA
This sequence comes from uncultured beta proteobacterium, assembly GCA_963762785.1. Classification (GTDB taxonomy): domain Bacteria; phylum Pseudomonadota; class Gammaproteobacteria; order Burkholderiales; family SG8-39; genus DATEDA01. The sequence continues at coordinate 62,408 of CAVXND010000089.1, forward strand.
CCGACGAGGCCATCACATCCGGGCTCGCGCCCGGATAGAACGTGAACGTCTGGATCGTGGGGTAGTCGACCTGCGGCAGCGCCGAGACCGGCAATTGCTTGTACGCGACGAGGCCCGCCAGCAGGATTGCGACCATCGCGAGCGTGGTCGCTACCGGCCGCAGGATGAACGGGCGCGACGGGTTCATTGGACTACCCTCGCGCTGCGCGCGCGGGATTCGCCCTTGGGACGGCCCGGCGGGCTCATGACGCTACTTCTTCGGCGGCCCGTCCGCGCCCTCCGGGCGCGGCTTGCGACGCATGCCCTTGCCCGGGGCGCTGCCGTCGGCAGGGGGTTTGAACTCGGGGCGCGCCGTGGTGACCTCGACCATCGCGCCGTCGCGCAGGCGATCCATGCCGTCGCTGACCACCAGGTCGCCGGGCGCGAGGCCTTCGGCGATCGCCTGGCGCTGACCGTCGACCGGCCCGAGCTTGACCGGGCGCAGCTTCACCGTCTGGTCGGGCTGGACGACGTACACGAACATCCCCTGCGAGCCGCGCTGGATCGCCGCCGCCGGGATCACCGTCGCGTCGCGGACGGTGTCGAGCTTCATGCGCACGTTCACGAACTGGTTCGGGAAGAGCGGGGTCCCGTCGTTCGCGAACTGCGCCTTGAGCTTGACGGTCCCGGTCGTGGGATCGACGAGGTTGTCCACCGAGGCGAGCGCGCCGCTCGCGAGACGGGCCTTCAGCTCGCGGTCCCAGGCCTCCACCGGCGGCTTCTCGCCCGACTGCATCCGCTTCATCACCGCCGGCAGGTTGTCCTGCGGGACGGTGAACACCACCGCGATCGGCGCGAGCTGGGTGATCACGACGAGGCCGGTCGCGTCGCCGGCACGCACGATGTTGCCCGGGTCGACAAGCCGCAGGCCCGCCCGGCCGTCGATCGGGGCGGTGATGCGGGCGTAGGCGAGCTGCAACCGGGCGTTGTCGATCTGGCTCTGGTCGACCTTCACCGCGCCCTCGTACTGGCGTACCAGCGCCGCCTGCGTGTCGACCTGCTGCTTCGCGATCGAGTCCTGCTCGAACAGCGTGCGGTAGCGCTCGAGGTCGAGCCGCGCGTTCTCGAGCAGCGCGCGGTCCCGCGCCATCTGACCCTCGGACTGCATCAGCTGCACCTGGAACGCGCGGGGATCGATCTCGGCGAGCAACTGGCCTTCCTTGACGACCTGGCCTTCCTCGAACAGCATGCGCAGGAGCTGCCCTTCGACGCGGCTGCGCACCGTGACGGTCCGCAGCGGCGTGACCGTGCCGAGCGCATTGAGATACACGTCGACGTCGGCCGTGCGCGCCGGCACCGCGACGATCGGCGTTCGCGGCGCACCGCCGGGACCGCCCGGCCGGCCGGTGGCGGTCGCCGGCGCGGCATCGGGCACGGGCGCGAACTGCCGGTAGGCGAAGTACCCGCCGACCGCGAGTAATACGATCACGAGCAGCCAGAGCCAGGTGCGGCGCCGCGCACCGCGGGTGGCCGGCGTCGTCTGGTCGTGCAGCGAGGGTTCGATCGGGCGGTTCATGGGGTAGGTGGGAATCAGCCGGTCGCGCGATTACAGCAGAAAGCGCCCTGCGAACCGATTTCCGGACGGCAACCAATTGTTGCGAGACATTGCCCTGCTCCTGGCGCAAGAACGGCAAGGTGAGCCTACCTCGCCACCGTCGAAAGAATCGGCGCGAATTGCGGAAAAACTGTGAAGACCGGCCCCGCGTAGAATTCGCCCGCCGCGCGTTCGCGCCGCTTCCCGCAACAACGAACAAGGAGACCCAGGCATGAGCATCGTCAGACACAACCCCCACGGCGGCATCCTCTCCGACGCCGTCGAGCACGGCAGCCTCGTCTTCGTTGCCGGCACCGTCGCCGACGACCTGACGCAGGACATCGCCGGCCAGACGCGGCAGGTGCTCGCGTCGATCGACGCCGCGCTCGCCAAGGCCGGCTCGAACAAATCGAAGATCCTGTGGGCGAACGTGTGGGTCACCGACATCCGCAACCGCGAGGGGATGAACGGCGTGTGGAAGCAGTGGATCGACCCGAACAACCTGCCGGCCCGCGCCACCGTCGAGGCGAAGCTCGCCGACCCGCGGATGCTGGTCGAGATCGCCTGCGTCGCCGCGAAGTAGGAAGGACCGCGCGGGCGCTACGCACCCTCGCCCGCGCTGTTTTACCGCTCTTTCCAGAGTTCCGGCACCGTTCGACGGGAATGCAGGGACACGCTGCTGAAGGCTCGCTCGCCGACCTCCTCGCGACGCTGCCGCAGACCGGCCGCGTCGCCTGGATCGGCGTGCGGCCGGTACGGCGAGGAAGCGTCACGGCGGTCGACACCATCGAGGCGGTCACGGGACTGGGGCTCGCCGGCGACCACTACGCGCACGACGGCAAGCGCCAGGTCACGCTGATCCAGGCCGAGCACCTCGCTGCGGTCGCGGCGTTCGTCGGCCGCTCGATGCTCGATCCCGCGCTCCTCCGGCGCAACATCGTCGTCGCCGGCCTGAACCTGCTCGCGCTCAAGGGGCGGCAGTTCCGCGCGGGCGCAGCGCTCCTCGAGTGGACGGGCCCGTGCGAACCCTGTTCGCGGATGGAGGAAGCCCTCGGCCCGGGCGGATACAACGCCATGCGCGGCCACGGGGGAATCACCGCCCGCGTCGTCGCCGGCGGACTCATCCGGGTCGGCGATGCGGTGGCGGCGGCTTAGCCTGGCGCTCGCCGCGGCGCTCGCCCTTGCCGCCTGCTACGCCGAGCTCGACTGGCGCGAGTTCAACTCGCCCGAGGGCGGGTTCACGGTCATGCTGCCGAGCAAGCCCGCGCGGGAATCGCGCGAGCTCGTCCTCGCCGGCGGCCGGACGACGATGCACATGGTCTCGGCGCACGCCCCGGAGATGGCGTTCGGCGTCGGCTACGCCGATCTGCCGCCGGGCACCGACCCGGCGCGCGCGCTCGACGAGGGACGCGCCGCGCTGGTGAAGAACATCGGCGGCCGCGTGACGGCCGAGCGCGCGCTGGAGGGCGTGACCGGCGTGGAGTTCGAAGCCGAGGGCGCGGCCGAGGGCAATCCGATGCGCCTCGCGGCGCGCGTGCTCGTCTCCGGGAATCGCTACTACCAGGTCGTGCTGGTCGCCCGCGCCACGCGGGCGGGCGAGGTGGACCGGACGATCTTCCCCGGCTCGTTCCGGCTGATCCGCTGATCCGTCTCACGATACGAGGGGCACACCCCCTCGTGCTCCCCGAAGCCGGGCGAACCCCATGACACTTCCGCCAGAAGGCGGGCGTGAAGACGACGAGCAGCGTGAAGAGCTCGAGCCGCCCGAGCAGCATCGCCGCGGTGCAGAGCCAGGTCTGGAAGTCGGTGAGGACGGCGTAGGTCGTGGCCGGTCCGACCTTGTTGAGCCCCGGGCCCATGTTGTTGATGCAGGCCACCACCGCCGAGAACGCGGTGATGAAGTCGAGCCCGCTCGCGGTCATCACCAGCGACATGCCGACGATCGTCAGGCCGTAGACGAGCATGAACGCCAGCACGGCGAAGACCAGGTTGTTCTCGATCGGCTGACCGCCGACCTTCAGCGGCACCTCGGCGCGCGGGTGGAGGATCCGCGTGAACTCGCGCAACGACGCCTTCAGCAGCACCAGCGCGCGGATCATCTTCATCCCGCCGCCGGTCGACCCGGACGAGGTCGCGAAGCAGCAGAGGTAGAGCATCAGCAGCGGCGCGAACGCCGGCCACTCGTTGAAGTCGGTGTTGGCGAACCCGGTCGTGCTCGCGATCGAGATGACGTTGAACGCGGCGAAGCGCAGCGACTGCCAGAACGTCTCGTAGAAGCCGGCATGCCACAGATAGACCGCGACCAGCGCGGACGCCCCGAGCATCGTGAGCATCACCATGCCGGCCTCGGGATCGCGCGCATACGCCCGGGGGCTGCGCCGACGCCACGCGAGGAAGTGGGTCGCGAAGTTGAGGCTCGCGACCAGCATGAAGACGATGGTCACGGCCTCGATCGCCGGCGAGTCCCAGAAGCCGAAGCTCGAGTCGTGCGACGAGAACCCGCCGAGGCCCATGGTCGAGAACGCGTGGATGACCGAGTCGAGCCACGTCATGCCGGCGAGCTTCATCGCCAGCGATGCAGGCGATCGTGATCACGAAGTACACGGCCCACAGGCCCTTGGCGGTCTCGGTGATCCGCGGGGTGAGCTTGGTGTCCTTCATCGGCCCCGGCGTCTCGGCCTTGAACACCTGCGCGCCGCCGACGCCGAGGAGCGGCAGGATGGCGACCGCGAGCACGACGACGCCCATTCCGCCCATCCAGACGAGCTGCGTGCGCCAGATGTTGATCGACGGCGGCAGCTTGTCCAGGCCGTCGAGCACCGTGGCACCGGAGGTCGTGAGGCCCGACACGGTCTCGAAGTAGGCGTCGGTGAACGACAGTTCCGGCAGGTACAGCATGCAGCGGCAGCGTCGCGAACGCCGGCAGAACGGTCCACGTGAGCGCGACCAGCAGGAACCCGTCGCGGATCTGCAGCTCGCCCTCGTGGCGGCGCGCGAGCAGCCACAGCAGCGCCCCGCAACCGACGGTGATCACGAGCGCCTCGTCGTAAGCGGCCTCCGCGCCGTCGGCGAGAAAGTGCGAGAGCGCGAGCGGAAAGAAGATCGACAGCCCGAAGAGGACGAGCATCAGCCCGAGCGTCTGCGCGAGCGGCGCGTAGCGCGCTAGCGCTGCAGCCGGGGTGCGGACGGTGGCCAGCATCGGGTCACGGCTACACGAAGCCGAACCCGACCTGGAACAGCTTCTCGACCTTCGGGATCATGCGCTTGTTGGCGACGAACATGATCACGTGGTCGTCGGTGCAGATCGTGGTGTCGTGGTGCGCCATGATCACCTCGGCGTTACGCTCCCGGGCCGCGAGGTCGGAGATCCGTTCGACCTCCGGGCGGGCAAGCCGGCGCACGATCGCGCCGATCGTCGCGCCGCGCGGAAGCTGGATGTCCTCCACCTTCTTCCCGATCACCTTGCAGGTCTTCTCGTCGCCGTGCGCCACGAGCTCGAGCGCCTCGGCGGCGCCGCGGCGGAGCGAGTGCACCGCAACGACGTCGCCGCGCCGGATGTGCTGCAGCAGCTTCCCGATCGTCGCCTGCGCGGGCGAGATCGCGATGTCGATCTGCCCGCCCTGCATCAGGTCGGCGTAGGAGCGGCGGTTGATGAGCGCCACCACCCGGCGCGCGCCGAGGCGCTTGGCGAGCAGCGCCGACATGATGTTGTTCTCGTCGTCGTTGGTGAGCGAGAGGAAGAGGTCCATCTCGCCGATGTTCTCGTTCTCGAGCAGCTCCTCGTCGGTCGCGTCGCCGTGGAGCACCAGCGCCGAGTTGAGCTGGGTCGCGATCAGCTCGCGCGCGCGCCTTCGAGAACTCGATGATCTTGACCTGGTAGTCGCCCTCGAGCGCGCGCGCGAGCCGCAGGCCGATGTTGCCGCCGCCGGCGATCATCACCCGCTTCACCGGCTTGTCCATCTTGCGCAGCTCGCGCATCACCTGGCGGATGTGCTCGGTGTCGGCGATGCAGAACACCTCGTCGCCGGCGCGGACCACCGTGTCGCCGTCGGGAATGATCGCCTGGTCGCCGCGGAAGATGGCGACGACGCGCGCGTCCACCGAGGACAGGTGCTGCTTCAGGTCCTTGAGCGGATGGCCGACGAGCGGCCCGCCCTCGACCGCGCGCACCGCGACCATCGTCGACCCGGCCGTCGGCGAACCGCAGCACCTGCAGCGCCTCCGGGAACTCGATCAGCCGCGTGATGTACTCGGTGACGATGTCCTCGGGGCTGATCGCGTAGTCGACCGCGAAGCCCTCGTCGGTGAGCAGCTCCGGCCGGGCGAGGATCGAGCGCGAGCGCACGCGCGCGATGCGCGTCGGCGTGTTGAAGAGGTTCGCGGCGATCTTGCAGGCGACGAGGTTGGTCTCGTCGGACTGCGTGACCGCGATCAGCATGTCGGCGTCCTCGATGCCGGCGTCGATCGAGCGTCGAGGGGTGCGCCGCGCTGCCGACCACGGTGCGCAGGTCGAGCTTGTCCTGCAGGTCCCTGAGCCGCGCCGGCTGGTTGTCGACGAGCGTGATGTCGTTCTGCTCGGAGACGAGGCTTTCGGCGAGCGTCGAGCCGACCTGCCCGGCGCCGAGAATGACGATTTTCACGACCGTGGCTCCCTATGAGGCCGCGGATTCTATGTCCTTTACCCGGCCGATGGCCGGGTAAAGGGAGCGGTCGTCGTCAGTCCTCTTTCTTGGTCGGCCCCAGCCCGAGCTGCTTCAGCTTGCGGTAGAGGTGGGTGCGCTCGAGCCCGCTCTTCTCGGCGAGGCGGCTGATCGAGCTCTCCCGCGCGAGGTGGTGCTCGAAGTAGGCGCGCTCGAACGCCTCGCGCGCCTCCCGCAGCGGCAGGTCGAGCGGCAGGCCGGCGAAGGTCGGCGCGCCGTCGACGGCAGGCAGCGCCCGGGTGACGTCCTCGGCGCCGATCTCCTCGTCGAGCGCGGTGAGCGCCGCGGTGCGCACCACCTGCTGCAGCTCCTCGAGGTTGCGCGGCCAGCCGAAGTTGCGCAGCGTGTTGAGCGCCGCGGTCGAGAACTCGCGCGGCGGGCAGAACCGCGCCTCGACGAGCTGCGCGAGCAGCATCGCGGCGATCTCCGGGATGTCCTCGGCGTACTGGCGCAGCGCGGGCAGCGTCAGGACGAGCTGCGAGAGCTGCGCGAGGAGCTGCGCGTCGAACCCGCGCTCGTCGGCGAGCCGCCGCGGCTCCTCGGCGGTGAACGTGACGAGCCGCACCTTCTGGCGCTCGGCGCGCGCGGCGACGAACGCGAGGTTCTTCTGCTGGACGCGGGAGAGCGCCGCCAGCTCGTCGACGAAGAAGATCCCGCCGCCGGCCTGTGCGAGCAGCTCCTGCGGCCCCTCGGCGAGAGCGGCGCCCGCCGTCACCCATGGCGTGCCCGGATGCTGGACCGCGCGGGCAAAGAGCTCGGGCATGACGCCCGGCTCGCCGCGCAGGAGCAAGGGCGCCGCGGCCTGTGCGAGCTGTCCGAGGCGCTTGCGAAGATCAGCCACTACCGCCGAGCGGCCGAGGTTCGCGAGCGCGAGCCCGCTCGCGGGCGGCGCTTCGCCCGTGCGCAGCGCCCGCTTCACCGTGGCGAGCAGCTTCTGCATCGCGATCGGCTTCTCGAGGAAGTCGAGCGCGCCGATGCGCGTCGCCTCGACCGCGGTGTCGATCGTCGCATGGCCCGACATCATCACCACCGGCATCGTGAGCTGGCCGCCGGCGGCCCATTCCTTCAGGAGCGAGATGCCGTCGGTGTCGGGCATCCAGATGTCGAGCAGCACGAGGTCCGGCCGCTCGCGCCCGCGCGCGTCTCGCGCCGCGGTCGCATTCTCCGCCACGCGCACGGTGTGCCCTTCGTCGGCGAGGATCTCCGACAGGAGCTCGCGGATGCCGATTTCATCGTCGACTACGAGGATGTTGGCCATGATTCTCGCCGGGTGTTTCGCATCAGTGTCCTTCTAGGCTGCAAGCGGCAGGGCGATGGTGACCGCCGCGCCGCCGCGGCCGGCCGCCCCGGCGCGGTTCTCGAGGCTCACCGTGCCGTGGTGCTCGTCGATGATCTTCTTCACGATCGCGAGACCCAGTCCGGTGCCCTTCGGCTTGGTCGTGACGTAGGGCTCGAACGCGCGCTTCATGATCGACTCGGCGAAGCCGCCGCCGTTGTCGGCGATCGCGAGCCGCACGCGGTCGCCCGCACGCTCGGTGCGCACCTCGATCTGCGGCTCGCCGTGCCCGGCGAGCGCGTCCTCGGCGTTCTGCAGCAGGTTGTGGATCACCTGCCGGAGCTGGGTCGGGTCGCCGCGGACGAGCGGCAGGGCCGGGTCGAGCCGGGCCGAGATCTTCGCATGCGAATGATCGTACAGGGCGAGCACCTCGCCGACGAGCGCGTTCAGGTCGAGCGTCCCGAGGGCCGGCGCCGGCATGCGCGCGTACTCGCCGAAGTCGTCGACCATCGCCTTCATCGCGGCCACCTGGTTGACGATGGTCTCGGTCGCCCGCGCGAGCGTCTCGCGGTCGGCCGGCGCGAGGCGGTCCGCGAGCTTCGCCTGCACCCGCTCGGCCGAAAGCTGGATCGGGGTGAGCGGGTTCTTGATCTCGTGCGCGAGCCGGCGGGCAACCTCACCCCAGGCGGTGGCCCGCTGCGCGGCGATGAGCTGGCTCACGTCGTCGAACACCACGACGTAGCCGACGCCGCCGGGCAGCCGCGACCCGCGCACGAGCAGCGTGAGACCGCGGTCGCCGACGTCGAGCTGCCGCTGCCAGGGCGCGTCGGCGGCCGTCTCCGCGAAGCCCTCGCGGATCGCGTCGGCGAGCGTGTCGAGCGCCGGGGTCCCGGCCAGCGGTCCGCCGGCGCAAGCCGCCGGGTCTTCGCGGAGGATCCGGGCCGCACCGGCATTGGCCACCTGGAGCCTGAACCCCTCGTCGAAGGTGAGCACACCGGCCGACAGGTTGGCGAGGATGCTTTGCAGGTAGGCATTGGCCTGTTCGAGCTGCGAGCGGTTCGCCTCCGCCGCGCCCCGGGCGTCGTCGAGCTGGCCGATCATGCTGTTGAACGAGCGGGTGAGCACGCCCAGCTCGTCGCGGCTCGTGACCCGCGGCCGCCGGGAGAAATCCCCCCGCGCCACCGCGAGCGTCGACTCGGCGAGTTCCGCGAGGGGTTCCGACAGCCGCCGGCTGAGGATGAACGCGAGCGCGATCGCGGAGAAGAGCGCAAGCAGCAGCGTGAGGGTCAGCGTCAGGAGGTAGATGCGCCTGAGGTCGGCCCGCGCGAGCGACAGGTTCTGGTAGTCGCGGTAGACGGACTGCACGGTGTCGGCGGTCTCGGCGAACGCGGGCGGGACCACGTGCACGAGCTGGACGAGTCGCGTCTCGCCGGCGATCGTGGTTCCTCCGAGCGGCACGATCACGCGCAGGCGCAGGCCCTTTTCGCCGACGGTCTCGATCGCGGCGTAGTCGCGCGCCGCGCGTACCTGCCGCAGCGCCGTCGGCGGCGGCGGGTCGGGCACGAGCTTGGTCGGCTCGCGGCTCGCGCTGGCGATCACCGCGCCGTTCGGCGCGAGTATCGACGCCTCGTCCACCCCGGCCTGCTCGCGCATGCGGTCGAGCGCCTTCGCCTGCCCCGCCGGGGGAAGGTCCGACAGCTCGAGCGCCATCGCCCGCGCCTTGCTGCGCAGGTCGCTGAGCATGTTGTCGAGCGCGCTGCGCCCGAGCGCGAGGCCGCTCTCGAGCGCGGTGTCGACGCGCACGTCGAACCACGATTCGATGCTCTTCGTCAGGAACTGGACCGACACGGTGTAGACGAGCGCTCCCGGCACCACCGCGAGGACGGCGAACAGCACCAGCAGCCGGAACGTGAGCCGGGAGCCGAACACCCGCCCCTTCAGCGCGCGCCGGAGCGTGATGAGCTGGTAGCCGACGAGCCCGAGCAGCGCCGCGGCGATCACCGCGTTCAGGATCAGGAGCAGCGGGTAGTGGCTGGCGAAGATCGAGGTGTTCGCGCTCGCGGCGGCGAGCAGGAAGAGCAGGATGCCTCCCAGCGCTGCGCTGGCGACCAGGAGATAAGTCATTTCGGCGCCTCGGCGGCGAGGGTCGAGCCGTTCACCTCCCAGCGCTTCCAGGGCGAGGCGAGCGTCCATTCGCGGTTGGCGAGCGCGCTCACCTGGAACGGCTTCGGCAGCTGCGCCGTGTCCAGGCGCATGCGCACGAACGCGTTATAGGCGGTGTCGGGCCTGAGCGCGCCGCGCGGCAGGATCAGCCACTCGCGGATGCGCGTCAGCGCGTTGATCGCTTCGTCGAGCGTCGGATAGCTCCGGTGCAGCGTCCCGGTGGACAGGCGATAGGTGCGCGTCAGCGCATGGAACGAGAGCCGGAGCGTCAGCGTAGCGGCCCCGATCCGCTCGTCGAGCCAGTACCAGCGCGGCCGGTAGCACTCGAACTCGACCAGAAAATAGAGCGGGACCCCTTTCGCGAGCGCCTCCTCGAGGCGCGAAGTGAGTTCGAAGTCGAAGTCACCGTTGAACACGATGCCCTCGTCGGTGACCGAAAGCGCCGCGGCGCGAACCTCGATCTCGTCGGCGGCCGCGACGCTCGCACAGAGTGCGAGCGTCGCGAGGGCGAGCCTCAGGGCGCGCAGCATGCCTCAGTGCTTAGCGAAGGCGGCATAGAAGAAACCATCGTGTTCGCCGTCGGGCAGGAGCTGCCCGTCGCCGATACCGGGCAGGGGCAGCCGCCGCGCGTCGGGCCGGCGGGGGAGGAATGCATCGACCACCGCCTCGTTCTCCTCGGCGAATACCGAACAGGTGGCGTAGAGCAATTTACCATCGGGCGCGAGCACGCGCCAAAGCGCGTCGAGGAGGCGCGCCTGCTCGCGCGCGAAGCCGGCGAGGTCGCTCGCCCGACGCAGCCACTTGATGTCGGGGTGGCGGCGGACGACGCCGGAGGCGCTGCACGGCGCATCGAGCAGGATGCGGTCGAACGTCCGGCCGTCCCACCACGAGTCGGGTTCGCCCGCGTCGGCGACGCGGACCGTCGCCGCGAGTCGCAGGCGCTCGAGATTGGCCGCGATGCGCGGCACCCGCGCGGCATCGCGGTCGATGGCGAGCAGGTCGAGCTCGGCGAGCTCGGCGAGATGCGCCGTCTTGCCGCCGGGCGCGGCGCAGGCGTCGAGCACGCGCATCCCGTCGCAGACGTCGAGGAGGGGCGCGGCGCGCTGCGCACCGGCATCCTGCACCGACACCTCGCCGTCGCGGAAGCCGGGCAGCTCGTCGACGCCGCACGGCCTTTCCAGCCGCACCGCCCAGTCGCCGATGCGGACTGCCTCGAGACCGGCGCCGGCGAGCCGCGCGAGGTACGCATCGACGTTCTGGCGCCGCCGGTTCACGCGCAGGGTCATCGGCGGACGGGCATTGCCGGCGGCCAGGACCGCCTCCCATGCGGGCCGCGCGCGCCGGACGTGGTCGATCCACCATTGCGGATAGCCGAGACGTCCGGGTTCCGAGCGGCGCGCGTCGGCCTCCAGTGCCTCGCGCCGGCGGAGGTAGTTGCGGAGGCAGGCGTTCACGAAGCCGCGCGCAGCGCCATGACCGAGCTTCGCGCTGGCGGTGACCGCCTCATCGACGACGGTGTGCGGGGCGCGGCGTTCGTGCCGCAGCTCGTGCAGCGCGCAGAGGAGCAGCGCGTTGACGGCGCGATCGGGGATCGCTTTCCGGGCGAGGGCGGCGAGGATCGCCTGCGGACCGCCGTAGTCGCGGAGCGTCGCGTAGGCGAGATCCTGCACTGCCGGGCGCGACGGCCCGCGTCCCTCGTCGTCGAGCGCGGCGTTGAGGCTCGCGCCGCCGAGCACGCGCGCAACCGCCCGGCTCGCACCGGCGAGGACTTCGGAGAGCGGCGGCGTAAGCGTCACGACGGCGGGGAGTGTATCGGCTCGCCGCAAGGCGGCCAGCGGGATGCGCGCGCCGATTCAAAGGGTTCCGCCCGTTGCGGGCAGCTCGAAGCGCTCGCCCACGGCGAGCGGGAAACCGCGGAGGAAATCGCGTCCGGGAAGACGCTTGCCGCCGGCGCGCTGCAATTCCTCGAGCCGCAGTGCGCCGGCGCTGCAGGCGACCACGATACCCGTCGGGTCGCTCTGGATCACCGCGCCCGGCTCGCCCGCGCCGTCGGCGGCGGCCGCGCGCCAGATCTTCACCTCGGTTCCCCGGAGTCGCGCCGCCGCCCCGGGGACAGGGTTGAACGTACGCACCTGCCGCTCGATCTCCGCAGCGGGCCGCCGCCAGTCGATCCGGGCCTCTTCCTTCCGGAGCTTGGCGGCGTAGGTCACGCCCTCGGCCGCTTGCGGTGTGGCGGCGAGCGTTCCGCGGGCGAGGCCGTCGAGCGCGGTAACCACGAGCCGCGCGCCGAGCGCGGCGAGGTTGTCGTGCAGCGTTCCAGCGGTGTCGTCGGCGAGGATCGGCACCGCCTCGCGCAGCAGCACCGGCCCGGTGTCGAGCCCGGCCTCCATGCGCATGATCGAGATGCCCGTTTCCCGGTCGCCGGCGAGGAGCGCCCGGTGGATCGGCGCCGCGCCGCGCCAGCGCGGCAGCAGCGAGGCGTGGATGTTGATTGCGCCGAGCCGCGGCAGGTCGAGGACGACCTGCGGCAGGATCAGCCCGTAGGCGGCGACCACCAGCGCGTCCGGCGCCAGCGTCCGGATCTCGGCTTGCGCCTCGGGGGTCTTGAGGGTCGCCGGCTGCAGGACTGCAATCCCGAGCCGGGCGGCCGCCTGCTTGACCGGGCTCGCGGCGGCGGCGAGCCCCCGGCCGGACGGCCGGTCAGGCTGCGTGAGCGCCGCAGCAACTTGGTACCCGGCCGCCACGAGCGCGTCGAGCGCCGGCACGGCGAAATCGGGCGTTCCGGCGAACACGATGCGCATCGCGGCGGGGCGCGAGCGGGCGCGAGGGAGCGGCGGCTCAGGCGGTCTGCCGGAGCTGCTTTTCCATCCTGGCCCTGATGCGGGAGCGCTTGAGGCGCGAGAGGTACTCGACGAACACCTTGCCCTCGAGGTGGTCCATCTCGTGCTGGATGCAGACCGCCAGCATGCCCTCGGCGGTATGCTCGAACGCTATGCCATTGGCATCGAGAGCGCGTACTGTTACCTTGGCCGCTCGGGTGACCGTCTCATAGACTCCGGGCACGGAGAGGCAGCCTTCCTCGCACTCCTGGATCTCGTCGCTCGCGCGGACGATCTCGGGGTTGATCAGGACGAGGAGCTGGTCGCGGGTGTCCGAGGTGTCGATCGCGATGACCCGCCGATGCACGTCGACCTGGGTCGCGGCGAGCCCGATACCCGGGGCGGCGTACATGGTTTCGGCCATGTCCCGGACCAGTCGGCGGACCTCGTCGTCGACTCTTTCGACCGGCTTGGCCACCGTGTGGAGGCGGGGATCCGGGTACCGCAGGATGTCGAGGATTGCCATGAATTGCTTGCTGCGTGAAATAATTAGGTGCAGAATCTAAACAAAGTCCTTAGACTATCTAGATCGCGCCTGATAAATCAAACACTTGCCCTTGTTCTAGATCGGTCCGAGGTGGTCATGTTCAAGTCTAGCACGGCGCTTTTCGTCGCCCTCGCGCTGGGGCTCTCCGTAGCCTCGGCGCAACAGCCGGATCCCCGCCAGACCGGGAACGTGCTCGGGATCAAGGCGGACGCGCCCGACCAGTACGTCGTGCAGCGCGGCGACACCCTGTGGGGGATCGCCGGGAAGTTCCTGTCGGAGCCGTGGCGCTGGCCCGACATCTGGCGCCTCAACAAGGACCAGATCAAGAACCCCCACCTGATCTACCCCGGCAACGTCGTTCGCTTCGACCGCGCGACCGGGATGCTGTCGATCGACCGCGTCGAGCCACGCGTACGGGCAGAGCCGCTGGTGGCCGAAGCGATCCCGACCATCCCGCTCAAGGTGATCGAGCCGTTCCTCGCCCGGCCGCTCGTCATCGAACGCGGTGGCCTGGACAAGGCACCGCAGATCGTTGCCACCCAGGAAGGGCGGTTCAACATAGGCGCCGGCGCCCGCGCGTACGTCGACGGGCTCGCCAACACGAAGGAAACGCTCTGGCAGGTCTACCGACCCGGGAGCGCGCTCGTCGATCCCGACACGAACGAGGCGCTCGGCTACGAGGCGATCTACCTCGGGACGGCACGACTCATACGTCAGGGCGGCAAGGTCCAGGACGGCAAGATCGAGCCGTCGACGATTAATATCCTGTCCGCGGTCCAGGAAATCAGCGAGGGTGACCGGCTCGTCGTCGCGCCGCAGCCGCAGCTCTTCTCGTTCGCCCCGCGCGCACCCGAGAAGCCGGTGCGCGCACGCATCATGTCGATCTACGACGGCCGCAACGACGCGCGCTTCGACTATTACGGAACGTCTCCAATCACCCAAGGCGTGCTGATCGGAAGGCCTACCGAGGCGGAGCAGCAACAACGCTACGGCGGCGAGACCGGGAACCTGGCGGTGGTGAGCCTGAACAAGGGCGCGAAGGACGGCCTGGAGCCCGGCCACGTGCTCGCGTTGTACCGCTCGACCACGATCGTCCGCGACCGCAGCGTCGGTCCCTATTACATGGGCGATGTCAGGACACCCCCCTTCCCGCTGCCGGAGGAGCGCTACGGCCTCCTCATGGTGTTCCGCGTGTTCGAGAACCTCTCGTACGCGCTGACGCTCAACGTCGAGCGGCAGGTTGGACCCGGGGACATCGCCGCAAAGCCCTGACGCCGGCCCGCAGGCGGGCATGCCGGACGCCGAGCTCGAAGCCTGGCTCCGGCTCACCCTGGTGCCGGGTCTCGGCGGCCAGGGGTTGCGGAAGCTGCTCGGCGACTTCGGTCTCCCTTCTCAGGTGCTGGGTGCAGGCCGCGCGGCGCTCACGCGCAGCGTAGGCGACGCGCTCGCCCAGCGGATCCTCGCCGACGACAGCGCGGCGGCGGTCGATGCCGCGCTGCGCTGGGCGCAAGCACCCGGCCACTCGATCGCCACCCTGAGCGACGCCGCGTACCCGCAGCAACTCCTCGAGATCTCCGATCCGCCGGCGCTTGTCTACGTGGTCGGCGATGCCGGGCTGCTTGCACGCCGCGGGCTCGCGATCGTCGGCAGCCGCAACGCGACTCCGCAGGGCGTGATCAACGCCGAGCGCTTCGCGCGCGCGTTCAGCGAGGCGGGACTCACGATCGCGAGCGGCCTCGCGCTCGGCATCGACGCCGCCGCGCATCGCGGCGCGCTGGAAGGCGCCGGCTCGACGGTCGCGGTGCTCGGCTGCGGCGTCGACGTCGTCTACCCGCAGCGGAACGCCGACCTGTACGCCGCCGTGGCGGCGCGCGGCGCGCTCGTGTCGGAGTTCCCGCTCGGCTCGCCGCCGGTCGCGGCCAACTTCCCGCGGCGTAACCGCCTGATCAGCGGCCTCGCGCGCGGCGTGCTCGTCGTCGAAGCAGCGCTCGCGAGCGGCTCGCTGATCACCGCCCGCCTCGCCGCAGAACAGGGACGCGAGGTGTTCGCCATTCCGGGATCGATCCACTCGCCGCTGTCGAAGGGCTGCCACGCGCTGATCAGGGAGGGCGCGAAACTCGTCGAAAGCGCGCAGGACGTGCTCGACGAGCTCAGGTTTCCGGTGCCGGCCTCGGCGCCGGCATCCCCGCAAGCGGAAAAAGGCCACGCGCTGCTCGCGCACCTCGGTCACGACCCGTGCAATGTTGACACCTTGTGCCAGCGCAGCGGCTTGACGCCCGATACCGTATCGGCGATGCTGCTTGAGCTGGAGCTCGCGGGCATGGTCGCGGCCCTGCCCGGCGGGCGATACCAGCGCATCGGCTGACAGCGCGCGGACCTCGCACTCGATGTTCGACATCCTCGTCTACCTGTTCGAGAACTTCTACCAGAACGAGTCCTGGCCGGAACAGGACGCGCTCGCGCAGAAGCTGACTGCGGCCGGGTTCGAGAACGGCGACATCAGCGACGCGCTCGACTGGCTGCGCGGGCTCGCAAAGCTGCAGGCCGACGCGTTCCCGGAGGCGTTCGATCTCGGCGAGGGGTTCCGCGCGTTCACCCCGCTCGAACTCGAGAAACTCTCGACCGAGTCGCGCGGCTTCATCGCGTTCCTCGAGAGCGCGCGCGTGCTCAGCCCGTCCCTGCGCGAGCTCATCATCGACCGCGCGATGGCGGTCGAGGAAGAGCGGGTCGAGCTCGACAAGCTGAAGGTGATCGTGCTGATGGTGCTGTGGACGCGCCGCGGCAACGTCGACACGCTGATCCTCGAAGAGCTGCTGCCCGAAGGCGGGCCGCGCCACATCCATTAGCGCTCGCCTTGCCTCGGGCAGGGCGAGCCCTTAGACTTCCGCGCGCCCCGACGACACTCGCGTCCGCGGGCGCCGCTACCGGTCACCCATGGCCAAGAAACTCATCATCGCCGAAAAGCCCTCCGTCGCGAACGACATTGCGCGCGCGCTCGGCGGCTTCACCCGGCACGGCGACTACTACGAGAGCGACGAGTGCGTGCTGTCGTCCGCGATCGGGCACCTGCTCGAGCTCACGGCCCCCGAAGCCTACGAGGTGAAGCGCGGCAAGTGGTCGCTCGCGAATCTGCCGGTGATCCCGCCGCACTTCGATCTCAGGCCGATCGAGCGCAACGAGGAGCGCCTGAAGCTTCTCGTGCGGCTGATGAAGCGCAAGGACGTCACCGGGCTCATCAACGCCTGCGACGCCGGACGCGAAGGCGAGCTCATCTTCCGCTACATCGTCCGTCACGCCGGGGCGAAGAAGCCGATCCAGCGGCTGTGGCTGCAGTCGATGACGCCGGCGTCGATCC
Organism: uncultured beta proteobacterium; assembly: GCA_963762785.1. Taxonomy (GTDB): domain Bacteria; phylum Pseudomonadota; class Gammaproteobacteria; order Burkholderiales; family SG8-39; genus DATEDA01. Next base: position 78,841 of record CAVXND010000089.1, read on the forward strand.
GCGACGGCTTCGAGGCGTTGCGCACCGACCGCGACCTGCAGCCGCTCGCCGACGCCGCGGTGTGCCGCTCGGAGTCCGACTGGCTGGTCGGCATCAACGGCACGCGGGCGATGACCGCGTTCAACTCCAAGGACGGCGGCTTCTACAAGACCACCGTGGGGCGGGTGCAGACGCCGACGCTCGCGGTCCTCGTCGAGCGCGAGCAGCGCATCAAGCGCTTCGTCTCGCGGGACTACTGGGAAGTGCACGGCACCTTCGCCGGCAAGGGCGGGGAGTATCCCGGCCGCTGGCTCGACGAGCGCTTCGAGCGCAAAGAGGACGACGCCGACGCGCGCGCCGAGCGGATCTGGAACCAGGCCCGCGCCGAAGCGATTCGCGCGAAGTGCCTCGGCAAGCCGGCCGTCGTCACCGAGGAGTCCAAGCCGACCACCCAGGCACCGCCGATGCTCTACGACCTCACGAGCCTGCAGCGGGAGGCGAACGGGCGGTTCGGGTTCTCGGCGCGCGCGACGCTCTCGCTCGCGCAGGCGCTGTACGAGAAGCACAAGGTGCTGACCTACCCGCGCACCGACTCGCGCGCGCTGCCGGAGGACTACGTCGGCACGGTGAAGAAGACGCTGGACGTGCTGCGCGCGAAGAGCGGGCTGACGCGCGCCTATGCGCCGTTCGCCGACCGCATCCTGGCCGAAGGCTGGGTCCGGCCGAACAAGCGCGTCTTCAACAACGAGAAGATCTCCGACCACTTCGCGATCATCCCGACGCTCCAGGCGCCGAAGCACCTGTCCGAGGCCGAGACCAAGCTCTACGACCTGGTGACGAAGCGGTTCCTGGCGGTGTTCTTCCCGTCGGCCGAGTTCATGGTGACGACCCGGATCACGCGGGTCGAGGACGAGCCGTTCAAGAGCGAAGGCCGGGTGATGGTCAACGCCGGCTGGCTCGCGGTCTACGGCAAGGAGGCGGAGGATCCCGAGACGCCGACCCTCGCGCCGGTTCCCGACGGGCGCGCGACTGCCATTGCGATCGAGGTGCAGGCGAACCAGACCAAGCCTCCGGCGCGCTACACCGAGGCGACGCTGCTGTCCGCGATGGAGGGCGCCGGCAAGCTCATCGACGACGAGGAGCTGCGCGAGGCGATGCGCGAGAAGGGCCTCGGCACGCCGGCGACCCGCGCCTCGATCATCGAGGGCCTGATCTTCGAGGATTACGTTCACCGCGTCGCGCGCGAGCTCCACCCTACGGCGAAGGCGTTCGACCTCCTGTACGCGCTCGACAAGTTCGGCATCGACGAGCTGCGCTCGCCCGAGCTCACCGGCACCTGGGAGTTCAAGCTGAAGCAGATGGAGCAGGGCCGGCTCCGGCGCGAAGAGTTCATGGAGCACATCGTCGAGACCACCCGCGACCTGGTCGACCGGGTCAAGCGCGGAACGCTTGCCGACGACACGATCTCGACGCTCACGGTGAAATGTCCGAAGGACGGCGGCACCGTGAACGAGAACTACAAGAAGTTCCAGTGCGCGAGCTGTGACTTCGCGATCTGGAAGGTCATCGCGGGCCGACGCATCGAGAACGAGGAGGTCGAGCAGCTGATCCGCGACGGCGCCATCGGGCCGCTGCAGGGCTTCCGCAGCCGGATCGGCCGGCCGTTCGCGGCGATGCTGAAGCTGCGCGACGACTTCACCGCCCAGCTCGACTTCGGCCAGAGCGGCCAGGACGAGCGCAACGCGGCGCCGGTCGACTTCTCGGGCAAGACGCCGCTCGGCCCCTGCCCGAAATGCGGCGCGCGCATCTTCGACCACGAGCTCGCCTACGTGTGCGAGCGTTCGGTCGGCCCCGAGCGGACCTGCGACTTCCGTTCCGGGAAGATCATCCTGCAGCGGGCGATCGAGCCGGAGCAGATGGTGAAGCTGCTGGCGACCGGCCGGACCGATCTGCTGCACCGGTTCATCTCGAAGAAGGGCCGGCCGTTCTCGGCGTTCCTGGTGCGCCAGCCGGACGGCAAGGTCGGGTTCGAGTTTGCTCCGCGCCCGGCGAAGAAGACCGCGGCGGCTGCGGGCAAGGCGGCGGCGGATACCCCTGCGCCCGCGCCAAAGCCCGCAGGGCCGCGCGCGCGGGATGTGGCCGTCGAGCGCAATGTCTACGAGCTGAAGCCCCCCAAAGACAAGCAGGCGCCGGTGAAGCCCCCTGCCAAGCGCACCCCGGCGCCGGCGGCGCGTGTCGCGGCGACGCGCGCAGCACCAACGAAGAAAGCCGCCCGGAAGGTCACGACGCGGCGGAAGCCGCCCGCGAAGAAGCGCGCTGCCTAGACCCTGACGCGTTCAGGCCGGGCTAGACGTCCAGCCGCGCGACCAGCGCATTCTGCTCGATGAAGTCGCGCCGCGGCTCGACCTCGTCGCCCATCAGCTTGATGAAGATCTCGTCGGCCGCGATCGCGTCCTCGATCTGCACCTTCAGGAGCCGCCGCGACGCCGGATCCATCGTCGTCTCCCAGAGCTGCCCCGGGTTCATCTCGCCGAGACCCTTGTAGCGCTGGACGGCGGCGTTGCGCTCGACCTCGGCGCGCAGCCAGTGCACCGCCGCGCCGAAGTCGGCAACCGCCTGCTGGTGCTCGCCGCGCCGCACGTGCGCGCCGGGCCCCACCAGTCCCTCGACGAGCGCGGCGGCCTCGACGATCTGCCGGTAGTCCCCGGAGACGAGGAAATCGTCGTCGATCGCGCTCATGCGGACGTTGCCGTGGCGGTTGCGCTCGATCACGAGTCGGTGCCGCTCGTGCTTGTCGTCGTACCGGGCGTAGACCTTCACGCCCTCCGGTTGCAGCATCGCCATGAGCCGCTCGGCGCTCGCGCGCGCCCGGTCGGCGTCGCCGAGGTCGATCTTGGCCCCGCGCAAGACCGCGTGCAGGGCCTCGGTATCGATCAGTCGCGCCAGGCGGTTGATCACCGCCTCGGCGAGCAGATAGGCGCGCGCGAGTTGTGAGAGCGCGTCGCCCTCGATCGGCGCCGCACCCTCGCGCGGATGGAGCGCCGCGCCGACCAGCGCCTGCCGGAGCATGAACTGGTCGCGCTCGTGGTCGTCCTTGAGGTAGCGCTCCTCCCGGCCGACCTTCACCTTGTAGAGCGGCGGCTGCGCGATGTAGATGTGGCCGCGCTCGATCAGCTCGGGCATCTGCCGGTAGAAGAACGTCAGGAGCAACGTGCGGATGTGTGCGCCGTCGACGTCGGCGTCGGTCATGATGATGATGCGGTGGTAGCGCAGCTTGTCGATGTTGTAGTCGTCCTTGATCCCGGTGCCGAGCGCGGTGATCATGGTCGCGATCTCGGCGAACGAGATCAGCTTGTCGAAGCGCGCGCGCTCGACGTTCAGTATCTTGCCCTTGAGCGGCAGGATCGCCTGGAACTTGCGGTCGCGGCCCTGCTTCGCCGAGCCGCCGGCGGAATCGCCCTCGACGAGATAGAGCTCGCACAGGGTCGGGTCCTTCTCCTGGCAGTCCGCAAGCTTGCCCGGGAGCCCGAACCCGTCGAGCACGCCCTTGCGCCGCGTCATCTCGCGCGCCTTGCGCGCCGCCTCGCGCGCGCGCGCGGCATCGACGATCTTGCCGGTGATGATGCGAGCGTCCTGCGGACGCTCGAGCAGGAAGCTCATCAGCTTCTCGGCCACGATCTCCTCGACCACCGGCCGCACCTCCGACGACACCAGCTTGTCCTTGGTCTGCGACGAGAATTTCGGCTCCGGTACCTTGATCGACAGCACGCAGGTCAGCCCCTCGCGCATGTCGTCGCCGGTGCACTCGACCTTCGCCTTCTTGGCGACCTCGTGCTCGTCGATGTACTTCCCGAGCGTGCGCGTCATCGCGGCGCGCAGGCCGGTGAGGTGGGTGCCGCCGTCGCGCTGCGGAATGTTGTTGGTGAAGAGCAGCACCTGCTCCTGGTAGGAGTCGTTCCACTGCATCGCCACCTCGACGAACATCCCCTCCTTCTGGCCGCTGGCGTGGAAGATGTTCGGGTGCAGCACCTGCTTGTTGCGGTTCATGTAGTCGACGAACCCGCGCACCCCGCCGGCGAACGAGAACTCCTCCTCCTTCCCGGCGCGCTGGTCGACGAGCACGATGCGCACGCCGTTGTTGAGGAAGGAGAGCTCGCGCAGCCGCTTGGCGAGGATGTCGTAGTGGTACTCGACGTGGCCGAAGGTCTCGGCGTCGGCGAGGAAGTGGACCTCGGTGCCGCGGCGCTCGGTCTTGCCGATCACCTTGAGCGGCACGAGCGGCAGGCCGCGCCGGAACTCCATGAAGTGGGTCTGACCTTCGCGCCGGATGGTGAGCCGGAGCCACTCCGACAGCGCGTTCACCACCGACACGCCGACCCCGTGCAGCCCCCCCGACACCTTGTAGGAGTTCGAATCGAACTTCCCGCCGGCGTGCAGCTCGGTCATGACGATCTCGGCCGCCGAGCGCCCGAGCTCGTCCTCCTTGTGGATCTCGGTCGGGATGCCGCGGCCGTTGTCGGCGACGCTGATCGAGTTGTCGGTGTGGATGGTGACGATGATCTCGTCGCAGAAGCCGGCGAGCGCCTCGTCGACCGCGTTGTCGACCACCTCGAACACCATGTGATGCAGCCCGGTCCCGTCGGACGTGTCGCCGATGTACATGCCGGGGCGCTTGCGCACGGCATCCAGCCCCTTGAGCATCTTGATGCTCGAGGAGTCGTAGCTCTCCGGCGTGGTGATCGGGCTTCTTCGGCTCGCCGGCGGGCTCGCCCGGCTGTTGCGGCTGGATCTCTTCGCTCATGCGGGGCGGCTAGATGCGCATCGGCATCACGACGTACTTGAAGTCGTCGCGGCCGGGCACGGTGATGAGAGCGCTCGAGTTCGCGTCGCCGAGCGACACCTGGACCGCCTCGACCGTGAGGTTGTTCAGCACGTCGAGCAGGTACTGGACGTTGAACCCGATGTCGAGCGCCTCGCCCTTGTAGTCGACGTCGAGCTCCTCCTGCGCCTCTTCCTGCTCGGTGTTCGTGCACGAGATGCGCAGGCTGCCGTCGCCGAGGACCCAGCGCACGCCGCGGAACTTGTCGCTGGTGAGGATCGCCGCGCGCTGCAGCGCCTGGCCGAGCAGCTGCCGGCTCATCTGCAGCTGCTTGGTGTGCGCGCTCGGAATGACGCGCTGGTAGTCGGGGAACTTGCCGTCGACCAGCTTCGAGGCGAGCAGCACACCATCGAACCGGAACCGCGCCTGGGTAGCCGACAGCTCGATCGTGACCGGGTCGGCAGTGTCGCCGAGGAGCTTCGTGAGCTCGATGATCGTCTTGCGCGGCAGGATCACCTCCTGCCGCCCGACGTCGCGCGCCGTCACCTCCTTCGTCGCGACCGCGAGCCGGTGGCCGTCGGTCGCGACGACCCGCAGCTCGCCGGCGTCCACGACCATCAGCAGGCCGTTCAGGTAGTAGCGGATGTCCTGCTGCGCCATCGCGTACTGCACCAGCGCGAGCAGCCCCTTCAGGTCCTTCTGCGGAAGTTCGAGCGCGACGGTTGCACCCTCGGGCGCCGCCAGGCGCGGGAAATCCTCGGGTGGCAGCGTCTGCAGCTGGAAGCGGCTCTTCCCGCTGCGCACCTGCAGCCGCTTGTCCGCTGCGGCGAGGGTCACCTCGGCGCCTTCGGGAAGCGCGCGCAGAATGTCGAGGAGCTTCCGTGCGCCGACCGTCAGGCTCTTGCCGTCGGCCCCCTGCGCTTCGGCCGCAGCGGCCGCGCTGATCTCGATCTCGATGTCGGTCGCGACAAACGCGAGCCGCCCGCCGTCGCCGGCAAGGAGAACGTTCGACAGGATCGGCAGCGTATGGCGGCGCTCGATGATGCCGGCAACGGCCTGCAGCGGCTTCAGGAGCGTTTCGCGGCTGGTCTTTAATAGATTCATATATCTATATCCTGAGTCTAGTAATAAGGACGCGCACTTCAGGGGACAAGCCGAAAGAGCCCAGCCGGATCAGGCACTTCGGCTGTGGAGAAGCTGTGCGCGGGGCTGTGGACGAGTACCTCACACGCGCGCCCGACAAGGTGTCGCCCGTCGGCCGGCGCGAATTGCGCACAGGCTCAAGCGAGTTATACAGCGGATGCTCACCGGGTTTATCCCTTCAGGGTCTGCTGCAGCACGTGGAAGTCGCGGTTGAGATCGGTGTCCTTGGACCGTAGCGCCGTGATCGTGCGGCAGGCATGCAGCACGGTCGTGTGGTCGCGGTTGCCGAATGCGTCGCCGATCTCCGGCAGGCTCATTTCGGTCAGCTCCTTGGCGAGTGCCATCGCCATCTGACGCGGCCGCGCGACGTTGCGGTTGCGCTTCTTGGCGTGCAGGTCGGCGACCTTGATCTTGTAGAACTCGGCGACGGTCCGCTGGATGTTCTCGATCGAGATCTGCCGGTTGTGGGCGGAGAGGAGATCCTTCAGCGCATCGCGGGCCACCTCGACCGTAAGCTCCTTGCCGTTGAAGGTGGCGAAGGCGAGCACGTTCTTGAGCGCGCCCTCGAGCTCGCGCACGTTGGAGCGCACGTGCTTCGCGATGAAGAAAGCGATGTCCTCGCCGAGCTTGATACCGACCGCCTCGGCCTTCTTCAGCACGATTGCTACGCGCATCTCCTGCTCCGGCGGTTCGACCGCTACCGTCAGTCCCCAGCTGAAGCGCGTCTTAAGCCGGTCGTCGATCCCGGCGACATCGCGCGGGTAGGTGTCGCAGGTGATCACGATCTGCTTGTGGCCTTCGACCAGCGCATTGAACGCGTAGAAGAACTCCTCCTGCGTGCGGTCCTTGCCGGTGAAGAACTGGATGTCGTCGATCAGCAGCAGGTCGAGCGAGTGGTAGTAGCGCTTGAACGCATCGAACGACTTCTGCTGGTAGGCGCGGACGACGTCGGTGATGTACTGGTTCGCGTGGAGGTAGCGCGACTTCGCCGCCGGCTGGTTCGCGGCGACATAGTTGCCGATCGCGTGCAGGAGGTGCGTCTTGCCGAGCCCGGAGCCGCCGTAGACGAACAGCGGGTTGTAGGAAGCGCCGGGGTTCTCCGCGACCTGCACGGCGGCGGCGCGGGCGAGCTGGTTTGCCTTGCCCTGTACGAAATTGTCGAACGTGAACTCCGAACTCATCGTCGAGCGCTCGGCGGCCTTGCGCTCGGGCTGTGCGCGCGGCGCAATCGGCGCCGCGCGCGGGCGCGCCGGCGGGGCGTCGGCGCCCGGTGCTTCGCTGGCCGCGGGCAGCGCCAGCACGACGCGCGTCAGCTGACCGGACTGCTCGGCGAGCATCGCCTCGATGCGCCCGAGAAACCGGTCTTTCACCCACTGCAGGACGAAGCGGTTGGGCGCGACCAGGCGCAGTTCGCCGAGTGATTCCTCGCTCGAGACCAGCGGCCGGATCCAGGTGCTAAATTGTTGAGCGGGAAGCTCTTTTTCTAATTGCTTGAGGCAGGACTGCCAGAGGTTCTGCATGCTCGCTGCCGGCCTTGTTGGAAGAGTTTTGCACCCATGCGGCGCGCTTCGCGGAGCGCGCGGAATGATACCCGGAACCCCGGAAGTTATCCACAGGCGCGCATCGTCCGTTGACAGTGTTCGCAACGCCTTGCTTTAATGCGCGGTTTCTCCCGTCTGCCGCCAAGGAAAAAGTTATGAAGCGAACGTTCCAGCCCTCCGTCGTCCGTCGCAAGCGGACGCACGGCTTTCTCGTGCGCATGCGTACCCGTGGCGGCCGGGCGGTGATCCGTGCGCGTCGCGCCAAGGGGCGCTCGCGGCTCGGCGTCGTCTGACGCTCGAGACGCACACCCGGACCCGGCAGCGACTGCGCCGCGAGCAGCGGCTCGGCACCGCAGCGGTCGCCGCGGCGCTGAAGGGCGGCAAGGTAGTACGCGCCGCCCGCTTCCACCTCTACCGGCTTCCCAGTTCGTTCGACTACCCGCGCCTCGCGCTCGTCGTGCCCAAGCGTCTCGCGCCGCGCGCCGTGACGCGCAACCGGATCCGGCGCCTCGTGCGCGAAGCGTTCCGCGTGCAGCAGCCGCGGCTCGGGTCGCTCGACTGCGTGGTGAGGCTGATGAAGCCGCCGGGCGACACGCCGGTCACGCGCGCGGAGATCGACGCGCTCCTCGCGCGCGCGACCGCATGACCCGAGTCCTCGTCGTCCTCGTCGCGGCGTACCGTTACGCCCTGAGCCCGATGCTCGGCCGGAGCTGCCGCTTCCATCCGTCGTGCTCCGAGTACGCGCAGGAGGCGCTCGAGCGCCACGGTGCGCTGCGCGGTGTCTGGCTCGCGCTCAGGCGGATCGGGCGCTGCCACCCGTGGCACCGCGGCGGGTACGATCCGGTGCCGTAGAACCAGCGAGGCGCGAAGGGGGTACGCCCCCTCGCCCATCCCCTCAGCCAGCAGCGGCGCACCGCGCCCGAAGAAACATCGCATGGATACGCAACGCCTTATTCTGTTCATCATTTTCTCGTTCTCGCTCCTGATGCTGTGGGAGGCGTGGCAGAAGGAGACTCGCCCGCCGGTCCCGACCCAGCGCGAGCAGGCGAAGGACGCGGACATCCCGGCGCCGGCGGCGGCGCCGCAAAAGCCGGGGGCACCGGCGGCGGTGCCGAGCGCGCCTGCGGCCGCGGCCGTTCCCGGCGCCGCCGCGCCGGCAGCGCCGGCGGCCGCGCGCGAGCTCATCCGGGTCAGCACCGATTTCCTGCACGCGGAGATCGATCCGGTGGGTGGCGACATCGTCCGCGTCGAGCTGCTTCGCTACAACGACAGCATCGATCCGAAGAAGAAGCTCGTGCTGCTCGGCGCGGAGCATCGTTACGCCGCCCAGAGCGGCCTCATCGGCAACGGGCTCCCGAACCACCGCACGCTCTTCACGCCGCGAGCGCGCGAGTACAAGCTCGCCGACGGCCAGGACGCCATCGAGGTGAAGCTCGACGCGACAACGCCGGATGGCGTGCGGGTCGTGAAGACGCTGACCTTCCGGCGCTCGAGCTACGTCGTCGACATCGCGCAGGAGATCACCAACGGCACCGCGGCGCCGCTGGTCACCCAGGCGTACTTTCACCTCACACGCGACGGCAAGGCGCCTGCGGACGACAAGGCGATGCTGCAGACCTTCACCGGTGCGGCGGTGTACACCGAGCAGGACAAGTTCGTGAAAGTGCCGTTCGGCGACATCGACAAGGGGAAGGCGCCCTACGCGAAGAACGCCGAGAACGGCTGGGTCGCCATGGTGCAGCACTACTTCGTCTCGGCCCTGCTGCCGCCGGACAAGACGCCCCGCGAGTACTACACGGAGAAGATCAGCGACGACTTCTACCGTGTCGGAGTCAAGATCCCGCTCGCCGAGATCCCGGCCGGCGGGACCGCGACCGCCTCGACGCGGCTCTACGCGGGGCCGGAGGAGCAGGACAACCTGAAGGCGGTGGCGCCGGGCCTCGATCTCGTCGTCGACTACGGCTGGCTCACGGTGATCGCGGCGCCGCTCTTCTGGATCCTCGAGACGTTCTACAAGTGGCTCGGCAACTGGGGGCTAGCGATCATCGCGCTCACGGTGCTGATCAAGCTCGTGTTCTTCCCGCTGTCGGCGGCCAGCTACAAGTCGATGGCGCGCATGAAGCAGGTGACCCCGCGCCTGATGAAGCTGCGCGAGACCTACGGCGACGACCGGGCGAAGCTCAACCAGGCGATGATGGAGCTGTACAAGCAGGAGAAGATCAACCCGCTCGGCGGCTGCCTGCCGATCGTGGTGCAGATCCCGGTGTTCATCGCGCTCTACTGGGTGCTGCTCGCGTCGGTCGAGCTGCGGCAGGCGCCGTTCTACGGCTGGATCCACGACCTCTCCGTGCCCGATCCGTTCTTCATCCTGCCGGCGCTGATGATGGGGTCGATGGTCATCCAGACGAAGATGAGCCCGACACCGCCCGACCCGGTGCAGGCCAAGGTGATGCAGATCATGCCGTTCGCGTTCGGCGTGATGTTCTTTTTCTTTCCTGCCGGCCTGGTGCTGTACTGGCTCGTGAACAACTGTCTCTCGATCGCGCAGCAATGGCAGATCACGCGCATGATCGAGCGCGGCAAGCCCAAGCCCGCCAGCAGCTGATGCGGTATCCGCAGCGCGCATGGCGGCGCCCGCCGACACTATCGCGGCAATCGCAACGGCCCACGGCCGGGCCGGCATCGGCGTCGTCCGGGTCTCCGGTCGCTCGCTCGGCGGCTTCGCGCGGGAGCTGATCGGCGAGGTGCCGCCCGCGCGGCACGCGACGCGCGCGGTGTTCCGCGACGCGCACGGCGCGGCGATCGACGACGGCCTCGCGCTCTACTTCCCGGCGCCGCATTCGTACACCGGCGAGGACGTGCTCGAGTTCCAGGGACATGGCGGTCCGCTGGTACTCGCGATGTTGCTGCGCCGGTGCTTCGAACTCGGTGCGCGCCTCGCGGAGCCGGGTGAGTTCACCCGCCGGGCCTTTCTCAGCGACAAGCTGGACCTCGCGCAGGCCGAGGCGGTTGCCGACGTGATCGACGCGGCGACCGAGGCGGCCGCGCGGTGCGCCGTGCGGAGCCTCCGCGGCGAGTTCTCCGGTGCGATCCACGCGCTCGTCGATCAGCTCGTCGAGCTGCGCGCGCTCGCCGAAGCCACGCTCGACTTCCCCGAGGAGGAGATCGACCCGTTGCACCGCGCCGACGCGCGCGGCCGGCTCGAGCAGCTCCGCGCGACACTGGTCGACACGCTGGCGCGCGCGCAGCAGGGGAGCCTGCTCCGCTCCGGGCTGCACGTGGTTCTCGCGGGCCAGCCGAACGTGGGCAAGTCGAGCCTCCTCAACCGGCTCGCCGGCGAGGCGCTGGCGATCGTCACGCCGGTGCCCGGCACGACCCGCGACTCGGTGCGGCAGGCGATCCAGATCGAGGGCGTCCCGCTGAACGTGGTCGACACCGCGGGTTTGCGCGACACCGCCGACGAGGTCGAGCGCCTCGGGATCGAGCGCACCTGGACCGAGATCGAGCGGGCGGATCTCGCGCTGCTCATCGTCGATGCCCGGGAGGGCGTCACGCCTGCCGATAAAGCGATCGCGGCCCGCCTGCCTGAGCGGCTTGCGCGCGTCGTCGTGCACAACAAGATCGATCTGGCAGGTGTCGAGCCGCGCGCCGAGGGCGAAGCGGTCTACCTCTCCGCCAAGACTGGCGCCGGCGTCGAGTTGCTGCGCCGGCACCTGCTCGAGCACGCCGGTTGGCAGTCGGCGGAGGAGTCGGTATTCATCGCCCGCGAGCGCCACCTCGTCGCGCTCCGCCGCGCCGCCGAGCGGCTCCAGGCGGCGGCCGGTCAGCTTGCTGCGCCCGAACTCTTCGCCGAGGAGCTGCGCCTCGCGCAGACCGAGCTTGGCGCGATCACCGGCGAATTCACCGCGGACGATCTGCTCGGCGAGATCTTTGCCCGCTTCTGCATCGGAAAGTGACCAGCCGTAGAATGGCCGCCGGCAAGCACCCTCAGGAGCGCCCCATGTCGATTACCGCCCGCAGCGTTTTCGTCGTGATCGGTGCGCTCGCCCTCGCCGGCATTGCCGCCGCCCAGCCCAGCCTGAAGATGATGATCCCGGCCAACCCCGGCGGCGGCTGGGACCAGACCGGGCGCCAGCTCGCCACCGCGATGCAGAGCGCCAAGCTGGTGAGCGGCGTCCAGTTCGACAACAAGGGCGGCGCCGCGGGCACGATCGGGCTCGCGCAGTTCGTGAACTCGGCCAAGGGCGATCCGAACGCGCTGATGGTCGCCGGCATGGTGATGGTCGGCGGCATCATCCTCCAGCAGTCGCCGGTGAACCTCGGCATGGTGACGCCCATCGCGCGCCTGACGAGCGAGTGGGAGGTGATCGTCGTGCCCGCCGCCTCCCCGCACAAGTCGATGGCCGACCTCGTCAAGGCGCTCAAGGAGAACCCCGGGCAAGGTGTCGTGGGGCGGCGGCTCGGCCGGCGGCACCGATCACATCCTCGCGGGGCTGATCGCCAAGGCGGTCGGCGTCGATCCGGCGAAGGTCAACTACGTCGCCTACAAGGGCGGCGGCGAGGCGCTCAGCGGCATCATCGGCGGCCACGTGACCGCGGGCGTGTCGGGTATCGGCGAGTTCGCCGAGCAGATCAAGGGCAAGCGGCTGCGCGCGCTGGCGGTGTCGGCGCCGAAGGCGGTGGACGGCATTCCCTCGCTCAAGGAGCAGGGCATCGACGTCGAGCTCGGCAACTGGCGCGGCGTGTTCGGCGGCCCGGGAATCTCACCGCCGCAGCGCGATGCGCTCGTGAAGCTCGTCAGGGAGGCGACCGACACCCCGGCCTGGAAGCAGACGCTCGACAAGCTGGGCTGGACCCCGGTGTTCCTTGGCGGCGACCAGTTCAAGACGTTCCTCGACGAGGACACGAAGCGCGTCGCCGGCATCATCGAGATGCTCGGGATCAAGAAGAAGTAGCGGCACCACCGGCCGGACCCGGCCAGGGAGGTTTCCATGCGGCGTTCTCCTGCCGAGATCGCGCTCTCCGCCGGCGTCCTCGCGCTCGGCATCGGCGTAGCCGTCGGCACCGCGATGCTCCCCTCCGAGGGCGGCTATGCGCGCATCGGCCCGAACTTCATGCCCGCGGTGGTCGGCGGTGGGCTGATCGTCGTCGGCGTGTGGCTGCTCTACGAGGCGTTCGCCGGCGGCTGGCGCGACATGCCGGACGACTCGCCCGCAGCGCGCGGCGAGCACGCGTTCCACGCGCCGGCGTTCCTGTGGGTGACCGCCGGCCTCTTTGCCCACATGATCCTCATCGGCACCGCCGGCTTCGTGATCGCCGGCGCGGTGCTGCTCGCGTGCGTCGCCCGCGGCTTCGGCAGCCGGCGCTTCATCCGCGACCTCGCGGTCGGCTTCGTGCTCGCGCTCGGCGCCTTCCTCTTCTTCGTGAAGTTCCTCAACGTCGGCCTGCCCGGCGGCTGGCTCACGCCGCTGCTCGGCGTCGCGGGGACCTGACCGTGGACACGCTCGCTTCGCTCGCCGCCGGCTTCGGCGTTGCGCTCACGCCGATCAACCTCCTGTGGGGCTTCATCGGCGTCACGATGGGCACCTTCGTCGGCGTGCTGCCCGGCGTCGGGCCGGCGCTCACCGTGGCGATGTTGCTGCCGCTCACCGTGAAACTCGACCCGACCGGCGCGCTGATCATGTTCGCCGGCATCTACTACGGTGCGATGTTCGGCGGCTCCACCACCACCATCCTGCTCAACGCGCCGGGCGAGTCGGCTTCCATCGCCACCGCGCTCGAAGGCAACCGCATGGCGAAGGCGGGCCGGGCCGGCCCGGCGCTCGCGACGAGCGCGATCGGCTCGTTCGTCGCGGGGACGATCGCCACGATCCTGCTGACGCTCGTCGCGCCGATCATCGTCGAGGCGGCGCTCGCGTTCGGTCCGGCCGAGTACTTCGCGCTGATGGTGTTCGCGTTCACCACCGTGTCCGCCGTGCTCGGCGCGTCGACCGTGCGCGGCCTCGCAGCGCTCTTCGTCGGGCTGTTCCTCGGTCTGATCGGCATCGACAGCCAGACCGGCCAGGCGCGCTTCTCGTTCGGTGTGCCGGAGTTGCTCGACGGGGTCGACGTCGTCGTGCTCGCGGTGGGCCTGTTCGCCGTGGGCGAGACGCTCTACGTCGCGTCCTACACGAGCCGTATGCCGGAGACGCTCGAGAAGCTCAAAGGCTCGATCTGGATGTCGCTCCAGGACTGGAAGCGCTCGGCACCGCCCTGGCTGCGGGCGACCTTCATCGGCTTCCCGTTCGGCTCGATCCCGGCCGGAGGTGCGGAGATCCCGACGTTCCTCTCGTATGCGCTCGAGAAGAAGCTCTCGAAGCATCCCGAGGAGTTCGGCAACGGCGCGATCGAGGGCGTCGCCGGTCCCGAAGCCGCCAACAACGCCGCCGCGACCGGCGCGCTGGTGCCGCTGCTGTCGCTCGGGATCCCGACCTCCGCCACAGCGGCGATCCTGCTGAGCGCGTTCCAAAACTACGGCATCCAGCCCGGGCCGCTCCTCTTCCAGACCCAGCCCGAGCTCGTCTGGGGCCTGATCGCGAGCCTGTACGTCGGCAACGTGATCCTGCTGATTCTCAACCTGCCGCTCATCGGGATCTGGGTGAAGGTGCTCGCGATCCCGCGCGAGCTGCTCTACGGCGGGATCCTGGTGTTTGCGACGCTCGGCGCTTACAGCCTCCACCAGTCCTGGGTCGACCTCCTCACGCTCTACGTCTTCGGCCTGCTCGGCTTCGCGATGCGGCGCTGGGACATTCCGGTGGCGCCGGCGATCATCGGTTTGATCCTCGGACCGCTCGCGGAGACCCAGTTCCGCCGCGCGCTCGCGATCAGCGAGGGCGACCCGAGCGTGTTCGTCACGCAGCCGATCTCCGCCACGCTGCTCGCGCTCGCCGTCGGAGCGATCGTCGGCCCCTGGATCTGGCGCCGATTAAAGCGGGCGTGAGGCGTCTCCAGGGCATCGCGCCCGCGCTGACCGCGCTGGCGGCGTGCACCGCTGGCGGCGCGATCTGCTTTCTCCTCCACACGCCGCTGCCGTGGATGACCGGTTCGCTCGTCACCATGGCCGCACTCAAGTTCGCCGGCCTGGCGGTCGCCGCGCCGCGCGGGGGGCGCGAGGTCGGCCAGATCCTGATCGCGACCGCGCTCGGGCTGTATTTCACGCCGACGGTGGGGCGCCAGGTGCTCGGGCACTGGGAGCTGCTCGTCGCGGCGGCCGTCTTCGCCACCGTCCTCGCCTACGTCGGGGCGTGGATGATCTCGAGCTGGAGCGACACCGACCGCACGACCGCGCTCTTCGCGAGCGTGCCCGGCGGCGCGACGGAGATGATGCATCTCGGCGAGCGCTTCGGCGCGCGACCCGATCTGATCGCGGTCGCGCAGAGCCTGCGCATCCTTGTGGTGGTGGTGGCCGTCCCCTTGGTCATGACGTGGTGGGGCGCGCGCGGAGCCGAGGATTACGTCGCCGTGACCGTGCCCTTCGACGGCCGCGGCCTCGCGCTGCTCCTCGCCTGCACCGCGGCGGGCGGCCTCGCGCTCTGGTTCGTCGGCTCGCCCAATCCGTTCATGCTCGGCGCGCTCGTGGTCGCAACCGGGCTGACGCTCGCCGAAGCGCAGTGGTCATCGGTCCCCACGCCGGTTGTGAATGCGGCGCAGGTGCTGCTCGGGTGCAATCTCGGCTCGCGCTTCGAGCGTGCGTTCGTGCGCGACGCGCCGCGGTTCGTGCTGGTCGTGCTCGCGAGCATCCTCGCCGGGATCGCGATCTCGGCGCTCTTTGCAGGGGGTCTTGCGTGGTGGAGCGGGCTGCCGCTCGCGACGATGGTGCTCGCGACGGCGCCCGGCGGCATCGCCGAGATGTGCATCACCGCGAAGGTGCTCCAGCTCGGCGTGCCGCTCGTCACCGCGGCCCACGTCACCCGGGTCATCATCCTCGTTACGACAACCGGCCCCCTGTTCCGGCTGCTGCGCCGCCTGCGGGGCCGCCGGGGACCCGATTAAGGGCCTGAAGTTGCGAGCTAAGCCGATGATCGTAAAAGCTTGTGTCACCTTGACCCGATCGCGCGCCGTTTCTGCTAAAGTCCCCCGCCACCTGCACCACCATCGAGCATCCGGCACCGTCCTGCCCTCGCTCCCATACACAAAAGGCCCTACCCGAGATGAACCAGCCTTTTCTTTTGCGCGCCGCGGCGCCGGACTACGTGCGCCACGCGCGCGCGATCGAATGGGTCGCGAAGATCGCGGCAGTCACGAAGCCCGACCACATCCATTGGTGCGACGGCTCGCAGGGCGAGTACGACCGGTTGTGCGAAGAGATGCTCCGCGCGGGGACGATGCTGCGGCTGAACCCCACGCTCCGCCCGGCAAGCTTTCTCGCGCGCTCGGACCCGACCGACGTCGCGCGGATGGAAGACCGCACGTTCATCTGCTCGCGCACGAAGGACGACGCCGGCCCGACCAACAACTGGATCGACCCGGCCGAGATGCGCGCGACGCTCGGCCGCCTCTTCGACGGCTGCATGCGCGGGCGCACCCTGTACGTCGTGCCGTTCTCGATGGGGCCGCTCGGGTCTCACATCTCGCAGATCGGCATCGAGCTCACGGATTCCCCGTACGTCGTCGTGAGCATGCGCGTGATGACGCGCATGACCGCGAAGGTCTGGGAGCTGCTGGGCGCCGACGGCGACTTCGTCCCGTGCGTGCATTCGGTCGGCGCGCCGCTCGCGCCCGGCGAGAAGGACGTCGCCTGGCCGTGCAACAAGGACCACAAGTACATCGTCCATTTCCCCGAGACCCGCGAGATCTGGTCGTTCGGCTCCGGCTACGGCGGCAACGCGCTCCTCGGCAAGAAATGCTTCTCCCTGCGCATCGCATCGGTGATGGGGCGTGACGAGGGCTGGCTCGCCGAGCACATGCTCATTCTCGGCGTCACCTCGCCTGCGGGCGAAAAGAGCTACGTGAGCGCCGCGTTCCCGAGCGCGTGCGGCAAGACGAACTTCGCCATGATCGTGCCGCCGGCGGCGTTCACCGGCTGGAAGGTCACGACGATCGGCGAGGACATCGCTTGGATCAAGCCCGGCAAAGACGGGCGCCTCTATGCGATCAATCCGGAGGCGGGCCTCTTCGGCGTCGCGCCCGGCACCTCGGTGAAGACCAATCCGAACTGCATGACGGCGATAGCCTCGGACACGATCTTCACCAACGTCGCGCTCACGCCGGACGGCGACGTGTGGTGGGAGGGCATGACCGAGACGCCGCCCGCGCAGCTCAACGACTGGCAGGGCCAGCCCTGGACGCCCGACTGCGGGCGGAAGGCAGCGCACCCGAACGCACGCTTTACGGTGGCGGCGACGCGCGTGCCGTCGATCGATCCCGAGTGGGAGAACCCGAACGGCGTGCCGATCAGCGCGATGGTGTTCGGCGGGCGGCGGTCGGACACGGTGCCGCTCGTCCTCGAGGCGCCCGACTGGGACGCGGGCGTCTACCTCGGCGCGACGATGGGCTCGGAGACGACGGCGGCGGCGACCGGCAAGGTCGGCGTCGTGCGGCGCGACCCGATGGCGATGATCCCGTTCGTCGGCTACAACATGGCCGACTATTTCGGCCACTGGCTCAAGGTCGGCGGGGCGCTCGCGCACAAACCGCGCGTGTTCCTGGTCAACTGGTTCCGGACCGACGCGAACGGCAAGTTCGTGTGGCCCGGCTACGGCGAGAACATGCGCGTGCTCAAGTGGGTCGTCGACCGCTGCCAGGGCCACGCCGAGGGTGTCGCGACGCCGATCGGACTGGTGCCGGCGTACGAGCACCTCGAGTGGTCGGGCCTGGAGCGGTTCTCGCGCGAGCAGTTCGCGACCGCGACCGCGATCCGGCCCGACGAATGGCGAGACGAGCTGGCGAGCCATGACGAGCTGTTCGGGATGATGCGCGATCGCCTGCCGCGGGCACTCGCGGCGCGCCGCGAAGCGATCGGGAAGGCGATGCGGTAGGCCGAACGCTCGCGAACGGCGGCCGCCTTCAGGCGGCCGTTTGTTTTTGCAGGGCTAGAATGGCGCTCCGCCCACTCATCGGGCCCGTGCCATGACCTACGTTTTCCACCGCAACCCGAAGCACGAATACCCCACCGCCGTCGCCGGCGACGGCCCGTATCTGATCGACGCGACCGGGAAGCGCTACCTCGACGGCTCCGGCGGCGCCGCGGTCTCCTGCCTCGGCCACAGCGATCCCGACGTCCGTGCGGCGATCAAGACGCAGGCCGACCGGCTCGCGTTCGCACACACCTCGTTCTTCACCAACGAGCCGATGGAAGCGCTCGCGGCCGAGCTGATCGAGCATGCGCCCAGCGGGATGGCGCGCGTCTATTTCGTGAGCGGCGGCTCGGAGGCGATGGAGGCCGCGTTGAAGCTCGCGCGCCAGTACTTTGTCGAGATCGGCGAGCCGCAGCGACGGCACGTGATTGCGCGACTGCAGAGCTATCACGGCAACACGCTCGGTGCGCTGTCTGCCGGCGGGAATGTCTGGCGTCGCAAGCAGTTCGAGCCGCTGCTCGTGGACGTGTCGCACGTCTCGCCGTGCTACGCGTACCGCGGCAAGGCACCCGGCGAGACCGACGAGGCGTACGGCAAGCGGCTCGTGGCCGAGCTCGAGGCGGAGTTCGCGCGTTTGGGGCCGAAGAACGTGATCGCATTCGTCGCCGAAACCGTCGTCGGGGCGACGCTCGGTGCCGTGCCACCCGTCCCGGGCTATTTTCGCGGGATCCGCGAGCTGTGCGACCGACACGGCGTCCTGCTCATCCTCGACGAAGTGATGTGCGGCATGGGTCGGACCGGGACGCTGTACGCGTGCGAGCAGGAGGCGGTCGCGCCCGATCTCATCGCCGTGGCCAAGGGGCTTGGCGCCGGGTACCAGCCGATCGGTGCGCTGCTTGCCAGCGGCAAGGTGTACGACGCGGTCGTGGGGGGCTCGGGGTTCTTCCAGCATGGCCACACCTACCTGGGCCATCCGGTTGCTTGCGCGGCCGCTCTTGCGGTGCAGCGGGCATTCCGCGAGCGGAAGCTGATCCCGCAGGTGCAACGGTTGGGCCACGCGCTCGAAGCCCGACTGCGGACCCGGTTCGGCGCGCATCCGCACGTCGGCGATATCCGGGGCAGGGGCCTCTTCTGGGGGCTGGAGTTGGTCGCCGACCGGGCGACGAAGCGGCCCTTTGACCCCGCGCAGCGCCTGAACGCCAAGGTCAAGCAGCGGGCGATGGGGCATGGCCTGCTCTGTTACCCCATGGGCGGGACGATCGACGGCGCCCGCGGCGACCATGTCCTCCTCGCGCCGCCGTTCATCGTTACCGAGACCCACCTCGACGAACTCGTCGACAAGCTCGGGCGGGCAGTCGACGCCGCGATCGCTGCGAGCTTGCCCCTTCCCGCCGCGGAGCCGATAGACTAGGTGCGCAACCCAACGAGGAGGAGAACCCGCATGCGTACGCAAGCCTTGATCGCCGTGGCGCTGGGCGGCGCCTTCGCGCTGCCGGCCGGGTTGGTCCACGCGCAGCAGAAGTTCATCACCATCGGCACCGGCGGCGTCACCGGCGTCTACTACGCCGCGGGCGGCGCGATCTGCCGGCTGGTGAACAAGGACCGCAAGGTGCACAACATCCGCTGCTCGGTCGAATCGACCGGCGGCTCGGTGTTCAACGTCAACACCATCAAGGCGGGCGAGCTCGACATGGGCGTCGCCCAGTCCGACGTCCAGTTCAACGCGGTGAAGGGCCTCGGGACGTTCAAAGACGCGGGTGCGTACGGCGATCTGCGCGCGGTCTTCTCGCTCCACCCGGAACCGTTCACCGTGCTCGCCCGCAAAGAGGCGAACATCAAGGCCTTCACCGATTTCAAGGGCAAGCGCTTCAACGTCGGCAACCCGGGCTCCGGCACGCGGGCCTCGATGGAGGAGTTGCTCGCCGCGATGAGCTGGAAAATGTCGGATTTCGCGCTCGCGTCCGAGCTCAAAGCCGACGAACATGGCCCGGCACTGTGCGACGGCAAGATCGACGGGTTCTTCTACGGCGTCGGGCATCCGTCGGCGAACATTCAGGACCCGACCACGACTTGCGGCGCGAAACTGGTCTCGCTGACCGGGCCGGCCATCGACAAGCTGGTGAAGGAGAAGCCGTACTACGCCTACGCGGGTATCCCCGGCGGGTTGTACCCCAACAATCCGCAGGAAACGAAGACCTTCGGCGTGCTCGCGACGTTCGTTTCGTCGAGCAAGGTGTCGCCGGACCAGATCTACGCTGTGGTGAAGGCGGTGTTCGACAACTTCGACGAGTTCAAGAAGCTGCATCCTGCGCTTGCCAACCTCAACTCCGAGAGCATGATCAAGGACGGCCTCTCGGCGCCGCTCCATGACGGCGCGGTGAAGTACTACAAGGAGAAAGGCTGGCTAAAGTAAGCGCACGCTGACGTCAAGAGGCACAAGGGGCGCAGACTCGCGCCCCTTTCTGTTTTTGCCTCTCGGCCGTGCTCGGGGGGCTGGGGGGTAGGCCTGGGGCAGCGGGTCGACCCGGGTTACGGAGGAGGGAGCCATGGCAGCGACCGCAGCGGGGCCCCGTCCCGACCTCGAGCAGCTCGTCAAAGAAGCGGACCTGGGCGGCCGCGAGCCCGCGGGGAAGGTCGGCGCGCTCCTGGCGCTCGTCGCCGCCGCCTGGTCGGTATTCCAGGTCTGGTACGCGTCGCCGCTCGCCTTCGTCGTCGGCTTCGGGATCTTCAACGACACCGAGGCGCGGGCCATTCATCTCGCATTCGCGATGTTCCTCGCGTTTGCCGCGTTCCCGGCGTTCAGGTCGTCGTCGCGCAAGATCGTTCCCTGGACCGACTGGGCGCTCGCGCTGGTCGGCGCGTTCTGCGCCGGCTATCTCTTCCTTTTCTACAACGAGCTCGCCACGCGCCCCGGCCAGCCGACCCGGTTCGACATGGCGGTCGGCCTCGTCGGCGTCGCGATCATGCTCGAGGCGACACGCCGCGCCATGGGGATGGGGATGCTGGTGACGACCGGCTTCTTCATCCTCTTCGTCTTCGCCGGGCCGTTAATGCCTGAGGTGATCCAGCACAAGGGCGCCACGTTGCAGCGGTTCGTGTCGCATATGTGGCTCACGACCGAGGGCGTGTACGGCGTGGCACTCGGCGTGTCGGTGCAGTTCATCTTCCTGTTCGTGCTCTTCGGGACGTTGCTCGACCTCGCCGGCGCCGGGAACTACATGATGCAGATCTCGTTCGCGCTGCTCGGCCATCTCCGCGGCGGGCCGGCGAAAGTGGCGGTCGTATCTTCGGCGCTGAACGGCCTGGTCTCGGGATCGTCGGTCTCGAACGTCGTTTCGGGCGGCATCTTCACCATCCCGCTCATGAAGCGCACCGGCTACTCCGGCGTGAAGGCCGGCGCGATCGAGGCGGCGTCGTCCATCAACGGGCAGATCATGCCGCCGGTGATGGGCGCGGCGGCGTTCCTGATGGTCGAGTACGTCGGCATCCCCTACAGCGAGGTCATCAAACACGCCGCGCTGCCGGCGGTGATCTCGTACATAGCCCTGTTCTATATCGTGCACCTCGAGGCGCTGAAGTACGACCTCAAGCCGATAGCGGACACGCGCCAGCGCAGCCTGCGTGCACGTGCGATCGGCTGGGCGCTCGGGATCTCCGGAACGCTTGCCGCGTGTGCGGCGATCTACTACCTGATCACGTTCGTTCGCTGGGTATTCGGCGATGCCGCGGCATGGGCGCTCGCCGGCGTTACAGCGGTCGGTTACGTGGGGTTGCTCGCCTTCTCCGCGCGCTATCCGGATCTGCCGCAGGACGATCCGAACGCGCCGGTCGTGCATCTGCCCGAGGCATGGCCGACGACTCGCGCCGGACTGCACTTCTTCGTCCCGATCGTTGTGCTGCTCTGGTGCCTGATGGTCGAGGAGCTGTCGCCGGGGACCTCGGCGTTCTGGGCGACCGCCACATCGATGGCCATGCTGGTCGCGACGCCCGCGCTGCTCGTTACGTTCCGCCGCACGGGCGCGATCGCCGCCGCGTGGCGCAAGGGTTTCGCCGACCTCTGGCAGGGCCTCGTGCTCGGCGCCCGCAACATGATCGGCATCGCCGTCGCGTGCGCGAGCGCGGGCCTGATCGTCGGCGCCGTCACGCTGACCGGGATGGGGCTGATGATGACCGACTTCGTCGAGTACATCTCGGCTGGAAACGTGCTCGCGATGCTCGTGCTGACGGCGGTGATCTGCCTGCTGATTGGAGCCGGCGTCCCCACGACCGCGAACTACATCCTCGTCGCGACGCTCATGGCGCCGGTGATCGTCGAGCTCGGCGCGCGCAGCGATCTCGTGATTCCGCTGATCGCCGTGCACCTCTTCGTCTTCTACTTCGGCATCATGGCCGACGTCACACCGCCGGTGGGCCTCGCCTCCTACGCTGCGGCGGCGATTTCCGGTGACGATCCGAATCAGACCGGGCTGCAGGCGACGTGGTACAGCATGCGCACCGCGCTGCTGCCGTTCGTGTTCATCTTCAACCCGCAGGTTCTGTTCATCGGCGTCGGCACATGGTGGGAGGTGGTTGTCGTCTGCTTCTCTGCCACGGTTGCGTCGCTGCTGTTCGCCGCCGCGACGATGGGCTACTTCCGGGCGCGATGCAGATGGTGGGAGATCGGTCTACTGCTCGCCGCGACATTCCTGTTCTTCCGGCCCGACTGGGTGATCGATCAGTTCTATCCGAAATACATCGCTGCCCCGGCGAGCGAGATCTACAAGGCTGCCGATGCGCTCCAGCGGGACGAGTGGCTGGTGATGAAGATCCAGGGCACGAACGTCGAAGGCGACGACATTGCGAAGACTGTCGCACTGCCGATGGGCGAGGGCGCGGACGGCCGCGAGCGGATCCGCAACGCGGGCGTGACGATCGTCGGCGCAGGAAGCGATCTGCAGATCTCAAACGTAAAGTTCGGGAGCCGGGCGAGGAAGCTCGGGATCGAGCAGGGCTACAAGATTTTGGCGATCGAACTGCCGAATCGCCAGCGCCCGTCCCAGAACTGGGTCTTCATCCCGGCGGGGTTGCTGGTGGCGCTGATCTGGTTCATGCAACGGCCTCAGGCTCATCTCAGAGCCAATTCAGTAACTTAAGTCGATTACCTGCGGGTGTTCCACGTGGAACACTGATGTCCGTTGGTTTCACGTGGAACATTTAACGTATCATTCGCGCCCTAAGGTCGTTGCCATGCTTTTCCCTGACCATTTCGAAGTAATCGTCGTCGGCGGCGGCCACGCCGGAACCGAGGCCGCGCTTGCCGCGGCCCGGATCGGCTGCCGCACGCTCCTGCTGACGCACAGCATCGAGACCCTCGGTCAGATGTCGTGCAATCCGTCCATCGGCGGGATCGGCAAGGGCCACCTGGTAAAGGAAATCGATGCACTCGGTGGCGCGATGGCGATCGCCACCGATGAAGCCGGAATCCAGTTTCGGACGCTGAATTCAAGCAAGGGCGCGGCTGTGCGGGCAACGCGGGCTCAGGCGGACCGCCTCCTATACAAGCAGGCGATCCGGAGCCGGCTCGAGAATCACCCCAACCTGACCCTTTTCCAGCAGGCGGTGGATGACCTCATCCTTGAAGGCGACCGCGCCGTCGGGGTCGTGACCCAGCTGGGGGTGCGCTTTCGGGGCGACTCGATCATTTTGACCACAGGAACCTTCCTTTCCGGGCTGATCCACGTCGGTTTGGAGAACTACCAGGCCGGGCGGGCAGGGGATCCGGCCTCGATTAGCCTCGCGGCGCGGCTTCGGGAGCTAAAACTACCGGTTGGCCGGCTCAAAACCGGCACACCCCCCCGGCTGGATGGGAAAACCATCGATTTCTCGGTCATGGAAGTCCAGCCGGGGGATCAACCCGAACCGGTGTTCTCGTTCATCGGCCGGCGGGACATGCACCCGCGGCAGTTGCCGTGCTGGGTTGCCCACACCAACGAACGCACCCACGAGATCATCCGGGGCGGCCTCGATCGCTCGCCGATGTACACCGGCAAGATCGAGGGCGTGGGCCCGCGTTACTGCCCCTCGATCGAGGACAAGATCCACCGGTTTGCGGCGAAGAAGAGCCACCAGATCTTCCTGGAGCCCGAGGGGCTGACCACCAGCGAGATCTACCCGAACGGGATCTCGACCAGTCTGCCTTTTGATGTCCAGCTCGATTTAGTGCGTTCGATCAATGGTCTAGAGAAGGCACATATCCTCCGCCCGGGGTATGCGATCGAGTACGACTACTTCGATCCCCGCGGCCTCAAGGCGTCGCTGGAAACGAAGGCGATCCAGGGGCTGTTCTTCGCCGGGCAGATCAACGGCACCACCGGCTACGAGGAGGCCGCCGCCCAAGGGCTGCTCGCCGGGCTCAATGCTGCACGGCTTGTGCGCAACAACGCAGCCTGGACGCCGCGCCGCGACGAGGCCTACCTCGGGGTGCTGGTCGACGACCTCGTCACCCGCGGTGTTTCCGAGCCGTATCGGATGTTCACGAGCCGCGCCGAGTACCGCCTGCAGCTTCGCGAGGACAACGCCGACCTGCGCCTCACCGAAACCGGCCGCGAGCTCGGCCTCGTCGACGACGCGCGCTGGGAGAGGTTCGCGCGGAAGCGCGACGCGATCGCGCGGGAGACGGAGCGGCTGAAGTCCACGTGGATCAATCCGCGCGCGCTACCGCCCGAAGACGCAGCGCGCGTGCTCGGCAAGCCGCTCGAGCGCGATCACACGCTCATCGATCTGCTCAAGCGTCCCGACGTCAACTACGGCGCGCTGATGACGCTGCAAGGCGCCGGAACGGCGGTGAGCGACGCCGCAGTCGCGGACCAGGTGGAGATCCAGGCGAAGTACGCGGGCTACATCACGCGCCAGCACGACGAGGTCGCGCGCAGCGAGGCGCACGAGTCGACGCGGCTGCCGCCGGATCTCGACTATCGCGCGGTGCGCGGGCTGTCGTTCGAAGTGCAGCAGAAGCTCGCGCAGCAGCGTCCCGAGACGATCGGACAGGCGTCGCGCATCTCGGGCATCACGCCCGCGGCGATTTCGCTTCTGCTCGTGCATCTGAAGCGGCGCGCTGCATGAGCCGCCGGGCCGACCCAAGGGCGAATCCCGAGCGCGCAGCGCGAGGGCAGTCCGATGAACGCGCCGCAGCCGCTGCGCCGTGGGCTGCTCGCGCTCGGCGTGGGCTTGAGCGACGAGCAGGTCGAGCGTCTCGAGCGGTACCTCGCGCTGCTCGAGAAGTGGAACCGCGTCTACAACCTGACCGCGATCCGCGAGCCGGAGCGGATGGTCACCCATCACGTGCTCGATTCGCTCGCGATCCTGCCGCACGTGCGCGGACCGCGCCTGCTCGACGTCGGCAGCGGCGCGGGGCTGCCCGGGATCCCGCTCGCGCTCGCCTCGCCCGGGCTCGAGGTGACACTGCTCGATTCGAGCCACAAGAAGGCGGCGTTCCTGCAGCAGGCGATCGCGGAACTGCAGCTCGCGAATGCGACCGTCGTCGCCGAGCGCATCGAGGCGTGGCGGACGGACGCCCGCTTCGACACGATCGTTTCGCGCGCGTTCGCCGATCTCGGCGAGTTCGTGTCCGCGGCCGCGCGGCTCCTTGCACCCGGCGGCACGATGGCGGCGATGAAAGGCGTGCATCCTCACGACGAGATCGAACGGCTGCCCGCCGGCTTTCGCGTGCGCGAAGTGCCGAAGCTCGACGTGCCCCTGCTCGACGCCGAGCGGCACCTGGTGCTGGTGGAACCGGCATGACCCGCGTCCTCGCGGTCGCGAACCAGAAGGGCGGCGTCGGCAAGACGACGACCACGGTCAACCTCGCCGCCGGCCTCGCCCAGGCCGGAAAGCGCGTGCTGCTCGTCGACCTCGACCCGCAGGGCAACGCCACGATGGGCTCCGGCATCGACAAGCGCGCGCTCAAGCACACCGTCTACCATGTCCTGCTCGGGCTCTCGACGACCGACAGCGTGCGCGTCTACTCGGAGAGCGGCGGCTACGACGTGCTGCCGGCGAACCGCGACCTCGCCGGCGCGGAAGTCGAGATGGTCGAGCTCGAGCACCGCGAGCTGCGCCTGAAAAGCGCGCTCGCGCGCGTCGCGCCGCAGTACGACTTCATCCTGATCGACTGCCCGCCGGCGCTCAACCTGCTCACCCTGAACGGGCTCGTCGCGGCCGACGCGGTGATGATCCCGATGCAGTGCGAGTACTACGCGCTCGAGGGACTGTCGGACCTGATCAACACCATCAAGAAGGTCCGGATGCATCTCAATCCGACGATCGAGATCGAAGGGTTGCTCCGGACGATGTTCGACCCGCGCAACACGCTCGCACTCCAGGTGTCGTCGCAGCTCGAGCAGCATTTCGGGACGAAGGTGTACGGCACGGTGATCCCGCGCAACGTGCGGCTCGCCGAGGCGCCGAGCTACGGCGCGCCGGCGGTGAAGTTCGACGCCGAGTGCAAGGGCTCGCAGGCCTACCTCGAGCTTGCGAGTGAGCTCCTCGGTCGGACCGAGCCGGGCCCGGCACCGGCGATCGTCGGGGAGGAGGGGGCATGATCAAGCACAAGGGTCTGGGACGCGGCCTCGACGCGCTGCTCGACAGCGAGAGCGCTCCGTCCGCAGGTCGAATCGCTGGGCACTGCGCCCGTCGACCGCCTCCAGCCCGGCCGCTATCAGCCGCGCACGCGAGATGGACGCGGAATCGCTGAACGAGCTGGCCGCGTCGATCAAGGAGCAGGGCCTGATGCAGCCGATCCTGGTGCGCCCGGCCGGCGCCGATCGCTACGAGATCATCGCCGGCGAGCGGCGCTGGCGCGCCGCGCAGATCGCCGGCACTCGACGAAGTGCCGGTCGTCGTGCGCGACGTCCCCGACCAGGCTGCGCTCGCGATGGCACTGATCGAGAACATCCAGCGCGAAGACCTGAACCCGCTCGAGGAAGCGCAAGGCGTCCAGCGGCTGGTCGCCGAGTTCAAGCTCACGCACCAGGAGGCGGCCGATGCGATCGGCCGCTCGCGCGCGGCGACGACGAACCTGCTGCGGCTCCTCAACCTGCCGCAGGCGGTGCAGGAGCTGATTCTCGACGGGCAGCTCGACATGGGTCACGGCCGCGCCTTGCTCGCGCTCGACGTCGAGTTGCAGGTCGGCACCGCGAAGAAGGTGGCGGCAAAGGGACTCTCGGTGCGCGAGACCGAGCAGCTCGTGAACGACATCCTGCACCCGAAAGCGCGGCAGGCCCGGGTGAAGGCGCGAACCGGCCGCGACATCCAGCGGCTCGAGGAAGAGATCTCGGAGAAGCTCGGGACGACGGTCGAGATCAAGTCGGGGAAGAAGGGCAGCGGGCGGCTCGTCATCAACTACATGAGCCACGAGCACCTGGATGACCTGCTCGCCAAGCTGACGCGGTAGCCGGCGCGGCTCACGCCGTGCTGCGACAACAACAACGATCAGGCAAGGAGGAAGTGTTGGGCCCGTATCTCGTGGGTGTCGACATCGGCGGCACCTTCACCGACTGCGTCGTTCTCGACCGCGTCGGCAACATCACCGCCACCAAGGCCGCTTCCACCCCGGGCAACTTCGCCGAAGGGATGCTCGCCGCGATGCGGGTCGCGGCCGAACGGCTCGAGTTGCCGTTCGACGCCTTCTGCGAGCGGATCTCGGTCCTCACCCACGGCACGACCGTCGGTACCAATGCGCTGATCCAGCGCAAGGGCGCGAAGGTCGGCCTGATCACGACCAAGGGCCACGAGGACGCGATCCACATCATGCGCGGCTCGCGCGGCGTGACCTCGCGCGACATCGCCAAGGTCGTCCACTTCCCGGAGAGCCAGAAGCCCGACCCGATCGTGCCCAAACGCCTGGTTCACGGCGTCTCCGAGCGGGTCGACTGCTTCGGCGAGGTCGTCGTGACGCTCAACGAGGCGGACGCCGAGCGCGCGATCCGCGAGCTCGTCGCCGCCGGCTGCGACGCGATCGCGATCTGCTTCCTGTGGTCGTTCCGCAATCCCGCCCACGAGCGACGCGTCCGCGACATGGTCCGCGCGATCGCCCCGGACGTGTTCGTGTCGTGCTCGATCGACATCGCCCCGAAGTGGGGCGAGTACGAGCGCACGACCGCGACGGTGCTGAACGCGTACATCGGCCCGGTGATGTCGCGCTATCTCTCCAGCCTCGACCGCGAGCTGAAAGCGCACCACTACCAGCAGCCGCTGCAGATCACGCAGTGCGGCGGCGGCTCGATCTCGGTCGACAAGGCGATGGACTCGCCCCTGCTGACGCTCGATTCCGGCCCGGTGTCGGGCGTCACCGGGTCGGTGTTCTTCGGCAAGCTGATCGGCGTGCCGGACATCATCACCACCGACATGGGCGGCACGTCGTTCGACGTCGGCATCATCGCCGGCGGGCAGCCCGAGTACTCGTTCATCTCGAACGTCATCCAGTACGACTACTTCCTGCCGAAGGTCGACATCCAGGCGATCGGCTCCGGCGGGGGGAGTCTCGCGCGCGTGAACGAGTTCGGCCGGACGCTGACGGTCGGCCCCGACAGCGCCGGCGCGGACCCCGGTCCGGCGTGCTACGGCAAGGGCAACGCGATGCCGACGGTGACCGATGCCGACGTCGTGCTCGGCTACATCGACCCCGACAACTTCCTCGGCGGGCGGATGAAGCTCGACAAGGCGAAGGCGGTGGCCGCGGTGAAGTCGGTCGCCGACAAGCTCGGCCTGTCGCTGGCGGAGGCGGCGAGCGGGATCGCCACGATCGCCGAGTTCAAGATGGCCGACATCATCCGCAAGATGACGGTCGAGAAGGGCCACGACCCGCGCGACTTCGTGCTGTTCGCGTTCGGCGGCGCCGGGCCGGTGCACGCCGCCGTGTTCGGCGCGGAGCTCGGCGTGCAGAAGGTGATCGTGCCGCTGCGCGAGATCGCCTCGACCTGGTGCGCGTTCGGCGCGGCGGCGGCCGACATCCTGCACGTCTACGAGCAGGTCGACATCCAGGGCTCGCCGTTCGACCCGGCGCGGGTCAACCGGGTGCTCGCGGAGCTCCAGGCGCGCGCCGAGGCGCAGATGGCGAAGGACGGCATCGCGGCGTCGCGCCGGAAGTTCAGCTTCTCGCTCGACATGCGCCACCGCGGCCAGATCAACGAGGTCGAGGTCATGCTGCCCGGAAGGCCGGCTGAAAGGCGACTTCGCGGAGCCGCTGCGGCAGCGGTTCTACGATCGCTACGAGCAGCTCTACGGACGCGGGTTCCTCCTACCGCAGCGCGCGCCTCGAGATCGTGACGATGCGCGTGCGGGCGACCGCGGCCACGCCGCGGCCGAAGCTCACGAAAGCGCGCACACTCACGGCCGCGATCCCGAAAGCGGCGAAGCGCGGGACCCGCCCGATCTACTGGGCGGCGCCGAAGCGCACGCTCAAGACGCCGATCTTCGACGGCGCGGCGGCTGCGGCCCGGCAACCGCATCAAGGGCCCGTGCGTCGTCGAGACGTCGCAGACCAACGTCGTCGTGCCGCCGGGGCGGACGCTGCGGGTGGATGCCTTCGGCAACTTCGAGATCCTGTTCAAGTGAGGCGGCAATGCCCAAGCTGAGCGAGATGAAGGGCGTCAAGTTCGACGGCAAGACCTACGGCTACGTGCCGCCGAAGAAGCTCGTCGATCGCGAAGAAGCTCAAGCTCCACACCCGGTACAAGAAGGAGATCGACCCGATCACCTACGAGGTCGTCCGCCATTCGCTCTGGCACGTGAACGAGGAGCACGGCGCGACGATCCAGCGCATCTCCGGCTCGCCGGTGGCGATGTACGCGCTCGACCTCAACCCCTCGATCCTCACCGAGGACGGCGAGTTCGTGTACTTCGGGCCGTACATGCAGTACATGTCCGGCGTCACCGACACCCAGGTGAAGTGGATCCTCGAGTACCGGAGCGACAACCCGGGGATCCGGGACGGCGACATGTTCCTCGCCAACGACCCGTGGGTCGGCGCGGCGCACCAGCAGGACGTGATGCTCATCTGCCCGGTGTTCTGGAAGGGCGAGCTGTTCTGCTGGGTCACGAACTGCCTGCACCAGTACGACATCGGCGGCAAGACGCCCTCCTCCTTCTGCGGCTCGGCCGAGAACGCCTTCGAGGAAGGCATCTGCCTGCCGCCGATCAAGATCGTGGAGGGGAACGAGATCCGGCGCGACATCGAGGAGGCGTACCTGCGCGCCTCGCGCAAGCCCGACGCGGTGGCGCTCGACTTCCGCGCGCAGCTCGCCGGCAACACCACCGCGCGCGACCGGATCCTGCGGCTCATCAAGCGCTACGGCCCGGAGGTCGTGAAGGGCGTGATGAAGCGCATCCTCGACAACTCCGAGCGCGCCTTCCTCGACAAGCTGAAGCGCCTGCCCGACGGCGTCTGGCGCGACCGCACCTACGTCGAGTGCTGCCGTCCGGGCGACCGGCGCACGCACACCGTGATGCTGACCCTGCGCAAGGAAGGCAAGCGGCTCGTCTTCGAGAACGAGGGCACCGCGCCGCAGGACGGCGCGATGAACGCCACCTTCTCCGGCTGGCGCGGCGCGATCATGGTGGCGCTGAACCAGCTCCTGTGCTGGGACCAGTACTTCGCCATCGGCGGCGCGCTCCGGCACGTCGAGTTCGATCCCGACGCCCGGCACGTTCAACTGCGCGACCTTCCCGGCGTCGGTGTCGACCGCGCCGGTGCAGGCGATGGAGATCTCGCTCTACCCGGCCTACAACGTGCTGTCGAAGATGCTCTTCAGCGACCCGCGCATGCGCGAGGACATCATGTGCATCGGCGGCACCAGCCAGTGGCCGGCGACGCTCTTCCGCGGCATCGACCAGTGGGGCGATCGCTACGGCTACATCCTCGTCGACCCGATCGGCGGCGCGATCGGCGCGTTCTCGGTCGGCGACGGCATCTCGAACGGCGGCCAGTCGCGCACGCCGATCTGCCGGCTGCCGAACGTCGAGCACAACGAGCAGTCTTTCCCGCTGCTCGTGCTCTACCGGAAGGAGGTGGTCGATTCGGGCGGCGCGGGCCGCTGGCGGGGCGGGCTTTCGGCCGAGACCTGCTTCGTGCCGCACCACACGTCCGTGATCACCCACGACACGCTGTCCTCCGGCAACGCGATCCCGACGTCGACCGGGATGATGGGCGGCTACCCGGCAACGGTGAACGTCTACAAGTTCAAGCGCGACACCGACATCAAGGCGCGGCTGGCGAAGCGCGAGATGATCGGCGATATCGCCGACGTCGCGGGGACCACCGAGGAGCTCGGGCTCCGGCAGGAAAACTTCCTCCAGCACCCGGCCGACGTCTACTCGGTGATCTGGACCGCAGCCGGCGGCTTCGGCGACCCGACGGAGCGCGACCCCGAGCGCGTCTGGCGCGACGTCGTCGAGAACGGGGCGGTCTCCCGCGACGCCGCGCGCGAGATCTACGGCGTGGTGGTCACCGCGGACGAGCGGCTGGATCTCGAGGCGACGAAACGGCTCCGCGCCGAGCGCCGCGACGCGCGTCGCCGGAAGTCCGGCACCGTCAAGATCCTCGACGGCAAGGTCGTCGCGCGCATCTCCGACAACCTGGAGGTCCGCAAGGCGAACGGCAGCCTGCACACTTGTTGTGCAAAGTGCGCGGCCGACCTCGGGCCCGTCCGCGACAACTACAAGGACGCCTGCGTGCGCGCGGACGAGGAGATCGCCACCTCGAACCCCAACGTCGGCGACTGGCGCCGCTACATCGACGAGCGGCCGGTGTTCCGGCAGTTCTTCTGCCCCGGGTGCGGGGCGCTGATCGAGAACGAGATCGCCCGCGAGGGTGACGAGGTGCTGCGCGACATCGAGCTCGCGCTCAAATGACCCGGCGACGGGAACCCAAACCGGACATTGACACCCGCCGAACGCTGGTGTCAGCATCCGATCCACTGTCCAGTAGGAGGAGGAGCTTCAAATGAGAATGTTCAGACTGTTCGCGATCGCGGCTGCGGCGCTGCTGTTCGCCGGCGTCGCCGCAGCGCAGCAGCCGATCAAGATCGGCATGAGCATGCCGCAGACCGGCTCGCTGGGCGCCGGCGGCAAGGCAGCGCTGCTCGCGCTGCAGATGTGGGTCGAGGACGTCAACGCGAAGGGCGGGTTGCTCGGGCGCAAGGTCGAGTTCATCGTCTACGACGACCAGACCAACCCGGCGTTGACCCCGGCGATCTACACCAAGCTGCTCGACGTGGACAAGGTCGACCTGCTCATCGCCCCGTATGGGACGGTGCCCACGGCGCCGATCATGCCGCTCGTGAAGCAGCGCGACCTGCTGCTGATGGGCAACTTCTCGTTCCAGGTGAACCGCACGGTCAAGCACGACAAGTGGTTCAACAACTCGCCGTGGAACGACGCCGAGAGCTGGTCGGCAGGCTTCTTCGGGCACGCGCGAAGCTCGGCGCCAAGTCGGTCGCGTTCCTCGCCGCCGACCAGGAGTTCGCGCAGAACCTCGCGAACGGCGCACGGGAGCTGGCCAAGAAGCAAGGGCTGCAGATCGTCTACAGCCAGAACTACCCGCCGGCGACGGTCGACTTCTCGACGATGATCCGCGCCATCCGCGCCGCGCGGCCCGACATCGTGTACGTGATGTCGTACCCGAACGATTCGGTCGCGATCGTGCGCGCGGTGAACGAGATCGGCGTCGGCGACTCGGTCAAGCTCTTCGGCGGCGGCATGGTCGGCCTGCAGTTCACGCCGATCATGGAGTCGCTCGGCTCGTCGCTGAACGGCATCGTGAACTACAACTCCTACGTCCCCGGCATGAAGTACCCCGGCATCGAGGAGTTCCTCGCGCGCTACTCGAAGAAGGCGGTCGAGGCGAAGGTCGATCCGCTCGGCTTCTATCTGCCGCCGTTCAACTACGCGATCGGACAGATGCTCGAGCAGGCGGTCAACGCGACGAAGAGCCTGGACCAGAAGGCGCTCGCGGACTACCTGCGCAAGAACGAGATGAAGACGATCGTCGGGCCGATCCGCTTCGACGCGAACGGCGAATGGGCGAACCCGCGCGTCGTGCAGGCGCAGTTCCGCGGCGTCGTCGACAAGAACGTGGAGCAGTTCCGGCAGCCGGGCAAGCAGGTCGTGCTTTACCCGGACCAGTTCCGGACCGGCGAGATCGTCGCGCCGTTCGAGAAGGCGCGCGGCAGCAAGTAGGCGCGACCGACGACAGACCAAAAGCGGCGCGGGCCAGCCCCGCGCTGTTTTTTTGGAGAGCCGCCCTGTTCTCGTTCGAGCTTCTGCTCGAGGCGATCCTCTTCGGGATCCTGCTCGGCTGCTTCTACGCGGCGGTGAGCATCGGGCTGTCGGTGTCGTTCGGGCTGCTCGACGTCCCGCACGTCGCGCACCCGGCGGTGATGGTGTTCGCGGCCTACTGCACGTTCGTGCTCGGCCGCTACGGCCTGGATCCGATCCTCGCCGGACTCGTGCTGATGCCGTTCTTCTTCCTGCTCGGCATGGCGATCTACCGCTTCTACTACGAGACCTTCGAGAAGCGCGGCACCGAGGCCGGCGTGCGCGGCCTCGCGTTCTTCTTCGGGCTCACGCTCATCATCGAGGTCGGCCTGATCATCGTCTTCGGCGTGGATCAGCGCATGGTCGAGGCCGCGTACATCGGCAAGAGCCTGTCGTTCGGCGACATGCGCATCCCGATGCGCATGCTCGTCGCGTTCGGCGTCGCGGTTGTGCTGACTGCTGGGCTGACGCTCTATCTCTCGCGCACGTTCACCGGCCGGGCGATCAAGGCGGTGGCGCAGGACGAGCCGGCGCTGCGGCTGATGGGCGCCAACCCGGTGCGCATCAAGCAGTGGGCGTTCGGCCTCGCGACCGCCGTCACGGCGCTCGCCGGCGCGATGCTCATCATCGTCGGGCCGGTCGAGCCGAGCCTCGACCGCGTCTACATCGGGCGCACGTTCGCGGTCGTCGTGCTGGCCGGTCTCGGCAGCATGACCGGGACGGTCGCCGCCGGGCTGATCCTCGGCATCTCCGAGTCGATCGTGCTCAGCCAGTTCGGCGCGTCCTGGGCGCCGGCGGTCGCGTTCGGCCTGCTGCTCATCGTGCTCGGCATCCGGCCGCAGGGACTCTTCGGCCGATGAAGAAGAGCGGCGCCGCCTTCTGGATCGGCGCCGCGGTCGCCATCGGCCTCGCCGGGCTCGCCGCGGTCACGATCCGGAACGAGTACGTGTTCTTCGCCGGGTACACCGTCCTCATGTCCGTCGTGCTCGCCACGGCGTGGAACATCCTCGGCGGCTACGCCGGCTACGTGAACTTCGGTACCGCGGCGTTCTTCGGGCTCGGCGCCTACACCGCGGTCGTGCTGATCCAGTCGACCGGGGCGCCGCTCGCGGTGCAGATCCTCGCCGCCGCGGCGATGAGCGGGTTGCTCGGCTTCGGTACCGGGCTGCTGACGCTGCGGCTGCGCGGCATCTTCTTCGCGATCGCCACGGTCGCGCTGATCGTCATCATGGAGACGCTGTTCATCAACTGGCGCTACGTCGGCGGCGCCACCGGCGTGCAGCTGCTCCGCCCGCCGCCGCTTCCGCCGTTCGAGTCCTACATCAAGATGCTGTTCGTGGTCATGGCGTTCATGGTCGTGGTGGCGGTGGCGATCGCGCGCTACATCGAGACCTCCTGGATCGGCCGGGGCCTGCGCGCCATCCGCGACAGCGAGGAGGCGGCCGAGTGCAGCGGCGTGCCGACGCTGAAGCTGAAGGTCTTCGCCTGCACCGTCTCGGGCGCGCTGATGGGCGCGGCCGGGGCGCCGATGCCGATGTACCTGCAGCTTCGTCGAGCCGGCGTCGACCTTCAACCTCAACTACGGCATCGCCGCGCTTGCCGCCCGATGATCGGCGGCACGGCGCACTGGCTCGGGCCGGTGCTCGGCGCGATGCTGCTCAGCTCGCTCCAGCAGGTCGTGACGGTGACCATCTCGAACGAGATGAACGTGCTCGTGGTCGGCGTGCTGCTCGTCGTGTTCGTCGTCGCCGCGCCGGACGGGATCCTGGGCCTGTTCAAGAAGCTGAAGCGCGCGAAATGAGCGACGCGCTTCTCCGGGTGAACGGCGTCTCGAAGCACTTCGGCGGCTTCACCGCGCTGTCCGACGTCAGCGTCGAGATCGCGCGCGGCGAGCGCTTCGGCCTGATCGGCCCGAACGGCTCGGGCAAGACGACGCTCATCAACTGCATCTCGGGGTCGCTCCGGAACGACGGCGGCTCGATCGTGTTCGACGGCGAGGAGATCTCCGGCCTGCCCGCCGTATCAGCGCACCCGGCGCGGCATCGCGCGCAGCTTCCAGGTGCCGCGGCCGTTCTCGAGCATGCCGGTGTTCGAGAACCTGGTGGTGCCGCTCGAGTACGTGGTCCACCGGGGCTCGCTGCACAAGGCCGACACGCACCGCGAGGCGCTGGAGATCCTCCGGCAGATCGGGCTCGCCGACAAGGCGGAGACGCCGTCCAACCAGCTCACCCAGGTCGAGCTGCGCAAGCTCGAGCTCGCCCGCGCGATGGCGGCGCGTCCGCGCCTCCTGATCTCCGACGAGGCGATGGCCGGGCTGTCCTCGTCCGAGGTCGACGAGATCCTGAAGATCCTGTTCCAGCTGAACGAGGCCGGGATCACGATCATCATGATCGAGCACATCATGCACGCCGTGATGCGGTTCTCGCAGCGGGTGATGTGTCTCGACGCCGGCAAGATCATCTGCGAGGGCACGCCCGCCCAGACGGTGGCGAACCCCGACGTCCAGCGGGCCTATCTTGGCGCTTAGACTATCCGCGAAGGGCGTCGAGGCCGGCTACGGCGCGGTGCGCGCGCTGCACGGCGTCTCGCTCGACATCGCCGAGGGCGAGACGGTCGTGCTGCTCGGCACGAACGGCAACGGCAAGAGCACGCTCATGCGGTGCCTGATGGGCGCGGTGCGCCCGACGCGCGGCGAGATCACGCTCGAGATGGACGGCCGGACGGTGAACCTCGTCGGCATGCCCACCGAGGAGATCGTGAGCCTCGGCATGGCGATGGTCCCCGAGGGCCGGCGGCTCTTCCCCAAGCTCACCGTCGAGGAGAACCTGCTTCTCGGCGCGTTCCGGCCGGCTCGCGCGGAGCGCGATCCACAAGAACCTCGCCTTCTGCTACGAGTCGTTCCCGGTGCTGAAGGAGCGCCGCCGGCAGCTCGCCGGCAGCATGAGCGGCGGCCAGCAGCAGATGCTCGCGATCGCGCGCGCGCTCATGTCCGCGCCGCGGATCCTGCTCGTCGACGAGCCCTCGGTCGGCCTCTCCCCGCTCCTCGTGCAGCACACCGTGACCATGATCAAGCAGCTCAAGGACGAGTTCCAGCTGACCGTGCTGATGGCGGAGCAGAACTTCCAGCAGGCGCTCCGCATCGCCGACCGCGGCTACATCATCGCCCACGGCGAGATCGTGTTCGAGGGCAAGAGCGCCGACGCGCTGCGGAACAACGAGCTGATCAAGAGCCTGTACCTCGGGGCCTGAGCCATGACGACTCCCCCGACTGCTCCGCGACCGCGTCCCCTACTCGGCAATCGTCGACCGCCCGCCGCTGAAGCTGCCCGACGGCGCGCGGATGGTCGTGTGGACGATCGTCAACGTCGAGGACTGGAGCATCGAGCGGGCGATGCCGCGCACCGTGCTGCCGCCGCCGATGGGGCAGCCGCTATTGCCGGATCTCCCGAACTGGGCGTGGCACGAGTACGGGAATCGCGTCGGGTTCTGGCGGCTCTACGACTGCATGCAGAAGTTCGGCATCACGCCCACGCTCGCACTCAACGGCATCGTGTGCCGGAGCCACCCGCGCATCGCGCAGGCGGCGAAGGACGCCGGGTGGGAGTTCATGGCCCACGGCTACGTCCAGGGCCCGATGCACAAGGTCGAGGACCAGCGCGCCGCGATCCGCGACACGATCGCGGCGATCCGGGAGTTCACGGGCCAAGTCCCCGCGCGGCTGGGAGAGCCCGGGGCTCACCGAGACCAACGAGACGATCGACTTCCTCGCCGCCGAGGGCATCGAGTACGTCGCCGATTGGGTGCTAGACGATCAGCCGGTCTACATCTCGACGGCGCACGGGCCGGTCGTCTCGATCCCGTACACGGTCGAGACGAACGACATCCCGATGATGCTGATCCAGCATCACGGCGCCGAGGAGATGCTGAAACGCGGCGTCGACCACTTCGACCGGCTGTACGAGGAGAGCGCGAAGATCACCCGCGTCATGGCGATCAGCGTCCACCCGTACATCTCCGGCGTGCCGCACCGGATCGGCTACCTCGAGCGGCTCTACGCCCACATCAAGTCGAAGCCGGGCGTCGCGTTCTGGACGGGGGAGCGGATTCTCGACTGGTACCGGACGCAGGTTGCGGCACCGGCCTGACCGGTGGGAGCGGCGCGGAAGGGCGGTCGGACGACGGCAGGCGACGGGCACACTGGCCCGCCGCCTGCGCAAGGATCAGCAGGACTTACCCATGCGATGGGCAATCAGCACATCGCAACCGTAGGCCGTCTGCGGCACGACCACGGGGACGACCCCCAGGGGGGTGGGTGCCGGGGGCGCCGACGCCATCGGCTTGGTTGCGCATCCGGCAGCGGCGAGAGCGAACAACAGCACAGCGGCGGCTTGCAGTAGTCTCATCACAGGCTCCAGGTTAGGATTGGACAACGACGGCGACTGCCTCACGATAATAACAAGGGTCCGACCGCGGCGCCCGGCGCGGCGTCTCAGCCGACTGCTTCGACCCCGCCGCTGCGCGTCGACTTCACGATCGCCTCCAGCGCCGAAACCGTCGCAATCATCTGCTCGTGCGGGACCGGATAGCTCGCGCGGCCCTCGATCGCATCCGCGAACGCCTCGAGGTTGGCGAGCACCGCCGGTGCCGGCGGGTAGTCGATCGAACGCTTCGGTTCGCCGCGCAGCGCGGTCGTGAGCGTCCAGCCCTGGGGCGCCTCCGGATGCGCCTTGTCGCGCACCTCGGCCCAGCCCTTCGAGCCGTAGACCGCCACGCGCCCGTCGAACGGCGTGGCGAGGATCGCGCTGATCAGCGAGTGCCCGCCGCCCTTGAAGCGCGCGAGGATCGCCAGCGTGTCGCCGTTCGCGAGCTGGCTGCCGAGCTGCTTCACGCTCGCGCAGACGCTTTCCGCCGGTCCCATGAAGCTCACCGACAGGTCGACGAGATGAATGCCGGTCGCGGTGAGCGGGCCGGCCGGCGCTTCCTTCGACGACAGGCGCCAGTTGTCCGCCGCGAGCGTGAGGAACTTGTCCTGGCTGAAGTTCGCCTCGATCTGCAGCAGCGTACCGAGCGCGCCGGTCCGTGCGAGCCGTGCGATCTCCAGCACGGGCGGCTCGAAGCGCTTTTCGTGCCCCACGGCGAGCTGCACGCCGTTCGCCTTCACCGCCTCGATCGCGCGCAGCACCTCGGCGCGGGAGAGCGACAGCGGCTTCTCGCAGAAAACGTGCTTGCGCGCGTTCGCCGCCGCGACGATCTGCTCGCAGTGCAGCGAATGGGGCGTGCACAGCACGACCGCGTCGACGGCCGGGTCGCGCAACGCCGCCTGGAAATCCGTGTCATGCGCCAGGCCCTGCGCGCGGGCGAACTCCGCGCCGCGCGGATCGGGGTCGATGCCCCGCACCGCGGTGAGCTTTGCGCTGCCCTTCAGCAGCCCGACGATGATCCGGCCCCACCAGCCGAGTCCGACGACAGCGACGCGAACCATCCTCCCGCCCTCCTTCACGCGCACCTTAGCGTGTCATTGACGAGCCGTCACGCGTTCGCTAGATTGCCTCGCCCGAGCCGTACCGGAGGACGCGATGGCCTACCAGGAAACCCTGCCCCGCAAGCGCTTTTCGCGCAAGGCGATGATGAAGCGCGTGGCGCGCTTCTCGAAACTGAAGGGCTTCGACGGCGGACTCCCGGACAGCAAGATGCCCGGCGCCGAGCGCATCCTCTACAACGTGATCGGCTTCCAGCCACCGCCGGGCGAAGGGGCGGGCCTCCAGTCGCCGGTCGGCGACCAGGCTTCGCGCCTCGCGGCGATCAAGATCTCCGAGGGCTTCAATCTCGGCTATTGCCGCGCGCTGCCCGGCAAGGGCCCGATGCTGCACAACCACGACACGAACGAGACCTTCATCGCGATGACCGGGACCTGGCGCGCGAGCTGGGAGGACGAGAAGGGCAGGCTCGAGCACGTCGATCTCAAGCCGCTCGACGTCATCTCCTTCCCGCCCGGGGCCAACCGCCGCTTCATGAACGTCACGAAGGGCCCGAAGAACAAGCACTCGATCCTGATGTTCGTGATCGGCGGCAACGAGCCGAAGGCGGAGTTCACCGCCGAGTCGATGGACGAGCTCGAGCGCGCCGGCGTCTGGCCGGAGAAGCCGAAGCGGGCGAAGCGGAAGCGCTAGGGGTCATCCCGGCGTGCGCCGGGACACCCCCTCAGATGAGCGCGCCGAGAACGGCCGTCCAGGCGGCCGCCAGATTGCCGAGATCGTAGCCACCGCCGCCGAACGCCATCAGCCGGCCGCCGCAGAGGTCGTCGGCGAGCTTGCGCAAGTCGCGCGCGACGCGCGCGTGGACCGCCGGCGTAAGGCGCAGGTCGGCGAGCGGGTCGCCCGCGAGCCCGTCGGCGCCGGCCTGCAGGATCAGGAACTCCGGCTTGAAGCGCCGCAGGTGCGCGAGACCCCGCTCCCACGCGGCGAAGAATTCGTCGTCGCCGGCGCCCGGCGGCAGCGGCAGGTTGAGCTTCGTCCCCGCGGCCGCTTCGCGGCCGGCTTCGCGCCCGTGCCCCGTGCCGGGATACAAGAACCGCCCATCCTCGTGGATGTCGACCACGATCAGCTCCGGATCGGCTTCGTACGGGTAGTAGATGCCGTCGCCGTGGTGCACGTCGATGTCGACGTAGCCGACGCGCCTGACGCCGAAGCGCGTACGCAGGCTCTCGATGACGACGCCGAGGTCGTTGAACACGCAGAAGCCCGCGGAGCGGCCCCGCCGGGCGTGATGCAGGCCCCCGATCGGCTGGAAGCTGCGCACCGCGTCGCCGGCCATGATCCGCTCCAGGCCCTCGAGCGCGGTGCCGGCGACCACCGCACCGCGATCGTAGACGCCGGGGAATGCCGGCGTGTCCCCGTCGTCCAGATACCCCTCGCCGACCGACGAGCGCAGCTTCACCCAGCTCACGTGCTCGGGGGTGTGGAAGCGCTCGAGCTCCGTCGCCGTCGCCAGACGGGGCGTCGCAATCGCGACCCGCTTGTCGAGGCCGCGGCCGATCGCCTCCGACAGGAACGCGCCCTGGCGGTCGAAGCCCAGCGGATGGCCGTCCGGAAAGCCGTACTTTCCGAGCAGTTCGCCCACCAGCAACAGTGTCTCGCCTGCCATCACCCCATCCTAGCCCTTCCCCGCGACAGCGGGCACACCCGGTGGCAAACTCGATGGCAAACTAGCGCCCAGAACAACACCGCCAGCGGCGCTGACAGCGCCGCGTCCGCAACCGGAGGTCGGCCCGAGTGAAAGCCCCGTCCTTTGCCTATGCGAAACCGCGCTCGCTCGAGGAGGTGTTCGTGCTGCTCCGGCGCACCGACGACGCGAAGCTGCTCGCCGGCGGCCAGACGCTCCTCGCGACGCTCAACATGCGGCTCTCCTCGCCGGCCGTCCTGGTCGACATCACCGGCGTGCCCGGGCTCGCGGGGATCGCCGTCCGGGGAGACGTGCTCCGGATCGGCGCGCTGACGCGGCACCGCGAGATCGAGCGCTCGCGCGAGGTGGCCGAGCACGCACCGCTGCTCGCGCAGGCCGCGCCGCACATCGCGCACGTCGCCATCCGGAACGTGGGCACGATCGGCGGCAGCCTCGCCCACGCCGATCCGGCGGCGGAATGGCCGGCATGCTGCGTCGCCCTGGACGCGGACATCGTGATCGCGTCGCGGTCGGGTGAGCGCCGGGTCAAGGCGCGCGACTTCTACAAGGGGCTCTTCGAAACCGCGCTCGGCGCAGGCGAGCTGATCGCCGCGGTCGAGTTGCCGCTCCTCGGGGCGGGGTATCGCAGCGTATTCCTGGAGCTGGCGCGGCGCCACGGCGACTACGCGATGGTCGGCGTAGCCGCGGCCGCGAGGCCCGCCGGCGGCGCGCTCGCCGATCTGCGGCTCGCGTTCCTCGGTGCCGGCACGACGCCGATTCTCGCCCGCAACGCGATGGCGGCGGCCGAAGGGAAGAAGGCCTCGCCCGACGCGATCGCCGCGGCCCAGGGGGCGCTCGAGAACGACCTCGCGCCGATGGGCGACCTCAACGCTTCGCCCGCCACGAAACTGCATCTCGCGCGCGTGCTCTGCGGGCGCGCGCTCGCGCAGCTCGCGGCCTAGGGAGGCGACGATGGAAGCGACCATCCAGACCACCATCACCGTCAACGGCGCGGCGGTCACTCGCGCCGTGCCGGCGCGCCAGCACCTGATCGACTTCCTGCGCGAGACGCTCGGGCTCACCGGCTCGCACGTCGGCTGCGAGCACGGCGTGTGCGGCGCGTGCACGATCCGCGTCGACGGCGAGATCGTGCGCGGCTGCCTGATGCTCGCGGTGCAGGCGCACGGCCGCAAGGTCGACACGATCGAGGGGCTGTCCGACTCGGGCGAGCTCGCGGAGCTGCAGCGGTGCTTCCACGAGCACAACGCGCTCCAGTGCGGCTTCTGCACGCCGGGCATGCTGCTCGCCGCCCACGACCTCGTGCGCACGAAGCCGGACGCGACGCGCGACGAGATCCGCGAATACCTGGCCGGCAACTACTGCCGCTGCACCGGTTACCACGCGATCGTGGACGCGGTCGCAGAGGTGCTCGAGCGCCGTGGCCAAGACGCGCTCGCGCGCGCGGGGGTGAAAAAGTGAACGCACGCGCCGAGCTGCCGCTGCACGCCCCCGGGACGCAGGTCGACAAGGGCTACATCGGCCAGAGCGTGCCGCGGCCGAACGCGAAGCGCCTGCTGCAGGGCCGCGGCGCGTTCGTCGACGACCTGCGCTTCCCGCGCCTCGCCCACGTCGTCTTCTTCCGCAGCCCCTATGCGCATGCGAAGGTGAAGAAGCTCGACCTCACGAAGGCGGCGCGCCAGCCTGGCGTCATCGCCTGCTTCGACGGACGCGCGGTCGCGGAATACTGCACGCCCTGGGTCGCGGTGCTCGGACACTTGAAGGGCATCAAGTCGGCGGCGCAGTACGCGATCGCCATCGAGCGCGCGTGCTGGCAGGGCGAGGCGGTCGCCGCCATCGTCGCCGAGACGCGCGAGCAGGGCGAGGACGCGCTCGGCAACGTCGTCGCGGAGTGGGAGGAGCTCCCGGTCGTCACCGACATGGAGGACGCGCTCTCCAACCGCTACGTCATCCACCCCGACCTGGGCGACAACATCTGCTTCAAGCGCGAGTTCGACACCGGCGGCGTCGACGACGTCTTCGCCACGGCGGACGTCGTCGTCGAAGAGACCTACGTCTTCGGGCGGCACACCGGCGTCTGCCTCGAGCCGCGCGCGATCCTCGCCGACTACAACGCCGCCGAGCACTCGCTGACCGTGTACCACTCGACGCAGGCGCCGAACATGATGCAGGACATCTTCTCGCGCCACCTCGGCATCCCCGAGGCGAACGTGCGGGTGGTCTGCAAGGACGTCGGCGGCTCGTTCGGCATCAAGGTGCACGTGTACGCGGACGAGATGGCCACCGCCGCGATCTCGGTCATGCTGCGCCGGCCGGTGAAGTTCATCGCCGACCGGCTGGAGTCGTTCCTGACCGACATCCACGCGCGCGAGCACAAGGCGAAGGTCCGGCTCGCCTGCACGAAGTCGGGCGACATCCTCGCGTTCGACCTCGACGACCTCACCGCGATCGGCCCGTACTCGGTCTATCCCCGCACCAGCGGGATCGAGGGCAACCAGGTCGTCAACCTGACCGGCGGGCCGTACAAGCACCAGAAGTACCGCGCGAAGCTGCACGTCGTCTTCACCAACAAGAACGTCACCTGCCAGTACCGCGCGGTCGGCCACCCGATCGCGGTCGCGCTCACCGAAGGTATCGTCGACCTCGCCGCGGCGAAGATCGGGATGGACCCGGCCGAGTTCCGGCGGCGGAACTTGATTGCCGACGACGCGTATCCCTACACCTTCCCCTCGGGGATCAAGTTCGAGAAGCTCTCGCACCACAAGTGCCTCGACCGGCTGCTGGCGCTGATGGACTACAAGAAGCTGCGCGCCGAGCAGGCCGGGCTGCGGAAGAAGGGTGTCCAGCGCGGGATCGGGCTCGCCGCGATGATCGAGGTGACCAACCCGTCGCCCGCGTTCTACGGCGTCGGCGGGGCGCGCATCTCGGCGCAGGACGGCGCGACGCTGCGGCTCGAGCCGACCGGCATGGTCACCGTTCTCTGCAGCGTGACCGAGCAGGGTCAGGGGACCGACGGGATCCTCGCGCAGATCGCGGCGAGCGCGCTCGGGGTGACGATGGACAAGGTGAAAGTCATCACCGGCGACACCGCGGTCACGCCCTACGGCGGCGGGACCTGGGCGTCGCGCGGCGCAGGTATAGGCGGCGAAGCTGTGCTGCAGGCCGGCCGCGCGCTCCGCTCCAACATCCTCGACGTTGCGGCAGTCGTCCTCGAGATGGACAAGGCCGAGCTCGACATCGTCAACAACGAGATCGTGAACCGCCTCTCGCTCGAGTCGAAGCTCGCGCTGGCGGAGCTCGGGCGCATCGCCTACTTCCGCCCGGACACGCTCCCGCTCAAGTTCCAGTCGGAGCTGACGGTCACCCGCCACTACACCCCGCGCGAGTACGGGTTCACGTTCACCAACGGCATCCAGGCTTCGTACGTCGAGGTCGATCCGGATACCGGCTTCGTGAAGCTCCTCAAGCACTGGTGCGTCGAGGATTGCGGCACGGTGATCAACCCGATGCTCGTCGACGAGCAGATCCGCGGCGGCGTCGTGCAGGGCATCGGCGCGGCGCTGTTCGAGGAGTGCGTGTACGACGACGCGGGCCAGCTCCTGAACGGCACGCTCGCCGACTACCTCGTGCCGATGTCGGGCGAGATGCCGGATATCATCTGCGCGCACGTCGAGACGCCGACCATGCAGTCGCAGCTCGGCGCGAAGGGCGCGGGCGAAGCCGGCACCGCCGGCGCACCGGGCGCGGTAATGAACGCGATCAACGATGCGCTCGCCCCGTTCGGCGCGCGGGTGACGGCGCAGCCGTTCACGCCGGAGCGGATCCTGAAGGCGCTCGGCAAGGTCTGAAACCCAACCAGGAGAAACACGTGATCCACGAGCTTCGCATCTACCGCTGTGCCCCCGGGCGCCTGGCCGCTCTCAACAAGCGCTTCGAGACCAGGACGCTCAAGATGTGGGAGAAGCACGGCATCCGCCAGGTCGGCTTCTGGACCGTCGCGATCGGCGCCACCAATCACGACCTCTACTACCTCCTCGAGTGGGAGAGCCTCGCCGAGCGCGAGCAGAAGTGGAACACCT
Source organism: uncultured beta proteobacterium (assembly GCA_963762785.1). Classification (GTDB taxonomy): domain Bacteria; phylum Pseudomonadota; class Gammaproteobacteria; order Burkholderiales; family SG8-39; genus DATEDA01. The sequence goes on from CAVXND010000089.1 coordinate 122,927, forward strand.
TCATGAGCGATCCGGAGTGGATCGCGGCGCGTGCGGAAAGCGAGAAGGACGGTCCGATCCTCGCCCACACCACCAACTACATTCTGCAGCCCACCGCCTACTCGAAGCTCAAATGACGTCCAAGGTCATGGTTGTGACCGGCGCCGGCCGCGGGATCGGCGCCGCGATCGCGGGGCTCGCCGGCAAGCGCGGCTACGCGGTGTGCGTGAACTACGCGCGGAGCCGCGACGCCGCCGAAACGCTCGCGGCCGCCATCAACGCGGGCGGCGGGAAAGCGGTCGCGATCCAGGCCGACGTGTCGGTCGACACCGAGGCGAAGCGGCTGTTCGCCGACGTCGATCGCGCGCTCGGGCGCGTGGACGTTCTGGTCAACAACGCGGGGATCATCGGCCGCCAGTGCCGGGTCGACGAGATGGATCCGGCGCTGCTCGAGCAGGTGTTTGCCGCGAACGTCTACAGCGTGTTCTATTGCTCGCGCGAGGCGCTGCGCCGGATGTCGACGAAGCACGGCGGCAAGGGCGGCGCGATCGTGAACATCTCCTCGGTCGCGGCGCGCCACGGCGGGCTGGCCATGGAGTCGCACTACGCGGCGAGCAAGGGCGCGATCGACAGCTTCACCGTGGGGCTCGCGAAGGAGATCGGAACCGAAGGGGTCCGGGTGAACGCCGTCCGGCCCGGCTTCATCGTCACCGCCATCCACGACGTGCACGGCGGCGAAGCGACCGCGCGTGCGGTGGGGCCGACGGTGCCGATCGGCCGCGTTGGCCAGCCGGCCGAGGTCGCAGAAACGGTGCTCTGGCTCGCGTCCGACGCCGCGTCCTACCTGCACGGCGCGATCATCGACGTCTCCGGCGGGCGGTGAAGGCGCGGCGCGACTCGCCGCCGCGGGCGTATCGAGCGCGAATCGCGTCACCGTAGCAACCGGCACGGATAAGGGGGAGGGGCGTGCCCGGAAAGTCGATCGTCGAGCGCGTGGACCGCGCACTCGAAATGCTCGTGTACTACGCATCGGCGCTGCTGATGCTCGCGCTCACCGGCGTCATCCTCTACGCCGTGGTGCTGCGCTACTTCTTCAATGCCGCGCCCAGCTGGTCGGAGGAAGTCCCGCGGGTGGCGTTCCTCTGGGTGTCCTACCTGGCGATCGCGGTCGCGGTGAAGCGCGGGCAGAGCCTGCGCGTCACGTTCCTTCTGGAGCGGTTGCCGCCGCGCGCACGGATGTGGCTCGAGATGTTCATGCACGCCTCGATCTTCGTGATGCTCGGGTTCCTGTTCTGGCACAACATCCCGGTGATCGAGTTGAACCTCGGGTCGCGCATGCTTGCGACGCAGTGGTCCGACGCGATCCGGTACGTGCCGCTCTCAGTCGGCTGCGTCCTGATCGGCCTGTATCAGGTGCGGCTGGTCCTGCGCTCGCTCGCGGAGTACCGCGCCGCGCGAGGGCTCCCGTAATGATGCTCGCCGCAATGCTGGTGGTGCTGCTCGTCTTCACACTGCTCGGCATGGAGATCGCGTGGGCCATCGCGCTCGCCTGCTTCGCCTATATCGCGCTGTCGCAGTTCACCGACACGCCGACGTCGTTTGCGCTTTTCGCGCAGCAGATGACGGTCGGCCTCGACGGCTTCGTGCTGGTCTCGGTGCCGCTGTTCATCTTCGCCGGCGAGCTGATGAACGTGTGCGGAGTGACCCAGCGGCTGGTGCGCGTCGCCGCCGTGATCGTCGGCCACATGCACGGCGGGCTGGCCAACGTCGGCGTGGTGGCCAACTTCCTCATGTCCGGGGTGTCCGGCTCGGCCGTCGCTGACGCCGCGGCGACCGGCACCGTGCTCGTGCCCGAGATGAAGCGGCGCCGGTTTCCCGAAGACTTCTCCTGCGCGGTGATTGCCGCCGCGGCCACGGTCGGGCCGATCATCCCGCCTTCGATCGCGTTCCTGCTGCTCGCGTCGATCATCAACATTTCGGTCGGCCAGCTGTTCCTTGCCGGCATCGTTCCCGGCACGCTGATGTTCGTGGCGATGTTCGTCGTGACCTGGTGGCTATGCAAGCGGCGCGACTACCCGCGGGAACCGAAAGCCACGCTCGCTGAACGCGTCGAGGCGATGCGCGACGGCGTGCTCGCGCTCATCGCGCCGCTCGTGATCGTCGGCAGCATCGTGGCGGGCATCGCCACCCCGACCGAATCGGCGGCGATCGCCGTCGGCTACACGCTGTTTCTCGGCCTGGCCGTGTACCGGAACACCTCCATCGCCGCGATCGTCCACGCGGCGGGCAGCGCTGCAATGTCCTCGGCGCTGGTGATGCTCACCGTCGCCGCTTCGCAGATCTTCGCCTGGCTCGCGGTGCAGGAGCGGCTGGGAGAGCTCCTCACGACCGGGATGCTGGCACTGTCGGACAACGTGTACGTGGTGCTCGCGCTGGTCAATCTCCTGATGCTGGTCCTCGGCATGTTCATGGAGCTCGTGCCGATCATGTTCATCCTGGCGCCCATCATGTTTCCCTGGCTGGCCGGAATGGGCGTGAGCGAGGTGCAGTTCGGCGTCGTGATGGTGCTGAACCTGATGATCGGGATGATCACGCCGCCGATCGGGCTGAATTTGATGGTGTTGTCGGCGATCACGGGCGTGGACGTGATGCGGATCTTCCGCGCTGCAGTACCCTACGTGTATGCCCTGCTGGTGGTGCTGCTATTGATCACCTACATCCCTGCGCTTACATTGTTCGTCCCGCAACTGTTCTATCCCGTCAGATGAAAGGAGTCTCGGATGCCGGTTGATCTGAAACGAAGGGCGGCAGTCAAGGCGATCGGCGCGGCGGCCATCGTCTCCCAGGTCGGGCTGTCGAAGCCGGCCCGCGCGCAGGTCAAGCTGCGCTACTCCAACGCGAGCAACGCCGGATACCTGGCGAACATCGTCATGCAGGAGTTCTGGGACGAGGTGCGCAAGCGCACCAACGGCGAGATCGTGTGCGAGACGTTCTGGGGCACGCTCGGCGGCGAGCAGACGTTGCTGAACGGCGTGGCGCTGGGAACGCTCGACGGGTACCACGGCGCCTACACCGGCATGCGCGAGTTCGACCTGTTCTACGCCGCGAGCCTGTTCCGCGACTACGAGCACGCCGCGCGGGTGATCAACGGCCCCTTGCGTCCGAAGCTCGCGCAGGCGCTCGAGGCGAAGTACAAGGTCTACATGCTCGGTCTCGGGCGCGCCGGCTCGTTCGGCATGCAACTCAAGACCAAGCCCGCCTCCTGGGCCGACGTCAGGAACAAGAAGATCCGCGGCGGCCCGATCGAAGGCATCATCGAGAGCATCAAGGCCACCGGCGCGAATGCCGTGCCGATGGCGTTCAACGAGGTCTACACCGCGCTCCAGCAGGGTGTGGTCGACGGCCAGGTCAACCTCAACACCCTGATGATGACCATGAAGTACTTCGAAGTGGTCAAGTTCTGGGTGAAGAACGAGTTCGGCCTCGGCTTCGACAAGGTCGTCATCGCGCAGCGCACCTGGAACCGCTTCAAGCCCGAGCAGCAGAGGATGATGCAGGAGCTGTTCCTCGAGCTCGAGGCCAAGAAGTGGTACCCGGTCCTCAATGAGCGCCTGGACGCGGATCAGAAGAAATGGGCCGAGATCAACGGCGCCGATTCGGTGCTGATGCTGGACGCGGCCGAGCTTCGCCGGCTGACCCAGCCGACCGCGGAGCGGCTCGCCAACGAGATCCTCGGGCCCGGCACCTACAAGCAGATCCAGGACACCGCCTGAGGGGCGACGTGGAACATTCGGACAAGACGGCGCGGCAGTTGTTCGAAGAGGTCAGGGCCAATCCGACGCGCAAGCGCTTCGGCTTCGGCACCCGGCCCGCCCTCGTCAACATCGACCTGCAGAAGGCCTACACCTCGGTCGGGGAGTTCGCGACTGCGTACGAGACGGACCCGCGCCAGCTGGACTACGTGAACCAGCTGGCGCGCCTGTTCCGCGAGAAGCGCTGCCCGGTCGTTTGGACGTACGTCGCGTACATGGATTCCGGGGAGGACTGCGGCGTGTGGGGAACGCGCTCGAACACCCCGGATTCGCTGCAGAACATCAAGGTCGGCTCCCGCCGCGCCGAGTTCGACGACCGGCTGGAGGTCGACCGTCGTCGCGACGTCATCGTCAACAAGCGCATGGCCTCCGCCTTCCACGAGACCAATCTCGTCTCGGTCTTCAACTTCCATCACATCGACACGCTGGTGGTCACCGGCGGCTCGACCTCCGGCTGCGTGCGCGCTACCGTGGTCGACAGCCTGTCGCGCAGCTACCGGACCGTCGTCCCGATCGAGTGCGTGGCGGACAAGCACGAGAGCCCGCACTTCGCCAATCTCTACGACATGGCGCTGAAGTACGCGGATGTCGTGCCGGTCGCGGAGGTGCTCGAGTTCATGCGCCGGTACCAGCCCGCGCCGTCGTGAAGCGCGACCCCGGCCTCTACGACTACCTGCCGTACAGCCGGCGACCGAAGATCGAGTGGCCGGGCGGCGCGCGCGTCGCGTTCTGGGTGGCGCCGAACATCGAGTTCTACGAGCTCGAGCCGCCGAAGAATCCCAACCGCACCGCCTGGTCGCGGCCGGTGCCCGACGTGCTCAACTACTCTTACCGGGACTACGGCAACCGCGCCGGCTTCTGGCGGATGCTCGAAGCGATGGACCGCTGCGGTATGCGCGGCAGCGTCTCGCTCAACGTCGCGGTGTGCGAGCACCATCCCGAGGTCATCGAGGCGTGCGCGAAGCGCGGCTGGGAGTTCTACTCCCACGGCACCTACAACACGCGCTACGTCTTCGGCATGAGCGAGGACCAGGAGCGCTCGCTCATCCAGGACTCGATCGACACCATCCGCAAGCACACCGGGCAGAAGCTCGACGGCTGGCTCGCGCCGGCGCTCACCTACACCGAGCGCACGCTTGATCTCGTCGCGGAGATGGGCCTGAGCTACATCTGCGACCTCTTCCACGACGACCAGCCGGGGCCGGTCAAGGTGCGAAAGGGGCGGCTGATCAGCATCCCCTACTCGCTCGAGATGAACGACGTCATCGCGTACAACATCAACCTCGTGTCGCCGCGCCGCTACGGCGACATCATCCGGCGGCAGTTTGATCGCCTCTACGCCGAGGGCGAGACGTCGGGGACGGTGATGTGCATCCCGCTCCACCCGTACCTGGTCGGCTGGCCGTACCGCATCAAGGCCTTCGAGGAGGCGCTCCGGTACGTCACCGGTCACGACAAGGTCTGGCTCGCCACCGGGCGCGAGATCGCCCGGCACTTCATCGAGAACCATTACGACGCTTTCGCGGCCGCCTCGCAGCCGGTCGGCGAAGCGCCCTGACCTTCATGCCGATCCCCGACGACTATCTGCAGTACCCGCGGCGCCGCTACGGCATGGATCACGACCGCTACGACTGGTCGATCCTGCCGCAGCGCGAGAAGGCGGCCTGGCCCGGCGGCGCGCGCATCGCGCTCTGGGTCGTCGCCGCGCTCGAGTGGTTTCCGCTCGACATGAAGGGACAGCCCTTCAAACCGCCCGGCGCGCTGGTCACCGCGTATCCCGACCTGCGGCACTACACGCTGCGCGACTACGGCAACCGGGTGGGCATCTTCCGCGTCATGCAGGCGCTCGACCGGTACGGCATCCGCGCCAGCGCGGCGATCAACGCCGCCGTCGCCGCGCGCTACCCCTCGCTCGTCGAGGAGTGCACCGGGCGCGGCTGGGAGATCGTCGGGCACGGACTCGACATGGATCGCCTGCAGTACGAGGGTCTGCCGGTCGCCGCCGAGCGGGAGCTTGTGGCGAAGAGCCTCGCGACGCTGCGCGACGTTTCCGGCCGGCCGGTCCGCGGCTGGCTCTCGCCTGCGCGGTCGGAGTCGCTCGCGACGCTCGACCTGCTCGCGGAAGCCGGGCTCGACTACGTGTGCGACTGGGCGAACGACGACATGCCTTACCCGGTCCGCGCGGGCGGCCGGACGATCCACGCGATGCCGCACTCCCCGGACCTCGACGACTACGCGATCCTCGTCAACAACCACCACGGCGAGGACGAGTTCCGCGACCAGCTGATCGACCAGTTCGACGTCCTGTACGCGGAAGCGGCGACGCAGGGCGGACGGATCATGGCGATCTCGCTCCACCCCTGGGTCATCGGCCAGCCGTACCGGATCAACGCGCTGGAGAGCGCGCTCGCGCACTGCATGAAGCATCCGGGCGTTTGGCCCGCGACCGGCGCGGAGATCCTCGACGCCTGGCGGGCTCAGCGCCCGGCCCAGGGCGCCGCCCGAGCGTAGTCCCGCTCGAACGCCTCGATCTCGTCGGTGAAGGACAGCGTCAGTCCGATCTCGTCGACGCCGCGCAGCAGCAGCTCGCGGAAGAACGCCCCGACGGAGAACGCATGCGTGGTGCCGTCGGGCTCCACCACGCGGCGCTCGACGAGATCCACGGTGAGCTCGGTGCCGGGCTTGTCCGTGGCGAGCCCACGCAGTCGCGCGCAGGTCGCATCGGGCAGCCGGACCGGCACGATGCCGTTCTGCAGGCAGTTGTTGTAGAAGATGTCGCCGAAGCTCGGCGCGATGACGCTGCGGAAGCCCTGGTCGTAGAACGCGTACGCGGCCGCCTCGCGCGAGGAGCCGCAGCCGAAGTTCGCGTTCGCGACGAAGATGCGCGCGTCCCGGTAGGGCACGCGGTTCAGCACGAACCCCGGCTTCTCCGCGCCGTCCTCCGCGAAGCGCAGGTCGTGGAACAGCAGCCGGCCGTAATCCTTGCCGCGCTGGACCTTGAGGAAGCGCGCCGGGATGATCTGGTCGGTGTCGACGTTGACCGGCTCGTAGGGCGCCGCGACCGCGGTGAGCGTGGTGAACTGGGCGGCCATGGCTTCAGTGCCCCAGCTTGCGCGCGTCGGCGAGCGCGCCCGTCACCGCCGCGGCGGCCGCCATCGCGGGACTCACGAGGTGCGTGCGCACGCCCTTGCCCTGCCGCCCTTCGAAGTTCCGGTTGGAGGTGGAGGCGATGCGCTCGCCCGGCCGGCCGAGGTCGCCGTTTATGCCCACGCACATCGAGCAGCCGGCGTAGCGCCATTCGGCGCCCGCCTCGCGGAACACTTTGTCGAGGCCCTCAGCCTCGGCCTGCTTCCTGACGAGCCCCGAGCCCGGCACGACGATCGCGGGGATGCGTGCCTTGCGTCCGCGCAGCACCGCGGCCGCGGCGCGCAAGTCCTCGATCCGGCTGTTGGTGCACGAGCCGATGAACACGCGGTCGACCGGAAGGCCCTCGAGCTTCGTGCCCGGGGCGAGGCCCATGTACTCGAGGGCGCGCGCCGTGGCCTGGCGCCGTGCGGCGTCGCTCGCGTTCGCCGGGTCCGGCACGACGGCGCCGATCGGCAGCGCGTGCTCGGGGCTCGTGCCCCAGGTCACCATCGGCTCGAGCGCGGCGGCGTCGAGGCTCACCTCGTGGTCGAAGCGCGCGCCGTCGTCGGTCGGAAGGGAGCGCCAGTACGCGAGCGCGGCGTCCCACTGCGCGCCCTGCGGCGCGAACGGCCGGCCGGCAAGGTAGGTGTAGGTCGCATCGTCGGGCGCGACCATGCCGGCGCGCGCCCCGGCCTCGATCGACATGTTGCAGACGGTGAGCCGCTCCTCGACGCTCATCGCGTGCAGCGCCGCGCCGGCGTACTCGACGACGTGGCCGACCGCGCCGCCGGCGCCGATCTTCGCGATGATCGCGAGGATCACGTCCTTGGCGCTCACGCCTTCCGGCCGGCGCCCGTCGACCGTGATCCGCATCGTCTTCTGCGGCGCCTGCCAGATGGTCTGCGTCGCGAGCACGTGCTCGTTCTCGGACTGTCCGATGCCGAACGCGAAGGCGCCGAGCGCGCCGTGGGTCGAGGTGTGGCTGTCGCCACACACGAGCAGGAGCCCCGGGAGCGTGATGCCCTGCTCCGGCCCGATGATGTGCACGATCCCCTGGCGCTCATCGTCCAGGTGAAACGCTTCGACGGCATGCGCACGGACGTTGTCGACGAACGTCTCGACCATGCGTCGGATCTCCGGCGTCGGCGCGTCGGCGCTCGAGCGGCTCACCGTCGGCACGTAGTGGTCGGGCGTCGCGAAGCTCAACCGCGGCCGGCGCACCCGCAGCCCGCGCTTCGCGAGCTTGCCGAACGCGTGGAACGAGCCGTCGTGGATAATGTGCCGGTCGACGTAGAGGAGGCAGTGATCGTCGCGCCGCAGCACGACGTGGCGATCCCAGATCTTCTCGAACAGCGTGCGGGGCGCGTCGGCGTTCATTTGTCCATCACGAGGCGAAGCCAATGGCCAAGGTGCTGGTTGTCGTGCCGTTCCCGATGAGCGAGGAGAACCGGCGCGGCCGCGAGTCGCAGCTCGGGGCGGTGAAGCTCGGACCGGGAATCGACTTCCACTTCCGCCCGGTGCGCGCCGCGCCGGCCAATTATACGAGCGAACACGACTCGGTCCTCGCCGACGTGTCGGTCCTCGACGCGTGCAAGTCGGCGCAGGCCGAGGGCTACGACGCGGTGTGCATCGATACGATGAGCGACTCGGGGCTCGCCGCCGCGCGCTCGGTGCTCGACATCCCGGTCATCGGCCCGGGGCGGGCGTCGATGCTCACCGCGCTGATGCTCGGCGAGCGGTTCTCGATCCTCATCATGTGGGACCGGTGGCGGCCTCTCTACCGCAAGGCGATCGCCGAGCTCGGCCTCGGCGCGCGCGTCGCCTCGATCCGTTCGATCGGCGTGCGGCCGGACAACCTGGCGCTGCTCGCCGGGAAGGAGGAGGAGGTGTTCCCGCTGCTGCTCGCGGCGGCCGAGAAATGCGTCGCCGAGGATGGCGCCGAGGTGATCCTGCTCGGCTCGACGACGATGCACCAGGCGCACGCCTACCTCGCCGCGCGCCTGCCGGTGCCGGTGATCAACCCCGGCCCGCTCACCTACAAGCTCGCGGAAAGCGCGCTCGCGCTCGGCCTGCGGCACAGCCGCAAGGCGTTCCCACAGCCGGTCGCGCCGCGCCTTGAGATGATCGACGCGATGCTTGCCGCCGCGCAGCAGACCGACAAAGGACGCTAGCCATGCCGAAGATTCTCGTCATCGTTCCGTTCGCCCTCGACGAGGAGGGCGTCGCGCGCCGGCGCGCGCAGCTCCGCGCCGTGCCGCTCGATCCCGCGAGCGAGTTCCACTTCCGCCCGGTCAAGGCGGGCCCGACGTCGTTCATGAGCCCGCACGACTGGACGCTGATGGACCTCGCGATCTTCGAGGCCGGAGCGGACGCGCAGGCCGAGGGCTACGACGCGGTGTGCATCGACACGATGAGCGACTCGGGCATGGCGGCGCTCCGCTCGGTGCTCGACATCCCGGTGGTGTCGCCGGGCCGGGCGTCGATGCTGTTCGCCCTGACGCTCGGGTCGAAGTTCTCGGTCCTCGCGCAGTGGCCGCCCGCGATCGTCCGCTACCGCAAGGCGCTCGCCGAGTACGGCCTCGCGCAGCACTGCGCCTCGGTGCGCTCCTTCGACATTCCGCCCAACTTCGACGCGCTGCTCGACGGCAAGGAGGACAGCGCGTTCCCCAAGATGCTAGAGACCTGCATGCGCTGCGTCGAGGAGGACGGCGCCGACGTGATCTGCCTCGGCTCGACGACGATGCACCAGGCCGCCGAGTGGCTCGCGGCGCGACTGCCGGTGCCGCTCGTCAACCCGGGGCCGCTCACCTACAAGCTGGTCGAGACGCTGCTCGCGCTGCGGCTCACGCACAGCCGCGCGTGCTATCCCAAGCCGCAGGTGCCGAAGCTCGCGATGCTGCACGCGATGCTCGACGCGGCGGCGCGCGCGGAGCAGAAGCAGCGCTAGCCGCGCTGCGCGCAGCGCGCCGCGCTCTCGCCGGCGATGCGGCCGAGCGTCGTCGCCGTCAACAGGCCGCCGCCGGAGAAGTAGCCCCAGTTCGACGGGCCCGACAGGCCGCGCGTCGCGCCGCCGCCAGCGAACAGGTTCGGCAGCGCCGTTCCATCGGGACGCAGGACGGCAGCCGCAGGATCGATCACGAGCCCGCCTTGCGTGTGGAAGAGCGCACCGGTCACCTTGATCGCGCAGAGCGGCGCGGCGAGCGGGGCGGTGCCGGCGAACTTCCGTCCCCAGCGATCCTCCTGCCCGCTCGCGCGGAGCCCGTCGACCTCGGCGTTCGTGCGCTCGAGCGCCTCCGCGGGCACGCCCATGAGCGCGGCGAGCGCCCGCACGCTCTCCGCCCGCTTCACGCCGCCGAGCGAGCGGATCTCGTCGTAGTCGGCGAAGCCGAGGATCGGGCGCTCGCGGGTCTCGTCGAAGACGTCCCACGCGATCCGGCCGGGCTGCGCGATCACCTCGACCGCCTGCTCGGAATAGCCGCGCACTTCGTTCGAGAAGCGCTCGCCCAGCGCGTTCACCTGGTAGCCGCCGTTCGTGAGCAGCCCCCAGTTGACCGGGTTGCCGTACGGCGTCGCGACGGCGCCGTGGCCCTGGTAGCTGCCGAGGTCAGCGATGGCCGCCCCGAGCGCGGTGCCCCACTTGATGGCATCGCCCTTGTTGCCGACGTGGCCCCAGAATTCCGCGTCGGCGATCTCGGGAATGTGCTCGCGGACCATCTCCTTGTTGCCGCCGAAACCGCAGCACGCGAGCACGAGCGCATCGCAGCCGACGGTCTCCGTCGCGCCGTCGGGACGGGCGAAACCGACGGCGACGACGTGGCCATCCTCCCCTGCGTAGAGGTGGGTCGCGACCGCGCTCGACACGATGTCGATGCCCAGCCGCCCCGCGGCGGCGAGCAGCGCGCTCTCCAGCTCCTCGCCGGTGCGATGCGGGGTGCCGTGCATCCGCAGCACCGAGTGCCCCGGATACAGGAACCCCTCGACCAGCTTGAATGCGACGCCGTGCCGGTCGGCGAGCCACTCGATCGTCGGTCCGGACGCCCGCGCGACGGCGTCGACGATCGCGCGGTCGGTCGCGCCCTTCGCCTTGCGCCAGATGTCGGCGGCGAGGAGCGCCGGCGAATCCTCGATGCCGAGCGCGCGCTGGAAGCGCGTGCCCGCGGCGGGAATGAGGCCGGTGGAGAGCGCGGTGCTGCCGGCGGGCTTCGCGTCGCGCTCGAGGACGAGGACCTCGGCGCCGGCCTCGCGCGCGGCGAGCGCCGCCGTCAGGCCGCACGCGCCCGCGCCGATGACGACGACGGGGACCGAATATTCGAACCGGGCTTCCGCGGCGGGCAGTACCGCCATGTCAGCGAACGCCGAGGTTGACGCCCTCGATCCGCGGATTGCATGGCGCCGGCTTCAGGAGCCGCACTTCCTGCGCGACGATGAGCTCGCGCGCCTTCTTGAGGTAGGCCGCGAACGCCGGATCGTCGTAGAGCGCCGCGCGGCGACGCTCGCGGTCGCCGGCGTCGGCGTAGCCGAACATCATGACGATCTGGTTGATGTCGCCGAACTCGGTGCGGTAGAGGCCCATGAAGTTGCCCAGGATGCGCTGCTGCGGCTCGAGGCCCTCGCGTTCGAAGAGCTCGAGGAACGCTGCTGCAGTGCCGGGCTTGAGCGTGTAGGCGCGAAAGTCGACCACCATGTTGACCTCCCTCGGAAAGTGCCCGATAGTCTAGGCGACATGAGCGAACCGTTCGAGGTGTGCCGGCTCGGCCGGACCTTCTTCGCCGAGGTGGTCGGCCTCGACCTCGCGCGGCCGCTCGACGACGCGACGTTCGCGCGCGTCAAGGCGGCGCACCTCGAGCACGGCGTGCTGGTCTTCCGCGATCAGCGGCTGACGCCCGAGCAGCACGTCGCGTTCTCGCGCCGCTTCGGACCGCTCCAGGTCCACCCGATGGGGCAGTTCAACCTCGAGGGTGCGCCGGAGATCCTGCTGGTCTCGAACGATCGCCACGCCGACGGCCGCCCGGTCGGCATCGCCGACGCCGGGCGCTACTGGCACACCGACATGTCGTACATGAGGGAGCCGGCGCTCGGCTCGCTCCTCTACGCGCGCGCGATTCCCGCCGAGGGCGGCGACACGATGTTCTGCGACATGACCGCCGCGTGCCGCGACCTGCCGCCCGAGAAGCGCGCGGCGCTCGCGCGCCACGCGGCGATCCACCACTTCGCGAGCCGCTGGGCGCGCGAAGCGCAGAAGGCGGGCCTGCGCCCGGCGCAGTCGAAGGAGGAACAGGACCGCAACCCCCCGGTCGAGCACCCGATGCTCCGCACGCATCCGGAGACCGGCGAGCCGGCGATCTACGCCGGCGGCTTCGCAGTGGGGGTCGCAGGGCTCGCGCCGGAAGAGGCCGAGGCGCTCCTCGACTGGGTCGAGCAGTGGGTCACCCAGCCGGCGTACGTCTACCGCCACCGGTGGCGGCTCCACGACCTCGTGTTCTGGGACAACCGCCGGGTGATGCACCACGCCACCGAGTATCCGGCGCAGCTGCGGCGGCACATGCACCGGACGACGGTGAAGGGCAACGCGCCCTACTTCGCGGCCTAGCGGGAACGCTGCAAAGGGGGCCCACGGCCCCCTTTGCGATCCCCCCATCCCAGCGCAAAACGCCGCTCGGCGGCGTTTTGCAGGGATCTTCCTAATACCGGACGCGCGCGCCCTCGTCGATGCCGTAGCTCGCCTCGAGCGCTTGGACGTCCGGCATCCCGAGGAGGTCGAAGAACTCCTTGAAGGTCGGGACCTCGCCGGCGACGCCGGCGATGGTGCCCGTTTCCTTCAGCGTCGCGAGCACCTGGTTTGCCGCGCGGATCGCCGCGAGCATCACCCAGTTCGGATAGATGATGAGCTTGAAGCCGAGGTGCTCGATCTCGTCGCGGCCGAGGAACGGGGTCTTGCCGCTCGTCGCCATGTTGTAGAGGAGCGGCGCCTTGAGGCGCGGCGCGATCTGCGGGAGCTGCTCGGCGTTCGGCGCTTCGACGAACAGGACGTCGGCGCCCGCTTCGCGGTAGCGCCCGGCGCGCTCGAGCGCCGCGTCGAAGCCTTCGACGGCGACCGCGTCGGTGCGTGCGATCACGACGAAGTCGGCGTCGGTCCGGGCGTCCACCGCTGCACGGATCTTCGCCGTCATCTCGGTGGCGGGCACGAGCTGCTTGCCCATCAGGTGCCCGCAGCGCTTGGGCATGACCTGGTCTTCGATGTGCACCGCGGCCACGCCTGCGCGCTCGTACGCCTGGATCGTGCGCCGGACGTTGAGCACGCCGCCGTAGCCGTTGTCCGCGTCCGCGATCAGCGGCAGGCCGCTCGAGTCGGCGATGCGTCCGGCGTTGTCGACCATCTCGGACATCGTCAGCAGGCCGACGTCGGGCATGCCGAGCCGCACCGCGCTCGTGCCGGCGCCGGTCATGTAGATCGCCTCGAAGCCGTGGCGCGCCACGAGCTTCGCGTTGAGCGCGTCCGCGACGCCGGGGGCCATGATGACCCCGGGACGCGCGAGCAGTTGCCGTAGTCGAGTGGTCGGCCGCATGGCAATTACCCCGTAAGTTTCGACGCCATCACCTCGGGCTCGATACCGAGCGCCGTCGCCTCGGCGTTGTCGAAGTTGAGCTCGATCTTGACGCCGTTCGGGTCGAACATGAAGAGCTGGTAGAGCCCCTGGTCGCTCACCATGCGCTGGTTGAAGTCGACGCCGAGCGCGCGCAAGTGAGTCATCGTGCCGGCGAGCCCGTGCGCGCGGAAGGCGATGTGGTCCACGACGCCGCTGCCGGACACCGCCTCGGACTGCTGGCCGAGGTACTTCTTGCGGTTCTCCGAGACGTTCGCCCCGCCCTCGCAGAGGTGCAGCACGTCCTTCTCGCCGATGTAGAGCCACACCACCGGGAACTTGAAGTCCGGATGCCAGCCCTCGGTCATCCCGAGGGTCCGCACGTACCAGTCGCGGGTCTTGGCGAGGTCCGCCGTCTGGATCAGGAAATGGTCGACCTGGGTAAGCGCCACGGCAATCTCCTCTAGCGCGGCGTAGCGTCGCCGCCTTCCACGATCACGTTCTCGACGATGCCCGCGCCGCCGCGGCGGAACGCGGCGGCGTCCTGGTATTCCTTCGACTCGAAGCATGCCACCGCCTGCTCGAACGTCGGGAACTCGATCACGATGTGGCGCCCGAAGGTCTCCGGCCCTTCCATGATCCGGAATCTTCCGCCCCGCGCCAGCACCTTCCCGCCGTAGCGCGCGAAGATCGCGGGCAGCGGATCGGTGTACTTCTTGTACTGGACCGGGTCGTTGACCTTGCTCCGCGCCACCCAGTATGCCGGCATTGCCGCTCTCCTCGCGCCGTCCTTGACCGCACGTGCGAGGATGCCGAAGATCGCGTGCGCAGGCAACCAGGGAGGACGGGCATGCAGAACACGGTGGGAATGATCGGCCTCGGCATCATGGGCTCGGCGATGGCGTCGAACCTCGTGAAGGCGGGCTTCCGGGTGATCGGCTACGACGTCGCGTCGAAGGCGCGCGCCGCGCACCGGCGGGCCGGCGGCATCGTCGCGCGCTCGGGCCGGGACGTCGCCCGCCGGGCGCCGATCGTGATCACCTCGCTGCCGTCGGCCGCCGCGCTGGCGGCGGTGGTGGAGGAGATCGCGGGCGGCCGGCGGCGCGACCTCGTCGTCGTCGAGACGAGCACGCTGCCGCTCGAGGTCAAGCACGCCGCCGAGCGGCGGCTCGCCAAGGCCGGCGTGACGATGCTCGACTGCCCGCTGAGCGGCACCGGCGCGCAGGCGCGGGTGAAGGACCTGCTCGTCTACGCGAGCGGCCCGCACGCCGCGTACAAGCGGTGCACCGCGGTCTTCGGCGGCTTCGCGCGCGGCCACCACTACCTCGGCAAGTTCGGCAACGGCTCGAAGATGAAGTACGTCGCCAACCTCCTCGTCGCGATCCACAACGTCGCCGCCGCCGAAGCGATGGTGCTGGCGAGAAAATCCGGGCTCGATCCGGCGGTCACGCTGCGCGTCATCGCCGACGGCGCCGGCAGCTCGCGCATGCTGCAGGTGCGCGGGCCGATGATGGTGAAGGACGACTACCGCGACGCCACGATGAAGATCGAGGTGTGGCAGAAGGACATGCAGATCATCGGCGAGTTCGCGCGCGACCTCGGCTGCCCGACGCCGCTCTTCGCGGCGTCGGCGCCGATCTACACCGCGGCGATGGCGGAAGGCTACGAGAAGCAGGACACCGGCGCGGTGGCCGCGGTGCTCGGCGCGATGGCGGGGCTGAAGGCGAGGCGTCGCCGACGTTAGGCCCGTCCCGTTTCACTCGACCTTGATGTTCGCGTCCTTGATCAGTTTCGCGTAGCGCGCCGCCTCGGCCTTGATGAAGTCGCCGAGGAACTCCGGCGTGCTCGAGACCGGCTCGACGCCGAGATCCGCGTAGCGCTTCTTGAGATCCGGGTCGGCGAGCGCCTTCACGAGGTCGACGTTCAGCTTCTCGACCACCGGCCGAGGCGTGCCGGTGGGGACGAACACGCCCCACCAGTTCACCGCCACCAGATCGGGGAAGCCCTGCTCGGCCATGGTCGCGATGTCGGGCGAGAGCGGCGAGCGGTCCTTGCTCGTGATCCCGATCGGCCGCAGCTTGCCGGAGCGGATGTGCGCCATCACCGGCAGTGCGTCGGAGAAGATGAGCTGGACCTGGCCGCCGAGGAGGTCCTGCACCGCGAGCACGCCCCCCTTGTACTGCACGCCGACGATATCGATCGCCGCCGAGCGCTTGAACATCTCGCCGACGAGATGGGACATGCTGCCCGGGCCGCTGGTGCCGAAATTCAGCTTGCCGGCGTCCTTCTTCGCCAGGCTGACCAGCTCCTGCACGCTGTTCACCGGCGTGTTCGAGTTCACCACCAGGATGTTCGGCCCGGTGCAGACCATCGACACCGGCAGGAAATCCCGCTGCATGTCGTACGGCAGCTTGGAGAGGATCGGGTTGATCGCCACCGGCCCGAAGTTGCCGATGACGAAGCTGTAGCCGTCGGCCGGCAGGCGCGCCGCGTACTCCATGCCGATCGAGCCGGCGGCGCCCGGCTTCGACTCGATGATGACCTGCTGGCCCCAGAGCTCGGAGAGCTTCTGCCCGAGCACGCGCCCCATCAGGTCGGAGGATCCGCCGGGCGGATAGGTCACGATCAGGCGAACGGGCTTGGTCGGGAAGGCCTGCGCGGCGACGCTGCCCGAGCAGACGGCGGCAGCGAGGGCCAGGACGGCGGCGAGCGCTCTCTTGCGGTGCATTGACGTTCCTCCTAGGGTCGAATGCTGCGGCGCGGTGTTCGTCTGGACGCGAACTCCCCCGCACGCGAGTACGCGTATCCTAGACGGACCCGGCCGACGATGCGTTGCGTTCGGGCATTGCAAATCGCGCCACGCCGCGCTCCAGAATCGCGCCTTTCCCTCGCCGACTCCCGCCCCTCGATGAAACCTGCCGCCACGCTCGGCCCCGGCACGCGCGCCGACCAGACGCTCGCCTGGAACATGAGGCTCCTCGCCCACCACGAGCTGCAGGGCTTCGGCGGGATGGGCGAAGGGATGGCGCTGCAGGCGACGCGCGACGGGCGGCGCATCCTGTGGCTCGCGCACGAGTCGGCGCCGAAGAACTTCACCGGCGTCGACGTGACCGACCCGCGCGCGCCGAAGGTCGTGGTGCAGACCGAGCTGCCGCACGCGAAGATGCGGTCCAACTCGCTCGACGTCGTCGGCGACGTGATGGCGGTCGCCTATCAGACGAGCGCCGTGAACGTCCAGCCCGCGGGCTTCGATCTCTTCGACATCTCGACGCCGGAGTCGCCGAAGCGGATCGCGCACTTCGACGCCTCGGGGCCGCACTCGCGCGGCGTGCACGCGGTGTGGTTCGTCGACGGCGAGTTCGTGCACATGGCGAGCGGCGCCGCGGACTTCAAGCCGCGGAACCCGAAGGACGATCAGTTCTACCGCATCGTCGACGTCCGCAACCCGTCGAAGCCGGTCGAGGCGGGCCGCTGGTGGCTGCCCGGGACCCGGGACGGCGACGACGAGCCGCCGCCGCCGCGCCTGCCGCCGCAGTTCGACACCGGCTTCCGGGCGCACAACACCAACGCATACCCTGCGCGCGGGGACCGGGCGTACGTCGGCTACATCGACGGCGGCGCGATCATCCTCGACATCGCCGACAAATCGCGCCCGAAGGTCGTGTCGCGATGGAACTACTCGCCGCCGTTCAACGGCTTCACGCACACGGTGCTGCCGCTCTTCGAGCGCGGGCTGCTGATCGTGAGCGACGAGTGCGTGCAGGACGACGGCAAGGACTGGCCGAAGCTCGTGCGCGTGGTCGACGCGCGGCTCGAGACCAACCTCGTGCCGATCGCGACCTTCCCGCCGCCGCCGCACGCGACGTTCGCGCAGCGCGGCGGCCGGTTCGGCGCGCACAACCTGCACGAGAACCTGCCCGTGCCGACGTCGTGGCGCTCGGAGACGATCGTCATCGGCACGTTCTTCAACGCCGGCGTGCGCGCGTACGACGTGTCGGACCCGTACCAGCCGCAGGAGGTCGCCTACTTCGTCCCCGGCGCGCCGAAGCTCTCGCCCGCGGGCGCGATCCAGCTGAACGACGTGTACGTCGACGACCGCGGAATCGTGTTCACGGTGGACCGGTTCGCGGGCGGGCTCTACGTCCTCGAGCTGACGCTGTAGGCGTCATCCCGGCGAACGCCGGGATCCAGGGACCTACGACGGCATGACTCGCGATCCCCTGGCCGGCAGGTTGCCGGTCACCGTGATCACCGGCTTCCTCGGCAGCGGCAAGACGACGCTCATCCGCCGGCTGCTCGGTCATCCGGGCATGAACCGCGCGGCGGTGATCGTCAACGAGTTCGGCGAGGTCGGCATCGACCACGACCTGATCGCGGCCTCGTCCGAGAGCGTCACCCTGCTGTCGAACGGCTGCCTCTGCTGCGTCGTCCGCACCGACCTGCAGGAGACGCTGCGCACGCTCTTCGCGCAGCGCCGGGCGGGCGAAGTGATCGACTTCGACCGCGTGCTCGTCGAGACGAGCGGCCTCGCCGACCCGGCGCCGGTGATCCAGACGCTCGCCACCGACACGATGCTCGCTGCGCACTACCGGCTCGACGGGGTCGTGACGCTGGTCGACGCGGTGAACGGTCCCGGCCAGCTCGACCGCGAAGCGGAGGCGATGAAGCAGGCCGCGCTCGCCGATCGCCTGCTGATCACCAAGACCGATCTGGCGGACGCCACGGCGCTGCGCGAGCGGCTGCGCGCGCTCAACCCGCGCGCCGAAGTCGCCGCAGTGATCCAGGGCGAGATCGACCCCGCGTTCCTGACCGGCATCGGTCTGGCGAGCGCGCGCGCCGACGCGGCGCAGATCGGGCGCTGGCTCGGCTCGGGGTCCGGCGAGGGCGCCTACCTCGGCGCTATCGCACCGCGCCACGATCGCGGCATCACGACGTTCACGCTCTGGTTCGACCGCGCGTTCGGGTGGCAGGCGTTCACCGCGGCGATGGAGCTCCTCACTTCCCTTCGCGGGCCCGACCTGCTCCGCGTGAAGGGCCTGGTGAACGTCGAAGGCGAGCCCGGGCCGGTGGTCGTGCAGGGGGTCCAGCACGTCTTCCATCCGCCGGTGACGCTCGCCGCATGGCCGTCGGACGACCGGCGCTCGCGGCTCGTGTTCATCACGCGGGGGATCGACGAGCCGGCCGTGTCTGCGGTGTTCGCGGCAGTCGGGATGCTGCAGCGCTGACCGCGCGCGGTCAGGCCGGGCGATAGCTCGCCAGCCGGTAAGTGTCGTCGACGAGGATGTTCAACGCGCTGGCGCGCGTGACGAGCCGCCACTGCACCGCGCGCTTCGGGCTGGGCGCGTACCAGACCGTCGCGAGCGTGAACGCCGGATCGATCCTGGGCTGCAGCGTCCCGCCCGGGGTGCGCGAGATCTCGATATCCATCCGGGCTGCCTCGAAGCTGCCCGCCGGCACGGTAACCCGTTCGGTGCCCCGGAGCCGGGCGCGGCCGGCGAACGGGCGGCCCCAGTTCGGCGTCGGCACGGCGACCGCGCCCTCGGCCGGCAGCGCGCCGAACGCCTGCAGATAGGGCGAGAACTCGAAGAACGAGCTGCCCGACAACGGCCGTTCGATCATCTCGAGCGCCGAGGTGAACAGATGATCCTCGCTGCCCGGTGCACCTTCGGTGGCAAGGCGGTCGCGCAAGCCCACGGGCCCGGTTTCCAGCAGCCGCACTTCGAGGGTGCGCGGTGGCACGCTCATGAAGACGCTGGTGTACTGGTAGAGCCAGGTGTCGCCCACGCGCGGAGCGGCCGCACTATCCACGGGGCGCGGCGGCAGGATCGGCGACGACGCGCAGCCGGCGAGCCATGCACCGAGGGCGCCGGCGCCGAACGCGCCAAGCAGCTCGCGACGGCGCGCCGAGAACGGCTCGGCGGACGAATCCAGTGAGGCCTCGAAGCGGCGCATGGCAGGCTCCTTCTCGTGCTCGACTGCCGGCGCGCCGGGCGCGCGGTCAGGCCGGGCGATAGGCTGCGAGCTCGTAAGTGTCGTCGACCAGTACGTTCAGCTCGCTCGCGCGCGTGACGACCGTCCACCGCACCGGGCGCTTCACGGCGGGCGCGTACCAGACCGAGCCCAGGGTGAACGCGGGATCGAACCGCGGGCGCATGGTGACCGTCGGCGTCCGCGAGACGTCGTAGTCCATCCGCATCGCGTCGAAGGTTCCCGCGGGCACGGTGACCCGTTCGTTGCCGCGCAGCCGCGCGCGGCCGGTGAACGGCGGGCCGAAGGCGGGGAGCCCGATGACGATCGGCCCGCCGTCGGGCAGCGGGCCGAACGCCTGGAGGTAGGGCGAGAACTCGACCACCGTGAGCCGCGGCACCACGCGGTCGACCAGGCGCCGCTCGGCGCCGACCGGGCGCTCGGCCATCTCGAGCGCCGAGGTGAACGAATGGTCCTCGGTCTCCGCCTCGCCTTCGGCGGTGATCCGGTCGCGCACGTCGTCGGACCGGATCTCGAGCACCCGGACCTCGAGTGAGCGCGGCGCAGGCGCCCTGAACACGCTCCGGAACGCGTACTGCCAGGTGTCGCCGACGCGCGGCGCCGTCGCCGGGTCGATGGGCCGCAGCTCCTGCGTCGTCGTCGTGGCGCAGCCGCCGAGCCAGGCGCCGAGAGCGCCGGCGCCGAGCGCGCCGACCAGCGCGCGACGGCGTGCCGAAACCGGCGCGACGGATGGGAGCAGTGTGGTGTCGGGGGAACGCATGGGGCGATTCTATCCCGCCCGATTCGCCCCCCCGCCCGCCAGTGGAGCGAGCGCGCCTACTGCCGCTCGATCTTCCGCACCTCGACCACTCGCGCCCAGCGCGCGATCTCCCGCGCGATGCGGGCGCGCATCTCCTCGGGCGAGGTCGGGTACGCCTCGCCGCCGAGATCGGCGAGCCGCTGCTGCACGGCCGGCTCGGCGAGGATCGCGCGCAGCTCGCGGTTCAGCCGGTCGATCACCGGTTGCGGCGTGCCGGGCGAAGTCACGATCCCGAGCCACGACTGGGCCTCGACGCCGGGCAGCGTCTCCGCGATCGTCGGCACGTCGGGGAAGCCCGGCGCGCGCGACGCGGTCGACAGCGCGAGCGGCCGCATCCGCCCCGACTTGATCTGCACGCTCGAGAACGTCATCGTCTCGATCATCACGTCGATCCGGCCGGCGAGGAGCTCGGTGAACGCCGGCGCCGCGCCCTTGAACGGCACGTGGATCATTTCGGTGCCGGCCTCGATGTTGAGCCATTCGCCGAGCAGGTGATGCAGGCTGCCGACGCCGGCCGACGAGAAGCTCACC
Source organism: uncultured beta proteobacterium (assembly GCA_963762785.1). Lineage (GTDB taxonomy): Bacteria > Pseudomonadota > Gammaproteobacteria > Burkholderiales > SG8-39 > DATEDA01. The sequence goes on from CAVXND010000089.1 coordinate 143,746, forward strand.
TTCCCGGGCGCCGCCTTGGCGCGCGCGATGAGGTCGGCAAGCGACTTCACCGGCGAGTCCGGCAGCACCGAGATCGCCATCGGGTACTGGGTGACGATCGAGATCATCCCGAAGTCGTTCACCGGATCGTACGGCAGGCTCTTCATCATCACCGCGGACGTGGGATGGCCGCCGGTGAGCAGCACCAGCGTGTAGCCGTCCGGCGCAGCCTTCGCGACCGCGTCCTGCGCGATGATTCCGGTGGCGCCGACCTTCTGCTCGACGACGACCGGCTGGCCGAGGCGCTCCTGCAACCGCTGCGCGAGCAGGCGCGACACGATGTCGGTGCTGCCGCCCGGGGCGAAGCCGACGTAGAACCGCAGCGGGCGGGTCGGGTAGTCCTGGGCCGACGCGGTTGCGGCCGCCGCGAGCGCTGCGGCCGCGAGAAACGCACGCACTTTCATTCGGGAACGGTTCCTTTCAATCCATCGCCCGGGCCACGCGCTCCGACGTGAGCGGCAGATCGCGGGCACGCACGCCGAGCGCGTGCGCGAGCGCATTGGCGATCGCCGCCGCCGTCGGGCCGGCCGAACACTCGCCGGCGCCGAGCCCGGGCTCGCCCGGCCGGTCGACGATGACGACCTCGACGTCCGGGACCTCGTCGAACCGCAGGATCGGGTAGTCCTCCCACGAGCGCGTCAGCACGCGCGTCGCGTCCCAGCGCACCGCTTCCTTGAGCGTCCAGCTCGCCGCCTGGACGATCCCGCCTTCGATCTGGTTCTTCAGGCCGTCGGGATTGATCGTGTGGCCGGCGTCGACCGCCGCGATCGCGCGCCGCAGGCGGATCGTCTCCGCGACCTCGACCTCCGCGATCACCGCGCAGTACGCGCTCGCGTTCTTGTAGCGCGCGAAGCCGATGCCGCGCCCGCGCGTGCCGTCGCCCGCGGCGCCGGGCTGCCAGCCCGCGGCGCGGGCGGCGGCTTCGATCACCGCCCGCGCGCGCGGATCGGCGAGATGCTTCAGCCGGAACGCGACCGGGTCGGCACCGGCCGCGGCGGCGAGCTCGTCCATGAAGGACTCGATCGCGAACACGTTGGCGAACGCGCCGAGCGTGCGCAGCGCCGACACGCGGAGCGGCATCTCCGGCACGAAGTGGTACACGACTTCGTGCGGGATGTCGTAGATCGGCGGCGAGTTCCGGTCGCCCGCTCCCGGCGGCCACGGCGCATCGCGCGGCGTCGAGGCGGCGAACGGCGGGTCGAGATGCCAGGCCGCGAGCAGGTTCACGCCATCGCCCGCGCCCGGGCGCCGCACGTGGGAGTGGCTCCACAGTTCGTGCTTCCACTCGACGATGGTGCCGGCGTCGTCGAGGCCGCCTGCGAGCTTCACCACCATCGCCGAGCCGAACGGCGACCACGCGAGCTCGTCCTCGCGCGTCCACTGCAGGAGCACCGGCCGGCCGCAGGCGCGGGCGAGCAGCGCCGCGTCGAGCGCGGCGTCGTCGGCGCCGTTGTGCCCGTAGCAGCCGGCGCCGTCGCGGTGGACGACGGTGACGTCCTCGTCCTTCATGCCGAGGACGCGCGCGATCTGGCCGCGCAGCGGGAACGGCCCTTGCGCGTGCGACCACACCGTGAGCTTGCCCTCGGCGAACGTCGCGGCGGCGCACGACGGCCCGATCGACGCGTGCGCGAGGTAGGGCCGCGAGTACGTTGCCTCGAGCCGCTTGACTGCGGGGGCGCCGGCCTTCTGCTTCGAGGTCACCGTCTTCGTCTCGGCCTTCATCTGCGGCAACAGCTCGCGGATCTCGGCCGGCGCCGGCATCGACACGCTTTCCTCCCAGCGCGCGGCGCGGCGGGCGACCTCGAGCGCCTTCACCGCCTGCTCCTCGCGCTCGGCGCAGATCCCGACGAAGCTGCCGTTCACGACCACCGCGACGACGCCGGGCGCCGCGCGCACCGTCTCGGCGTCGAAGCCCGCGAGCCGCGCCGAGTAGGACGGCGGCCGCAGCACCCGGCCGTGCACCATCCCGGGCAGCGCCATGTCGTGGACGTAGGCCGCGCCCGTCAGCTTGGCCGGCAGGTCGCGCCGCGGTGCGCTGCGTCCGACGACGGCGTAGCTCGCGGCGGGTTTGGGCGTCGCCTCGCCGGTCGCGTCGCGCGCGAGGCTGACCTCGCCGGCGAGCGCCCAGTAGCTGGTGCGGAGATCGGTGCCGGGGACCTCGATCGCCCCGTCGCGCACGGTGAGTTCGGCGGCGCTCACCTCGAGCCGCCGGGCGGCGGCTTCGAGGAAGAGCTTCCGCACCTCGGCGCACGCCATCCGCATCGCGGCTGCGCCCATCTCGACCGACATGCTGCCGGCGGTGTAGCCCTCGTTCGGCGACATGGACGTGTCCGTCGGCCGGGCGACCACCCGTTCGAGCGCGACGTCCAGCTCCTCGGCCGCGACCTGCGCGATCGCCGTGACGATGCCCTGCCCGATCTCGACCTTGCCGGAGAGGATGGTCACCGCCTGATCGGCATCGAACCGTACCCATCGGTCGAGGCGCGGGTTCGCCTTGAGATTCGCGGGAAGCGGCGCGCTCACTTCGCTGGTGCCTCTCGCAATGCGGCGGCCGCGCGGCGGATCGCGCGCAGGATCCGGACGTGCGTGCCGCAACGGCACAGGTTGCGGTCGAGCGCGGCGGCGATCTCCGCGTCGCTGGGGTTGCGGTTCTTCCGGAGCAGCGCTTCAGCCGACATCATGATGCCGTTGATGCAGTAGCCGCACTGCGCCGCCTGCTCGTCGAGGAACGCCTGCTGCAGCGGATGCGGGCGCTCCGCCGAGCCCAGCCCCTCGATCGTCGTGATCGTGCGGCCCGCCGCCGACCAGAGCGGCGTGTCGCACGACTGGACGGCGCTGCCGTCCATGAGCACGGTGCACGCGCCGCAGTGGCCGCTGCCGCAGCCGAAGCGCGTGCCCTTGAGGCCGAGGTCGTTGCGCAGCAGGTAGACGAGCGGCGTGTTCGGCTCCGCCGACGCCTCGCGGTCGGCGCCATTCACTTTGAGCGTGAAAGTCTCGCTCACCGCTTGATCTTCAGGAGGCGCGCCGCGTTGCCGCCCATGATCAGGTCCCGGTCGGCAGGCTTGAGGCCCGGCACGCTGCGGATGTGGCCGACGGGATCGTACATCCCCATGTCGTAGGGGTAGTCGGTGCCGAGCACGACTTGCCGCGCCCCGTACTTGTCGATCGAGCTGCCGGAGCATCGTCGTGTCGAAGGTGATGGTGTCGAAGTAGAACTTCTTCAGGTAGCTCGTCGGCGCCTTCCTGATCACCGTGCGGCAGTCGGGCCGCGCGCGGTGCGCGTGATCCATCCGCGCCCAGTAGTGCGCGAGGTAGCCGCCGGCGTGCGGCAGCACGACCTTGAGCTTCGGGTGCCGGTCCATGACGCCGTCGAAGATCAGGTGCGCCGCGGCGACGGTGGTCTCGAGCGGGTTGCCGATCACGTTGTTGAAGTAGTGGTCCACGAGCCGCTCGCCCTGCGTGTAGCCGATCGGGTGCATGAAGATCACCACGTCGAGCTCCTGGACCTTGGCGAAGAACTTCTCGAGGTTCAGGCGCGGATCGGTGAGGTCCATCCCGTTCACGCTCGGGTTGATCTCGACGCCGCGCAAGCCCAGTCCCTTGACGCAGCGCTCGAGCTCGGCGACCGCGAGCTCGACGTTCTGCAGCGGGACGGTCCCCAGCGCGACGAACCGGTCGGGCCAGGTCGCGACGATCTCGGCGAGCCGGTCGTTCACCCCGCGCGCGAGCTCGAGGCCGAGCCCGGCCTCGGTCCAGTAGTAGGTCTGGTTCGGCGCCGGGGACACCGCCTGGACGTCGATGCCCATGCGGTCCATGTCCTTCAGCCGCACCTCGATCGTCGAGAGCATCGCCGCGCGGTCCTGCATCTGCTTCACGTTGACGTCGCGCGTCAGCTGGTTCGCGAACTGCACGCTCGGCTCGTACTGCGCCGGATTGAGGTGCGCGACCTTGGCCGCGACGTCGCGGTTGAGGTAGTGGCAGTGGAGGTCGACGCAGACGAGCTTGCCGCGGCGGTTCTTCACCACCTTGGTGGCGGCGGACTTGCGGGTGCGACGCAGGCGCGCGTGGCCGTGGGCGGGGTTCGCGCACAGCGGCGCGCAGGTGAACATCATGGGAATGGCTCCTTCTTTCTCTAGTGAACGCCGAGATGCTGCGTGATCAGGTCCTCGCCTACTCCGCCGACGCCGCCGGCGTAGACCACCCGACCCGTGTTGAGGATCACCACTTCGTCGGCGAGCCCGAACGCGAGCTTGACGTTCTGCTCGACGAGCACGATCGACTGGCCCTCCTCCTTGAGGCGCGCGATCGTGCGCCCGACTTCGGCGACGATCAGCGGCGCGAGGCCTTCCGAGGGCTCGTCCATCAGCAGCACCCGCGGGTTCCCCATCAGCGCGCGGCCGATCGCGAGCATCTGCTGCTCGCCGCCCGACAGCGACCCGGCGTGCTGGTGCTGGCGCTCGTTCAGGCGCGGGAACACGTCGAACACGCGCTCGAGCGTCCACGGCCGCGCGCTTCCGGCGCGCGCGATCTGCGCGACCACCAGGTTCTCGCGCACCGTCAACGTCGGGAAGACCCGTCGGCCCTGCGGCACCAGGCCGACGCCTTTGTGGGCGATCGCCTCGGTAGGCAGCCGCCCGACCTCCTCGCCGAAGAGGCGAATCGTCCCCGCGCGCGGCTGGATGAAGCCGATGACGGTGTTCATGCAGGTCGTCTTGCCGGCGCCGTTGCGGCCGAGGAGCGCGAGCACCTGCCCCGCGTGCAGCGTGAACGAGACGCCGTGCAGCACGTGGCTGTCGCCGTAGAGCGCATCGACGCCGTCGAGAGCGAGGGCTTCGGTCATCGCCGATCAAGTATCGCCGAGGTAAACCTCGCGCGTCTTCGGGTCGGCCACGACCTCGGTGCGCGTGCCTTCGACGATCACGCTGCCGTAGTGGAGCACCGTGATCCGCTCGGCGAGGTCGAGCGCGGTGTCCATGTCGTGCTCGATCAGGACGACGGTGACCTCGCGCGGAATCGCGGTGACCAGCGTTTTGAGCTGGACGCGCTCCTCGCGCGAGAGCCCCGCGAACGGCTCGTCGAGGAGCAGCAGGCGCGGGTTCTGCGCGAGCGCCATCGCGATCTCGAGGCGGCGGCGCTCGCCGTAGGACACCTCGCCGATCGGCCGCGCGGCGAGGTGCTCGAGCCCGACGCGCTGGAGGACGCGCCGCGCGTCCTCGCGAAGGCTGCCGAAGCCGGCGAGCGGCCGGAACGTGCTCCATCGCACGGACGAGAGCCCGAGCAGCGACAGCACGACGTTGTGCTCGAGCGTGTCCTTCGCGAACAGCGTGATGATCTGATAGGTGCGCGCCATGCCGAGGTGCGCGCGCTCGTGCGGCAGCAGGCGCGACGCGTCCTGCCCGAAGACCCGGACCGTGCCGGCGTCGGCGGCGAGATCGCCGGTGATCAGGTTGAAGAGCGTCGTCTTGCCGGCGCCGTTCGGTCCGATGATCAGGCGCCGCTCGCCCGGCATGACGGCGAGCGAGACGTCGTTCGTCGCCGGCAGGCCGCCGAACGCCTTCTTCAGGCCCACGATCTCGAGCGCGGGCGTCGTCACGACCGCCGCGCCTTCCACGCCGCCCACCAGCGCCGCAGGCCCGGCACCAGCCCGTCGGGCATGAACACCACGATCAGCACGAACACGAAGCCGAGCAGCATGTTCCACCGCTCGATGTACGCCGAGACGTAGTTCTTGAGGATCACCACGATCGCCGCGCCGACGATCGGTCCGGCGAGCGTGCCCGAGCCGCCGGCGATCACCGCGAGCAGGCCTTCGGCCGAGTTCTGGAGCGAGAGCGAGACCGGGTGGATGTACTTGTGGTAGTAGACGAAGAGCAGCCCCGACACCGCGCCCCAGAAGCCGGCGTAGACGAACGTCACCCAGCGGATGAGCCCGACGTTGTGCCCGAGCGCAGCCATCCGCCGCGGCTGGTCGCGCGTCCCGCGCAGCGCCGCGCCGAACGGCGAGGCGACGAACCGCGCCATCAGCCAGATCGACACCGCGGTAACGATGAGCGCGAAGTAGTAGAACGCGGTCGAGTCGTCGAGGTTGATGCCGAACGGCGCCGGCCGCGTGAGGCCGCGCAGCCCGTTGTCGCCGTCGGTCACCGACACCCAGCGGTAGGCGGTGCCCCAAAGCACCTGCGACAGCGCAAGCGTCAGCATCAGGAAACCGAGCCCGGTCGCGCGCAGCGCGATGAGGCCGAAGAAGCACGCCATGAGCGTCGTGGCGGCGAGCGCGAGCGGCGCGGTGAGCCAGTGCCCGAGCCCGAGCTTCAGGAAGAGCCACGCGGAAACGTACGCCGCAACGCCGACGTAGGCGGCGTGGCCGAGCGTGGGCAGCCCGCCGTAGCCGAGCAGCAGGTTGATGCTGGCGGCGAAGATCGCCGCGATCAGGATCTGGCTGGTGAGGTTGACGTAGAACTCGCCGGCGATCCAGGGCAGCACGACGAGCGCGACGCCGAGCGCCGCGAGCCAGGCGCTCCGGGTCACGCGGCGAACTTCCCGAAGAGGCCCCGCGGCCGGAAGGCGATGACGAAGATCATCGGCAGGAACAGGATCACGTAGGCGAGGTCGGGCAGCAGCGCGACGCCGAACGTGTAGACGAAGCCGATGATGAAGCTGCCGACGAACGCGCCGACGAGGCTCCCCACGCCGCCGAGGATCACGACGATGAGCGCGAGCGGCAGCATGTCCGCGTCGAGCCCGGGGTAGGCCGAGAGCATCGGGCCGCCGATGATGCCGCCGGCGCCGGCGAGCAGGGCGCCGAGGCAGAACACGGTGGTGAAGAGCTTCGACACCGGGATGCCGACCGCCCGCGCCATCTGCATGTCGTCGACGCCGGCGCGGATCATCGCGCCGAGGCGCGTGCGCTCCATCAGGAGATACAGGGCGATCGCCACCGCGACCGCGATCCCGATCACCACCAGCCGGTAGGAGGGAAACGCGAGCCCCGCCAAGCGCAGCGGCTGCTGCAGGTACGGCGGCGTCGGCACCGGGATCGGATCGCCGCCCCAGACGATGAGGCAGAAGTCGGCGATCATGAACGCGATGCCGAGCGTGACCAGCACCTGGCCGAGCACGTTGCCGGCGAGCTTGCGCAGGATGAAGCGCTCGACCAGCCCGCCGAACGCTGCGACCACGAGCCCGCCGAGGAGCGCGGCGAGCCAGAGGTTGGGGACGACCTTGAGGATCGAAGCGCCGATGTAGGCGCCGATCATGAAGAGCGCGCCGTGGGTCAGGTTCGCGATCCGCATCAGCCCGAAGATCAGCGAGAACCCCGACGACAGCAGGAACAGCAGCCCGCCGAGGGCGAGGCTGTTCAGCGTCTGTATGGCCCAGAACTGCATGGGTGAGGGGTCATTCCCGCGCCGTCACCCCGGAGGACCGTCATCCGGGGCGGAATCCAGGCCAGCGCAGCCTGGACCCCGGCGTTCGCCGGGATGACGGTTACGACTCGAGGTTCTTCGCCGGCGGCCAGTCGCGCGAGTACACCGGGTTCGCGAGGAACGCCTTCGGATCGTAGGTCCAGAACTGGCTGACGTCCGGGTAGGTGAAGATCACCGAGTTCACCAGCCGGCCGTCCTTGCGCTCGACCCTTCGCATGTAGACGTTGCCGACGACGTTGCCGTACTCGTCGAACGTCACCGGCCCGCGGCAGGCGAGGACATTGGTCTTCCTGAGCGCGGCCATGAACGCCTTCTTGTCCTCGATCTTGCCCTGCACCGCGTTCAGGGCCGCCTCCAGCACCGCGGCGTCGGTGTAGGTCGCCGCCGCGTAGAAGCCCGGGTCGTATTTCGCCTCGGCGCGGAACGCCGGCGCGAACTTCCGGTTCACCGGGTTGTCGAGCTCGGCCGAGTACCAGCAGGCGGTGACGATGCCGAGCGCCTCGTCGCCCATGTTGCGCAGCACCGCCTCGTCGAGCGCGGTCATGCCGCCGACGACGTTGACCTTGCCGCGCAGGCCGTACTCGTTGAACTGCCGCAGATACCGGAAGCCGTTCGAGCCGGCGAAGCCGATGAAGAAGCCGTCGACGTTGGTCTTGAGCTGGGCGATGTAGGTGGCGTAGTCGGGCACCGTGAGCGGCGAGAACATCTTCTGCACGACCTTGCCGCCGGCGTCCTCGAACACGCGCTGGAAGCCGGCGACCATCTCGTGGCCGTAGGCGATGTCGTCGGCCATCACCGCCATGCGCCGGTACTTGAGCGTCTTCGCGCAGTAGTCGGCCAGCGGCTGCGCGCACTGCGAGGAGGTCGACGTCGGCCGCACGAACCAGGGGTTGAGCTTGCGCTGGGTCATGTCTTCGGCGGCGGCCACCGAGATCGTCGGCAGCTGCTGGGCTGCGGATGTAATCGTCCGACGCGAGCGCCGAAGCGGCGTCGAGCGGACCGATCAGGACCTGGATCCGGTCCTTTTCGACCAGCTCCTGCAGCTTGGTGCGCGCCTGCGCCGGGACGCCCCCGGTGTCGGCGACGCTGAGCACGACCTTGCGGCCGGCGAGCGTGTTATTGCGCTCGCGCAGGTACATGACGAGCGCGCGCTCCATGTCGAGCCCGCCCGACGCAAGCGGCCCGGTCTTCACGGTCGTCAGCCCGACGCGGATCGGCTCCGCGCTTTGCGCGGCGGCCCACGGCGCGTGCGCGGCGGCGACGCCGGCGCCGATGCCCTGCAGGAACTTCCGACGAGTGATGGTCATGTCTTCTCCTCCTCCTTGGAACGTGGTGCGAACGCTAGTGTGCGGCCTGCGCGCCCGGCTGCTTCAGCGGATGCGCGCGGGCGAACGCGTCGAGCTTGAAGCACTCGCCGACGATGCGGTGGAGCGTCGGGAACGGCGCCGGGTCGCACTCGAAGATCTTCGCGCCGGCGGCATGCGAGACGATGCAGACGTCGGCCATGGTCACCTGGTCGCCATGGCAGTAGCGCCCGGTCTCTTTCCCGCTGGCGAGGTGCGACTCGATCGCCCGCGAACCCTCGTTGAACCAGTGCTGGATCCACTTGAGCTTCGTCGGCTCGTCGAGCTTGAGCTCGTTGCCGAGGTAGTTGCGGATGCGCGGCACGATCAGCGGGTGCACGTCGCACGCGGTGATCATCGCCAGGCCGCGCACGCGGGCGCGGGCGCGCGGCTCCTTCGGCAGGAGCGGCGGCTCCGGGTGGGTCTCGTCCAGGTACTCGAGGATCGCGAGCGACTGGAAGAGCGGCGCGCCGTCGCCGTCGAGGAGCGCCGGGAACGACCGCCTGCGGATTGACGCCGCGATAGCCGTCCGCGAACTGCTGGCCGGCGAGCAGATCGACCACCGTCTCCTCGAACGCGACGCCCTTCAGGTTGAGCGCGATGCGGACGCGGAAGCTCGCGAGCGAGCGCCAGAAACCGTACAGCTTCACCATGGAGTCCTCACTTGGGCGGGATGATCGGCACCAGCACGTAGGCCGGCCGGTCGGGCCCGACGTGCAGCGTGGTCCGGCCGCCGAACACGGCCGCCGGCCGGTCGCGCGGATCGTCGTGCAGGAACGGGCCGCAGCCGCGCAGCTCGTTCTTGAAGTTCGAGAGGCGCGCGCCGGTCGACTTCTGCCATTCGTAGTCCCGGCCGCGCACGCTGAGCGCGATGCGATGGCCGGCCGGCACCACGATCGACGTCGGCCAGAGCTCGACGTCGAGCGCGACCGGCTCGCCGGGCTTGAGCGGCTGTACCTCGTCGTGCGTGTGATACGGCCGGTACTCGGTCGAGAGCTTCGGGTCGAGCTTGCGGTGCGACGCGCGGAGCCAGCCCTGCGCGATCGGCGTGTGCGGATCGATCGCGCCCATGAACGTCACCTCGCGCAGGTCGGCCGTGAACACGCGGAACACGAGGAAGAGATCGGCGTCGTTCGTCGTCGAGGAGACGGAGAGCTTCGCCGCGAGCGGGCCGGTGATCTCGGTCTCGCGCTCGAACGGCGGCGAGAGGAAGGTCAGGCCGTCGCCGAGCGCGTCGAACGCGATGCTCGCCGCCGCCTTCGGCGGCTCCCGGCTCAGCACCTGGCCCGCCGGGTCGAGGTGGAACTTCGTCCATTGCGTGCGCGCGATCGGCCACTCGCCTTCGTGGCGCTCGACGAACTTCTCGGGGCGGCGCACCTGCAGCTGCACGCGCGGCTGCTTGTCCCAGCCGTTCTTCTCGCCCTTGAGGAAGTGGTCGAAGAAGCGCTTCTGCAGCAGCCGCGCCGTAGTCGGTGTAGAAGTGGGTCCAGTGCTCGATGCCGTGCGCCTCGAGCCACTTCTCCTTCGACGCGGCGCGGACGAAGCCCTCGAAGTTGCCGCGCGGATGCAGGCCCTGCCCGCCCCAGTTCGCCGCGGTGAGCAGCGGCGCGGTGATCTTCTCCCAGACCGGCGAGCGGGCCTTGTGATACGCGTCGTCGAGCGGGTGGGCGAGGATCTCGTCGCCGAAGTCGCAGCGGTTGGCGTAGAGCTGCTTCTCGGACAGCGTCTCGTCGCCGCACACGAGCTCGCCGGTCACGCGGCTCCGCGGACCGCGCTCGCCGAGGCCGTACTGGACGGTTTTCACCTGCATGTCGTACCAGTTCGCCCAGAACGTGGAGAGGATGCCGCCGTGGTGGGTCATGTCGCGGTAGAAGTCCGCCGCGCCCTCCCACACGCACATGGCCGCGAGATGCCGCGGCTGGAGCGAGGCGACGTGCCACTGGTTCATGCCGAAGTACGAGATGCCGTTCAAGCCGACCTTGCCGTTCGACCAGGCCTGCACGCCGGCCCACTCGATGCAGTCGTAGAAGTCCTTCGTCTCGCGCGGCGAGAAATGATCGATGTAGCCCGGCGAGCGGCCGGCGCCGCGCGAGTCGACGCGCACGCAGGCGTAGCCGTCGGGGACCCACTTCTCGGGGTCGACGACCTCCCAGCTCTGGTACTTGTTCGAGGAGCCGTGTGCGACGTCGGGATGCTCGGCCACCATCCGCTGCCAGGCGCTCGGGTAGCCGTCCTGGAACGCGAGGCCCTTGGCGTACGGCCCGTAGGTGAGGATCACCGGGTGGCGGCCGTCGGCGATCGGCCGGAAGACGTCGGCGCGCAGCACGAGGCCGTCGTCCATCGCGATCGGGACGTCCCACTCGATGCGCATCCCGTCGCGGATCTCGCTCCGCGGTTCGCCCATCGCATCCTCCTCCAGCCGCCGCTCGTTCGCTGATTGTTGTGCGTGGCGGGGCGCTGAGTTTAGCGCAGTCCACGGCCGGCGCGGCCGATGCCTTTTCGGTATGGGCGGTATGTCCGCGCCGAATGCTGCCGGGCGCGGGCCGCTAGGCTAGGATTCGCCGCTCGCAGCACACAAAGGAGAGCATCGTGAACGTGGGAATCGCCGGAACGGGTCGCATGGGTGCGGCCATCGCCACGCGTCTGCTCGGACAGGGGCACGCCGTCACCGTCTGGAACCGCACGCCGGCGAAGACCGCGCCGCTCGTCGCCGCCGGCGCGAAGGCCGCGGATTCGCCGGCGGCGCTCGCCGGCGCGTCGGAGGCGATCATCACGATCCTCACCGACGCGGCCGCGATCGACGCGGCCTACAACGGCCCGTCGGGCCTGCTCGCCGGCGACGTGAAGGGCAAGCTCTTCATCGAGATGAGCACCGTGCGGCCCGAGACCGAGCAGGCGCTGGCGGAGAAGGTGCGCGCGAAGGGCGCGGCGATCGTCGAGTGCCCGGTCGGCGGCACGACCGGCCCGGCGCGCGAGGGCAAGCTCTTCGGCTTCGTCGGCGCGAGCCGACGCGGATTTCGCGCGCGCGAAGCCGCTGCTCGAGCAGATGTGCCGCCGGATCGAGCACGTCGGCCCGGTCGGCGCCGGCGCGAGCATGAAGCTCGCGATCAACCTGCCGCTGCTCGTCTACTGGCAGGCGCTCGGCGAGGCGCTCTCGCTCGTGCGGCCGCTCGGCCTCGAGCCGGCGCGGGTGATGGACATCTTCGCCGACACCTCGGGCGCGCCGAACATGCTCAAGAACCGCGCCGCGTCGATCGCGACGCAGCTCGCCGGCGGCGAACGTCCCGCCGACGGTCGAGGTCGACGTCGATGCGCAAGGACCTGCGCACGATGGTCGACGAGGCGAAAGCGCTCGGCGTCGCGCTGCCGGTCGCCGCGCGCGCGCTGGAATGCTTCGACCGCGCGTCCCGCGACGGCCTCGGCGCGGCCGACTGCACGAAGATGCCGGCGTACTGGGTCGAGCGGGGCGGGCGCGCCAAGGATTGATCGGCGGCGGCCGCCAGCCTACCATCGTCCTTGCCGAGAGATTCCGCCCGTGAGCGCTACATCCCGCCGTCAGTGGCCCGCCGAGGGCATCGCGCGCGTTCCGTACTGGGCGTACTCGGACCCGGAGATCTACGCGCGCGAGCAGGCCCGCATCTTCTGCGGCCCGAGCTGGAGCTACGTCGCGCTCGAGGCGGAGATCCCGAACGCCGGCGACTGGAAGCGCACCTTCATCGGCGACAAGCCGGTCGTCGTCGTGCGCGACGGCGAGGGCGGCCTCAACGTCGTCGAGAACCGCTGCGCCCATCGCGGCGTGCAGTTCTGCCAGCGGCATCTCGGCAACGCCCCCGAGATCGTGTGCCCGTATCACCAGTGGACCTACGATCTCAAGGGCAACCTGATCGGCGTGCCGTTCCGCCGCGGGGTGAGGAAGCAGGGCGGCATGCCGGCGGATTTCGATCCGCGCGAGCACGGGCTGCGACGGCTGCAGGTCGCACGCGCGCCACGGCGTCGTGTTCGCGTCGTTCGCCGACGTGGTCGAGCCGTTCGAGGCCTATCTCGGCGAGTCGATCCTGAAGCTCTTCGACCGCGTGTTCGACGGCCGCGCGCTCTCGATCCTCGGCTACTCGCGCCAGCTCATCCCGGCGAACTGGAAGCTGATGTTCGAGAACATCAAGGACCCGTATCACGCGAGCCTGCTGCACGTGTTCCTGGTGAGCTTCGGCCTCTTTCGTGCCGACTCGCCCTCCAAGGTGCAGATGGACCCGACCGGCCGCCACGGTGCGCTGATCTCGTGGAAGGGCGAAGAGAAGAAGTCCGACGACCATGCGGAGATGAGAGCCTTCCACGAGGGCTTCAAGCTGAACGACCCGCAGATGCTGCAGCCGGTGCGCGAGTTCCCCGAGTACACGGTGGTGATGACGACGCTCTGGCCGAACCTGATCATCCAGCAGCAGTCGAACACGCTCGCGATGCGCCAGCTCGTCACGCGCGGGCCGGGCGAGTTCGAGCTGGCGTGGACGTTCTTCGGCTACGCGAGCGACGACGAGGAAATGCGCAAGCGCCGCCTGCGGCAGGCGAATCTGATGGGGCCGGCGGGCTTCGTGTCCGCCGACGACAGCGAGGTCATGAAGTTCTCGCAGGCGGGCGTCGGGCCCTATCCGGACGCCGCCGGGGTGATGGAGATGGGCGGCCGCGACTGGCAGGACGAGCCGCACATCGTGACCGAGGCGACGATCCGCGCGTTCTACGACTACTACCGCAAGGTGATGGAGCTTTGAGCGCGGCGGAGCTCCGCAAGCTGAGCGCCCGCGAGCTGCGTCTCGAGCTCGAGGCGCTGTACGCCGAGTATGCCGGGTGCCTCGACGACGAGCGGTTCGAGGACTGGCCGGCGTTCTTCACCGACGACTGCGACTACCGGATCGTTCCGCGCGAGAACTTCGAGCGCGGCCTGCCGCTCGCCACCTGGTCGTGCGAGGGCAAGGGCGGGCTCCTCGACCGCGTGGTGGCGATCCGCAAGACGATGATGTACGCGCCGCGCTACGTGCGGCGCCTGGTGACCGGGATCCGCATCCTCGGCTGGGACGGCGACGCGCTCGCGGTGCGGGCGAACTACCTCGCGCTCGAGACGCTGGTCGACGAGCCGACCCGGGTCTTCAACTGCGGCGAGTACCGCGATAAGCTCGTCGCCGCCGGCGACCGACTGCGATTCAGGGAGAAGCTCTGCGTGTTCGACAGCCTCCTGGTTCCCAACAGCCTGATCTTTCCGCTATGACGAAGTGGCTCGAAGTCGCCAAAGTGGCCGAGGTCCCCGAGGACGGCACCTTCCGGACGTTCCTCGGCGACCAGCCGGTGTGCCTGTACAACGTCGACGGCACGATCTACGCGACGCACGACACCTGCACCCATGGCCAGGCGAGCCTCGCCGACGGGTTCATCGACGGCGACAAGATCGAGTGCCCGCTGCACCAGGGGCTGTTCCAGATCGCGACCGGCAAGGCGGTCGGCGCGCCCTGCACCGTCGACATCCGCGTTTATCCGGTGAAGGTGGAGAACGGGGCGGTGCTGCTGGAGGAACCCGCATGAGGATCTGCCGCTTCGACGACGATCGCCTCGGCCTGGTGAAGGGCGACGAGGTGCTGGACGTGACCCCGGCGCTCGAGGCGATCCCGCAGCAGCGCTGGCCGCTCGCGCTCGGCGATCCGCTGATCGCAAACCTCGACCGCGTGCTCGAGCGCGTGCGCGCCCTCGAGCCGGGCGCGCCGCGCCGCCGGCTCGCCGACGTCAGGCTCAAGTCGCCGGTCGCCAACCCGACGAAGATCGTCAACGCGCCGATCAACTACCAGGCCCACATCGACGAGGCCAAGGCCGACCCGAAGCTCGGCGGCGGACGCAAGCTCAACCACATCACCGACTGGGGCCTCTTCCTCAAGGCGACGAGCGCGCTGATCGGGCCGGGCGAGCCGATCCGCCTGCGCATGCCCGATCGGCGCAACGACCACGAGGTCGAGCTCGCCGTGGTGATCGGGCGCGAGTGCCGGTCGGCGACGCTCGGGAACGCGCTCGATTTCGTCGCCGGCTACGCGATCGGGCTCGACATGACGATCCGCGGACCGGAAATGCCGTCGTGGCGGAAGTCGGTCGACACCTACGCGGTGTGCGGGCCGTGGCTGACGACCAGGGACGAGGTGCCCGACCCGAACAACCTGCGGCTCTCGCTCAAGGTGAACGGCGAGACCCGCCAGGAGAGCACGACCGCGCGCATGGTCTACAACGTGCACAAGCTGATCGAGTACGCGACCAGCATGTACACGCTCCATCCGGGCGACCTGATCTTCAGCGGGACGCCGGAGGGGGTCGGGCCGGTGAAGCCGGGCGACGTCATCACGGCGGAGATCGAGCGGGTCGGGCGGTTCGACGTTCCGGTTCTCGCCTACGAGCCCTGACGGGCGCAGGTGCCGCACCGTCCGGTAGCTCCGCGACGGACTTCCGCGCTCAGCCCAGCCGACGCGCCCTCCGGGTCATTTCGAAGTCTGGCCCCCCTCGGCGTCCGCGGGTCCGCCTTCCGGCCTGTGGTATCGACGGCGGATTTGGCACACAATCAGCAGGATATGGGTGCATTCGGGACTGCTCCAACGAAGGCGCCATTGCGGCGGTATCGTCCCGCGCGCCCGTCATCTGATCGCCGCAAACGCATCCGATGAGGGAGGACGTAGTCCGACCGATGCGAGATAACGAGAGCACCGCGTGCCGGCAGTGCGGGTTCGGCAACGACGGTCAGGCGCGCTTCTGCGAAAACTGCGGCGCAAACCTGCAGGAGAGCTGTCCTAACTGCGGTGCGGCGCTCGGCGCGCGGCAGAAATTCTGCCGCGCTTGCGGTGAGCCGCTCGGGGCGGTGCGGGCGGGCCTGTCCGAGCTCCAGACCCCGGAGCATCTCGCGACCCGGATCTCACCGGCCGAGGCCGAGCGGAAGATCGCCACCGTCCTGTTTGCAGACATCGCGAACTCGACGGAGATCATCCGGGATTTCGACGCCGAGGAGGCGAGGCGCCTGCTCGTTCCGACCGTCAAGATCATGGCGGATGCGGTCCACCGCTACCAGGGGATCATCATCCGCGATCGGGGCGACGGTGTCATGGCGAGCTTCGGTGCGCCGCTCGCGCTGGAAGATCACGCCGTGATGGCGTGCTATGCGGCCCTCGATATGCAGCAGGCGATCCGCGTGCGCGCGAACGAGGTGGCGCGCGACATCGGCCTGCCGCTCGAAGTGCGCATCGGCATCAACTCCGGCCCGGTCGTGGTCACCGTGAAGCACGAAGCAGGGAAGGTGCGCGACATCCGCGTGGACGGCGTACCGACCCACATTGCAGCGCGGCTCGAGCCCCTCGCGCGGCCCGGCAGCATCCTGCTCAGCCGCGACACCGTGGCGCTGGCGGAGGGATTCGTCCGGGTGACCGCGATGGGCGCCTACACCCTCAAGGGCATCCAGGATCCGGTGCAGGTCTGCCAGCTCGAGGGCGTGAACACCCGGATGCGGATCCATGCGCTGGCTGCGCGCGCCATGTCGAAGTTCGTCGGCCGTCAGCTCGAGATCGAGACGCTGCGCCGCGCGGAGGCGCACGCGCGGGCCGGACGCGGCCAGGTCGTCGCCCTCGTGGGCGAGGCCGGCGTCGGCAAGTCCCGTGTCTTCCTCGAGTTCACCCATTCCCCGCCGATGCAGGGATGGCTGGTACTCGAAGCGGGGTCGGTGTCCTACGGCAAAGCGACCTCGTATCTGCCGCTGGTCGACCTGCTGACCCGGTATTTCGACATCCATTCCCGCGACGACGAACCGAGGGTACGGGACAAGGTCGTCGCCAAGCTGTCGACCTTCGCCGAGGAGCAGCTGCCGGCGCAGGCCCCGTTCTTTCTCGGCATTCTGGGAGTGGGGCTGAACAGCGGCGCCTGGACGAACCTCTCGCCCCCGGAGCGCCGGCACACCATGATCGACGCGCTCAAGCGACTCCTGATCCGGGAGTCGCAAAAGCAGCCGCTCTGCCTGGTCTTCGAGGATCTGCACTGGATCGACACCGAAACCCAGGCATTCCTCGAAACGCTGCTGGACAGCATCCCCGCGGCGCGGTTGCTGCTGCTCGTCAACTTCCGGCCCGAGTATCGGAGCGGATGGGGCGGGAAGAGCTATTTCTCCCAGGTGCGCATCGATCCGCTGCCGCCGGCAAGCGCCGACGAGATGCTCGACGGCCTGCTCGGCTCTCACGCCGAGCTGGTACCGATCAAGCAAGCGCTGATCGACGCTACCGAGGGCAATCCGTTGTTCCTCGAAGAGAGCGTGCGCAGCCTGAAGGAGTTCGACGTGCTGCGCGGCAAACCCGGTCACTGGCGCCCGCAGGGATCGCTGCCTGCGGGCTTTGTCCCGCGCACGATCGAGGCGCTGCTCGCGGCGCGTATCGATCGCCTGCAGCCCGAGCTCAAGGGAATCCTTCAGTGCGCAGCGGTGATCGGCGGCGACATCCCGCGGTCGCTGCTGCAGGTCGTGGCCGGGATGCCGCAGCGAGACATTGAAGCCGGGGTGCGGGAGCTGCAGGCCGCGGAGTTCCTGTACGAGAAGGCGCTGTTTCCCGAGGATGCCTATACCTTCAAGCACGCCATGACGCGCGAGGTGACGTACGCGAGCCTGCTGCGGGAGCGGAGGCAGGCGCTGCACGCGCGCGCTGCTCACGCCATCGTGGCTCAGGCGGCGGGGCGCCTGGAGGAGCACGTCGAGCGCATCGGATTGCACGCCGAGCAGGGCGGCCTCTGGGCCATGGCCCTCGAGTACCTGGAACGTGCCGGCAGGAAGGCGTTCACGCTCTATGCGAATGCGGAGGCCGCCGGCTTCTTCGAGCGGGCCATAGACGTGTTGCGGCATATGCCCGAGAGTCGCGCGACGCTCGAGCAGGCGATCGACCTTCGCTTTGAGCTGCGCAACGCCCTGGTCGCGCTGTGCGAGCTCGACCGGATCCGCAAGTGCCTGGAAGAGATCGAGCCGGTTCTTGCGAGCGTGGGCGACAAGGTGCGCAGCGCCCGGCATGCAGCGTTCAGGTGCAACCACCATTTTTTCGCCGGTGAGCAGCGGCGCGCAATCGAATTCGGCGAGACCGGCCTGCGCCTCGCACGCGAATACGGCGACCATCGCGTCGAAGGCGAGCTGCTCTATCGGCTCGGACAAAGCCACCACCTGCTCGGTGACAACCGGCGGGCGATCGCCCTGCTCGAGGAAAGCATCGAGGCCACCGTTGAGGAGCGCGAACGCGAACGCTTCGAGCTCAGCGTCATTCCGGCGGTCGTCAACCGCACGTGGCTCGCGAGCGTGCTGGCGGAAACCGGCGGTTTCAGAGCCGGCATGACGCACGCAAAGCGCGCGCTCGAGATCGCAGAGGGTGCCGAGCATCCGCTGAGCCAGGTGCTGGGGTGGTTTGCCATCGGCCACCTGCTGCAGCGGAAGGGCGAGCTGAACGGCGCGATCGGGGCCCTGGAGCGCGGCTTGACGCTCTGCGATCGCTACGCGCTTCCACTGTGGCGCTTGCGCGTGATGTCTTCGCTCGGCGTTGCCTACGCCTGCTCCGGCCGGCAGGACGAGGGTCTGCAATTGACCCAACAGGCGTTGAGCGGCGCCGAGCGCATGGGGCTGATGGTCGACCAGCCGATGTTGCTCGTGTACCTCGGAGAAGCCTCGTTGCTCGCCGGCCGCGTCGAAGATGCGTTGAGCCAGGGGAAGCGGGCACTCGCGATGGCACTGGCCCATGAGGGCCCGGGAAACGAAGCGTGGGCACGATTCCTGATCGCGCGCGCCCGCTTCGCGTCCGCCCCCGAAGCCGCCGACGAACCGGTAGCGGAACTCGAGGCCGCGCTCCGCCTCGCCGAGGCCTGCGGGGCCCTTCCGCTGGCAGCATTCTGCAAGACGATGCTGGCGGAGATCCACGACCGGCGTGGCGACAAGGCTGAGGCGGAGGCGTATGCGGCGGCTGCGGATGCGACCTACGCCGATCTCGACATGCGGCCGCTGCCACGGGAGCCGGTGCACAAAGGGCGGCCCTGACAGGAGCGCCGGGATACTTGCCGAATATCGCGGTAACGCGGACTACCTTGTCCACCTCAGGTACTGCTGAATCGCCCTGCGAGCGTCCTCGCGTACCTTGACTTCGTCGAGCCGTGATTTGGCCAGGATGCTCTCGAGCGCCTTGCGTGCATCGGCGCCGCCGATCGCGGCGAGCGCCTGTGCCGCCCGGGCCCGGTACAGGGCGTCGAAGTTGTCCAGGTCCCGGTTGACGTATGCCTCTTTACTCTGCGTGGCGAGTTTCCGGTCGGGCCTTCTGTCCTGTTGTTCGACGAGCTGGGCATAGCTCTCTTCCGCTCCCCGGCGCACGAGCTCGCGTCTTTCCGGGGGCGCACCCTTCTCGAGGGCGGCGATAAGGTCGGGCACGATGACCCCCTTGTGCCGGGTCAACACCCTTATATCCACCTCCTCGCAGTCCAGCTCCAACCAGCGGGCCAGGTCCCGAGACGCCCTCGGCGCCTCCATCTCGCTCAGGCGTTCGCCGGACCCATTTGCGGAGACGGCGGTCGTCGGCGAGAGGACGAGTGCGATCGCAAGCAACAGCGAAGACACCTGGGGACTCGATGGGAACGAGTGTCGGAGCGGTCTCATGGGGACCTCCTCAGGGACGGCGCCAGTCCGTATCGAGCGCGGGACATTGCGGGCTGGTGGTCAATGGTGCGCACTTGAGCCCGGTATGCGAACGCCGGCCATTCTTGATGAGCATCGTGCCATGCCGTGGATCGTCATAGGTGTTCATCCGAAAGACCTGGCCCGCGCTGAAGTGCTTCCGGAAGGCGGTCCCCTTCTCCACCATGATGTTGTTGGACGGGAAGCCGTCGTCGCCGCCCGTATGACCGCCGTCGTCGCCGGGACGCAGGCCGAAGGCGTGGCCGAATTCGTGCGCGAGGGTCGCCCGGTTCGAACCCGTGCCGATGTAGGTGATGTTTGCGTCCCCTTTAGGCGGTGTGATCGCGCAGTTCCTGCCGGTGATCACCTCGCGTATGTAATAGACGTTCAACATCCCCTGGACGTATGCACCGCTTCGCTGGATCCGGGGAATGTCCCGGCATTTGTACTGACCGACCTCGGGACCTTTTTCGACGACGAAAAAGCCTTTGTTGACGGCATCGAGCGCGCGTGCCGGCACGTCCCTGAACCTGGGAACGAACTCGACGCCGACCTTGTTCTGTTCGAAGAGGAGATTGGCGTGCGCCATGTGGTCGACCGCCTCGTCCTCAGACGCCGGGTTTGCGATCCAGACGGTGACGGGGACCTTGATGATCGGCTTCAGAGTGACCGTGCGCGTGTCCTCGGCATCGGCCGTCCACGCCGGGCTCTCCAACAGCATCGCATTGCTCTTGGACAGGACCGCGAGCCAGGGCGTGCACCCGGAGAGCAGGTTGTCGACCGACAACTCGCCAGTGGAGCGCGAAGCCTCGAGGAGTTTGCATCCATCGGCACCCGGCTTGGTGCGCGCATGCATCAAGATCACGACACTGTCGTCGTCGGCGATGCCTTTGATCCTGAGCGTGTCCGCCATCGCGAGCGAAGGGCAGGCTGCCAGGCCGGTGAGCAGCAGTGCCCGGAGGAACGATTTCGAACTCATGACCGACCTCCCTTCGAACGAGTCTTCGGTGCTCATGCCCGCTGCGACGCGGTCTACCGCTCCGCCGTCTCCCTCAAGTTTCCCCGTCCTCGATGCCTTCGAACAGCTCGTGTTTCCGGATGACGGCAGGCAACGTATCGACGGACCGTACCAGGTAGTAGCCTTCGGCGAAGTCGGACGCTTTGGGGATCCTGATCCGTTCGCCGAGAGCGAGACGCACGAACGTCACCGCCATGTTGTGTCTCCCGACGAGATCGTGGATGTTGGTGATCGTCGCGAAGCGGCCGGCGTTGATTTCGGTGATGCAGGGCCTCCCGTCGTCGCTTTCCTTGATGTCGACGAAAAACACGCCGGATGCCTTTGCGTCGAGCGCACGGATCGCCTGCTCGCAGACCTTCACGATTCGGGGTTCGTGAGCGGTCTTGGCGAGCGCAGGGGTCGACGACACGCCGCTCGGGCTCCCGGTATGCAGGTACGTGATGCGCTCGGCCGTCTTGGCGAGCACCAGAGTGCCCTTGTCCCAGAGGCACTGGACGCAGAAGTCGCGACCCGGCAGGTACTCGGAGAGAGTGAACGACCCGGGCGGCACCGCGCGCATCTGCTCCCAGTACGCGATCCAGCTTCGGGCCTGGTCCGGGCTCTTCACCGGAATGGCGCCGTAGGATCCCGACCCCGAGCGATTCCGGCACCAGAGCTGGGTGCGCCGGTTGAAGCGCCGGAATAGTGCTTCGATCTTCGCCGTGTCCGTGATCGCATAAGTCAACGGGGCGGGAATGCCGCGACGCCGCAGAAAGGTCGTCAGGGCGTACTTGTCCTGACAGCGTTCGATGACGGATGTCGCGCGGGAGGAAGGTGCGGCACGCGAGCTTGTTCCGCAGCTCCGCTACCGCGAGCACATCCGTATCGTTCGTCGGGAAAATGAGATCGATGCGCTCGCTCTTGACGATCCGGCGCAGTGCAGCGGGGTTGTCCTGCGAGGATACCGGCAGCAGGCAGTTCCGGTCCGCCGCGGATTTCTTGAGGATGAAGCGGCTATCGTTGCAGCCGACGATCACGAGGGAGGGATCGCCCGCCTTGAGGCTGCGAATCAGGTTATTGCCTGCAGCCGAGCCGGCGTCCAGAACGAGCAGACGGGCGCTCACGCAGACCTCCTCTGCGCCAGATCGTGCACAGAGCGACGATCTCCCTACGACGGTGCGCGGGTCGACTGCGCGCTCGCGGCTTGCCCGGCGTCAAAGGGCAGCCGGACCATCCCGCTGCGCGCCGGCTCGCAGCTACCTCAACTGCTTCGCTGTTTCAACTTCTTGATCGTGACCTTGAAGCGTTTTAGCAGCGCCTTGAGTCTCTCGAGAAACTCCGGCCAATCATCGTCCCAGGTCCTGGCCTTTCGCCCGCCCCTCACCCTGGGCCTGGCCTTGCTCTCGAGCAGGAACGTCATCTGCACCTTCTTCCCACCCTTCTTGACCGTCGGACCACCCTTGGCCTTCTTCCGTGGGCGCCGTGCGATCGTTCCGGTTACTTCCCCCTGATCCGACATGGCTTACCTCCCTCAAGAGACCGAAAGAAACGCTTCCTCGAGTACTACCTTATATTCTGCGCAAAGTCCCGCGCACAGGCAATCGAATCTCGTCCTGCCCAACGAGACCCGCGAACGCCACCTGGTTCGCCGCGCAGCACGGTCCGCATGCTCCGCTGTGGCGCGCCGTGTAATCGGAACCCCTCGCGCGGCATTCTCCGGCCGTCGACGACCGCCGCCAATCATCCGTTCGGGCGATTGCAGTCCCGCCCCAGGGGCCTCGCGCCCGCGGGGCGCACCCTAATAGTGATTTCGTTCGAGGCCGGACCGGGCAGACAGAGAGCCCGGCGACGTGCCCCTACTCCGGCAGCACCACCATGCGCGGGAGCAGGAGCACGATCTCCGGAGCATGAACATCACCGTGTTCGCCTTGCCCCAGCCGCCGAGAATCAGTTCAGGAACCCCACCGACCGCGGCAGCCAGAGCGCGATCTCCGGGAACGCGATCACCAGCACGAGCCCGACGAGCTGCAGGATCACGAACGGGATGATCCCGCGGTAGATGTGCCCCATCGTCACCGACGGCGGCACCGTGCCCTTCATGTAGAACAGCGTGAAGCCGAACGGCGGGGTGAGGAACGCCGTCTGCAGGTTCACCGACATCATGATGATGAACCAGGTGAGGAACACGATCGGTCCGCCGCCGCCGATGTGCGGCCCGAAGTCGACGCCCTTCAGGATCGGCGCGAACACCGGCAGCACGATCAGGCAGATCTCGATCCAGTCGAAGAAGAAGCCGAGGATGAAGACGAGCACCATCAGGAAGATCAGGATCTCCCAGCCGGTGTCGAGGCCGGCCGCCTTGAGGATCTCGGTCACGATCTCGTCGCCGCCGAGCGCGCGGAACACGAACGAGAACAGCGTCGCGCCGAAGAAGATGAAGAACACGAGCGCGTTGGTGAGCGCGGCGCTCTCGATCGTCTCGCGCATCGATCTTCATGCTCAGCCGGCCGTTCATCCACGCGAGGAAGAGCGCGCCCGCGGAGCCGACGCCCGCCGCCTCGGTCGGCGTCGCCCAGCCGCCGAAGATCGAGCCGAGGACGAGCGTGATGAGCAGCGTCGGGGGGAAGAAGCTCTTGCCGATCATCTTCCAGAACTCGGCGCTCGTCTTCGGCCCGACGTCCGCCGGCAGCGGCGGCGCGAGCTGCGGCTTCAGGAACGACAGCACGCCGATGTAGAGGAGGTAGATGCCCGGACAGGATCAGCCCGGGGATCACCGCCGCGGCGAAGAGCGTCCCGACCGACACCGCGAGCAGGTCGCCCATGATCACCAGCATGATCGACGGCGGGATGAGGATGCCGAGCGTGCCGGCCGAGGCGATCGTGCCGACCGTCAGCTCCTTCTGGTAGCCGCGCTCGAGCATCGTCGGCAGCGCGACCAGCGTGAGCATCACGACCGACGCGCCGACGATGCCGGTCGTCGCCGCCATGATCGTGCCCATCAGCGTCACCGACATCGCGAGCCCGCCCGGGATGCGCCGCGTCAGCACCTGCAGCGCGTGCAGGAGGTCGTTCGCGACGCCGCTCCGCTCGAGCACCGTGCCCATGAAGATGAACATCGGCACCGCCACCAGGATCGGGTTCGCGGCGACGCCGCCCCAGATGCGCGGCAGCAGGTTGAAGAACTGCACCGGCTGGAAGACGTCGAACAGGATGCCCAGGCCGCCGAAGAAGATGCCGATCCCGCCGAGCACGAACGCGACCGGGTAGCCGCAGAAGAGCGCGACCGCGAGGACGAAGAAGAGGATCAGCGCGAGGTGGTGGATCAGCCAGTCCATCAGGTCGCGCCCTCCGGATGGTGGGCCTTCGCGCCGGCGAAGGCGCTGCGCGCGCGCAGGCTCGGGGGCCCGTAGAGGTAGACGATCAGGCGCATCAGCACCGAGATCACGGCGACCAGCAGCAGGACGAGCCCGATGGTGATGAACGCCTTCGGGATCCAGCGCCAGGGCAGGCCGGTCGCCGAGTCGGACGACTCGTTCTGGCTCAGCGCGATCCAGGTGAAGTCGGTGCTGAAGTAGATCGCGATCAGGCAGTAGGGGATCGCGAAGATCAGGCAGCCGACGAACTCGATCCAGGCCTGCGTGCGCGGCTTCGCCGCCGCGATCGCGATGTCGATGCGGACGTGCGCGTTCTTGACGTACGCGGCGCCCAGCCAGAAGCAGAAGAGCGCGGTGTGCAGGTGCCACTCGAGCTCCTGCAGCCGCGTCGATCCCATCCCCGGGATCTGGTAGCCGAACTTGCGCGACAGGACGTCGAAGCAGATGACGACGGTGCAGACCACGAACAGCCAGCCCGCGGCCATGCCGATGCGCACGAGCACGCGATCGATCGCGTCGCTCGCCGCGAGCAGGCGTTCCATGGTCCTCCCTGGAGGTCGGCGAATCGGGGCGCCCGGTGTGTCCCGGGTCGCTCCCGTCAGGACCGGCGCCGCTACTTCAGGTAGCCGAGGTCGCGCCAGATCGCGTAGTCGGCGCGGAACTTCGAGTACGAGTCCCAGACCTTCTTGAAGTTGGGGTTCGACGCCGATTCCTCGGCGACCACCTCGTTCCAGGCCTTCTCGTAGGCGGCCATGATCTCGGGCGACCACTTCTTGATCTGCACGCCGTACTTGTCCTGCATTTCCCGCATCGCCTTGAACTGCGTCGCCTCGCCCTCGGCGATCACGTCGCGCGTCAGGTCGCCGCACGCCTGCTCGATGATCGCGTGCTGCTGGTCCGAGAGCGAGTCCCACTTCTTCTGGTTGACGTACAGCTCGAGCATCGTCGCCTGCTGGTGCCAGCCGGGGAAGTAGTAGAACTTCGCCACCTGGTAGAACCCGAACTTCTGGTCCATCGACGGCAGCGAGAACTCGGTCGCGTCGATGGTGCCGAGCTGCAGCGCCTGGAAGATGTCGCCGGGCGCGAGCAGCTGGGTCGACGACGCCGAGCTTCGCCATCACCTTCGCCCCGAGGCCGAAGAAGCGCATCTTCAGGCCCTTCAGGTCGTTGACGCTCTTGATCTCCTTGCGGAACCAGCCGGAGGCCTCGGGCGGGATGATCGCGCACGGGATGTTGTGGATGCCGTGCTTGGCGAACATCTCGCGCGAGAGCTGCAGGCCGCCGCCGTGGTAGACCCAGGCGAGGTACTCGCCCATGCCGGGACCGAACGGCACGGTCGCGAACATGTTGAAGGCACTGTCGGTGCCGGCGAAGAAGCCGGCGTTCGACCAGGCCGCGTCGACCGATCCCTGGGAGGTCGCCTGGATCGCCTGCAGCGCCGGCACCAGCGCGCCGGGCTCGTTGATCTTGAGGTCGATCGTGCCCGCCGACGCGCGCTCGATCTTCTTCGACAGCTTCACCGGCGCCTCGCCGATCAGCGTCAGGCTGGTCGGGAACGCGCTCGCGAGCTGGAGCCGGATCTTCTGGGGGCGCCTTGTCCTGCGCGAGCGCCGTGCCGGATATTGCGAGCGCGGCCGCAGACGCCGCGGCCAAAGCGAGATACCGCTTCATCGATTCTCCTCCTTCGTTGTCGGGACCACTCTCAACCGCGTCCGGCGTCTGGCGCGCCGGTGCGGCATTACAGACCAGTTAACTGCCGTTGTCCAGTGCGCGGGCCGACTCGATCGCGGCGCGGATCCGGCCGGCGTCGCCGACCTCCTTCATCAGGAGCAGGGCGAGCCGCGCGAGGTAGAGCGGCTGTCTCGCCTCGCCGAGCTCGGTCATCGCGTAGCACGCCTTGGTATAGACGTCGTCCAGTTCCTGGTCGGTGAGCATCGGGTAGGCCCTATTGCAGTGCACGCCGGACCGCCGCCCGGATCGAGTCGGGCCGCGGCTCGCGCCAGCGCCCGGCGACGTGGCCATCGGGACGCACGAGGTAGCACGCCGCGGGCGCGGCGCCGTAGAGGGGGAAGAGCCGGCCGGTCGCGTCCCACGCGTCGGCCCCGGCGGTCTTCCGCGGCGCGATCCACACGACCGAGAGCGGCAGATCCCGCAGCGCGCGCGAGCGCCGCCCGCGGGTCGTCGCCGGTCAGGCACAGCGCGGTGTAGCCGGGGCCGAGCAGTTCGGTGAGATGCCGCGGGCCGGTCGCCGTTTCGACCGGACACTCCGCGAGCACGGCACCGGGCACCGGCCCCGATTGCAGCGCGTCCGAATCGGCGGCGTTGAGCGGCGAGTCGGCGAACGTGATCGCGCTCGACTGGCGCGGGTTGATGAGGGTGGCGAAGAACGGGTCCCGCGTGGCGAGCCCGAGCGCGGCCTCGCGCATGAGCTTGAACGCGCCCGACGGCGGCGCCATGAACTCGGTCGACTTCGACGCGTGGCGGATGTTCTCGCGCGCGGCGAACACCCGCTCGCTCGAGTACGAGTCGAGCAACCCGGCGCTCGAGCGGCCCTGCACTACCCACGCGAGCTTCCATGCGAGGTTGTGCGTATCGTCGATGCCGGAATTCATGCCGCGCACGCCGAAGATCGGCACGAGGTGCGCGGCGTCGCCGGCGAACAGCACGCGCCCGTGACGGTAGCTGTCGAGCGTGAGGCAGTTCGCGCGGTAGGCGCTGATCCACACCGGCGTCCAGTCGTCGCGCTCGCCGATCCACTCGAGGTGGCTGCGCACGCGCGGCAGCACGTTCTCCGGCTTGACCGCTTCCTCCGGATCCTCGTCGTCGCGCAGCTGGTAGTCGACGCGCCAGATGTCGCGCGGCTGCTTGTGCACCAGGATCGTCGAGCCCGGATTGGTCGGCGGATCGAACCAGGCGCGGCGCTCGGTCGGGTAGTCCGACTTGAGGTGGACGTCGACGATGATGTAGGTGCCGTCGTAGGTCGAGCCGGAGAACCTGAGGCCCATCGCCTGGCGCACCGCCGAGCGCGCGCCGTCGCACGCGACCACCCAGTCGGCGCGCAACCGGTACGGCTGCTGCGGCGTCTCGAGCTCGAGCTCGACGCCGTCGTCGCGCCGTTGCAACCCCGCGAGCTTCGTCTGCCAGCGGATCTCGACGAGCTCGCGCAGCGCCTCGGCGCGGTCGGCGAGGAGCTGCTCGCAGATGCACTGCTCGAGGTTCACCATCGGCGCGAACCGCTGGTTCTCGTCCATCGGCATCTGCAGCCGGTACACCGGGACGTCGCGGTAGTAGCTCGTCCCCGCGGTCCACGGGAGCGCCTCGCCGAGCACGTCCCGCGCGACGCCGAGCCGGTCGAGGATCTCCAGGCTGCGGCGCGAGATGCAGGCGGCGCGGCTGCCGTAGGACACCGCGTCGTCGGCCTCGATCACGACCGAGCGGACGCCGTGGCGCGCGAGGCCCAGCGCGAGCGCGAGGCCGATCGGCCCGCCGCCGACGATCGCGACCGGATGGCGGACCGGGTCGACGCCGTTGTCGAGCGGCGGCACCCTGAGCGGATACCGCCGGTACTCGAAGTACTCGTGGTACGGGCGGCGATGCGCTCACTCGGGAACCTGGATGCCGCGGTACAGCCAGTCGGCCTCCCACGGATCGTCCGGATCGCGCTTCGCGACCAGCTCGTTCCGCAGCATCCGCGCACCGCCGCCGGCATGGATGTACGTGCCGAAGAACCGCGCCGACAGCACCACCCTGGCGGTCCGGTTCATGCGCTGCGCCTGATAGGCGAGGAACGCGGCGTTGAAGTCCTCGCCGTGGCGGGCGACCTCGGCGGCGAGCACCACCGCGTCCTCGATCGCCATGCATGCGCCCTGCGCGAGGTACTGCAGCGTCGGGTGCGCCGCGTCGCCGAGCAGCGTCACGCGCCCCTTCGTCCAGTTGGTGACCGGATCGCGGTCGTGCAGCACCCAGTTCCGCTCCCGCGAGATGTAGCGGAGCATCTCGCGCACGCGCGGGGCGCACTGGGCGAAGGTCTCCTCGAGCTCCGCGGGATCGCCGGGGTTCGGCTCGCCGCGCTTGAAGCGCGAGCTTTCGATGGTCGCCACGTTGTTCATCACCGCCCCGCCGCGCAGGCGATACTGCACGAGGTGCAGGTTGTGGCCGATGTAGATCGTCATCGAGTCGAGATGGCTGCGATCGATGATCTCCTCGGTCGGCACGAGGCCGCGGTAGACGTAGTGACCGGCAAGGCGCGGCCCGCCGTCGCCCACCACCGCGCCCCGGGTGGGAGACCACAGGCCGTCGGCCCCGACGAGCGCCGCGCCCTCGTACTCCGACCCGTCCTCGCAGGTGACGAGGACGCGGTCGTCGCGCTCCTCGAAGCGCACGAGGCCCTTCGAAGCCTCGAGGGCGATCTCCTCGCGGCTGCGGCAGGCCTCGAGGATGGAGCCGTGGAGGTCGCGGCGGTGCACGACGAAGTACGGGTGCGTGAACCGCGCGCGGAACTTCGCGCCGAGGTTGATCCGCGACA
>CAVXND010000090.1:0-350555 GCA_963762785.1 uncultured beta proteobacterium
GATCCACTTCGCCGAACACGATGTCGAGCGTCCCGATGATCGCCACGGCGTCGGCGATCATGTGCCCGCGCGCGATCTCGTCCATCGCCGCGAGATGCGCGAACCCGGGCGCGCGGATCTTCAGGCGGTACGGCTTGTTCGCGCCGTCGGAGACGAGGTAGATGCCGAACTCGCCCTTCGGATGCTCGACCGCCGCGTAGGCCTCGCCCGCCGGCACGTGCATGCCCTCGGTGTAGAGCTTGAAGTGGTGGATCAGCTCCTCCATGCTGCTCTTCATCTCCACGCGCGAGGGCGGCGCGATCTTGTGGTTGTCGGTGATCACCGGCCCGGGGTTCGCGCGCAGCCACTCGATGCACTGGCGGACGATCCGGTTCGACTGGCGCATCTCCTCGACGCGCACGAGGTAGCGGTCGTAGCAGTCGCCGTTCCGGCCGATCGGGATGTCGAAGTCGAGCCGGTCGTACACCTCGTACGGCTGCTTCCGGCGCAGGTCCCACTCGATCCCCGAGCCGCGCACCATCGGGCCGCTGAAGCCGAGCGCGAGCGCGCGCTCCGGCGTCACGACGCCGATGCCGACGGTGCGCTGCTTCCAGATCCGGTTGTCGGTGAGCAGCGTCTCGTAGTCGTCGACGTAGCCGGGGAACCGGTTGGTGAAGTCCTCCAGGAAATCGAGCAGCGATCCCTGGCGGTTCTCGTTCAGCTCCGCGACGTCCTTCTCGCTCTTGAACGAGGAGGTGCGGTAGCGCGGCATCGTGTCCGGCAGATCGCGGTACACGCCGCCCGGCCGGTAGTACGCCGCGTGCAGCCGCGCGCCCGAGACCGCCTCGTAGCAGTCCATCAGGTCCTCGCGCTCGCGGAAGCAGTAGAGGAACATCGTCATCGCGCCGACGTCGAGCGCGTGCGCGCCGAGCCACAGCAGGTGGTTCAGGATGCGCGTGATCTCGTCGAACATCACCCGGATGTACTGCGCGCGCAGCGGCACCTCGACCCCGAGCAGTTTCTCGATCGCCATGCAGTACGCGTGCTCGTTCACCATCATCGAGACGTAGTCCAGGCGGTCCATGTAGGGCAGCGCCTGGAGGAACGTCTTGTGCTCGGCGAGCTTCTCGGTCGCGCGGTGCAGGAGGCCGATGTGCGGGTCGGCCCGCATGATCACCTCGCCGTCGAGCTCGAGCACGAGGCGCAGCACGCCGTGGGCCGCCGGGTGCTGCGGCCCGAAGTTCAGCGTGTAGTTGCGGATCTCAGCCATCGTCAGCGCGTCAGTGCTTGGTCCCGAGGTCGCCGTACTCTTCCTCGCGGATGATCCGCGGCACGATTTCGCGCGGCTCGATCGTCACCGGCTGGTAGATCACGCGCTTCTGGTCGGGGTCGTAGCGCATCTCGACGTTGCCCGACAGCGGGAAGTCCTTGCGGAACGGATGGCCGATGAAGCCGTAGTCGGTGAGGATGCGGCGGAGGTCGGCGTGCCCGGAGAACATGATCCCGAAGAGGTCGAACGCCTCGCGCTCGAACCAGCTCAGGCCCGGCCAGATGCCGGTGAGCGAGTCGACCACCGGGAAGGCGTCCTCCGGCGCGAACGTGCGCAGGCGGAGGCGCCAGTTGTGCGTCACCGAGAGCAGGTGCGCGACGACGGCGAACCGCGGCCCTTCCCAGGCGCCGTCGCCGTAGGCGGAGTAGTCGACGCCGCAGAGGTCCATCGCCTCCTCGAACCGGAGCTCCGGGCGGTCGCGGAGCGTCTGCGCGACGCCGAGCCAGTCGGCGGCCTTGACGACCACCGTGACCTCGCCGAGCGCGACGGTGAGCGTGGACGAGCCTGCCCGCGAGCGCGGACTCGAGCGCGAGCTTGAGACGTTCGATGCGCGTCGCCATTACCGCGATTGGATGGAGTCGCCCGACCTAGCGTGCAATGGTGCTGGTCCGGCGGATCTTGTTCTGCAGCTGCACCAGGCCGTAGAGCAGCGCCTCGGCCGTCGGCGGACAGCCCGGCACGTAGATGTCGACCGGCACGATCCGGTCGCAGCCGCGCACGACCGAGTACGAGTAGTGGTAGTAGCCGCCGCCGTTCGCGCACGAGCCCATCGACACCACCCAGCGCGGCTCGGGCATCTGGTCGTAGACCTTGCGCAGCGCCGGCGCCATCTTGTTGCACAGCGTGCCGGCGACGATCATCACGTCGGACTGCCGCGGGCTCGGCCGGAAGACGATCCCGAACCGGTCGAGGTCGTAGCGCGCGGCGCCGGCGTGCATCATCTCGACGGCGCAGCAGGCGAGGCCGAAGGTCATCGGCCACATCGAGCCCGTCCGCGCCCAGTTGAACAGCTTGTCGAGCTGGGTGGTGACGAAGCCTTCCTGCATCAGCCCTTCAATGCCCATCGCCTACTCCCACTCCAGCGCCCCCTTCTTCCACTCGTAGACGAACCCGATCACGAGGATCGCCAGGAACACCATCATCGACCAGAAGCCGAACGCGCCGATGTCGTTGAGCGACACCGCCCACGGGAAGAGGAACGCGATCTCGAGGTCGAACAGGATGAACAGGATCGCGACCAGGTAGTAGCGCACGTCGAACTTCATGCGCGCGTCCTCGAACGCCTCGAACCCGCACTCGTAGGGGGAGAGCTTCTCGCTGTCGGGCTTGCGCGGCCCGAGGAACCAGCCGACGCCGAGCAGCACGCCGCCGAACACGATGCCGACGACGATGAAGAGGAGGACCGGGAAGTACTCGGCGAGCACGCGCTCAATCCTTCGCAACGCCGCGGCCGCGGTTGGCGGCGCGCTCGAGGCCTGCTCGCACGGCAAGGACCCTTCTCAAAACGTTCGGGACGGCGGACCCCAGCGGTCCGCGCATCGTTGTTGGTGCCGACGGGGAGACTCGAACTCCCACAGCCTTGCGGCCACCAGCCCCTCAAGCTGGCGTGTCTACCAATTTCACCACGTCGGCCCGCGGTTCGGCTGGAAAATGCGGCGTCGGGCCCGCCGACCGGCCCGCGACGCGAGTCGCCATTTTACTTCGGAACGTCGCTCCCTTTCGAGGCCGGCGCTTCCGGCGCCTGCGGCTTCGACGGCTCCGCCGCCGGCGACTTCGCCGCGCCCGCCGCCGGCGGGCTGCCGGCGTCCATCACGCTCCCGCCCGCCTTCGGCTTGACGTTCGCGAGGTACGCGAGGCCGAGGCTCGAGACGAAGAACACCGCGGCGAGGATCGCCGTCGTCCGCGACAGGAAGTTCGCCGAGCCGGTCGCCCCGAAGAGGCTCCCCGACGCGCCCGAGCCGAACGCCGCGCCGACGTCGGCGCCCTTGCCGTGCTGGAGCAGGACGAGCCCGATGACGCCGAGCGCCGCGAGCACGTGCACCACCAGAACCAATGTCAGCCAGATGTCCACGTCACCTATCCCGTGCTTAACCTGCTCTCACCGCCGCTCGGCCGATCGCGAGGAACTCCTCCGCGACGAGCGACGCGCCGCCGATCAGCCCGCCGTCGATGTCCGGCATCGCGAACAGCGCCGGCGCGTTCCCTGCCTTCACGCTGCCGCCGTAGAGCAGCGGCAGCCTCTCCGCGATCCCCGCGTCCGCCGCGCCGATGCGCCCACGGATGGACGCGTGCACGGCCTGTGCCTG
This sequence comes from uncultured beta proteobacterium, assembly GCA_963762785.1. Classification (GTDB taxonomy): domain Bacteria; phylum Pseudomonadota; class Gammaproteobacteria; order Burkholderiales; family SG8-39; genus DATEDA01. Next base: position 3,616 of record CAVXND010000090.1, read on the forward strand.
CTCGGGGCTCGCCGTGCGCCCCGTCCCGATCGCCCACACCGGCTCGTATGCAATCACCGCGTCGGCCAGCGCGCCGACGCCCGCGGCCGCGATCACCGCCTGGAGCTGGCGGCCGACGATCTCCTCGGTCGCACCCTGCTCGCGCTCCTCCAGCGTCTCGCCCACGCAGAGGATCGGCACGAGGCCGACCCGCTGCGCGGCACCGAACTTCGCCGCCACCTGCGCGTCGCGCTCGCCGTACAGCTGTCGCCGCTCCGAGTGCCCGACGAGCACGTAGCGGCAGCCGAACTCGCGCAGCATCGCGCCAGAAACCTCGCCGGTATAGGCGCCGGCATCGTGCTCGCTCAGGCTCTGCGCACCCAAGGCGATTCCCGTCTTGCCATCGAGCCCGCCGAGCGCGCTTGCCGCCTGCTGCAGATACGGGAAGGGGACGCAGACCGCGATTTCGACGCCGGGCGCGCTCTCCGCGCCGGCTTTTACGGACTCGAGGAGGCGCTGGTTCGCCGCGAGGCTCCCATGCATCTTCCAGTTGCCCGCGACGAGCCGTTTGCGCATCGGGCGTCCAGCGACGAAAACGTGCGATTCTAGCCGCCCAGGGCGATTCGGGTCAATGAAAACCGCGGGTTAGCAGCACCGGCGCGCCGCTAGCCGGCGGGATCGACGCGCAGCCAGAAGGTCACCGGGCCATCGTTCACGAGGCTCACCTGCATGTGGGCACCGAACTCGCCGGTGGCGACGGGCGAGTGCGCCGCGCGCGCCTGCGCAACCGCGTGGTCGAAGAGGCCGCGCCCGAGGGCCGGGTCGGCGGCGGCGCTGAAGCTCGGGCGATTGCCGCTCCGCGTGTCGGCCGCGAGCGTGAACTGCGGGACGAGCAGGAGCCCGCCCCCGGTGTCGCGCAGGGAGCGGTTCATCTTTCCCGCGCCGTCGGCGAACATCCGGAAGGCAAGCACGCGCTCGACGAGCCGGGTCGCGCCCGCCGCGTCGTCGCCGCGCTCCGCGCATACGAGGGCGAGGATGCCGGGGCCGATCTCGCCGACCGGGCGGCCGTCGGCCGTCACGCGCGCTTCGACGACCCGCTGGAGGAGCGCGATCACAGCCCGATGATCAGCGCCGCCAGCGTGTCAACGCCGCGCGGCGATCTTTCCGGGGCCCTGCCGGTCGCACAGCGCAACGAGCGCGGCGACGATCTTGTCGGGGGTGATGCGCGCCTCGTCCTCGAGCGGCTTCGAGTAGCCGACCGGGATGCGCGGCGCGCCGAGCCGCTTCACCGGAATGCCGAGCTCCTCGGCCACGGTCGCGGCCACCTCGGCGCCGAAGCCGCCGGCCTGCACCGCTTCGTGCGCGACGAGCAGCCGGCCGGTCTTCGCGGCCGAGGCGAGCACGGCGTCCCGATCCCACGGCCAGATCGTGCGCAGGTCGATGACTTCGACCGCAAGCCCGCGCTTCGCGGCGCTTTCGGCCGCCGCGAGCGCCGCATGCACGGTGCTCGACCAGGTCACGAGCGTCACGTCGCCGCCGGCGCGCCGCACATCGGCGGTGCCGAGCGCGATGCGGCGGCCGTCGGGCACGTCGCCCTCGGTGCCCCAGAGCTCCTTGTGCTCCATGTAGATCACCGGGTCGCCGCTCTCGATCGCCGCGTGCAGGAGCGCGTAGTTGTCCGCCGGCGTCGCCGGCGTGACGACGACGAGCCCGGGCATGTGCGCGAACCAGGCCTCGAGCGATTGCGAGTGCTGCGCCGCCGACGCGCTCCAGAGGCCGTTCGGCATGCGCGCGACGAGCGGCACGCGGCCCTGTCCGCCGAACATGTAGCGCGCCTTTGCAGCCTGGTTCACGACCTCGTCCATCGAGCACAGCGCGAAGTCGACCACGCGCATCTCGACCACCGGTTTCAGCCCGTTCAGCGCCATGCCGACCGCCGCGCCCATGATCGTCGCCTCGGAGATCGGCGTGTCGATCACGCGCTGCGGTCCGAACTCCTGCGCGAGACCGCGGTACTGCGCGAAGATCCCGCCGCGGCCGACGTCCTCGCCGAGCGCGACGACGCGCGGATCGGCGCGCATCGCCTCGGCGAGCGCGGTGCAGGCGGCTTGCGCGTAGGTGAGGCGCGCCATGGTCAGAACCACCGTCCGGAGCCGGTGTCCTGGATGTCGCCGTAGGCGCGGCCCGCCTCCGGCCAGGGCGCCGCGTGGGCGGCGGCGACGGCGGCGGCGATCTCGCGCTCGGCCTCGCCGCGGATCCGCTCGACCTCGGCTGCCGTCACGCCGAGCGCAGGCGAGCTTCTCCGCGGCGTTCCGCAGCGGATCCTCCTCGAGCGCGCGGCTCACCTCGTCCGGGTGGCGATACGCGGCCGGGTCCACCGACACGTGGCCCTTCACCCGGTAGGTCACGGCGTGCAGGAAGCGCGGGCCGCGCCCGGCGCGCACTTCCCCGACCAGCGCCGACGCGGCGGCGTCGACCGCCTCGACGTCGTTGCCGTCGACGACCCGGCCGTGCAGGCCGATCGCGTGCGCGCGCGCCGCGGCGCCCTCGCCGCCGGTCATCGCCTCGGTCGCGGTCGTGGCCGAGTAGCGGTTGTCCTCGCAGACGAAGAGCACCGGCAGGCGGTAGATCTGCGCCCAGTTGAGCCCCTCGAGGAACGGCCCGCGGTTCACCGCGCCGTCGCCGAAGAAGCACGCGACGACTTCCTTGCCGCCGCGAAGCTTGATCGCATGCGCCGCGCCCGCGGCGATCGGGATCCCGGCCGCGACGACGCCGTTCGCGCCGAGCATCCCGACGGAGAAATCGGCGATGTGCATCGAGCCGCCCTTGCCGCCGTTGAAGCCGGTCGCGCGGCCGAAAAGCTCGCACATGGTCGCGGTGACGTCGGCGCCCTTGGCGATCGTGTGGCCGTGGCCGCGATGCGTCGAGGTGATCAGATCGGTGCGCTCGAGGTTCGCGCACACGCCGGCGGGTACCGCCTCCTGCCCCGTCGACAGATGCAGCGGGCCGCGTACGAGCGCCTGGGTGCCGAGCGCCGCGCCGAACGCGGCGACGCCGCCCTTGCTCGCCTCTTCCGCCGCGTTCTCGAACGCGCGGATGCGCGCCATCGTGCGATAGAGCGAAAGGAGGCGCTCGGGGTTGCTCTGGGGGACGGTCGCTGCCATACCCGGTGGCCTGCGGCCGGGAAAGGGAGCGCGGAGTCTACTGGCGCGACGCGCGCGGCGTCAAACGGCAGCGGCGTGTCAGGGGCACGGCGCAGGCGGGTGAGACGGCATGCCGGGCGCCCGGTATCCTTGATCGTCCGATCGCATCATCCAGCCGCAGGGGCACACGATGGCTACACGGGGATTCACCGGGAAGGGGCGCGCGCCGGGCGCGGGCACGCGGCTGCCGCCGGGACAGTTCGTCACCGCGGACTTCCCGGTCCTTTCCGCCGGTCCGACGCCCCGGATAGCGCTCGAGGCGTGGCGTTTTACGCTGCGCGTCGGCCCGAAACCGGTGAAGCAATGGTCATGGCGGGAATTCATTTCGCTGCCGATGACGAGCGTCACGCGCGACATCCACTGCGTCACCAAGTGGAGCAAGTTCGACACCGCGTGGGAAGGCGTCTCGGTCGACGACGTCCTGGCCGATGCCGGCATCGAGCCGCCGACCCCCTACGTCCTCGCCCACTCCGTCGACGGCTATTCGACGAACGTGCCGACGAAGGATCTCGTCGGCGGCCGCGGCATGGTCGCGGTCGCGTATGACGGCAAGCCGATCCCGAGCGAGCACGGCGGCCCCGCCCGCCTGCTCGTCCCGCATCTCTACTTCTGGAAGTCGGCGAAGTGGCTGAACGGTCTGCAGTTCACCGAACGCGACGAGGCCGGATTCTGGGAGCTGCGCGGGTATCACATGTACGGCGATCCCTGGCAGGAGCAGCGGTACTCTGGCGACTGAGGACACCCCGTTGCCGGACGGCCCCGCGCCCGGCCGCAAGCTCCGCTGGCGGCCGGCCACGGTGACCGCGGTGGTCCCGCGCACGCCGCGGATCAAGAGCTTCTTCTTCGCGCTGCCCGAGCCGCCCGGCTTCGTTCCGGGACAGCACATGGACGTGCGCCTCGTGGCAGCGGACGGCTACGAGGCCCAGCGCAGCTATTCGATCGCCTCCGCGCCCGAGCGGACGGACGCGCTCGAGCTCGCCATCGAACGGCTCCAGGACGGCGAGGTCTCGCCGTTCTTCCACGACGAAGTGCAGGTCGGCGACGAGATCGAGCTGCGCGGACCGATCGGCGGCCACTTCATGTGGTCGGTGAAGGACGGCGGACCGCTGCTGCTGATCGGGGGCGGCTCGGGTGTCGTGCCGCTCGCGTCGATGGTCCGGCATCACGCCGCGCAGCGGAGCGCGGTGCCGGTCACGCTCGTGGTCTCGGCCAGGACGTCGGCCGACTTGCTCTACCTCGACGAGTTGCGGAGCCGCCACGCTGAACACGGCAGCTTCAACCTGATCGCCACCGTCTCGCGCGAGACGCCGGGCGCTTCCGATCTGCGGTCCGGCCGCATCGACCGGCCGCTGCTGGCCCGTGCGCTCGCGCAGCCGGCGCCGCCCGTCCGCACGTTCGTCTGCGGGAGCAACGCATTCGTCGAGGCCGTCACCGACCTCCTGCTCGATCTGGGCGTGGCCGCGGACCGGATCAGGACCGAGCGCTACGGCGGCTGAGAGGCCGGGTTCAGCCCGCGCGGGCGGGCTACACTTGAAGCACCGATGAACCTGAGGACCGTCGTCGCCACGAGGTACGTCACCCCCTTGCGCGAGGGCGGTTCGCTGCCCGCGATCGTCGAGGCCGACGACGACGGGCTGTACGTCCTCAAGTTCCGCGGCGCGGGCCAGGGCGCGAAGGCGCTGATCGCCGAGCTGGTGGCGGGAGAGATCGGCGCGCACGCTCGGCCTGCCGGTGCCCGAGATCGTTCTCGTCGACCTCGACCCGGACCTGGCCCGCACCGAGCCGGATCCGGAGATCCAGCACCTGATCAGGGCGAGCGCCGGGCTCAATCTCGCGCTCGACTACCTGCCCGGGGCGGTCATGTTCGATCCGGTCGCCGAGCGGCCGGATGCCGCGCTCGCGTCGTCGATCGTCTGGTTCGACGCCTACGTGACCAACCTCGACCGCACCGCGCGCAACACCAACATGCTGATGTGGCACCGCCGCCTGCAGCTCATCGACCACGGCGCGGCGCTTTACTTCCACCACGCCGGCGGCGACTATCTCGCGCGCAGCGAAGACCCGTTTCCGATGATCAAGGACCACGTGCTGCTGCCCCTCGCCGGCGCGCTGCGGGAGGCCGATGCGCGGCTCGGCCCGCGGATCACTGCCGCGGCGATCGAGCGGATCGTCGACCTCGTTCCGGAGGCGTGGCTGGCGGCGGACGGCGGTGCGAGCGGCCGCCGCGCCGCCTACGCCGGCTACCTCCGGCGCAGGCTCGAGGCCCCGCACGCGTTTCTCGAGGAGGCGATCCGTGCCCGACCGGTGTAAGTACGACTACGCCGTGATCCGCGTCGTCCCCCGCGTCGAGCGCGAGGAGTTCGTCAACGTCGGCGTGATCGTCTCGTGCCCCGCGCTGTCCTTCCTCGAGGCGCGGATCGAGCTCGACGAGCGCCGCGTGCTCGCGCTCGACCCGGCGGTCGACATGCAGGCGATCCGCGCGCACCTCGCGACGATCCCGCTGATCTGCGCCGGCGGAGACGCGGCCGGGCCGATCGGCCAGCTGCCCATGCGGGAGCGCTTCCACTGGCTCACGGCGGCGCGCAGCACGATCATCCAGACGTCTCCGGTGCATACCGGTCAGCTGGAGGATCCTGGGACCGCGATCGCGCGTCTGCTCGAAACGATGGTGCGTGTGCACTCGCCACAACGTGCCAGACGTCGACGTCTATGCGATCAACGTGTCGTTCCCGGCACTCGCGGACAAGGCCGAGCTCGCGTATCTGAACGAGCTGCCCACGACGTTCGTCCTGCCGACCGAGGCCGTCGATCGCCTGCGCGCGGCCGCGGGGACGATCATTCTGTCGTCGCCCGAATTCAATCGGCTCCTGAAGGACGTGGGAGCCACGATCGTCCGCGATCCGCCGGCCGCAGGATCCCCAGCGGCGCCTGCGGCGGGAACGGGCGTCAGCCGAACCGGCCGGTGATGTAGTCTTCCGTCTGCTTCTTCTTCGGCTTGATGAAGATCGTGTCGGTGACGTCGAACTCGATCAGCTCGCCGAGGTACATGTAGGCGGTGTAGTCGGAGACCCGCGCCGCCTGCTGCATGTTGTGGGTGACGATCAGGATCGTCACCTTGTGCTTGAGGTCGGTGATCAGCTCCTCGATGCTGGCGGTCGCGATCGGGTCGAGCGCCGAGGTCGGCTCGTCGAAGAGCAGGATCTCGGGGTCGGTCGCGAGCGCGCGCGCGATGCAGAGCCGCTGCTGCTGCCCGCCCGACAGGTTGAACGCGAGATCGTCGAGGCGGTCCTTCGCCTCCTCCCAGAGCGCGGCGCCGCGCAGCGCCTGCTCGACCTTCTCCTCGAGGAGGCGACGGTTCCGCTCGCCGCGCACGCGCAGGCCGTAGGCGACGTTCTCGAAGATCGACTTCGGGAACGGGTTCGGCTTCTGGAACACCATGCTGATCCGCATGCGGACCTCGATCGGGTCCACCTCCTTGCCGAGGAGGTTGGTGTTGTCCGGGTAGAGGCGGATGTCGCCCTGGTACCGGTTGCCCGGATACAGGTCGTGCATGCGGTTGAAGCAGCGCAGGAACGTCGACTTTCCGCAGCCCGATGGCCCGATCAGCGCGGTGACCTTCTTGTCGTGCACCGGCATGTTGAGCGCCTTCAGCGCGTGAAAGTCGCCGTAGTAGAAGCTCAGGTTCCTGGCCTCCGCCTTCAGCGCGACTGCCGTCTCGGACGCGGTCATGTCGTGGACTCCCCGGGGATTCGTTGTCCGTTCACCACTTGATGTTCTTCCTGAGGCGATAGCGCAGCCAGATCGCCAGCCCGTTCATCGCCAGCGTCATCAGCACCAGCACGAAACCGGCGGCCGCCGCGTTCTTGTGGAACGCCGCTTCCGGGCGCGAGGTCCAGTTGAACATCTGGATCGGCATCACGCTGAACGGCGAGAACAGCCATTCGAAGTTCAGGAACGGCGGCGTGGTCGTCACCGGCGAGGCCGGCAGGAACGCGATGAACGTCAGCGCGCCGATGGTGATGATCGGCGCCGTCTCGCCGATCGCGCGCGCCATGCCGATGATGACCCCGGTCAGGATGCCGGCGGCCGAGTACGGAACGATGTGATCCTTCGTCGTCTGCCACTGGGTGGCGCCGAGGGCGTACGCCCCCTCGCGGATCGACTGCGGAATCCCGCGGATCGCCTCGCGCGTCGCGACGATCACGACCGGCAGGATCAGCAGCGCCAGCGTCAGCCCCGCCGACAGGATGCTCTGCCCGAACCCGAACTGGTAGACGAAGAGGCCGAGTGCGAGCAGACCGTAGACGATCGACGGCACCCCGGCCAGGTTGGTGATGTTGATCTCGATGATGTCGGTGATCCAGTTCTTGCGCGCGTACTCCTCGAGGTATATCCCGGCCGCAACCCCGAGCGGCACCGCGAAGAACGCGGTGACGACCATCACCAGCGTCGATCCCACCCAGGCCGACAGGATCCCCGCCTCGCTCGGGCGGCGCGACGGGAAGTTGGTGAAGAACTCGGGCTTGAGCCGCGGGATCCCGTCGATCGCCATGTCGACGAAGAGCGCGGTGAAGGTCAGCACGCCGATCATCAGCGCGAGGATCCCGATCACGCCGAAGATGTAGTCCCAGCGCTTGTGCCTGGCGATGATCTCCCGGATCGTCCGGACGTCCTGGGACACCGGCGGGGCGACCGCGGACATCAGTAGGCCTCCCGGAACTTCTTCCGCAGCCCGTGGCCGAGGATGTTGAAGAAGAGCGTGAGCACCATCAGGGTCAGCCCGGCCGCGAAGATCGTCTGGTAGCCGATCGAGCCGTGCGGCAGGTCGCCGAGCGCCACCTGGACGATGTAGGCGGTGATCGTCGCGGCCGGCTCGAGCGGATTGAAGGTCAGGTTGGGCTGCATCCCCGCCGCGATCGCGAGGATCATCGTCTCGCCGACGGCGCGCGAGATGCCCAGGATGTAGGCCGACGCGATGCCGGAGAACGCCGCCGGCACCACGACGTGGACGGCGGTCTGGTACCGCGTGGCGCCCATCGCGTAGGAGCCTTCGCGCAGCGCCATCGGCACCGCGCGCATCGCGTCCTCGCTGATCGAGCTCACGTACGGGATGATCATGATGCCCATCACCAGCCCGGCGGCGAGGATGTTGAAGCCGGGCAGCTCCGGGTAGATCCGCTGCAGGAGCGGCGTGACGAAGAGCAGCGCGAAGTACCCGTAGATGATCGTCGGGATCCCGCCGAGGAGCTCGAGGAACGGCTTGGCGATCTCGCGCATCTTGAACGGCGCGAACTCGGACAGGTAGATCGCGATGATCGTGCCCAGGGGAATCGCGATCGCGAGCGCCACGACCGAGCTCGTGATCGTCCCGGAGAGCAGGACGATGATGCCGAAGTGGGCGTCGTCGAAGAGCGGCGTCCACTGCGTGTCGGTGAGGAAGTCCCAGATCGAGACGTGCCGGAAGAACTGGACCGACTCGCTGACCAGGACGTAGACGATGCCGATCGTGACGAACACCGAGACCGAGGCGGCGGCGAAGAGGACGAACTCGATCGCCTTCTCGGTGGCGATGCGGCTGCGGCGCTGCGCGAGGCGCGCGCTGGTGAGACCTTCGGCGGGCACGGTGGCGGAGGTGGCGCCGCTCGGTGCGACGGCTGACATCGTTATCGTCTCCCCGTGAGTGTAGCCGACCGGACTCGATGACGCCGGCCGGAAGGGCGCTCCCCGACCCGCCGGCCGACGTGCAGGCTGCTCGGAGCTTCGGTTCTCAGAGCTTCGCTTCGCGCCGGAGCAGCTCCTCGATCGTGACGCCGACCTCGGCGGTGCCGCCGAAGACGGTGCCCTTCTTGCCTTTCTGGATGTGCTCCAGCCCGCTCGTGTACGCGGCGTCGGGCAGCGGCACGTACTTCACTTCGCGGGCGAGCTTGGCGCCGTGCTTCATGTAGTACTCGACGAACTCCCTGACTTCGGGCTTGCCGAGCGACTTCGCGTTCACGTAGATGAAGATCGGCCGGGCGAGCGGGGAGTAGCTGCCCTTCAGCACCGCTTCCATCGACGGCTCGACCGGCTGGCCCTTCTCGTTCACGATCGGGACCGCCTTGAGCTTGTCCTTGTTCTCGATGTAGTACGCGTAGCCGAAGTAGCCGAGCCCGTTGACGTCGCGCGACACGCCCTGGACGAGGACGTTGTCGTCCTCGGAGGCGGTGAAGTCGCCGCGGCTCGACTTCGCCTTGCCGACCACCGCTTCGGTGAAGTAGTCGAACGTGCCGGAGTCGGCGCCGGGGCCGAACAGCTTGATCGGCGCGTCGGGCCAGGCGGGGTTCACCTGGTTCCAGCGGGTGACCTTGCCCTGCGCGCCCGGCTCCCACATCTTCTTGAGCTCGGCCACGGTGAGGGTCTTGATGAAGGTGTTCTTGGGGTTGATGACGACGGTGAGCGCGTCGAACGCGACCGGCAGCTCGAAGTACTCGATGCCGGCCGCCTTGCAGTCCGCCATCTCCTGCTTCAGGATCGGGCGCGAGGCGTTCGAGACGTCGGTTTCGCCGCGGCAGAACTTCTTGAAGCCGCCGCCGGTGCCCGAGATGCCGACGGTCACCTTGGCGGCGCCCTTCTTGGCCTTCTGGAAGTCCTCGGCCACGGCCTCGGTCACCGGGAAGACCGTGCTCGAGCCGTCGACCTTGACGACCTGCGCGGTCGCCACGGGGGCGGCGGCGACGCCTCCCAGCATGGCGGCGACTGCGGCGTAGATCTTGAGCTGTTTCATGACTCTCCTCGTGGATGGAGCACGCTTCAGCGTGACCAGGAGAGTCTATTGGCCCCGTGTTACGGCGCCATGACACCGCCCGCGGGTTGCGGGGCTCAGGCGGCGGCGGCGCGCTCCACCCGGGCGGCGAGCTCGGCGGCGACTGCGGCCACCTCGGCCTCGTCCTCCCCCTCCACCATCACCCTCAGCACCGGCTCGGTGCCGGATGCCCGGAGGAGCAGCCGGCCGCGCTGCCCGAGCCGGCCTTCGGCCTCCGCCCGGGCCTGCCCGATCGCGGCGTCCCCCTGCCAGTCGAACTCCCGTGCGACGCGCACGTTGATGAGCTTCTGCGGGTACAGGCGGAGGTGCCCGGCGAGCTCGGCGAGCCCCCGCCCGTCCCGGCGCACCGCCTCGAGCACCTGCAGCGCGGAGACGATCGCGTCTCCGGTCGTGTGCTTGTCGAGGCAGATGATGTGGCCGGAGTTCTCGCCGCCGAGATCCCAGCCGCGCTCCTGCATCAGCTCGAGCACGTAGCGGTCGCCGACCTTCGCCCGCGCGAACCCGGCCCCGAGCGCACCGAGCGCGCGCTCGAACGCGAGATTGGTCATCAGGGTGCCCACCACGCCCCGGAGCCGTCCATCCTGCGCGCGCCGGCAGGCGATCACGTAGAGCAGCTGATCGCCGTCGTAGGTCGCGCCGGCGGCGTCGGCCATCAGCAGCCGGTCGCCGTCGCCGTCGAGGGCGATGCCGAGGTCGGCCCGGTGCTTGGTCACCGCCGCCGCGAGCGACGCCGGATGGGTCGCGCCCACGCCGTCGTTGATGTTGAAGCCGTTCGGCTCGTCGCCGATCGCGATCACGTCGGCGCCGAGCTCGTGGAAGACGTGCGGCGCCACGTGGTAGCCGGCGCCGTGCGCGCAGTCCACCACGATGCGCAGGCCGCGCAGGTCGAGCGCGTCGGGGAAGGTGCTCTTGCAGAACTCGATGTATCGCCCGGCCGCGTCGTCGATGCGGCGCGCCCGGCCGAGCTCGGCCGACGGCCGGCACGCGAGCGGCCGCTCGAGCGCAGCCTCGATCTCCTGCTCGATCGCGTCGGGGAGCTTGCCGCCGTCGGCGGAGAAGAACTTGATGCCGTTGTCGGGGTACGGATTGTGCGAGGCGCTGATGACGATCCCCGCCGAGAGCCGCAGCGCGCGCGTGAGGTAGGCGACTGCGGGGGTCGGCATCGGGCCGCACAGCATGACGTCCACGCCCGCCGCCGCAAACCCCGCCTCGAGCGCGGCCTCGAGCATGTAGCCCGAGATCCGCGTGTCCTTGCCGATCAGCACCGCCGGCCGTTCGTGGCCGCTCCGGCGCCGTGCGAGGACCTCGCCGGCCGCGAAGCCGAGACGCAGGACGAACTCCGGCGTGATCGGCGCCTCGCCGACCCTGCCCCGCACGCCGTCCGTCCCGAAGTACTTGCGGCTCATCCGTTCCCCTCCACCGCCGCGAGCATCGCCAGCGCGTCACGCGTCGCGGCGACGTCGTGTACGCGCACGATTCTAGCCCCGCGCTGCACGGCGATCAGCGCCGCCGCGACGCTGCCTGCCAACCTTTCCTCGGCCGGCCGCCCGGTGATGCGCCCGAGGCTCGACTTCCGCGACCAGCCGGCGAGCACCGGGAAGCCGAGCGCCGCGATCTCGCCGAGCCGGGCGAGGAGGGTCAGGTTGTGCGCGACCGTCTTGCCGAAGCCGAAGCCGGGGTCGACGACGATGCGCTCGCTCGCGATCCCGGCCGCGACGCACGCGGCCGCGCGGGCGGCGAGGAAATCACGCACCTCGGCGACCACGTCGGCGTACGTCGGCTCCGCCTGCATCGTCCGCGGGCTCCCCTGCATGTGCATCAGGCACGCCGCCGCGTCCGACGACGCGACCAGCTCGAGCGCACCGGGCGCGGCGAGCGCCGTGATGTCGTTGATCATCGCCGCGCCGTGCGCAAGCGCGCTGCGCATGACCTCGGGTTTGGTCGTGTCGACGGAAACCGGCAGCTGGAGGTCGGCGACCCCCTCGAGCACCGGCAGGATCCGCGCGAGCTCTTCCTCCGCCGTGACCGGCGCGGCACCCGGGCGGCTCGATTCGCCGCCGACGTCGAGGAGATCCGCGCCCTCCTCCGCCAGCCGCCGCGCCTGAACGATCGCCGCCTGCGGCGTGCCGTACCGGCCGCCGTCGTAGAACGAATCGGGGGTGACGTTCACGACGCCCATCACGAGCGGACGCCCGAGCGGGAGCTCGAAGCGGCCGCAGCGAAGGATCGCCGTCATACGGTCAGCGAAAACAGCCGACAAAAAAGCCCGCAGGCGCGGGGCCCGCGGGCTTCGTGTACTGGCGCGGGCGCTCAGGCGGGTGCAGTCGTCGTGGTGGCGCCCGGCGCGTCGGGCTTCGGCGGCTGCTGCGGCGGCTGCGCGATCGGCTTCGGCGGCCGCGGCGGAAGCCCCGCCATGATGTCGCCGATCTGGTCGGCGTCGAGGGTCTCGAACTCGAGCAGCGCGAGCGCCATCGACTCGACCTTCTCGCGGTTCGCCTCGACGATCCGGCGCGCGATCGTGTACTGCTCGTCGATGATCCGGCGGATCTCGCCGTCCACCTTCTGCAACGTCGCCTCGGACACGTTCTTGTGCGTCGTGATCGAGCGGCCGAGGAAGACCTCGCCCTCGTTGTCGCCGTAGACCATCGGCCCGAGCGAGTCGGACATCCCGTAGCGCGTCACCATCTCGCGCGCGATCCCGGTCGCGCTCTCGAAGTCCTGGCGCGCGCCGGTCGTCTGCTGGTCGAGGAACACCTCTTCGGCGATGCGGCCGCCGAAAGCGACCGCGATCTGCGCGAGCATCTGCTGCTTGTCGAGCCCGTACCGGTCCTTCTCGGGCAGGAAGAACGTGACGCCGAGCGCGCGACCGCGCGGGATGATCGTCACCTTGTGCACCGGGTCGGCCCTGGGCACGAGCCTGCCGACCACCGCGTGGCCGGACTCGTGATAGGCGGTGGTGCGCCGCTCCTCCTCGGACATGACCATCGACCGGCGCTCCGCGCCCATCATGATCTTGTCCTTGGCGCGCTCGAAATCGTCCATGTCCACGAGACGCTTGTTCCCGCGCGCCGCGAACAACGCGGCCTCGTTGACGATGTTGGCGAGGTCGGCGCCCGAGAAGCCGGGCGTGCCGCGCGCGATGATGTCCGCTTTCACGTCGGGCGCGAGCGGCACCTTGCGCATGTGGACGAGCAGGATCTGCTCGCGGCCGCGGATGTCGGGCAGCGGCACGACCACCTGCCGGTCGAAACGCCCGGGGCGGAGCAGCGCCGGGTCGAGCACGTCGGGCCGGTTGGTCGCCGCGATGACGATCACGCCCGTCGTGCCCTCGAAGCCGTCCATTTCGACCAGCAGCTGGTTCAGCGTCTGCTCGCGCTCGTCGTTGCCGCCGCCGAGCCCCGCGCCGCGCTGGCGGCCGACCGCGTCGATCTCGTCGATGAACACGATGCAGGGTGCGTGCTTCTTCGCCTGGTCGAACATGTCGCGCACGCGCGCCGCGCCGACGCCGACGAACATCTCGACGAAATCGGAGCCGGAGATCGAGAAGAACGGCACCTTCGCCTCGCCCGCGATCGCCCGCGCGAGCAGCGTCTTGCCGGTGCCCGGGTTGCCGACCATCAGCACCCCCTTCGGGATGCGGCCGCCGAGCTTCTGGAACTTCGACGGGTCGCGCAGGAAGTCGACCAGCTCGCCGACCTCCTCCTTCGCCTCGTCGCAGCCGGCGACGTCGGCGAACGTCACGTTGTTGTTCGACTCGTCGAGCATCCGCGCGCGCGACTTGCCGAAGCTGAACGCCCCGCCGCGCCCGCCGCCCTGCATCTGGCGCATGAAGAACACCCACACGCCGATCAGGAGCAGCATCGGGAACCAGGAGACGAAGATGTTCATGAGGAGCGAGGGCTCCTCCTCCGGCTTCGCCTCGACCTTGACGCCGTACTTCAGCAGGTCGTTGATCAGCCAGATGTCGCCGGGCGAGTAGCTCATGACCCGCTTGTCCTCGGTCGTGACCGCCTTCAGCATGCGGCCCTCGACGACGACGCTCTTGATCTTGCCCGCCTTGACGTCCTCGACGAACTGCGAGTACGGCATCGGCTGCTGCGCGGTCGAGCGCGTGTTGAACTGGTTGAAGACCGTCATCAGCACCAGGCCGATGACGAGCCAGATCACCAGGTTCTTGACGAGATTGTTCAAGTCCACTCCTCGGAGGCGGGCGGCGTGCGCGAAGCCACGCGGATGCCCATGATTCTACGCCCAAACCTCGGGGGCTACGACAAGGAAACCTGTCGCAAAATCCCGACGTTGCCTAAGGTTTTGCACGCGGCGCGCGCGCGAGCAGATACATTTCGCTCGAGCGGCTCCGCGACGCATCCGGCTTGCGCGAAGCGACCCGCTCGAAGCTCGCGCGCAGCCGCTGCAGAAACGCCGGAAATCCGGCGCCCTGGAACGATTTGACCAGGAGCGCTCCGCCCGGTTTCAGGTGCGCGAGGCCGAACTCGAGCGGCGAGCTCGCAGAGATGGATGCTCCGCGCCTGATCGCTCGCCGCCACACCCGACAGATTGGGGGACAGGTCCGAAAGGACAAGATCGACGCGCTCCCCGTCGAGGGCGCGCTCGACCTCGCGCAGCACCGCCTCGGCGGTGAAATCGCCCCGGATCACCGTGACGCCCGGGAGCGGCGCCAGCTCGAGCACGTCGACGGCGATCACCCGTCCGCTCGGACCCGACCCTCTCGGCGGCGACCTGCGACCAGCCGCCGGGCGCAGCGCCGAGATCGACGACCCGCTGCCCGGAGGCGAAGAGCCGGTCCGCGCGGTCGATCTCCGCCAGCTTGAACGCCGCCCGCGACCGGTAGCCGAGCGCCTTCGCTTTCCGGACGTAGGGGTCGGCGACGTGCTGCTGCATCCACGTCCGTCCGGCTTTGGCCTTTGACATCAGGGATCTATAGAATGCGACCGATGCCGAAGGAGCTTACGCCGGCCGACCGGCAGACGCTGAAGGGCCGCGCGCACCGTCTCGATCCGGTCGTGTGGATCGGCGCCGACGGCCTCACCGCCGCCGTGCTGGCCGAGCTCGAGCGAGCCCTCAAGGCCCACGAGCTGATCAAGATCCGGGTGATGACGGGCGACGGCGACACCCGCGAGCGCCTTCTCGGCGAGATCTGCGCCGCGACCGACTCGTCGCCGGTGCAGCACATCGGGAAGGTGCTGGTCGTCTACCGGGAGCGACCCCCGGCCGAGCAGCCGGAGCAGCCCGCTGCACCTCCGCGCAAGCCGGCCCCTCGGCGAGAGGCACGCTCTGCCCGCAGCGCGCCGCGCCAGGCCAAACTGCGATCCCGCTAGCGCCGTCCGCGAGCGCGGACGGCGGCTCATTCGTAGCGCACGTCCATGATCTCGAGCGCGCGCACGCCGCCCGGCGTCTGCACCTCGACCTGGTCGCCGGCGTACTTCCCGATCAGCGCGCGCGCGATCGGCGAGGTGATCGAGATCTTGTTCTGCTTGATGTCGGCCTCGTCCTCGCCCACGATCTGGTAGCGGACGACGTCGCGCGAGGCGACGTCCTCGAGCTCCACCGTCGACCCGAACACGCACCGGCCCTCCGCGTCGACCAGCTTCGGGTCGATGACCTGGCAATTCGCGAGCTTCGACTCGACCTCCGCGATGCGGCCTTCGATGAAGCTCTGCCGCTCCTTCGCGGCGGCGTACTCGGCGTTCTCCGACAGGTCGCCGTGCGAGCGCGCGTCCGAGATCGCCTGGATCACCCCGGGCCGGTCCACGGTCTTCAGCCGGTGGAGCTCGGTCTTGAGCTGCTGCGCGCCGCTAACGGTCAAAGGCGTCTTGGCCATCTCGATTTCCGGATGCAAAAAAAGCGGGTGCCAAAAGCGAACCCCCGGGCGGAAGTGCCCGGGGGCGGAGGGGACCGGGCCCATCTTAAGCGGCCCGGAGCCGCTCGTGCAAGCCCTGGAGGTCGAGCGGCGTCAACGATTGCATGGCGCCGAGGCCGGCGCAGGCCGCCCGGGCCCCGGCGAGCGTCGTGTAGTAGGTGATGCGGCTCTGCACCGCGGTCGTCCGGATCGAGCGCGAGTCGGAGATCGCGGTCCGCTTCTCGTCCACGGTGTTGACGATCAGGTCGATCTCGCCGTTCTTGATCATGTCCACGACGTGCGGCCGGCCCTCGGCCACCTTGTTGACGGTTGCAACCGGGACGCCCGCCGCGGCGATCGCCGCCGCGGTGCCGCGGGTCGCGACCAGCGCGAACCCGAGCGCGTGCAGGCCCCGCGCGATCTCCAGCACCCCGGGCTTGTCGGCGTCGCGCACGCTGATGAACGCCCGGCCGCCCCGCGGCAGCCGCACGCCGGCGGCGAGCTGCGACTTGACGAACGCTTCGCCGAACGAGTCGCCGATGCCCATCACCTCGCCGGTCGACTTCATCTCCGGCCCGAGGATGGTGTCGACCCCGGGGAACTTGATGAACGGGAACACCGCCTCCTTGACCGAGACGTAGGGCGGCACCACCTCGCCGCGGATCCCCTGCTCGTCGAGCGAGCGCCCGGCCATGCAGCGCGCGGCGACCTTCGCGAGCGGCACGCCGGTCGCCTTGGACACGTACGGCACGGTGCGCGAAGCGCGCGGGTTCACCTCCAGCACGTACACCGTCCCGTCCTGGATCGCGTACTGCACGTTCATCAGCCCGACGACGTTGAGCGCCTTCGCCAGCATCACCGTCTCGCGGCGCAGCTCGTCCTGCAGCGCGCGCGAGAGCGAGAACGGCGGCAGCGAGCACGCCGAGTCGCCCGAGTGGACGCCCGCCTGCTCGATGTGCTCCATGATGCCGCCGATCACGACCCGCTTGCCGTCGCTGACCGCGTCGACGTCCACCTCGCTCGCGTCGTTCAGGAACCGGTCGAGCAGCACCGGCGAGTCGTTCGAGACCTTCACCGCCTCGCGCATGTAGCGCTCGAGGTCGCGCTGCTCGTGGACGATCTCCATCGCGCGGCCGCCGAGCACGTAGCTCGGCCGCACGACCAGCGGATAGCCGATCTCGAGCGCGAGCGCGAGCGCCTGGCTCTCGGTGCGCGCGGTGCGGTTGGGCGGCTGCCTGAGCCCGATCGCCGTGAGCAGCTGCTGGAAGCGCTCGCGGTCCTCCGCGACGTCGATCATGTCGGGCGTGGTGCCGATGATCGGCACGCCGTTCGCCTCCAGGTCGCGCGCGAGCTTGAGCGGCGTCTGGCCGCCGTACTGCACGATCACGCCGAGCGGCTTCTCCTTGTCGACGATCTCGAGCACGTCCTCGAGCGTCAGCGGCTCGAAGTAGAGCCGGTCGGAGGTGTCGTAGTCGGTCGAGACGGTCTCCGGGTTGCAGTTGACCATGATGGTCTCGAAGCCGTCCTCGCGCAGCGCGAGCGCCGCGTGCACGCAGCAGTAGTCGAACTCGATCCCCTGCCCGATCCGGTTCGGCCCGCCGCCGAGGACCATGATCTTCTTCCGGTCGGTCGGCTCCGCCTCGCACTCCTCCTCGTAGGTCGAGTAGAGGTACGCGGTGTGCGTGGCGAACTCGGCGGCGCAGGTGTCGACGCGCTTGAAGACCGGCCGCACGCCGAGCGCGACGCGACGGCCACGGACCGCGTCGCCGGTCGTGCCGAGGAGCTTCGCGAGCCGCCGGTCCGAGAACCCGCGGCGCTTCAGGTCGAGCAACTCGTCGCGGGCGAGCGACTCGAGCGCCCGCCCCGCGAGCGCGCGCTCGCGGCGGACCAGGTCCTCGATCTGCGCCAGGAACCAGGGGTCGACGCGGGTCGCGGCGTGAATCTCGTCGAGCGTCAGGCCGCAGCGGAACGCGTCGGCGAGGTACCAGATGCGGTCCGGGCCGACGTCGCGGAGCTCGGTGTCGATCGTCTCGAGGTCGGCCGTCTTCTCGTCCAGGCCGTCGACGCCGACTTCGAGGCCGCGCAGCGCCTTCTGGAAGGACTCCTGGAACGTGCGCCCGATGGCCATCACCTCGCCCACCGACTTCATCTGCGTGGTGAGGCGGCTGTTCGCGTGCGGGAACTTCTCGAAGGCGAAGCGCGGGATCTTCGTGACGACGTAGTCGATCGTCGGCTCGAACGACGCCGGGGTCGCACCGCCGGTGATCTCGTTCGCCAGCTCGTCGAGCGTGTAGCCGACCGCGAGCTTCGCCGCGACCTTCGCGATCGGGAACCCGGTCGCCTTCGACGCGAGCGCGGAGGAGCGGCTCACGCGCGGGTTCATCTCGATGACGAGGATGCGCCCGTCCTCGGGCGAGACCGCGAACTGCACGTTCGACCCGCCGGTGTCGACGCCGATCTCGCGCAGCACCGCGATCGACGCGTCGCGGAGGCGCTGGTACTCCTTGTCGGTGAGCGTCTGCGCCGGCGCGACGGTGATCGAGTCGCCGGTATGGACGCCCATCGGATCGAGGTTCTCGATCGAGCAGACGATGATGCAGTTGTCGCGCCGGTCGCGCACGACCTCCATCTCGAACTCTTTCCAGCCGACGACCGACTCCTCGATCAGGAGCTCGTGCGTCGGCGAGGCGTCGAGGCCGCGCTCGCAGATCGCGACGAACTCCTCGCGGTTGTAGGCGATGCCGCCGCCCGAGCCGCCGAGGGTGAACGAGGGCCGGATCACCACCGGGAAGCCGACCGCGCCCTGGACCTGCAGCGCCTCCTCCATCGAGTGCGCGAGCGAGGAGCGCGGGCACTCGAGCCCGATGCGCTGCATCGCGACCTTGAATTTTTCGCGGTCCTCGGCCTTGTCGATCGCTTCCCGGCTCGCGCCGATCATCTCGACGCCGTACTTCTCGAGGACGCCGTGCTTGGCGAGGTCGAGCGCGCAGTTGAGGCCGGTCTGCCCGCCCATCGTCGGCAGGAGCGCGTCGGGACGCTCTTTCGCGATGATCGTCTCGACCACCTGCCAGGTGACCGGCTCGACGTAGGTCACGTCGGCCATCTCCGGGTCGGTCATGATCGTCGCCGGGTTGGAGTTGACCAGGATGACCTTGTAGCCCTCCGCCCGCAGCGCCTTGCACGCCTGCGCGCCGGAGTAGTCGAACTCGCAGGCCTGGCCGATGACGATCGGGCCGGCGCCGATGATCAGGATGCTCTTGATGTCGGTGCGCTTCGGCATCGCTATTTCCCGTCCATCAGCGAAGCGAAGCGGTCGAACAGGTAGCCGACGTCGTGCGGTCCCGGGCTCGCTTCCGGGTGGCCCTGGAAGCAGAACGCCGGCCGGTCGGTGCGCGCGAGGCCCTGGAGGCTGCCGTCGAAGAGCGACACGTGCGTCGGGCGGAGCGTGGACGGCAGGCTCGCCGGATCCACCGCGAAGCCGTGGTTCTGGCTCGTGATCACGACCTGGCCGGTGTCGAGATCCTTCACCGGATGATTCGCACCGTGGTGCCCGAACTTCATCTTGATCGTGCGGGCGCCCGAGGCAAGCCCCATCAGCTGGTGGCCGAGGCAGATGCCGAACACCGGAATCCGGGTGTCGTCGAGCAGCGCGCGGATGGCGTCGATCGCGTAGTCGCAGGGCTCGGGGTCGCCGGGACCGTTCGAGAGGAACACGCCGTCGGGCTTCGTCGCCAGCACGTCGCGCGCCGGCGTCTGCGCCGGGAAGACGGTCACCGCGCAGCCGCGGTCGACGAGCATGCGCAGGATGTTCCGTTTGACGCCGTAGTCGTACGCGGCGACGCGATGGCGCACGCGTCCGGGCTTGCGGTAGCCCGTGCCGAGCTGCCAGCCGCCCTCGGCCCACTCGTACGGCCGGGCGGTCGTGACCACCTTCGCCAGGTCCATCCCGGCGAGGCCGGGAAATGCCCGCGCTTTCGCGAGCGCCTCGGTCTCGTCGACCCGGCCGGCCATCAGGCAGCCGCTCTGCGCGCCCCGCTCGCGGAGGATCCGGGTCAGCCGGCGCGTGTCGATGTCGGCGATCGCCACCACGCCGCGCGCGGCCAGGTATTCGGGGAGCGTCTGCTCGGCGCGCCAGCTCGACGCGCGTACCGGCAGGTCGCGGATCACCAGTCCCGCCGCGTACACCCGCGGCGACTCTTCGTCCTCGCTGTTCACGCCGGTGTTGCCGATGTGCGGATACGTCAGCGTGACGATCTGCTCGCAGTAGGACGGGTCGGTGAGGATCTCCTGGTAGCCGGTCATGGCGGTGTTGAACACCACCTCCCCGACCTTGGCGCCGTCGGCGCCGATCGACCGCCCGCGAAAGATGGTGCCGTCGGCGAGCGCGAGGACGGCGGGCGACGGCGTGGCGGACACTGAAATTCGGGCGGAATCCGGTTCGGATGTGAAAACGGGACCGGCCCGCGGCCCGTCCCGTCTCGACCGCGCGGATTATACCGCGGTGCAGCGAGCGCCGGCCAGCGCTGCGGTTCAGTTCGCGGTGGAAACCGCCGGGCCAACACGCCGGGCGTCGAACGACACCTCGCGCCGCGCGTTGTTTTCCCAGACGTAGGCGGTGCCGCGGAGGTCGTCGCCCTCGACGCGCCCCTGGAGCTCGTACCGGACCGGCGGCCGCCCGGGCCCGAGCTCGACCGTGAAGGACAGCGCGTCGCCCCGCAGCCGCGGCGTCTGCAGCCGCGTGGGCCGGCCCGCGATTGCGGTCGCGCGCCCGGTGACGACCTGGAAGCGCTGCTCCAAGCTCGAACTCGAACGGCGTCGACCGGCCCGCGACCGGGATCTCGGTCCGCCACCGACCGGCGACCTGCGCCGGCACGTGCCAGAGGTAGACGTAGCTGACGCCCTCGAGGCCGACCTTCTTTTCCGGGACTTCAAGCGTCTCGCGCTGGTCCGGAAGCCAGTCGCCCATGTGGTAGTCGTGCGCGACGACCCGGGTGCCCGGCTTCAGCGCGAGGATCTTCGGGCGCAGCTTCAGGTTCATGTCGGGCAGCAGGTAGGTCGTGATCACCGTCGCGCCCGCGAGATCGGTCTCGAACAGGTTCTGCTCGCGGAACGTCGCCCGGTCGGTGACGCCCTCGCGCTTCGCGGCCTCGTTCGCGACGCCGAGCAGGTGCCGGTCGAGGTCGACGCCGAGCGCGCGGGCGCCGCGGCTCGCGGCCGAGACGACGACCCGCCCGTCGCCCGACCCGAGGTCGATCAGGTAGTCGCCGGGCCCGACCTGCGCCATGCGCATCATGGTGTCGACGACGACCTGCGGCGTCGGGACGTAGACGACGTCGCCGACGCCCTTCTGGGCCGACGCAGAGGGTGCTGCCGCGACCAGCGCCGCGGCGAGCAGGTAGGCGACCCGTCGCACCGGCGCTACTTGAGCCCGAGGACGTCGAACATGTCGTACAGGCCGGCGGGCCGCCCGGCGAGCCAGCGCGCGGCGCGCAGCGCGCCTTGCGCATAAGTCATCCTGCTCCCGGAGCGGACCGTCACCTCGACGCGCTCGCCCTCGCCGGCGAAGATCACGGTGTGCTCGCCGACGATGTCGCCGCCGCGGATGGCGTGGAACGCGATGTCCTTTGCGCCGCGCTCGCCGGTGATCCCCTCGCGCCCGTGCACGGCGACCGCCTTCAGGTCGCGGCCGAGCGCGCCGGCGACCGCCTCGCCGAGCCGCAGCGCGGTGCCCGAAGGCGCATCGACCTTGTGGCGATGGTGCGCCTCGACGATCTCGACGTCGTAGGCGTCGCCGAGGATGCGCGCGGCGACCTCGGCGAGCTTGAACGTGACGTTGACGCCGATCGCGAAGTTGGGCGCCATCGCGATCGGGATCGCGCGCGCGGCGACGGCGATGCGCGCCTTGTCCTCGGCCGTGAACCCGGTCGTGCCGATCACCGCGCTTCTGCGCGCGCCGACGCACGCGTCCAGGTGGGCGAGCGTGCCCTTCGGGACGGTGAAATCGATGAGGCAATCGGCCGCCGCCACCGCGGCCGCGACGTCCGCGGTGACCGTCACGCCGCAGGGTGTGCCGAGCGCTTCACCCGCATCCCTCCCGAGCTGTGGATGCCCCGGAGCCTCGAGCGCGGCGCCAAGCTTGAGATCGCCCGACTTCAGCACCCCCTCGATGAGCGTCCGCCCCATCCGGCCGGCGGCACCGGCGATCGCGATCTTCATTTGGCGTCCCGCGCGGCGCTCGAGCCGCCGAGGCTGGGCATCACGTCGCCTTCGAGCCGCACGAGCTTGTCGCCCTCGAAGAACACCGACACCCGGCGCTCCTCCACTTCCCTGGAATTCTGCCGCTGGCGCCGGTACACGTAGTCCCAGCGGTTCTCGTGGAAGATGTCGGCGACGAGCGGGGTGCCGAGCACGAAGCGCACCTGCTCTTTCGTCATCCCGAGCTTCAGCTGCGAGACCGCCTCCTGCGAGATGTAGTTCCCCTGCTGGATCTCCATCCGGTAGACGGAGAACGCGGTCAGGGGATTGCAGGCCGCGACGAGCGGCACGGCGACGAGTAGCCAGAAGAAAAGGCGCATGCGGCGCGCTCTGTTATCGGGGACGATCAAAGCCAGTATCATAGCGGATCGATCCACCGCGGCCAGCGCCGCGACTGGCCGCGCATTGGCCGCATTACCCCGCGCCAGGATGACCAACGCCAACGACCTCAAGACGATCGGCCTGAAGGCGACCGCACCGAGGCTCCGGATCCTCGAGATCTTCGAGCGGAGCAGCGTCCGGCACCTGTCGGCCGAGGACGTCTACAAGCTGCTGATCAAGGAGGGCCTCGACGTCGGGCTGGCCACCGTCTACCGCGTCCTCACGCAGTTCGAGCAGGCCGGCCTGTTGCAGCGCCACCACTTCGAGTCGGGCAAGGCGGTGTTCGAGCTGAACGACTCGAGCCACCACGATCATCTCGTCTGCCTGCAATGCGGCCGCGTCGAGGAGTTCTACGACGCCGAGATCGAGAAGCGCCAGGGCCGGGTCGCGAAGGACCGCGGCTTCGCCATCCGCGAGCACTCGCTGTATCTCTACGCGGACTGCACCAAGCCCGACTGCCCCCACCGTACGAAGCGTCCCGCCTAGTCCGGGCGCGGCCGACGCGCCGGGTAGACCGATGGAGCTCATCCTGTGGCGGCACGCGGAAGCCGAGGACGGCGTCCCCGACGGCGAACGCGCGCTCACCAAGAAGGGCCGCAAGCAGGCGGCGGCGGTCGCCGCCTGGCTGAAGCCGCATCTGCCCAGGCAAGCGCGGATCCTGGCGAGCCCGGCCACCCGCGCGCAGCAGACGGCCGCGGCGCTCGAGTTGCCGTTCGTCACGACCCGGGAGATCAGCGTGGGCGCGACCGTCGGCGAGCTGTTGCAGGCCGCAGGCTGGCCGGAGGCCGGCGGAGCCGTCGTCGTCGTCGGCCATCAGCCGACGCTCGGGCGCGTCGCCGCGGTGCTCCTCGGCGGCGCGGAGGCGGACTGGTCGATCAAGAAGGGCGCCGTCTGGTGGTTCACGCGCCGCGTTCGCGACGGCGGCGGCCAGGTCGTGCTGCGCGCAGTGATCGGGCCGGACCTGCTCTAGCCCGCGACCTGCGCCTTGTCGGCAGAAAGGGAGCGGACGTCGAACCGCAGCCCCACCGCGCGCCAATCCTCCGCTTCGGCCTCGAAGGCGGCGGCAGTGAGCGGATGCTCGTCGAGCCAGCCCGCGGCAAGCGCGAGCTGAAACCCGCTGTCGGTCGACCGCGCGCCGAGTCGCGGCACCGGGACGTCCACGCGGCTGCGGCAGAGGAGCGTTGCGACCCGCAGGCAGAAGACGAGCGCCCAGTCGGCGCTGCGCGCCGGCAGCCCCTCGATCTTCGCGAGCTTCCCGCGGTGCGCGAGCACGATCCGGGCGAGCCGCGCCTGCTCGTCCTTCGAGAAGCCCGGCATGTCGGCGTTCGACAGGATGTACGCGGAGTGCTTGTGGTAGGCGGCGTGCGCGATCGAGAGCCCGATCTCGTGCAGCCGCGCGGCCCACGCGAGCACCAGTTCGTCGGCCTCGCGGCCCCGCTCGACGAGCGCGCGGTAGAGCGTGAGCGCGAGCGCCTCGACGCGCTCCCCCTGCGTGCCGTCGACATGGTAGCGGCGCACGAACTGTTTCACCGTCATCTCGCGCATGTCGTGGTGCTGCACGCGTCCGAGCAGGTCGTAGAGCACGCCCTGCCGCAGCGCGCCCTCCGCCACTTCCATCTCCTCCAGACCCAGGCCGTCGAAGACGGCGAGCATGATTGCGAGCCCCCCGGGCAGGATCGCCGCCCGGTCGTCACGCAGCCCGGGCAGGTCGAGGTCCGCGACGTCGCCCGCTTTGATCGTCTGCGAGCGCAGGCGATCGAGCCCGTCGGCGGTGATCGTGCCCTTCGACCAGCCGTTCGCGGCGAGGATCGCCGCGAGCGACTTTGCGGTGCCCGAGGAGCCGACCGCCTGCTTCCAGCCCGTGCGCCGGTACTCCTTGACGATCCGCTCGATCTCGTTCGACGCCGCCAGCTCGGCCTTCTTCATCGCCTGCTTGTCGATCCGCCCGTCGCCGAAGAACCGCAGGCTGTGGCTCACGCAGCCGACCGGGAGCGACTCCATCAGCTCCGGCTCGTAGCCGGTGCCGATCACGAACTCGGTCGATCCGCCGCCCACGTCCACGACCAGGCGCCGGTGGGGCGCGAGCGGCAGGCTGTGCGACACGCCGAGGTACACGAGACGGGCTTCCTCGCGGCCGAAGATGACCTCGATCGGGAAGCCGAGCGCCTCCTCCGCGTCCTCGATGAACTGCGTCGCATTCTTCGCCACGCGGAGCGTGTTGGTCCCGACCGCGCGCACCGCCCCCGGCGGAAAGCCGCGCAGCCGCTCGCCGAAGCGCGCGAGCGCCTCGAGCGCGCGGAGCTGGGTGGCGCGGTCGAGGCGCCGGTCGCGGGTGAGGCCGCCGCCGAGGCGGACCGGCTCGCGCAGCGCGTCGAGGAGATAGATCTGATTGTCGACGACCCGCCCGACCTGGAGGTGGAAGCTGTTCGACCCGAGGTCGACGGCAGCGAGCGAGTCGAATTGCACGATGGCGAGCGTGGCGGCGCGGGTTGGCCCGCGCACCTTAGCACCCTGGGGGTGCTGCGGCAACGCCACCTCGCCGCTACGACTTCGCCGCCGCCTCGATCTCCTCGATCGACACGTGCCGGACGTCCTTGCCCTTGGTCATGTAGATCACGTACTCGGAGATGTTCTTGGCGTGGTCGCCGATCCGCTCGAGCGACTTGGCGACGAAGATCGCGTCGATCGAGCGCGAGATCGTGCGCGGGTCCTCGATCATGTAGGTGAGGAGCTGCCGCAGGATGCCCTTGAAGTGCTCGTCCACCTCCTCGTCCTGCCGCACGACGTCCGGCATCACCTGCGCCTCGAGCCGTGCGAGACCGTCGAGCGCGCCCCGCAGCATGTCGATCACGAGCGTCGCCACCCGCTGGATCTGGGCAAGGCCCGGGCCCGGCCGCTCGGCGAGCCGCAGGCCCCGGGCGACGAGCGCGATCTTCTTCGCCTCGTCGCCGATGCGCTCGAGATCGGTGAGCGTCTTGTACACCATCGTGAGAAACCGCAGATCATTGGCCGCCGGAGCGCGGCGCGCGATCACCTGCGTGCACGCCTCGTCGATGTCGCGTTCGAGCTGGTTGACTCGTGCCTCGTCGTGGATCACGCGGCTGACGAGCGCCGTGTCGCCGGAGCGGAGCGCCTCGACCGCGTAGCGGATCTGGTACTCGACGATGCCGCCCATCTCGAGCACCCGCGCGCGGATGCTCTCGAGCTCGGCGTCGAAATGCTTCGAGGTGTGCGCGGCCGGATTGCTTTTTCCCCCGATCATGGTGCTCCCCCGGGCTTTTCAGCGGAATTTGACGAGTGTAGGGCCCGAAGATGACAATGCCGTGTCGGCCCCCGACGTCCTCATGCTGTAACAATCGTGCAAAGTCCAGTCCGTAGCCTGCGGTCGCGTATGGCCGTCAAGACCGCTCCGCCGCCGCGGCACGTGCAGAGCCATTTCCTGAACCGCGAGCTCGGGCTGCTCGAGTTCCAGCGGCGGGTGCTCGCGCAGGCCGAGGACGCGGCCGTGCCGCTGCTCGAGCGGCTGAAGTTCCTCTGCATCGTCTCGTCCAACCTCGACGAGTTCTTCGAGATCCGGGTCTCCGGCGTCAAGGAGCAGATCAAGATGAACATCCCGGGCGCGGGCCCGGACGGCAAGACCCCGCGCGAGGTGTTTCAGGCGATCGGCCGCATCGCGCACGACCTGGTCGCGCGCCAGTACCGGCTGCTGAACGACTCGCTCCTTCCCGACCTCGAGCGGGAGGGCATCAAGTTCCTGCGCCGCAGCGAGTTCACCGCCGCGCAGACGGAGTGGGTCCGCGACTACTTCCTGCGCGAGATGATGCCGGTGCTGACCCCGATCGGGCTCGATCCGGCGCACCCCTTCCCGCGCGTCTTCAACAAGAGCCTCAACTTCGCCGTCGAGCTGGAGGGGCGGGACGCGTTCGGGCGCGACGCCCGCATCGCGATCGTGCAGGCGCCGCGCATCCTGCCGCGGATCATCAAGCTCCCGCCCGAGCTCTCGAACGGGCACCGCACGACGTTCGTGTTCCTGACCTCGATCCTGCACGAGCACGTGCAGGAGCTCTTCGCGGGCATGCACGCGCTCGGCTGCTACCAGTTCCGGGTCACGCGCAACAGCGACCTCTTCGTCGACGAGGAGGACGTGAAGGACCTGCGCCGCGCGCTGCAGGGCGAGCTGCCGCAGCGGCACTTCGGCGACGCCGTCCGCCTCGAGGTCGCCGACGACTGCCCGCCGCAGATGACCGAGTTCCTGCTGCAGCAGTTCGGCCTCGGCGCCGAAGACCTCTACCAGGTGAACGGCCCGGTGAACCTCGTGCGGCTGATGGCGGTGCCGAGCGAGGTGGACCGGGAGGACCTCGCCTATCCGCCGTTCCGTCACGGGTTCCCGGCCGCGCTCGCCACCCGCGTCGACATGATGGAGGCGATCCGCGCCGGCGACATCCTGCTGCATCACCCGTACCAGTCGTTCGCGCCGGTCGTGCGCTTCATGCAGGAGGCGGCGGCGGATCCCAACGTCGTCGCGATCAAGCAGACCGTGTACCGCACCGGCACCGACTCGGTGCTCATGGAAGCGCTGATCACGGCCGCCCGCAACGGCAAGGAAGTGACCGTGGTCGTCGAGCTGAAGGCGCGGTTCGACGAGGAAGCGAACATCAACTGGGCGGCGAAGCTCGAGGAGGTCGGCGCGCACGTCGTGTACGGCGTCGTCGGCCACAAGACCCACGCCAAGATGCTCATGGTCGTGCGGCGGGAGGACGGGCAAGCTCCGCCGCTACGTCCATCTCGGCACCGGCAACTACCACCCGCGCACCGCGCGCGCCTATACCGACTTCAGCCTGTTCACCTGCGACGAGCAGATCTCGGCCGACGTGAACCAGGTCTTCAACCAGCTGACCAGCCTTGGCAGCGCCGGGCGGCTGCACTACCTGTGGCAGTCGCCGTTCACCCTGCACCAGCGCGTTCTCGAGGCGATCCGGCGCGAGGCCGCGCTGGCGCGCGAGGGCAAGCAGGGGCGGATCATCGCCAAGATGAACGCGCTGCTCGAGCCCGACACCATCGAGGCGCTGTACGACGCGTCGCAGGCCGGCGTGAAGATCGACCTCATCGTGCGCGGCGTCTGCGCGCTCCGGCCCGGGATGGAAGGGCTCTCGGAGAACATCAAGGTGCGCTCGATCATCGGCCGGTTCCTCGAGCACCACCGGGTGTTCTATTTCCGCGCCGACGGCGCGGAGGACGTCTACCTCTCGAGCGCCGACTGGATGGACCGCAACTTCTTCCGCCGCATCGAGATCTGCTTCCCGGTGCTCGACAAGAAGCTGAAGGCGCGCGTGATCCGCGAGGGGCTGCAGGCCTACCTCAACGACAACGCCCAGGCGTGGGAGATGGATACGGAGGGCGTCTACGTCCGCAGGACTGGCGCCAAGTCGCGCCATTCCGCGCAGGACGAGCTCCTCGAGCTGCTCGCCCGGGAAGACGGCAGCTAGACCGCGGGGGTGCGCGGACCGATGGAGGACCGCCCGGCCGAGCGTGCTGCGGAAAGCCCGTTCAAAGGCAAGACCGGCCTGCACGCGGCTGCTGAACGCCTGCCGCTATTCACTCCACGGCTTCTTGTCGGCGTTCCGCCACGAGGACGCCTTCCGCCAGGAAGTCGTCCTCGCGGCGATCCTGATCCCGATCGCCCTCCTCCTCGACGTCGGCGGCGCCGGCAAGGCCCTGATGATCGGGTCGGTGCTGCTCGTCCTGATCGTCGAGCTGCTGAACTCGGCGATCGAGGCCGCCGTCGACCGCATATCGTTCGACCAGCACCAGCTGTCGAAGCGGGCGAAAGACATCGGCAGTGCGGCGGTCGCGTTGAGCCTCATCAACGTGGGCGTCGTGTGGCTGCTCGTGATCATCGGTAGTCGCTGAGACTCCGCCGGTTGTAACTGACGCTTCCCATTCGCGTCCCGACCCGGCGCTGCGCCCGTCCACCATTCGTTCGATGCGAACCGCTCTCGGCGTCGTGCCGGCCGTGCTGCTCTTCGTGGCAAGCCCGCCCGGCTTCGCGGCGCGGCCGTTCAACACCGACGACGCGCGCATCGTCGATCCCGACGGCTACCAGATCGAGTCGTACGTGAAGATGCAGCGCGGGGAGAAGCAGACCGAGTTCTGGTTCCTGCCTGCGCGCAACTTCGGCGGCGCGCTCGACCGGTTCGAGTTCACGCTCGGCGGCAACGTCGTCGATCCCGACCAGGGCGGCAACTCGAACCTGATCGTCGCGCAGGTGAAGACGCTGCTCAAGCCGCTCGAGACGAACGGCATCGGGTTCGCGCTCAGCGTCGGCGTCAGCCGGCTGAAACCCGGCTCACCGGGCGAGGTCGTGATCACGCCGTTCGACATCACGACCACGGGGGATGGAACGTCGACCTCGACCCACTACGATCCCTACCTGAACGCGATCTCGAGCGTCTCGGTGCTCGACGACGCCGTCGTCTTTCATTTCAACGCCGGGGCGACGCGCAACACGTCGAGCAATGAAACCATCGGCAGCTGGGGCGTGGGCGCGGAAATCCGGGTCTCCGACCGTGTGTTCGGGATCGCGGAAACGTACGGCGTCAGCGATCAGAAGCCCGCCTACCAGGCCGGGATCCGCTTCTGGGCGATCCCCTCGCACTGGCAGATCGACGCCACGTACGGCTGGCAGCACTCGAGCCCGTCGAACCTGAGCTGGATCTCGGTCGGCGTACGGATCCTGTGGTAGCCCGGCGCGCGCCGCGCGGGGCGCCTACAGCGCGGCTTCGAGCGTCCGCGCCAGCGTGCGCAGGATCTTGACGCGCGCGAACGCCTTGTCCTCCGCCTCGACGATCGTCCACGGCGCGATCTCGGTGGAGGTGCGGTCGATCATGTCGGCCACCGCCTCCTCGTAGGCCGCCCACTTCTTGCGGTTGCGCCAGTCCTCGGGCGTGATCTTGAAGCGCTTGAAGGCCGTCGTCTCGCGCGCGCGGAAGCGCTTGAGCTGCTCCTCCTTGCTGATCTGCAGCCAGAACTTCGCGACGATCGTGCCGCTGCGCAGGAGCTGCTCCTCGAAGTCGTTGAGCTCGCGGTAGGCGCGCATCCAGTCGGCGGGCGGCGCGAGCCCCTCGACCCGCTCGACGAGCACCCGCCCGTACCAGGAGCGGTCGAAGATCGTGATGTGCCCGTGGCCCGGCAGCCGGCGCCAGAACCGCCAGAGATACGGGCGGCCGCGCTCCTCGTCGCTCGGCGCCGCGACCGGCACGACCGTGTACTGGCGGGCGTCGAGGGCGGACGTGATGCGGCGGATCGCCGAGCCCTTGCCGGCCGCGTCGTGCCCCTCGAAGACGATCACCATCGCCCGCTTGCCGAACTTCTTGCGCTGCGTGAGGCGGGCGAAGCGCTCCTGCTGCTTCGCGAGCTGCTTCGGATAGTCCTTCGGGTCGAGCCGGCGCGAGAGGTCCACCTCGCGCAGGAGCTTCACGTTGTCGGCCCGCGACACCACCGGCGCGGCGGTCGCGGGGCGGACGCGCGCGTGCGGCTTGTCCAGGCGCTCGCGCATGGCCTCGAGGAGGATCCGGCCGGCGGAGACGTCGCGGTACCGGGGATCGGCCGCCCCCACGATCATCCACGGCGCCTCGCTCGTGCTCGTTTCGCGCAGGACGTGCTCGGCGACGTCCCGGTAGCGGTTGTAGGTCTTGAGCTGCGCGAGGTCCTCGTCGGTCACCCGCCAGCGCGTGCGCGGGTCGTCCAGCAGGTCCTTCAGGCGCCGCCGCTGCTCCTCGCGCGAGAGGTGGAACCAGATCTTGACGAGCAGCACGCCCTCGTCGGCGAGCATGGTCTCGAAGTGCCGGATCTCCTGCAGCAGCCGGTGCAGGTCGCCGTCGTCGATCCGCCCCGCGGTGCGGAGCGCGAGCAGCTCGAAGTACCAGGCGTTGAGGAAGAGCGCGATCTTGCCGCGCGGCGGCAGCGCGAGCCAGTACCGCCACGCCGGCGGCCGCTCGCGCTCGAGGTCGTTGCGACGGTCGAACGCGTAGGTGAAGACGTGGCGCGGGTCCAGCCACTCGTTCAGCCGGTTGGCGGTCTCGCTCCGCCCGCCGCCGCCGATGCCGGAGAGGAGCGCGATGGTCTGGAAGCGCCCGCGCTCGAAGAGGCTGTACTGCGTCTCGAGCAGCGCCTCCCGCAGCTTCGGCACCTCCTTCTCGTACTCGGCCTTGTCGAGCTTGTGGCCGACCTCCGCCGATTCGAACATTCCGGACAGACTCCCTGGAGTTTCCCGGCGACTAGCGCCAGAACGGCTTCGCCTCGCCGAACTCGCGCCACGCCCGCTTGAAGCCGGCGAGCTCGTTGGCGGCGACCGCGGCCATCCAGCCGCGGACGAGGCCATCGACGCGCTCCGGCACCGGCTGCCCGGTGGCGGCGACCGCCTCGGCGAGCAGCCGGTCGGCGACGATCGCGTCGTTGAGGGCGCCGAGTATATCTTGCAGGTCCTCGAGCGCCGCGAGGTACGGCGCGACTCTCTTCTTCGAGTGGAGCGCAGCAAAGAACTCCGACGCGTAGCGCAGCTTCTTGGCCGCGATGCGCACCTGGTGGCGTGCCTCGGGCGCTGCCTTCGGTACATCCGCCCCGCGCTTGCGCAGCCGCCGGTCGAGCCGGTCGAGCGCGATACGCGGCGAACTCCGCGACCGGGGCCGCGAGATCGGGGCCGTGGTGCGCCGGGCGCCGGCGCCCTTCTGCCGGCGGCGCCTGGCGCGACGAAGCCGGCCAGGTCATCGTGCGCGAACTGCTCGCCGAGCGCGAGGACGAGCGCCGTGTAGCGCGCCGAACGGATCGCTTCGCGCGCAGCCTCGCCGTGCGCGCGCCGGATCCGCGCGCAGCGCGCGCGAAACGCCTTTCAACCCCGCCCCGGCATCGACGCTCCGCGCGAGCGTCGCGAGCGTTTCGGTCGTGAACACGTCCCAGTCGCGCGCCGGTCCGAGGGCGTTCTGGAGCCAGCGCAGCTCCGCGGCAACGCCGGCGACCGCGGGCTTGCCGAGCGCGAGGCCGGCGAGCCCGAGACAGGAGCGCAGCCGTCGCAAGCCGACGCGGAACTGGTGGAGGTACTCGGGATCCTTGCCGATCAGCAGACCGTCTTCGTTCGCCTGCATCTGCGCGATGCACGCGAACGCGATGCTCCGGAGCGCGGCACCCGCCGAGAGCGGCCCGCTCGAGCGGCACCGGGCGGGCTTTCTGCGGTACGGCGGGCGCGCCGCTGGCAAGCGCGTAGCCGCGCTCGGCCTTGCTCGCGTGCCCGAGCCGGATCGGCACATCCCGGGCGATCTCGCGCGCCAGCGCGAAGAGGCGGTGCGCGTCGCCGGTCTTCAGCTCGATCTCGGCCTCGCTGATCGGCGCCGCGCGCTCGCCCGCCCGGATCTCTCCCCGGTCGATCGCGAGCTCGGCCGCGGTGCCGTCGGCGAACGCGACCATCCGGGCGGCGCGGTCGAACTCCGTCGTGAACACGGGCTGCAGCCGTTCGCGGACGCGCTTGCGCGCGAAGAGCGCGCGGTACGGCGTCTCGTCGAGCAGCGCGAGATCGGGCGCCTCGCCGCCGGCGAGCGGCCATTCGAGCTCCTCGCGCGAGTGCAGACCGGCGGCCGCGTGCCCTTCCGCCTTCAGCGTCTGGATGCTGCGCTCGCCGCTGCGACGCACGCGCAGCGCGACGCCTTCGCGCGCGAGCGCGAAGTCGGGCGTGTCGTAGTAGACGGTGGCGAGGTGTTCCCGCCGCGCCGCCCAATGACGCATGCCCTTGAGCGCCGGGTGCCGCTCGACGCGCGCCAGATCCTCCGGCGCAACCAGCAGCTTCAGCTCGACTTCCATTCAGCGCCGCGCAGCGGAGAAGACGCCCTTCACCTCGCCGATCTGCGCGAGCGCCCGCTGCAGGTGCTCGCGGTTCTCCACCTCGACCGTGAACAGCATCGTCGCCACGTGCTGGCGGCTCTGCGTCTTCACCGCCGTGACGTTGATCCGCTCGCGCGAGAGCACCTCCGAGACGTCGCGGAGCAACCCCTGCCGGTCGTGCGCCTGGACGGCGATGTCGACCGGGAACACGGCCGCCTCCCGCGCGCCCCACTGTGATTCGATCGCGCGCTCCGGCTGCCGGACCAGGAGCTGTGCCAGGCTCCGGCAGTCGCGCCGGTGGACCGAGATGCCGCGACCGCGGGTGACGAACCCGACGATCGCGTCCGGCGGCACCGGCTTGCAGCAGCGCGCGAGCTGCGTCATCAGCCGGTCGACGCCGACGAAGAGGATGCCGCTCGCCCCCGGGGCGGCCTTGCTCTTCTTGGTGACGAGCGCTTCCTCCGGCACCGGCTGCGCCGGCTCGGCGCCGCGCACCGCGACCTGCAGCGCGCGCGGCCCGATCTCCTCGCGGCCGACCGCGGCGAAGAGCTCGTCCGCCTTGGCGAAGCCGAACTGCGCCGCGAGCGACTCGAGCTTGACGCTCGTCGCGCCCTCGCGCGCGATCTCGCGCTCGACGGCGGCGCGACCCGCCGCGATCGTGCGCGCCAGCTCCTCGGCGTTGAACCATTGCCGGACCTTGTTCCGCGCGCGCGAGCTCGCCAGATAGCCCGGCTGGGTGAGCCAGTCGCGCGAGGGTCCGCCTGCCTTCGCCGCAACGATCTCGACCCGCTGGCCGTTGTCGAGCCGGAAGTCGAGCGGCACCATGACGCCGTCGACCTTCGCGCCCCGGCAGCGGTGACCGAGGTCGGTGTGGAGCGAGTAGGCGAAGTCGATCGGCGTCGCGCCGCGCGGCAGGTCGATCACCCGGCCCTGCGGCGTGAGCACGTAGACCGCGTCGTCGAGCGCCGCGCGCTTCGACTGCTCGACCCATTCGGCCGAGCCGACGACCTCGTCGCGCCACGCCAGCACCTGGCGCAGCCACGCGATCTTGTCGTCGTAAGCCTCGTCGCGGGCACCCTTGCCCTCCTTGTACCGCCAGTGCGCCGCGACGCCGAGCTCGGCGTGGCGGTGCATCTCGTGCGTGCGGATCTGGACCTCCAGCGCGCGCGCGTCCGCGCCGGTGACCGCGGTGTGGAGCGAGCGGTACCGGTTGCCCTTGGGGCGCGAGATGTAGTCGTCGAACTCCTTGGGGATCGGCACCCAGAGGTTGTGCACGATGCCGAGCACGGTGTAGCAGTCCTTCACCGTGTCGACCAGCACGCGCAGACCGCGCACGTCGTAGAGCTCGTCGAACTCCAGGCCCTTCTGCTGCATCTTGCTGTAGATGCTGTAGATGTGCTTCGGGCGGCCGGTCACTTCCGCGGTGACGCCGGCGGCGCCGATCTCGCGGTTGAGCGTGGCGATCGCGTCGGCGATGAACGACTCGCGCTCGGTGCGCCGCTCGTCGAGCTCGCGCGCGATCCGCTTGTAGAGCTCGGGCTCGAGAAACCGGAATGACAGGTCCTCCAGCTCCCACTTGAGCTGCCAGACGCCGAGCCGGTTGGCGAGCGGCGCGTAGATGTCGAGCGTCTCGCGCGCCAGCGGCCGCCGGAGTTCATCCGGCGCCTTGCCGAGGAAGCGCAGCGTCTGGGTACGGCTCGCGAGGCGGATCAGGACGACGCGGATGTCCGCCACCATCGCGAGCAGCATCTTGCGCAGGGTCTCCGCCTGCGGCTCCCTTCCCTTCTCGTCGGCCGCGGCGAGCCCGCGAGTGACCACACGCAGCCGATTGAGGCGCGCGACGCCGTCGACAAGCCCGGCGACGACGGGGTCGAAGCGCTCGGCGAGCCGCGCGGACGCCTCCGGCAGGTACTCCGGCACCGCGAAGAGCAGCCCCGCGGCGCGCGTCGCGGCGTCGATCCTCAGCTGCGCGAGGTTCGCGGCCAGCCCGTACGCGTGCTCGAGCGCCGGCTCGCCGGTGCCGAGCAGCTTGCCTTCGTAGAGCGGCGCCGCGAACTCGAGTGCGCGCTCGACGAGCGCCCGCTCCGACGCCTCGAGCCCCGCGAGCGCGGGTTCGATGGCGGACGCAGAAGTCGACGGTGCGTCGGCGGTGCGGTTGGCGACGGTGACCACGGGAGAAAACGCGATGCGGGAGGCCGCGTATGTTACCGGACGGGCCGCATGGCGTCCGTCATAATCGCAGCGTGAACGCTTCGACCCGCAGTTCCACCCCGCACACGTGACGCTGTTCCGCAGCTGGCGTCGCAAGCGCGTCCTCCGCCGGACCGGTATCGACGCCGCGCTGTGGCGCCGCGTCATCGCGGGACTGCCGTTCCTCGCCGGGATGAGCAGCGACGAGCTCGACCGGCTGCGGGAGCTCGCGCTCCTCTTTCTCCACGAGAAGGAGATGCACGGCGCCGGCGGTCTCGAGCTGACCGACGAGATTCGCCTCGCCATCGCGGTGCAGGCGGTCCTCCCGGTGCTCAACCTCGGCCTCGATCCGTACGAAGGCTGGGTCGGCGTGGTCGTCTACCCGGGGGAGTTCCGGGTGCGGCGGACGGAGCTCGACGAGGACGGCGTCATGCACGAGTGGGACGACGAGCTGTCGGGCGAGGCGTGGCCGGGCGGGCCGGTGCTCCTGTCGTGGGAGGACGTGACGCTCGGCGCGACCGCGCCCGAGGACGGCGGCGAGCCGGGCTACAACGTCGTCATCCACGAGTTCGCGCACAAGATCGACATGCTGAACGGCGAGGCGGACGGTTACCCGGCCCCGCACCCGGAGATGGACGCCGCGGCCTGGACGCGCACGCTCGAGTCGGCCTACGCGCGGTTCGTCGGCATGGTGGACCGGGAGCAGGAAACGCTGCTCGACCCGTACGCGGCCGAGCACCCGGCGGAGTTCTTCGCGGTCGCAAGCGAGGCGTTCTTCACCGACCCGCACGCGCTCCGCAAGGAATTCCCGGCGCTGTACGACCAGCTCAAGCTCTTCTACCGCCAGGACCCGGCGGCGCGCCTGCCGCCGGCCTAGCCCCGGAGCAGGAAGTCGCGCACGATCGCGATCTGGTCGGCGTGCATCAGCGTCGGCGCGTGGCCGATGCCGCGCAGCTCGACGGCCTCCGCGTGCGGGCCGGTGGTCTTCATCCGCTCGACCGTGTCGCGCATGAGGAGATCCGACAGGCCGCCGCGGATCACGAGCGTCGGGCACTTCACCGTCTCCCACACCGGCCAGAGCTCGAGGTCCTTGTGCGGCGCGCCGGCGTTGAACGGCTCGGCGAGCTTCGGATCGTAGTGCGCGCGGTAGGTGCCGTCGGGCTGGCGGCGCACGTAGTGCTCGGTGAGGAAGCGCCATTCGGCGTCGGTGTGCGGCCCGAAGAACACGCTCACCCCGCGCACGTACTGGACCGCGGCCTCGAAGCTCGGGAACGGCGGCGCCTTGCCGACGTACGCCCCGATCCGGTTGAGCGACAGGCCGGTGACGACCGGCCCGGCCTCGTTCAGGACCATGCGCCGGATCGGCGCCTTCTCCAGGGAGGCGAGCGCCATGCCGATCAGCCCGCCCATCGAGGTGCCGACCCAGTCGACCGACTCCGCCCCCAGGCGTGCGATCAAGGTCACCACACTATTGATATAGGTCGGAGTGACGTAGTCCAGCGGGTTCCTGAGCCAGTCGCTCTCGCCCCGGCCCGGCATGTCGGGGCAGACCACGCGATAGCGGTCGGCGAGCGTCCCGGCGAGCGCGTCGAAGTCGCGGGCGCAGCGCGTCAGGCCGTGGACGCAGATCAGGACGCGCTCGTTCTTGGGGCTCCCCCACTCGACGTACGAGAGGCGGTGCAGCCCCGACGGGGACGCGCAGAGCACACTTTCGCGGCGGAACAGTTCGGTCACCGGGCGAGCCTCGAAAATCTTCAATGCCGCGGACCTTGCAGCCAGTACCGCGCCACGAGGGCAGCGACCGCGCGCGCCTCGGGGTCGGCCAGCTCGAGGGCGAAACCGCCGCCCGGCAGCTCGGCGAGCGCCGTCTTCAGCTTCACCGAGCGCACGTTCGCGGCGTTCACCTTGAACCCGTAGGCGGTGTACCGCGCCCGCTCGACCGCGGTCTCCTCGGGCGGGCTCTCGTCGAACCAGAGCCAGTCCGCAGCGAAGCCGTTCGCCAGCCGGTCGAGCTCGTCGAGGAGGCCGGAATCGATTGGCGCGCGGGGCTCGAGCGCGGCATAGCCGGCCCCATCCCCGGTGAGGGTCCAGCGCTCGGCCCACTCGCCCTCCACGCCGTCGGTCGCCTCGAGCACGCCGGCGCCGGTTCGAAAGAAGGCGTGCTGGGTGGCGGTGACCACGTAACCGATCCACTCGCCGGGCTGGCGTCTCCGGCAGGCCAGCGCAATCGCCAGCGTCCCGTCCGCATCGGCCCTCAGCTCGCAGGGGTCAGCCCCTGCTGAGCGCCGGGTCCGCGGCCTGCTGTGCGAGGCGACCGGCCTGGATCGTCGAGCGTCCGCCCGTCCCGCCCGCCTCGTCCTCCCACCGCACCTCGACCACCAGGTCCGGGAGCTCCTCCGAGGCGGTCACGAACGGCGGATACGGCACCCCCGCCGCCTTCACCCGCCAGTCGAGCCGGCCGTCGGTGTGAAGCTCGCGGTACCGCTCGCCGAAGCTCCGCGTCGAGCAGCTCGTTCGCGCGGCGCCGGAAGGCGGCGAGCAGCGCGGCGTCGCCTTCGACGGTGATCGTCGCCGTGATGCGTCGTCCCATACGATTCGAGTATAACAAGCGCTCTCCTCGCACCGACGCACCACGATGCGGCCCGCGCGCACTTGCGCGGTGCGGATCGATGCGCGAGATGCGGCTTCCCGCGCTCCGCGCCCGCTGGCACGGGCGTTGCTCGTGGCTATCCGCGGTGCGCTAGACTACTGTGCAGGTTCTTGGAGCACGCCCGACCCCGATGACGGCCAACCCGAAGCTCTTCTTCGACGAGATGCGGGGCCTCACGGGGTCGGTGCTGCCGCACTACGCGCCGTACGTCGAGTGGCTCGAAAAGCTGCCGGCCGAATATCTCGCGCAGAAGCGCCAGGAAGCGGACGTGCTCTTCCAGCGGGTCGGCATCACCTTCGCCGTCTACGGCGAGGAGGCCGGCACCGAGCGCCTGATCCCGTTCGACATCGTCCCGCGGATCATCCCGGCCGCCGACTGGCAGCGCCTGGAGAGCGGGCTCGCGCAGCGCGTGCGCGCGCTGAACATGTTCCTGCGCGACATCTACAACGAGCAGGGGATCCTCAAGGACGGGATCATCCCCGCCCGCAAGGTCCTCGAGAACGCGCAGTACCGCTCGGTGATGCAGGGGATGCGCGTGCCGGGCGACACCTACGCCCACATCGCCGGCGTCGACGTCGTCCGCGCGGGCGAGGGCGAGTTCTACGTGCTGGAGGACAACCTGCGGGTGCCGTCGGGCGTGTCGTACATGCTCGAGAACCGCAAGATGATGATGCGCCTCTTCCCCGAGGTGTTCGGCCGGAACGAGGTGGCGCCGATCGACCACTATCCCGACCTGCTGCTCGACACGCTGCGGCAGGTCGCGCCGGAAGGGGTGAGCGACCCGGTCGTCGCGCTGCTCACGCCCGGCTCCTACAACTCGGCCTACTTCGAGCACACCTTCCTCGCGCAGCAGATGGGGATCGAGCTGGTCGAGGGCCAGGACCTGATCGTGCGGGACGAGACGGTCTACATGCGCACGACGCGCGGCCCGAAGCGGGTCGACGTCATCTACCGGCGGGTCGACGACGATTTCCTCGACCCGCACGTCTTCCGTCCGGATTCGCTGCTCGGCGTGCCCGGGCTCTTCTCCGCCTACAAGGCCGGCCGGGTGACGCTCGCCAACGCGATCGGCACCGGCGTCGCGGACGACAAGTCGATGTACCCGCACGTGCCCGAGATGATCCAGTACTACCTCGGCGAGAAGCCGATCCTCAACAACGTGCCGACCTGGCAGCTGCGGAAGAAGGAGGACCTGCACCACGTGCTCGACCGGCTCCACGAGCTGGTGGTGAAGGAGGTGCACGGGTCGGGCGGCTACGGGATGCTCGTGGGGCCGGCCTCGACGATGGCCCAGCGCGCCGAGTTCCGCGAGCGGATCCTCGCCAACCCGGAGAAGTACATCGCCCAGCCGACGCTCGCGCTGTCGACCTGCCCGACGTTCGTCGAGAGCGGCGTCGCGCCGCGGCACGTGGATCTCCGTCCGTTCGTGCTGTCGGGCAAGGAAGTGCGCATGGTGCCCGGCGGGCTCACGCGCGTCGCGATCAAGGAGGGCTCGCTCGTCGTCAACTCCTCGCAGGGCGGCGGGACGAAGGACACCTGGGTACTCGAACGCTAGGCCCGCGCATGCTCAGCCGAACCGCCAACGATCTCTACTGGATGTCGCGCCACACCGAGCGCGGCGAGAACACCGCGCGCATGCTCGACGTCACCTATCGCATGTCGCTCCTGCCCTACCGGGTGATGGAGCCGGGCGAGAAATGGGCCGAGCCGTGGGCGCTGCCGCTCATCATCAGCGGGCTGGCGACGAGCTACTACCAGCGCTACTCGGAGCTCTCGCCCGAGAACGTCCTGCACTTCATGGTGCTCGACGCGTCCAACTCGAACTCGATCTACGCGTCGCTGCAGATCGCGCGCGAGAACGCACGGGCGCAGCGCGGCGCGATCACGATCGAGATGTGGGAGACCCTGAACCAGACCTGGCTCGAGATGCGCGGCAAGAGCTTCGCCGACATCACCGCGCGCGGCGTGTCCGAGTTCTTCGAGTGGGTGAAAGACCGCTCGCACCTCTTCCGCGGCATCACTTTCGGCACCATGATCCGCGACGAAGGCTACAGCTTCATCCGCCTCGGCACCTTCCTCGAGCGCGCCGACAACACCGCGCGCATCCTCGACGCGAAGTACCACACGCTGCTGCCGAGCATCGACGACGTCGGCGGCGCAGTCGACTACTACCAGTGGTCGGCGCTGCTGCGCTCGGTGTCGGCGTTCAGCTCCTACCGCAAGATCTACCGCGACGTGATCACGCCCCTGCGCGTCGCCGAGCTCCTGATTCTCCGCGACGACGTGCCGCGGAGCCTGCACCACTGCATGAACGCGATCTACGAGATCCTGCAGGCGGTGTGCGACGAGGACCGGCTCGAGCCCGAGCGCCTCGCCGGCGAGATCCACGCCCAGCTGCACTACGGCAAGACCGAGCGCATCTTCAAGGTGGGGCTGCACGAGTACCTGCTCGCCTTCCTGGAGGAGATCGGCGCCCTCAACGGCGAGCTCAACAAGCATTTCCTAATGCCGACGTATGCCTAAGTGCACGGGCGCGTCGCGGCGCGCGCGCCGCGCCACGTCCGCTCGCGTAGAATCGCGCCTTCCACGGACGGGCGAAGAGCTCCAGCGATGACATACTGCGTCGGCGTGCTGCTCGATAGCGGCATGGTGTTCGCTTCCGACTCGCGCACCAACGCGGGCGTGGATCACGTCTCGAGCTTTCGCAAGATGACGGTGTACGAACGGCCGGGCGACCGCGTCATCGTCGTTCTCAGCTCGGGCAACCTCTCGGTCACGCAGAATGCGATCAACCTGCTCGAGAGCCAGGCACGGCGCGGGGACACCGCATCGAACCTCTGGACCGCGCCGTCGCTGTTCGACGTCGCAACCATGCTCGGCGACGCCTTGCGCGAGGTGAAGCGCCGCGACGCCGCGTACCTCACGCAGAACAACATCGACGCCAGCGCGAGCTTCATCCTCGGCGGGCAGGTGAAGGGCGAGCACCAGCGGCTCTTCATGCTCTACCAGGAGGGCAATTTCATCGAGGCGATGGCGGAGACGCCGTTCTTCCAGGTGGGCGAGACGAAGTACGGCAAGCCGATCATCGACCGCGTGGTCAAGCCCTCGACGACCCTGATCGACGCCGCCAAGTGCGTGCTGATCTCGTTCGACTCGACGATGCGCTCGAACGTGTCGGTGGGGCTGCCGATCGACCTCGTCACGTACACGCGCGACTCGCTGCGGCTGCAGATGCAGCGTCGCATCACCGAGACCGATCCCTACTTCACGATGATCCATCACCAGTGGGGCGAGGGCCTGCGGCGGGTGTTCGCGCAGCTGCCGGATCCGTACTGGGAAGACCCGGCGCCGTGAGCAACCGGGACCGGGCCGGCGGCGCGTAGGCGCCGCACCCCGCTCCCCTTCCCCCTCCCCGTCTTCGCCGCCATGACCATCCGCGTCGCCATCCACCACCGCACGGTCTACAAGTTCGACCGGTCGGTCGGCCTCTCGCCGCACGAGATCCGGCTCCGGCCGGCGCCGCACTGCCGGACGCCGATCGCGAGCTACAGCCTGCGGGTCGCGCCGGAGAAGCACTTCGTCAACTGGCAGCAGGACGCCTACGGCAACTACATCGCGCGCTTCGTCTTCCCCGAGCCGGCGCGCGCGCTCGACATCACCGTCGACCTCGTCGCCGACATGACGGTGATCAACCCGTTCGACTTCTTCATCGAGCACTGGGCCGAGCACTTTCCGTTCGACTACCCGCCGCAGCTCGCGGCCGAGCTCGCGCCGTATTTCGAGCGCGAGACGCCCGGACCGCTGCTCGAGAAGTGGCTCGGCGAGTTCCGCGCCCAGGGACCGAAGCCCGGGACCAACACGGTCGATTTCCTGGTCGATCTCAACCAGCGCCTCGCCGCGCGCGTGAAGTACCTGGTGCGCATGGAGCCGGGCATCCAGTCGCCGGACCAGACGCTCGAGCTCGGCTCGGGATCCTGCCGCGACTCGGGCTGGCTGCTCGTGCAGATCGTCCGGCAGCTCGGGCTCGCGGCCCGGTTCGTCTCGGGCTACCTCGTCCAGCTCGTCGCCGACGTGAAGCCGCTCGACGGACCGGCCGGGCCGGCCACCGACTTCACCGATCTCCACGCGTGGGCCGAGGTCTACCTCCCGGGCGCGGGCTGGATCGGGCTCGATCCCACCTCCGGGATGCTGGCCGGCGAGGGCCACATCCCGCTCGCCGCCACGGCGTTCCCCTCCAGCGCCGCGCCGGTCACCGGCTTCACCGACGTCTGCAACTCCGAGCTCGTCTTCGAGATGAAGGTGACGCGCATCCACGAGGACCCGCGCGTCACCAAGCCCTACTCGGACGCGCAGTGGAACGACATCGACACCCTCGGGCGCGCCGTCGACCGCGACCTCGCGGCGGCCGGCGCCCGGCTGACCCAGGGCGGCGAGCCGACGTTCGTCGCGATCGACGACATGGACGGGCCGGAGTGGAACTTCACCGCGCTCTCGCCGAAGAAATGGCAGCTCGCGGAGGCGCTCGCCTGGCGGCTGCGCGACCGGTTCGCGCCCGGCGGCCTCCTCTTCTACGGCCAGGGCAAGTGGTATCCCGGCGAGCCGGTGCCGCGTTGGGCGCTCAGCCTGCACTGGCGGCGGGACGGGCGGCCGCTGTGGCGGAACGCCGAGCTCATTGCGCGCGAAGTCGCGCAATCCCCAGCGTCGCGCGAAGTCGCGCAATCCACCGGGCGCGCGAAGTCGCGCAATCCGCGTCGGCGAACGCCGACCACGCTGCCGCTTTCGCCCGCGCACTCGCGCAGGAGCTCGGGCTCGACGAAAGCTACGCCATACCGGCCTACGAAGACCCGCTGCCGCTGCTGCAGATCGAAGGCGGCCTGCCGGAGAACGTCGATGCGGGGAAAGTCCCGCTCAAGGACTACGACGACCGCGCGCGCCTGCGGCGCAGCCTGGAACGCGGCATGGACTCGCCCGCTGCCTATATCCTGCCGCTCCGCGCCTGCCCGCCCGAGCTCCGCCCGGCGGGCGGACCGGTGACGCCGGCCACCTGGCCCTCCGAGTGGCAGAGCTCGCCCTGGCCCTTGCGGCGCGAGCGCCTCTGCCTTCTCCCCGGC
The DNA here is from genome assembly GCA_963762785.1 of uncultured beta proteobacterium. Taxonomy (GTDB): domain Bacteria; phylum Pseudomonadota; class Gammaproteobacteria; order Burkholderiales; family SG8-39; genus DATEDA01. The sequence continues at coordinate 45,917 of CAVXND010000090.1, forward strand.
GATTCGCCGGCCGGCTACCGCCTGCCGCTCGCCGCCCTGCCGGAGCGGCTCCCGGAGGAGATCGAGCCGGAGTTCGCCCGCGACCCCTTCGATTCGCCGGCCGACCTCCACGACGCGCACCTCCGCTCCGAGAAGAAGAAGCACGCGCGACCGAAGGCCGCGCCGGGGCCGCGCGAGGTGATTCGCACCGCGCTCTGCATCGAGCCGCGCGGCGGTCGGCTGCACGTCTTCCTGCCGCCGGTGACCCACATCGAGGACTGGATCAACCTCGCCGCCGCGATCGAGCACGTCGCCGGAGCGCTCGGGCAAACCATCCGGCTCGAGGGCTACCCGCCGCCCCGCGATGCACGCCTGCGCTCGCTCGCCGTGACGCCGGACCCCGGCGTGATCGAGGTGAACGTGCATCCGTCGTCGAGCTGGGACGAGCTGGTGTCGACCACCACCGCCCTCTACGAGGAAGCCCGCCTCATGCGGCTGGGGACGGAGAAGTTCATGGTCGACGGCCGCCACACCGGCACCGGCGGCGGCAACCACATGACGCTCGGGGGGGCGACGCCGGCCGAGAGCCCGTTCCTGCGGCGCCCGGACGTGCTGAAGAGCCTGGTCACGTACTGGCAGAACCACCCGGCGATGTCGTATCTCTTCTCGGGGCTGTTCGTCGGGCCGACCAGCCAGGCACCGCGGGTCGACGAGGCGCGCGACGACCAGGTCTACGAGCTCGAGATCGCGTTCCAGCAGATGGACGAGCGCATCCGGCCCGGCGCGGAAGCGGACTTCCCGTGGCTCGTCGACCGGCTGCTGCGGCACCTGCTCGTCGACCTGACCGGCAACACGCACCGCGCCGAGTTCTCGATCGACAAGCTCTACTCGCCGGATTCGCCGACCGGGCGGCTCGGCCTCGTCGAGCTGCGCGCGTTCGAGATGCCGCCGCACTCGCGCATGGCGCTCGTGCAGGCGCTGCTCGTGCGCGCGCTGGTCGCCCGGTTCTGGAACGAGCCCTACCGCGGCAGCCTGGTCTACTGGGGCACCCAGCTCCACGACCGCTGGATGCTCCCCCACTTCGTCCAGCAGGACATCCGCGACGTGGTCATCGACCTCGCGGCGGCGGGCTACGGGCTGCGCGAGGAGTGGCTCGCGCCGTTCGTCGAGTTCCGCTTCCCGCGCTACGGGGCGGTGACCTACGCGGGCGTGACGCTCGAGCTCCGCCAGGCGATCGAGCCGTGGCACGTTCTCGGCGAGGAGATCGCCGGCGCGAGCACCGCGCGCTATGTCGACTCGTCGCTGGAACGGCTCCAGGTGAAGGTGAACGGCATGACCGCCGAGCGGCACGTCGTCACCTGCAACGGCCGGCCGGTGCCGCTCGCGCCGACCGGCGTGAACGGGGAATTCGTTGCCGGCGTGCGCTACAAGGCCTGGGCGCCGCCCTCGGCGCTCCACCCGACGATCGGGGTCCACACCCCGCTCGTCTTCGACATCGTCGACGGCTGGAGCGGCCGCGCGATCGGCGGCTGCACCTACCACGTCGCACACCCGGGTGGTCGCAATTACGACACCTTCCCGGTGAACGCCAACGAGGCCGAAGCGCGGCGGTTCGCGCGCTTCTGGGACCACGGCCACACCCCGGGGCCGATGACCGTCCCCCGCGAGCCGCCGAACCGGAGCTTTCCCTTCACGCTCGACCTCCGCTACCGCCCCGGCGCGCGGTAGCCCCGCCCGGGCGACGGTCGCGGGGAACGACCCCCCTGCGACGACTCCTCGACAGGTCGCCCCCGGCCTTGACACCGCCTCTATGCCGCCGTCATACTGCGGCCGCCCCCGGCGCGCGCCGGGCGACGCCAACAACAACGCAACTGGAGTAGCGACACGCAATGGCCCGCAAATCCGCCGTCCTCCGGCCGATGTACGGCATCACCCGAGTCGACCACGAGCGCTCGCGCACCCACGCGTGGCGCGTCACCATCCAGCGCCGCGGCAAGATCCACGTCGGTCACTTCTCGGACGGGGTGTACGGCGGGCGGCAGAAAGCGCTCCTGGCGGCGAAGAAGTACCGCGACAAGCTGGTCGCCAAGAACCCGCCGCTCTCGCGCCGCCAGTACTGCTCGATCCTGCGGAAGAACAACCGCTCGGGGCTGGCCGGGGTGTCGTATCACTCCGAGGTCATCGAGACCGGGCACGGTCCGGTCGAGCGGCGGTTCTGGATCGCCCGCCTCCCGCTCGAGCCCTGGCGGACCAAGCTCGTCAAGTTCTCGGTCGCCAAGTACGGCGCCGAGGAGGCGTTCCGCCGCGCGGTGAAGGCACGGCAGGACGCGCTTGACGGCCTCTCGGGGACGTTCAGCCCGAATTCGCCGCTTCCCCAACAGCCGCCGCCGCCGGTGCGGCGCTAGCCGGTTTCACGCTACGGCCACCGCCAGTACCGCGGGCTCTGCTCGCGATAGCGCACGACCGTCGTACCGCCCTCCTCCAGCTTCACTGTAACGGCGCCGTCGCGGTCGGTGCGCCAGACGCTCGCACCCGTCGCCGCATAGCGCGCGAGCACTGCCTCCTTCGGGTGGCCGAAGCGATTCCGGTAGCCGACGGTGAACACCGCGTGCGCGGGTCGCACGGCGCCGAGAAACGCCGCCGACGAGGACGTGCCGCTGCCGTGATGGGGTGCGAGCAGCGTCGCCGCCTCGAGCTCTCCGCCTGCGGCCAGCAGCAGCCGCTCGTCGCGCTCCTCGATGTCCCCGGTGAGCAGCACCGCACCGTGGCGCGTCTCGACGCGCAGCACGCAGCTCCGCGAGTTCGGCTTGAGCCACGGGTCGTCATGGCTCGCCGTGGCCGGATGGAGCAGCGCGAACCTCACCCCGTCCCGCTCCCACCGCGCGCCGGCGCGGCACGGCAGGCGCACCGGCGCGAGGCCGCGGGCAGGATGCGCCTCGGCAAGCGAGGACCACAGCACATCCACCGGGATCGTACGCATGACCGACACCGCGCCGCCGGAATGGTCGACGTCGTCGTGCGTGATCACGAGCGCGTCGAGACGCGCGAGGCCCTCGCCGCGCAGGAACGGGACGACGACGCGGCTGCCGGCGTCGGCGTCGGGGCCGTACGCCGGGCCGGCGTCGTAGAGCACGACGTGGTCTCTCGTCCGTATCAGCGCGGCGAGCCCCTGTCCGACGTCGAGGAACGTGATCCAGGCGGTGCCGGCGTCGGGCACCGGCGGCCGCAGCGCGAACATCGGCAGGCACAGCAGCGGCGCCGCGTAGCGCGCCGGTACGCCGCGCGGCGCGAGCAGCCAGGCGATTCCGACGAGCGCGAGCGCCGCGGTCCAGAGCGCGGGCGCATGGCTTTGCCAGGTGGCGCCCGGCAGCCGGCCGAGCCAGTCGAGGACCGGCATCAGCGCCAGCAGGACCGCATGCGCGAGCTCGGCGAGCCACGCCCCCGGGATCACCGCCGCGAAGAGGGCGAGCGGCGTGACGACGAAGCTCACCACCGGGATCGCGATCGCGTTCGCGACCGGCGAAACCGCGGACACCTGCTGGAACAGCACGAGCAGCAGCGGCGCGAGCCCGATCGTGATCGCCCATTGCACGCGCCCCCAGGCGAGCGCCCAGTGCTCGTCGCGCAGGGTCGAGACGCCCACGTAGAGCATCAGCCCGACCGCGGCGAACGAGAGCCAGAACCCGGGCGATACGACCGCCCACGGGTCGGCGAGCAGCACGACCGCCAGCGCGATGGCAAGCACGCGCGAGGACGACTGCAGGCGATCGAGCCAGAGCGCGACGGCGACCACGGTGATCATGTACAGCGTCCGCTGCGCCGGCACGGCAAACCCGGCGAGCAGCGTGTAGGCGAGCGCGGTGACAAACGCCGCCGCGGCCGCCGCCTTCGGCGCCGGCAGTGCGAGTCCGAGGCGCGGACGGCGCCGCCAGACCCAGAAGACGATCGCGGCGGCGAGGCCCGACACCATCGTGACGTGCAAGCCGGAGATCGACATCAGGTGGCCGACGCCGGTGCGGGTGAACGTCTCCCAGTCGACCGTCTCGATCGCGCGCTGGTCGCCGATCGCGAGCGCGATCACCACGCCGGCGTAGCGGTGCTCGGGCAGCGCGTCCCAGAGCTTCGACCGGATGCGCTCGCGCAAGCGCTCGATCGCATAGCCGGGGCGGTACACCATCTCCGCCAGCCGGATGCGCTCCCCGCGCGGGCGGACGTACCCGGTCGCACCGACGCCGCGCTCGAGCAGCCACGCTTCGTAGTCGAACCCGTGCGGATTGGCGTTGCCGTGCGGGAGGCGGAGGCGCACGGTGAGCCGCCAGCGCTCGCCCGGGCGGACCGGCAGCACCTCCTGGAATTCCTCCGGCGTGAGCCCGTTGTACCAGGAGAGGAGGACCCGCCCTGGCGCGCGGAACGCGACCGGTCCGGGGCCGGCGGTGACCGCGTCCTCGACGGCGAGCTCGAAGCGCACACCCCGCTCGAACGCCTGCGGGAGGCTCGCGACGACGCCGGTGAGCGTCACGTCCCGTCCCTCGAACTCCGGCGCGAGGCGGTCGGCGAGCGCGAGCTTCGCCGCGGCCGTAGCCCAGGCGAAGCCGAGACCGGCGCTCGCGACGACGAGGACCGCGGCCGCGGGGACGACCAGCCGCCCGCGCAGCGCGTGCCGCACGACCGCCGCGCAGCCGAACGCCGCCACGAGCGCCAGCACCACCGCCCAGCCCGGCAGCGACGCCTGCTGCTGGGCGAGCCAGACGCCGAGCGCGAACGCGATGATGGCGAGTCTCATGCGCGAATGGTTGGGGGTTCCGGACCTCAACGCACGGCGCGGGCCGGCGGTTGATAAAGCCTTAGAATTTCGCGGTGCCGCGAAAATATTTCCGCAAGTACCTCCCGAGCAACGACTCGATCCGGTCCCACAGGCATTTCGGCAAGTTCGGCCGGTTCCTGCATCACCCGAACCTGTGGCACCTCAACCGGAATTCGGTGTCCGGCGGCGTCGCGGTCGGGATGTTCTGCGGCCTGATCCCCGGTCCGCTGCAGATGCTCGGCGCAGCGCTGATCGCCATCCCGCTGCGCGTCAACCTGCCGGTCGCGCTGATCACGACGCTCTATACGAACCCGTTCACCATCGTCCCGCTCTACCTCGTCGCGTACTGGATCGGATCGCTCATCGTCGGCGGCGGCGGCACGATGACCGATCCGCCCGAGTTCGCCTGGTCGCACATCGGCGACTGGGTGCATTCGCTGGTCGACTGGTCGCTCGCGCTGGGGAAGCCGCTCATGGTCGGCCTTGTCGCGCTCGCGCTCGCGCTCGCCGCGCTCGGCTGGATCGCGGTCCAGGTCGCCTGGCGCATCTGGGTCGTGGTGCAGTGGCGCCGCCGGAAGCTCCGGCGCGGCCGCTCGTGACCCGGTGCCGAACGTGATCGCACGCCGGCTCTACCAGACCTTCAGGGGGCCGGCGGTCGCGCTCGCGGTCGTGCTCGCGGTCGGCACCTTCGGCTACCGGATGATCGGCGACACGCAGGCGACCTGGCTCGACTGCTTCTACATGACGTTCATCACCATCGCCACGATCGGCTTCGGCGAAGTGATCGACCTCAGCCAGAGCCAGACCGGCCGCGCGTTCACCATCGTGGTCGCCACATTCGGCATCGGCGTCTACAGCTATGCGCTCTCGAAGACGACCGCGTTCCTGATCGAAGGCGAATTCAACCTCGCGCTGCGGAGGAGAAGCATGCTCAAGCGCATCGAGAAGCTCCACGGGCACTACATCGTGTGCGGCATCGGCCGGATCGGCACCAACGTGGCGCGCGAGCTCGCGGTGACCGGCCGGGCGTTCGTGGTGATCGACACCAGCCACGCGCACATCGACGCGTTCCGCGAGCACCACCCGGAGGCGCCCTGGCTGCACGGCGATGCCGCCGACGACGAGCTGCTGCAGTCCGCCGGCATCGCGCACGCCGCGGGCGTCTTCGCCGTCGTCGGCGACGACAGCAAGAACCTGGTGATCGCGCTGTCGGCCAAGCAGCTCAACCCGAAGGTGCGCATCGTCGCCCGCTGCCACGAGGTCGGCTTCATCGAGAAGATCCGCAAGGTCGGCGCGGACGCGATCGTGTCGCCCGATTTCACCGGCGGCCTGCGGATGGCCTCGGCGATGATCCGCCCGCAGGTGGTGACCTTTCTCGACGAGATGCTCCGCTCGGACCGCGGGCTGAGGGTCGAGGAGATCGAGGTCGCGGCCCGGCACGCAGGCAAGCGGCTCGGCGAGGTCGTGAGCGCGGGGCCGGATCACATCCTGATCGCGCTCCGCAGCGGCGGCCGCTGGCAGTTCAACCCGGGCGAGAGCCTCGTGCTGGCCGGCGGCGAGGTGGTCGTCGCCATGGCGACGCCGGACGGGCGCCGGGCGCTCGAGGTGCAGTTCGCGTAGCGCCGGCGACTACCGTTCGCGGACCAGCACGCCGTCCTGCAGGCGCAGGATCCGGTGCGCCCGAGAGGCAAGCGCCAGATCGTGGGTCACGAGCACGTAGCTCGTGCCGTGCGTCCGGTTCAGGTCGAGCATCAGCTCGAACACGCCGCCCGCGGTGTGGCGGTCGAGGTTCCCGGTCGGCTCGTCGGCGAGGACGCACGCGGGCCGCGTCACCAGCGCCCGGGCGAGCGCGGCGCGCTGCCGCTCGCCGCCCGAGAGCTGCCCGGGCCGGTGGTCGAGCCGCTCCCCGAGCCCCACCTCGCGCAGGATCGCCGCCGCCTCGCCGCGCGCCGCCGCCGGGGGCATTCGCCGGATGAAGAGCGGCATGGCGACGTTGTCGAGCGCGCTGAACTCCATCAGCAGGTGGTGGAACTGGTAGACGAAGCCGAGCGCCTGGTTCCGCAGGCGCCCGCGCTCGGCGTCGCCGAGCGCGCTCATCAGCCGTCCGAGGACCGACACCTCGCCCGCCGTCGGCTCGTCGAGGCCGCCGAGGAGGTGGAGGAGCGTGCTCTTCCCCGACCCCGACGCGCCAACGATCGCCACCACCTCGCCCGGCGCGACCGCGAGGTCGACGCCGACCAGTACCTGCACCGGCACCCGCGCCTCGCTGTAGGTCTTCGCCAGCCCGCGGCAGGCGACGACCGCCGGCTGCGCGCCCGCGGCCTCACTCATACCGCAGGGCTTCCGCCGGCCGTACCCGCGAGGCGCGCCAGCTCGGGTAGATGGTCGCCACGAACGACATCACCAGCGCCACCGCCGCGATGGTGATCACGTCGGCCCGGCGGAGCTCGGAGGGCAGCTCGCTGATGAAGTAGATCTCCTTCGACAGGAACTGGACGCTGAACGTGCGCTCGATCCACGGCAGCACGGTGTCCACGTTCAGCGCGAGGACGATCCCCCCGAGGACGCCGGCGAGCGTGCCGATCAGCCCGATCACCGCGCCCTGCACGATGAAGATCCGCATCACGCTCCCCGGCGTCGCGCCGAGCGTGCGCAGGATCGCGATGTCCGACTGCTTGTCGGTGACGAGCATCACCAGGGTCGAGACGACGTTGAACGCGGCGACGGCGACGATCAGCGTGAGGATGATGAACATCACCCGCTTCTCGACCTCGACCGCCTTGAAGAAGGTCGCGTGGCTGCGCGTCCAGTCGCTGATGAAGATGTCGCCGCCGATCGCGCGGTACAGCTCGCGCGCCACGGCGCGCGACTCGAAGAGATCGACGAGCCTGAGCCGCACGCCCGACACGCGGTCGCCGAGCTGGTACAGCCGCTGCGCGTCGGCGAGGTTCACCAGCGCGAGCGCGCTGTCGTACTCGTAGTGGTCGACCTGGAAGATCCCGACCACGCGGAACTGCTTGAGCCGCGGCACGAGCCCGGCCGGCGTCACCAGGCCCTGCGGCGCGATCAGGGTGACGCGCTCGCCCGGGTGAACGCGCAGCGCGCGCGCGAGCTCGGCGCCGAGCACGATCCCGAACTCGCCGGGCTGGAGGGCGTCGAGCCGCCCGGCCACCATGTGCCGCCCGATGTCGGCCACCTCGGATTCGCGCTGCGGATCGATGCCGCGCACGATCGCACCGCGCACCTGGGCGTCGAACGCGAGCATCCCCTGCGCGTTCACATAGGGCGACGCGGCGACCACCTGCGGGTTCTCGCGGGCGATCCCCGCGACCCGCTCCCAGTCGGCGAGCGAGTTGTCGGGCCCGGTGATCTGAACGTGCGACGCGACGCCGAGAATGCGCGCGCGCAGCTCCTTCTGGAACCCGTTCATCACCGACAGCACCACGATCAGCGCGGCGACGCCGAGCGCGATGCCGGCCATCGAGATGAGCGAGATGAAGGAGATGAAGTGGTTGCGGCGCTTGGCGCGCGTGTAGCGCAGGCCGATGAAGTACTCGTATCGCATGGCGCGCGATTCTCCCATAGCGTGGGCGGTCGGACACGTCTGCCGTGCTAGACTCGTCGCGCCGCTCATGAACGTTCACCTCGCGGTTCCCGATCTCATCTGGCCCGATCGCGACAGCCGGGCGGCCGCAGACCCCGGACGGTTCGCCGCGCTCGAGACGCTGCTCGCGCGCGGCCGGCGTTCGTCGAGCGCGGCCGCGGGCTTCGAGCAGTGGCTGCTCGCCGCGTGGCAGACGACCGGTCCGGCGCCGCACGCACTCGTCGCCGACGGCGGCGTTCCCGGCGACGGCTGGTGGCTGCGCGCCGACCCCTGCTCCCTGCGGTTGAACCGGGAGACCGTGGTGCCGCTCGACGCGACGATGTTCGAGCTCTCGCGCACCGAGGCCGACGCGCTCGCCGGGCATCTCAACCGGCAGCTCGCCGACCGCGGACTCGCCGTCCATCCGCTGCAACCGGAACGGTGGTATCTGCGTACCGAGACGCCGCTCGGGCAGAACGCGCCGCCGCTCGCGGTGGCGCGCGGCAAGGCGGTCGACGTCCATCCCGGCGCGGGCGGCGCGGAAGCGCGCCTGCACGCGCTCGCGAACGAGATCCAGATGCTGCTGCACGACCATCCGGTGAACGAGGCACGCGAGGGCCGCGGCGAGCCGCCCATCAACGCCGTCTGGCTGTGGGGCGGCGGCCGGCTCGAGCGCACGGCGGCGCGGCCGTTCCAGCGCGTGCGCGGACAGGACCCGCTCGCGGCGGGGCTCGCGCTCGCTTCCGGCGCGGCAGTGCTGCCGTTGCCCGAAGGCGCGGCGCGCTGGCTGCGCGGCGCGAGCAACGACGGCGTCGAGCTCATCGTGCTCGATGCGCTCCGCGCTCCGGCCGCCTACGGGGACGCCGCCACCTGGGGCGAACGGCTCGCCGCGCTCGAGCGCGACTGGTTCGCCCCGCTCGCTGGCGCGCTGCGCCAGGGGCGGATCGGCATGGTTACGCTGCACGCGATCGGGGCGGAAAGCGCGTTCGACGTCGAGACGACGCGCCAGGACCTGCGCTACTTCTGGCGGCGGCCGCGGCCGCTCGCGAGCTACGCGTGAGCGCGAGCCGCATCGTCACGCGAAGGGTCCCGCTCGCCGCCGAGCAGGCACTCGCGGGCGCCGGCGTCCACCCTTTGCTCGCGCGCCTCTTCGCGAGCCGCGGCGTGAAAGCGGCGCCCGAGCTCGACTGCGACCTCCGGACGCTGATCCCGCCCACCGAGCTGAAGAACGCGGACGCCGCCGCACGGCTCCTCGCGGACCACATCGCGGCCGGCCGGAAGCTCATGATCGTCGCCGACTACGATTGCGACGGCGCGACCGCCTGCGCGGTCGGGTTGCGCGCGCTCTCGGCGTTTGGCGCGAGCGTCGACTACTTCGTGCCCAACCGCTTCGAGACCGGCTATGGCCTGTCGCGCGAGGTCGTCGACCTGGTCGCGCCGGCGCGTCCCGCCCTCCTGATTACCGTCGACAACGGCATCGCGAGCGTCGACGGCGTCGCGCGCGCGCGCGAGCTCGGCATCGGGACGCTGATCACCGATCACCATCTGCCGGGCGACGAGCTGCCGACGGCCGAATGCATCGTGAATCCGAGCCAGCCCGGCTGCACGTTTCCGAGCAAGTCGATCGCGGGCGTGGGCGTGATGTTCTACGTCATGCTCGCGCTCCGCGCGGAGCTGCGCCGCCGCGGCCGGTTCGAAGGCAAGCCGGAGCCGAACCTCGCACACCTCCTCGATCTCGTCGCGCTCGGTACGGTCGCCGACGTCGTCCGGCTCGACCGCAACAACCGGATCCTCGTGAGCCAGGGCGTCCGCCGGATGCGCGCCGGGCAGATGCAGGCGGGGATCGCCGCGCTCTTCGGGGTCGCCGGACGGGATCCGCGGCGGGCGGGGACCTTCGACCTCGGTTTTGCCGTGGGGCCACGCGTGAACGCCGCCGGCCGGCTCGCCGACATGCGCGTCGGGATCGAGGCGCTCGCGACCGACGACTATGCGCGGGCGCTCAACATTGCCGGCGAGCTCGACCGCCTGAACCGCGAGCGCCGCGAGGTGGAGGAATCGATGCGGCGCGACGCCGACGCGCTCGTCGCCGGGATCGCCGTGGGCGAGGCCGCGAGCCTCGTGCTCTACGACGAGGGCTGGCACCAGGGCGTCATCGGCCTCCTGGCCGGCCGCCTGAAGGACGCCCATCATCGCCCGGTGATCGCCCTCGCGCCCGCGGCCGGCGGGCTCGCGCGCGGCTCCGGCCGCTCGGTGCCCGGGCTGCATCTGCGCGACGCGCTGGATCTCGTGTCGAAGCGCGCGCCCGATCTGCTGCTCAGCTTCGGCGGGCACGCCGCCGCCGCCGGCTTGAGCCTGCGCGCGCACGACGTCGATCGCTTCGCCGCAGCTTTCGACGACGCGGTGCGCGAGATGTGCGACCCGGCGGCGCTCGCACCGACGGTGGAGACCGACGGCTCGCTGGAACCTGAGTACGCCACGCTCCAGCTCGCGCAGGCATTCGAGGCCGAGGTCTGGGGCCAGGGGTTCCCGCCGCCGCGCTTCGCCGACGAGTTCACGATCGAGAGCCAGCGGCTCGTCGGCGAGAAGCACCTGCGCCTCAAGCTCGCGCGCGCCGGCCGGCGCTACGACGCGATCCTCTTCCGGCACGACCGGCCGCTGCCCGAGCGCGTGCGCGCCGCCTACGCGCTCGCGATCGACGACTGGAACGGCGCGCAGGGGCTCGAGCTGCGGATCGAGCACGCGGAGGAAGCGTGACCGGGTGGCTTGACACCGACGTGGCGCCGCTCGCGGCATTCCTAGCGAGCCTCGCGATCGGGTTGCTCGTCGGCGTCGAGCGCGAGCGCAACCCGGCGGCGAAGGCGGGGCTGCGGACGTTCGCGCTGACCGCGGTGTTCGGCACGCTCGCGGCGATGCTCGGCGACTACCAGAGCGGCGCGTGGGTGCCGGCCGTCGGGCTCGCGCTCACGGGGCTCGCGATCGTGGCGGCCTACCACCGCGCGCCGCCCGGGGATGATCCGGGGACCACGACCGTCGTCGCGCTCCTGCTCACCTACTGCCTCGGCGTGCTCTGCTGGTACGGCGAGCAGCACACTCGCCGCGGCGATCGCGGTCGTGGTGACCGCCCTGCTCTACTTCAAGGCGGAGCTGCGCGGCATCCTCGAGCGGTTCGAGCGGCGCGATCTGCTCGCAGTCATCCAGTTCGCCATGCTCTCGGTCGTCATCCTGCCTGTCCTCCCGGACGAGGGCTACGGCCCCTACGGCGCGCTCAACCCGTTCCGGATCTGGCTGATGGTGGTGCTGATCTCGGGGCTGTCGCTCGCCGGGTACATCGCGCTGAAGATCGTGGGCGTCCGGCATGGCCTGGTGCTCGTGGGACTCTTCGGCGGACTCGTGTCGAGCACCGCGACGACGCTCGCGTACTCGAAGCACGCCCGGTCCAGCGGTCTGACCGACGTCGCCGCGGGCGTGATCGTCCTCGCGAACCTGACGGTCCTCGCGCGCCTCGCGATCGTCGCGGCCGCGGTCGCGCCGGGAATCCTCCCGCGTCTCGTGCCGGTGCTCGGCGCAGCGCTCGCGGCCGGGGCGGTCGCGGCGTTCGTCTTCTTTCGGCGCCGGCTCGCCGGGGAGGCCGAGTTCCCGCTCCCCGCCGTCTCGAATCCCACGGAGTTGCGCGCCTCGCTCGGCTTCGGGGCGCTCTTCGCGCTCGTCCTGCTCGCCGCGGCGTGGCTCTCGGACGTCGCGGGCAGGAGCGGCCTATACGCTGTGGCCCTGGTGTCCGGCCTGACCGACGTCGACGCCCTGACGCTGTCCTCGCTGCAGCTCTTCACGTCCGGCAAGCTCGGCGCCCACGAGGCGGTGGTCGCGATCGCGCTGGCGCTCCTCGCCAACACCGCCTTCAAGCTCGGACTGGTCGTGACCGTGGGTGGCAAGCCGCTGGCGCGGCGAGTTATCCTTCCGGCCCTCGCCTCGGTGCTGGCCGGCGCCGTGGCGGTCGTTGCGACCGGAGGCTGACTCATGGAACGCAAGCGCATCAGCTCGTCGAAGATCCGCGCCGTCGGCTACGACCCGAAGAGCGAGGTGCTCGAGGTGGAGTTCAGCGACGGAAGAGTCGTGGCGTACAGCGGCGTCTCGAACGAGGTCCACCAGCGCTTCATGAAGCGCGCCGTCCCCGGTGAGCTTCTTCGACGACAAGATCGCCGACGAGTATCCCGGCCGGCGGCTGCGCTAGGTGCGCGGTCACGAACCGATGAGACGCACGCCATGAACGGCTTCGCCGAGCGCCGCGAGCGGCTCGTCGCCGAGCTCGGCGCCGCACCGGGCGGGGCGGCGCTGCGGCTCGAGAAGACCACTTCCAATCTCTTCCGCGACCGCGAAGCGGCGCCGCGGCAGCGTCTGGACGTTCGCGCCTTCAGCCACGTCCTCGAGGTGGACCCGGCGGGCGGCTGGGTCGACGTCGAGGGCATGACCCCCTACGAGGCGCTCGCCGACGCGACGCTCGCGCACGGCGTGATGCCGTGCGTCGTCCCGCAGCTGAAGTCGATCACGATCGGCGGCGCGGTGGCCGGCATCGGGATCGAGGCCTCGTCGTTCAAGCACGGCCTCGTCCACGAGACGATGCTCGAGCTGGAGGTGCTCACCGGCGGCGGCGAGGTCGTGGTGGCCCGGCCCGACAACGCGCACCGCGATCTCTTCCACGGGTTCCCCAATTCCTACGGCACGCTCGGCTATGCGTTGCGCGTGAAGGCGAAGACCGTCCCGGTGAAGCCGTACGTGCGCATCGAGCACGTCCACCACGCCGACCCGGAGAGCTTCTTCGGCAACCTCGCCGCGGCCTGCGCCTCGGCCGTCGACTTCGTGGACGGGGTCGTGTTCGGGCCGAACGAGCTGGTGACCACCGTCGGACGCTTCGTCGATTCGGCGCCCTACACGAGCGACTACACCTACGAGCAGATCTACTACCGGAGCCTGCAGACCCGCGAAGAGGACTATCTCAGGACCCGCGACTACATCTGGCGCTGGGACACCGACTGGTTCTGGTGCTCGAAGAACCTCTACGCGCAGAACCCGGTCGTCCGGCGGCTGCTCGGCCGCAAGCGCCTCAACTCGATCTTCTACCAGAAGGTGATGCGGTGGAACAGCCGCGTCGGCCTCACCCGCTGGCTCGACCGGGTATCGGGCCGGCACCCCGAGTCGGTGATCCAGGACATCGACGTGCCGATCGAGCGCGCGCCGGCGTTCCTCGACTTCTTCCTCCGCGAGATCGGCATCCTGCCGGTCTGGATCTGCCCCTTCCGCACCGCCGGCGCGGGCGCGTCCTGGCCGCTCTATCCGACCCGCCCCGGCAACCTCTACGTCAACTTCGGCTTCTGGGACGTCGTGCGCGCCCGGGAGCCGCACCCGCCCGGCCACTTCAACCGCCTCATCGAGCGCAAGGTGAGCGAGCTCGGGGGGATCAAATCGCTCTACTCGGACAGCTACTTCCCGCGCGACGAGTTCTGGGGCATCTACGACAAGCAGGCGTACGACGCGCTCAAGGCCGGTACGACCCGCACGGGCGGCTGAAGGATCTCTACGAGAAATGCGTACTGGGGCACTAGCCCCGGCCGGGACCGGCCCAAGGAGAACACGATGAACCTCTGGAAGACCGTCGCGTTGGTCGCAGCGGGATTGTTCGCCGTCGGCACCGTCCACGCGCAGGGATATCCGGCGAAGCCGATCCGCTGGATCGTGCCGTACACGCCGGGCGGCCTGACGGACAACGTCACGCGGCTCGTCACGCAGAAGATCCAGGAGAGCGTGGGCCAGCCGATCGTGGTCGAGAACCGCCCCGGCGCGAACTCGATCATCGGCGCCGAGATCGTCTCGCGCGCGACGCCGGACGGCTACACGCTGCTGACGGTCATCGCGGCGCATGCGGCGAACGCGACGCTGTACGCGGGCAAGCTCCCGTTCGACCCGGTGAAGGGGTTCGCACCCGTGTCGCTCGTCGGCATCGCGCCGCTCATCCTCACGGCAAACAACAACTTCCCGGCGAAGGACGTCAAGGAGCTGATCGAGTACGCGAAGAAGAACCCGGGCAAGATCTCGTACGGTTCCTCGGGGATCGGTGCCGCCGCGCATCTCACGAGCGAGCTGCTCAAGCAGACGGCCGGCATCGACATCGTTCACGTGCCGTACAAGGGCACCGCGCCGGCCCTGCAGGGCCTGATGGCGGGCGACATCCAGATCCTGGTCGACGTCCCCTCGACGCTGATGCCGCACGTGCGCGGCGGGAAGATCAAGGCGCTCGCGATGTTCTCGTCCAAGCGCATCGGCGGCGCCGCCGAAGTGCCGACCATCGTCGAGGCCGGCGGACCGGCGATCGAGTCCTCGACGTGGGTGATGTTCCTCGCGCCGCCGAACACGCCGCGCGAGATCGTGCAGCGCATGTCGGCCGAAACCGCGAAGGCGGTGGGCACGGCGGATCTCAAGACCCGCTTCGATCAGCTCGGCATCGAGGGCGTGGGCAGCACGCCCGAGCAGGCACGCCAGTTTCTCGAGAGCGAGATCGCGAAATGGGGCAAGGTGATCACGACGGCGGGGGTGAAGGCGGAGCAGTAGTGGGAAAAAGAAACGGGGCCCTGCAGCCCCGGAAGCTCCCCCTCCTCTGGAATCGTGAGCGGTGGCGCGGTCGACACCGCGCCTTGGTCGCCAGCGCGAGAGCATAGCGGGAAGCACCGGCGGCGCAACGCCCCGGCGCAAGAATTGACGAGGTTTTGCAATCCCGCGCCGCAAACGGCGTCAGCGGCGGGCGGTCGAGCGCGATCGCGAGGAAGGCGATCGCGAGGATCACGAACCACGCGGTCGACCACTCCGGGATCGAGAGCCCGAGGAACGACCAGGGCTTCAAGGTGCAGGGGCCGTCGTACTGGAGCAGCCCCGGGGCGAGCTTGCCGATCGCGAGCTTGTCGAGGATCAGCTCGACCGGCGAGCCGATGCATTTCGCCGCGCGCACCGGATCGGATTGCAGCCAGACGTGGTAGGCGCCTGCCGCTGCGCCTGCCACAGCCGCGACGAACCCGAACGTCGCGTAGGCCGCCGCGCCGCGGCCGTGAATCGCGCCGACGAGCGCAATCAGCCCGACCAGCATGAAGCCGAGCCGCTGTACGACGCACCACGGGCACGGGTCGAGGCCCTGCCAGTGCTGCAGATAGAGCGCGAAGGCGAGCAGTCCCGACGCAGATCAGGAAGATCAGCGCGAACAGGCGGCGGGTAGCGGGACGCGAGAGGGGCATCTGCGGCGCGCAATGATAACCGGAGCAGCCGCCGCGGGCGGGCGCGCTGTGGCCGGCGTGTATACTCGACGCCTTTTCCGGACCGACCTTTCTGCCATGGAAGCCGAACGCATCAACGCCATCGCCGCCGCGCTCGCGGATCTCGCCGCGCGCGCCGCCGAGCTGCGGAGGTATCTTTGACTTCGAGGCGAAGCAGGCCCGTCTAGCGGCCGTCGGCAGAGACCTCGAAGACCCGAAGGTCTGGGACGACCCGAAGCGCGCCCAGGAGCTCGGCAAGGAGAAGAAGCAGCTCGAAGCCGTCGTCGGCAGCCTCGGCACCGTCGACGGCGGCATCCGCGATGCGCAGGATCTCTTCGCGCTCGCGCGCGAGGAGAACGACGATGCGACCCTCGTCGCCCTCGAGCGCGACGTCGCCGGCCTGGAGCAGGCGGTCGCCGGGATGGAGTTCCGGCGCATGTTCTCCGACCCGCTCGACCCCAACAACTGCTTCGTCGACGTCCAGGCCGGCGCCGGCGGCACCGAGGCCCAGGACTGGGCGCAGATGCTCGAGCGGATGTACGTCAAGTACTGCGAGCGCAAGGGCTTCAAGGTCGAGATCCTCGAGCAGTCCGAGGGCGAGGTCGCCGGGATCAAGACCGCGACGCTCAAGGTCACCGGCGACTACGCCTACGGCCACCTCCGCACCGAGACCGGCATCCACCGGCTCGTGCGCAAGTCGCCATTCGATTCGAATGCCAGGCGCCACACGTCGTTCGCGAGCGTGTTCGTCTACCCGGAGGTCGACGAAACGATCGAGATCGACATCAACCCGGCCGACCTCCGGATCGACACCTACCGCGCCTCCGGCGCCGGCGGCCAGCACGTGAACCGCACCGACTCCGCGGTGCGGATCACGCACATCCCGTCGGGGATCGTGGTCCAGTGCCAGAACGACCGCTCGCAGCACCGCAACCGCGCCGAGGCGATGGCGATGCTCAAGGCGAAGCTCTACGAGCAGGAGCTGCGGAAGCGGAACGACGCCAAGCAGGCGCTCGAGGACCAGAAGACCGACATCGGCTGGGGCCACCAGATCCGCTCGTACGTGCTCGACCAGTCGCGGATCAAGGACCTGCGCACCGGGGTCGAGATCGGCAACACCCAGGCGGTGCTCGACGGCGCCCTCGACGATTTCATCGACGCCAGCCTCAAGCAGGGCATCGGCGCGCGCGCGGCGGCATAAGGGAGCGGCGATGAAGAAGAGCGACGACGGCCAGCCGCCAAAGGACGAGAACCAGATCATCGCCGAGCGCCGGGCGAAGCTCGCCGAGCTGCGCTCGAGCGGCACGCCCTTCCCCAACGACTTCCGCCGCGAGCACCTCGCCGGCGAGCTCCATCGCGACTACGACGGCCTGTCCAAGGAAGAGCTGGAGCCCAAGGGGATTCGCGTCACGGTCGCCGGCCGGATGATGCTGAAGCGGGTCATGGGCAAGGCGAGCTTCGCGACCCTCCAGGACATGACCGGGCAGATCCAGGCGTACGTCTCCAACGACGCCACCGGCGCCGAAGCGCACGAGGCGTTCAAGCACTGGGACCTGGGCGACATCCTCGGCGTCGAAGGCACGCTCTTCAAGACCCGCACCGGCGAGCTGACGGTCAACGCCACGCGCGTGCGGCTGCTCGCCAAGTCGCTGCGGCCGCTGCCGGAGAAGTTCCACGGCCTCGCCGACCAGGAGCAGCGGTACCGGCAGCGGTACCTCGACCTCATCACGAGCGAGGAGGCGCGCCGCACGTTCGCGGTCCGCAGCCGCATGATCCAGGCGATCCGCGCTTGCATGATCGCGCAGGGGTTCCTCGAGGTCGAGACGCCGATGATGCAGCCGATCCCGGGCGGCGCCGCGGCGCGGCCGTTCGTGACGCATCACAACGCGCTCGACATGACGCTCTATCTCCGGATCGCGCCCGAGCTCTACCTGAAGCGGCTGGTGGTCGGCGGGTTCGAGAAGGTGTTCGAGATCAACCGCAACTTCCGCAACGAGGGGATCTCCACCCGCCACAACCCCGAGTTCACGATGCTCGAGTACTACGAGGCCTATCGCGACTTCCGCTACCTGATGGACTTCAACGAGCAGCTCCTGCGGACGGTCGCGCTGGAGGTACTCGGCACGACCTCGATCCCCTACGGCGAGCACGTCGTGGACCTCGCGCAGCCGTTCGCGCGGCTGACCATCACCGAAGCGGTGCGGAAGTTCCACCCGCGGTTCGCCGCCGCGGACCTCGCGAACCGCGACGTCCTCGTGCGCGAGCTGGCCCAGCTCGGGATCGAGCCGCGCGCCGGCGCCGAGGTCGGCGAGCTGCAGCTGACGCTGTTCGAGGAGACGACCGAGCAGCTGCTGATCCAGCCCACGTACATCGTCGACTACCCGGCGATCGTCTCCCCGCTCGCCCGCCGCAACGACGCGAATCCCGATATCACCGACCGCTTCGAGCTCTACATCACCGGGCGCGAGATGGCGAACGGGTTCTCGGAGCTGAACGACCCCGAGGACCAGGCCGCCCGCTTCGAGGAGCAGGCGCGCGCGAAGGCCGCGGGCGACGAGGAGGCGATGTACTACGACGCCGACTACGTCCGCGCGCTCGAGCACGGGCTGCCGCCGACCGCCGGCTGCGGCATCGGCATCGACCGGCTCGTGATGTTGTTCACGAACAGCCCGTCCATCCGCGACGTCATCCTGTTTCCGCACCTGCGCCCGGAGGCGTGACCGCCCGCGAGGCTGTTACGGTTCGTCGCCGGAGCGCCCTACCGTAACGGCCGGTTGCACGATCGTGCAGAACACCGAACCCGCCTGGCGGCCGGGCGATCAGGTCCGGGTGAGCGGCAACGAGATCCGCAGCGCGAGCTGAGCGATCAGCCGGCGGGCCGGCGCAGACGGTAGACCGTCTCCCCGGCCGACGTCGTTTCGCACGCCACCGTCCCGCGCGCGGCGAGCGCCTCGAGGGCCTCGACCACCGCTGCGACACGCGGGCCGCGCCGGGACGTCCCGAGCCACCACGCGCTGATCCCTTCGACCGTGTCCGCAGCCTGCGGATGCGCCTGCAGGTATTCGAGCACGACCTGTGCAACCGCCGGCACCGGAGAACCCTGCCCCTGGACGAACGCGAGGATCACGCCACGCGGCGCGCCTGCCGGCCGCCGGCACGGGTGGCGGAAACGGCGCGCAAGTTGATGGCGAAGATGATCATTCGACGCTTCCTCGGGTGGCTCACGGTGCCGAAAGCTACGCCGCCGCCCGTGGAGCGCCAATACGTCACACGGATTAGACCCTCCGCACGCCGCCTCGTGATGAACATCACGCCCGGCCGCCGGGTGGCGCGCGGCTGGAACGCTTCTCGCTGCAAGGGAGGGCGATGCCCGACCTCATCACCACGTTCAGCAATCTGCAGCGCAACCGCCCGGCGGCGGAGAAGCGTCGCGCGCCGCGTCCTGCCGCTGCTGCCGACGTTCCGACAGACGTGGCGTCGGCACTGCGCCAGATGCAGCTGCTCGCCTCCGGCGACTCGCCGCGCGTCACGATGCTGCCGTCGAGCTTCGCCACGCGCGCCTGCCGGATCGACCTCGGCTGGGGCACGATCTTCCTCAAACGCGAACTCGCCCCCGAGGCGGCGGCCGAAAGCTTCATCGCCGAGCGCGTCGGCGCGGAGGCCGCGTGGTTCAAGGTCGCCTGCGGCGTGGTGCCCGGCGTCGCACCGACCGTGCTCGGATCGCTCCCGACGGCCGGCGTGGTCGCACTCGAATTTCTCGACCCGGAGGAGTTCCCCTCCTGGCAGAGCCGCCTCGCCGCCGGAAAGATCGAGCCGTGGGTGGCGGCGGAGCTCGGCCATCTCGTCGGGCGCCTGCACGCGGCGTCCGCGAACAGCCGCTCGGTCACCGAGCGCTTCGCGTCGCGCGAGCCGTTCCGCGCGCTCGCGCTCGCACCGCTCCTCGCCCGGGCCGCGGCCGCGGCGCCTGATTGCACGCCCCGGATCGCCGCGATCGGCGAGCGGCTCGGCGCGATCCGCTTCGCGCTCGTGCACGGCGCGCTCGCGCCCGACAACGTCCTCGTCGGCCCGCGCGGGCCGGTGCTGATCGACGCCGATTGCGCGCACAGCGGCGACCCGGTGTTCGACGTCGCCAGCGCGCTCGCCGCGCTCGCGCTCCGCATGGTCACGCACTGCCAGTCGCGCGTTGCGCTCGTGAACTCATTCGACGCTTTCCACCGCAGCTACTTCGCGCACGTCACCTGGGAAATGCCGGAGGAGGCCGAGGCGCGCGCCACGACGCTCCTGCCGGTGCTGCTCGTCGCCGGGCTCGACGCGATGCGCGGCGTCGGTCCGGCCCAGGACTGGCGTCGCGCGCTCGACGCAGCGCTCGCGCTGCTCACCGCCACGCCGGCACGGCTCGAGGAGCTTCTACGCACATGGCTCGACGCACTCTCGCCCGCCTGAGCGCGCGCGACACCACGATCGTCGGCGTCGTCGGACGCCGCGTCTGGACCGCTGCCGGCGCGCCGGCGCTCGAAGCCGAGCTCCGGCTCGCCTGCGGCACCGTCGGGCGCGCGATCGCCTCGCCGGCCTCGGGCGTGTGGCAACCGGTTCACACCGCCGCGCGGAAGGGTATCGCGCTCGACGACGGCGCGGCCGGGACCGCGCCGGCCCGCGACATGCACGCCGACCCTGCAATCGCGCCGGCGAGCGCGGTGGCGGCGGTCAACGGACTGCTGGCGGCCGCGCTCCACGGGGTGGATGCGGGGAGCCAGGAAGACGTCGACGCAACGCTCTTCAAGCTCGACACCGGGGGCGATCCCTGGATCGCCCGCGCGGCGCGGACTGCCTGCTCGCTCGCGGCGGCCCATGCCGCCGCGCGCGCCGTCGAAGCGCCGCTGTACCGCTATCTGCGCGCGGGAACGCCCGCCCGCATGCCGCTGCCCGCCGTCGACATCGTCGCCGATCAGTCGGGCACGAGCCCGTTCCGGGCGCTGATCCTGCTGCCGTTCTCGGCCGACGGCGTCGACGACGCCCTCGCCCTCTCGCTCGCGATCCATCGCGACGTCGCGGACGCGCTCGGCCCGGCGCCGGTCGTCGACGAGCGCGCGATCGAGACCCTGTTCTTCGCGATCGAGCGCGCCGGCTTCGTCCCGGCCGAGGAGGTCGGGATCGCCGTCGACGTCGGGGCGCACCGCCTCTATCGCGACGGGCGCTATCACTGCCGGGGGAAGGCCTACGACGCCGACGGCTGGGGCGAGCGGCTCTCGCGCCTCGTCGACGACTACCCGGTCGCCTCGCTCGAGGACCCGTTCGCCGAAGTCGGGAGCCTGGCGATGTTCACGCCGAGCGTCGACGAGCGCGCGCGCGTGGTCGGCAACCATCTCTTCGCCAGCGATGCCGAGCGGATCGGCGCCGCGGCCGCCGAGGGCCTCGCTTCGGGCGTGGTGCTGCGGCCGGAAGCCGCGGGCACGCTGAGCGAGCTCCGCGTCGCCTTCGACGCCGCACGCCTGGCGGCGTGGCCGGTGTTCATGACCGGCGACGCCGGCATCGAGGACACGACGCTCGTGCACCTCGCGACCGCGTGGCAGTCGGGCTACATCAAGCTGGGCGGCGTCGGGCGCGGCAGCCTCGCGCGCTGGAACGAGCTGATCCGGATCGAGGCGCAGCTGCGCCCCGGCCCGGCGGTGATGCACATCGAACGCGCCGCGCGCCTCGTGCACTGACGGCGGGGCGCACGCCCCGCTTCGCTATAATCGCCAGCTTTGATCGCCCGGGCACGGGCGAAGCCGTCTTGCCACCACCCGCCGCCGCCACTCCTTCCGGATAATCCGCGCGAATGACCGCGCCCCCGGGCGCCGCGCCCCAGCACGTCGTGCGCGGAATCCTGCTGCTCATCGCCGCCATGAGCACGTTCGCCGTGGTCGACACGCTCGCGAAGTACCTCGCGCGCAGCTACCCGGTGCCGCTCGTCGTCTGGGCGCGCTACGCGTCGCAGACGGTGTTCATGCTGCTCGTGCTCGGGCCGCGGCTGAAGCTCGACCTCGTGCGCAGCCGCCGGCCCGGGCTGCAGATCATCCGCGGCGTGGTGCTGGTCGTATCGACGGTGCTCTTCTTCTCGGCGCTCGCGCTCATGCCGCTCGCCGAAGCCTCGGCGATCACCTTCCTCTCCCCGCTCGTCCTCGCCGGGATGTCGGTGTGGCTCCTGCGGGAGCGGGTCCGGCGCAGCGCCTGGGCGGCGATCATCGCCGGCCTGGTCGGCGTGCTGATCATCGTCCGGCCCGGGGGCGGCGTCTTCACGCCGGCGGCGATCCTGCCGGTCCTGACCGCAGTCTGCTTCGCGTCCTACCAGCTGCTCACCCGCAAGCTCGCGGGGATCGACTCGACGTTCACGACGCTCTTCTACGGCGCGATCGTGGGCACGGTGCTGGTCACGCTGGGGCTGCCGTTCTTCTGGCAGACCCCGGCGACGGCGTTGCACTGGCTCCTGTTCGCGGTGCTCGGCGTCCTCGGCGGGGCCGGGCACTTCGTGCTGATCCGTGCCTTCACGCACGCGTCGCCGTCGGTGCTCGCCCCGTTCGTGTACGTGCAGCTCGTCGCAGTCCTCGCTCTCGGCTACGCCGTCTTCGACGAGTTCCCCGACGGCTGGTCGCTCGCGGGGATGGCGATCATCGTGCTCTCCGGCGCCTGGATCGCGGCGCGGCAGACGCGCTAGGGAACGCCGGCCACCATGGACATGAGCTTCGGCTCGGCGGTAGTGGTGCTGCTGCTGGTCGTCGACCCGATCGGCAACATCCCGATCTTCGTGTCGGTGCTGCGCCAGGTCGACCCGGCGCGGCGGATGCGCGTCGTGCTGCGCGAGTGCCTCATCGCGTACGGGGTCCTGATCGGCTGCGTGTTCGCCGGCGGGGCGGTGCTGCGGCTCTTCGGCCTCTCGGACACCTCGCTCACCATCGCCGGCGGGGTGATCCTGTTCCTGATCGCGCTGCGCATGGTGTTCCGGAGCGGCGCCGAGGCGTTCGGAAACCTGCCGGCGGGCGAGCCGTTCATCGTCCCGCTCGCGATCCCGTCGATCGCGGGGCCGACCGCGATCGCGACCGTCGTGCTGTTCGCCTCGGCCGCGCCCGGCCGCTGGCCGGAGTGGTGCGGCGCCGTGACGGCCGCCATGGCGGCGAGCGCGGTCGTGCTGCTGTCCGCCGACCGGATCGCGCGGTTCGCCGGCGAGCGCGTCCTCGCCGCGTTCGAGCGCCTCGTCGGCCTCGTCCTGACCGCGATCGCGATCGAGATGCTGCTGCGGGGAATCGAGGCGTTCGTCCGTCAGCTCGAGCGCGGGGGCCCGAGCTGACGGTGTCGCGCTGGCCGCGCTAAATGCGCTCGAAGATCGCGGCGATCCCCTGCCCGCCGCCGATGCACATCGTCACCAGCGCGTAGCGCTTCTGCGTGCGGTGCAGCTCGTAGATCGCCTTGACGGTCAGCAGGCACCCGGTCGCGCCGATCGGATGGCCGAGCGCGACCGCGCCGCCGTTGGGGTTGACCTTCGCCGGATCGAGGCCGAGATCGCGGGTGACCGCCATCGCCTGTACCGCGAACGCCTCGTTCGACTCGATCACGTCCATGTCGGCCGGCTTCAGCCCCGCCTTCTCGAAGACGCGCTTCCCCGCCGGGATGGGCCCGAGCCCCATCACCTGCGGATCGACGCCGGCGTGGGCGTAGGCGACGAGACGCGCCATCGGCTTCAGGCCGCGCTTCTCGGCCGCGCCGGCCTCCATCATCACGATCGCCGAGGCGGCGTCGTTGATGCCCGAAGCGTTGCCGGCCGTGACCGTGCCGTCCTTCTTGAACGCGGGCTTCAGCTTCTGCATGTCCTCGGCCTTCACGTCCTTGCGGACGTGCTCGTCGAGCGTGAACGACACCGGGCCCTTCCTCGTCTTCACCTCGATCGGCACGATCTGGCTCGAGAAATAGCCCTTGTCGAGCGCGTTCGCCGCCCGCCGGTGACTCTCGAGCGCGAACGCATCCTGCTCTTCGCGCGTGATCCCGTACTTCGCCGCGATGTTCTCGGCCGTGATCCCCATGTGGCCGTGGCCGAACGGGTCGTGCAGCGCGCCGGTCATCGCGTCGATCATCTTCGCGTCGCCCATCCGCTGCCCCCAGCGCCCGGTCGGCAGGAAGTACGCCGCGCGGCTCATCGACTCGGCGCCCGCGCCGACCACGCAGTCGGTGTCGCCGAGCAGGATGTGCTGCGCCGCCGACACGATCGCCTGCAGGCCGCTGCCGCAGAGGCGGTTCACCGTCAGGCAGGGCGTGCCGACGGGCAGCCCGGCCTCGATCGCCGCCACCCGCGACACGTACATGTCGCGCGCTTCGCCGTGGATCACGCTGCCGACGACGACGTGACCGACGTCGGCCGGGTCCACCTTCGCGCGCGCCACCGACTCCTTGATGGCCGCCGCGCCGAGCGCGGTCGGGGCGACGTCCTTCAGCGCGCCGCCATAGTCGCCGATGCCGGTCCTGACGCCTGAGAGCACTACCACTTCACGGGCCATGATGGTCTCCTTCTAGCAGGGGACGCCCCACAGGTCGTGGGCGTCGCTCTTCGTGATTCTGACATCGGCGAAGTCGCCGGGGTTCAGGCCTTTCGCCCGCGAGAGCCGGACGACGCCGTCGATCTCGGGCGCATCGGCGCTCGACCGCGCCACTGCTTTCGCGCCATCCGCCTCGTCGACGAGCACCCGCATGGTAGTCCCAATGCGGCGCTCGAGCCGCCGGGCGCTGACGCGCTCCTGAACCGCCATGAAGCGCGCGCGGCGCTCCACCTTGACCTCGTCCGGGACGTGCCCGGACAGCGCGTTCGCCGCCGCGCCATCGACCGGCGAGTACGCGAAGCAGCCGACGCGGTCGAGCTCGGCCGCCTCGAGGAACTCGAGCAGCTCGAGGAATTCGGCCTCCGTTTCGCCGGGGAAGCCGACGATGAAGGTGCTGCGGACCGCGATCTCCGGGCAGACCGCCCGCCACGCCCGGATGCGTTCGAGGTTCGCTTCGGCCGAAGCGGGCCGCTTCATGAGCTTCAGGATCCGCGCGCTCGAGTGCTGGAACGGGACGTCGAGGTACGGCAGGACCCGCCCTTCGGCCATCAGCGGGATCACCTCGTCGACGTGCGGGTAGGGGTACACGTAGTGGAGCCGGACCCAGACCCCGAGGCTGCCGAGCGCGCGCACGAGGTCGGCGAACCGCGTCTTCAGCGGCCGGCCGTCCCAGAACCCGGTCCGGTAGCGGACGTCGACCCCGTAGGCGCTCGTGTCCTGCGAGATCACGAGCAGCTCCTTCACCCCGGCCGCGACGAGGTGCTCCGCCTCGCGCATGACCTCGCCGACCGGCCGGCTCACGAGATCGCCGCGCATCGACGGGATGATGCAGAACGTGCAGCGGTGATTGCAGCCTTCGGCGATCTTGAGATAGGCGTAGTGCTTCGGCGTGAGCCGCACGCCCTGGGGCGGAACGAGGTCGACGAACGGATCGTGGGGCTGCGGCAGGTGCGCATGCACCGCCGCCATCACTTCGTCGACCGCGTGCGGCCCGGTCACCGCGAGCACGGCCGGGTGAGCGTCCTTGACGACGCTGCCCTTCGCGCCGAGGCAGCCGGTGACGATGACCTTGCCGTTCTCGGCCAGCGCTTCGCCGATCGCGCCGAGCGACTCCTCGACCGCGGCGTCGATGAAGCCGCAGGTGTTGACGACCACGAGGTCGGCGCCCGGGTAGTCGGGCGAGATTCCGTAGCCTTCCGCGCGGAGCTGGGTGAGGATGCGCTCGGAGTCGACGAGCGCCTTGGGACAGCCGAGGGAGACGAAACCTACGCGGGGCGGGCGCGCCCTTGGCCGCGGCGCGCGCATCGGCGCCCGGCGCTCAGCCCTTGGCTGACGACTTGTCGTCGTCGGGCTTGGGCTCGTCCTTGCCCGCGCCGGGGGCGCCCACGCCGGGGAAGGGAAACGCGGGAAACATGCGCGACTGGTTCTGCAGCTGGTCCTGCATCTGCCGGAACATCGCCTTGCTCTGCTCCATGTACGCGGACATCAGGTTCTGCATCGCCGGCCCCTGGAACGACAGGAACTGCGACCAGAACTCGGTCGCTTTCGTGGGGTCGCCGTAGATCTGCCGCGACTGGTCCTGGATCGACTTCTGGATCTCGAGGAATGCCTCGACGTTGCGCTCGAGATAGTTGCCCATGATCCCCTGCATCGCGTTGCCGTAGAAGCGGATGAACTGGGTCAGGACGTCGTGCGAGAACATCGGTGCGCCGGTCGACTCTTCCTCGAGGATGATCTGCAGCAGGATCGGCCGCGTCAGGTCCTCGTTCGACTTCGCGTCGATGACCTGGAACTCCTCGTGCTTCAGTACGAGCTCCTTGACGTCGGCGAGCGTGATGTACGACGACGTCTGCGTGTCGTACAGTCGCCGGTTAGGGTACTTCTTGATCAGGCGTAGCGAATCTGCCATGGTGTTATTGACCTCCAGTCGCACTCGCCGGTTCCGTGCCGGCTCAGTCGAGGCTCGCCCCGCCCCCCGGGTTGATTATGGGCCCCGCCAGGAGTATTTTGCACCGCAAACGCTTCCCGCGTCCCGTCCCCCGTCCACCAGCCAGAGAGGTCCATCATGAGCAATCCGACCGAGCAGCTCGCGGCGTGGAATCAGGCCGCCTACGACACCGCAATGAGCTATGCCCGCGCGAGCCTCGCCAGCGCCGAGCAGCTGCTGCGGCTCAACCTGGAAACCGCCCGCGCGACGCTCGACCAGGCAAGCCGCGCGACGCGGGATCTCATGTCGGTCAGCGATCCCCAGCAGTTCGTGCAGGCCCGGACGAAGCTCGCCCAGGACAACATGCAGCAGGCGGCCGCCTACGCGCAGAGCGTCTACGCGATCGTCAGCCAGGCCCAGCGCGAGATGTCGAAGCTCTTCGAGGACCAGATCAGCCGCGTCTCGAAGGACATGACCGCCGGCGCGGAGAATCTCGGCAAGGGCGCACCGGGCGGCGAGCTCCAGTCGGCTGCGCTCAAGTCGACGCTCGCGGCGAGCTCGGCGATGATGGAAAGCCTCAACCAGGCGACCCGCCAGTTCGCCGAGCTCTCGGAGTCGACCATGAAGGCCGCCGCCGCTCAGATGGTGAAGGGCTTCGGCAAGAACTGAACCCCCGCACCGCCCTTCGACGGCCCCGCTCCTGCGGGGCCGTTTCGTTACCGTTACTGCATGTGCTGCCCGCCGTTGATGGCGATGTTCGCGCCGGTGACGAACGCCGCCTCCTCCGAGCAGAGGTAGATGATCAGGCCGGCGACCTCCTCGGGCTTGCCGAGCCGCCCGAGGGGGATCTGCGGCAGGATCTTGGAGTCGAGGACTTCCTTCGGGATCGCCGTCACCATCTTCGTGCCGATGTAGCCCGGTGAGATGGTGTTCACCGTGACGCCCTTGCGGGCAACCTCGAGGGCGAGCGCCTTGGTGAAGCCGTGCATCCCGGCCTTCGCCGCCGAGTAGTTCGTCTGCCCGAACGCGCCCTTCGAGCCGTTCACCGAGCTCACGTTGATGACTCTGCCCCAGCCCCGTTCGACCATGCCGTCGCACACCGGCTTCGTCATGTTGAACGCGCTGTCGAGGTTGGTCTTGATGACCGCGTCCCAGTCGGCCTTGGTCATCTTCTTGAAGGTCGTGTCGCGGGTGATCCCGGCGTTGTTCACCAGGATGTCCACAGGACCCACTTCCTTCTGGATCTTCGCGATGCAGGCCTGGCAGGACTCGTAGTCGGCGACGTCGACCGGCACCGGGTGGAAGTCGTAGCCCTTCGCCTTCATCTCCGCGTTCCAGCCCACGGCGTTCTTGTTGCCCGGCGAGTGGGTGACGACCACCCGGTAGCCGGCGTCGTGCATCTTGGTGCTGATCGACTCACCCAGGCCGCCCATGCCGCCGGTGATCAGCGCGATCCTCTGAGCCATGACGTCCTCCTTCGGTCGTTGTCGTGATACGCCGCGCGATTATGGCACGGCGTCGCCGAAACACGTCACTCCATGTGCAGCCCGCCGTTGATCGAGATGTTCGCGCCGGTGATGTACCCCGCGTCGTCGGAGGAGAGATAGCTCACCAGTCCGGCGATCTCCTCCGGACGGGCGAGCCGCCCCATCGGGATCGACGACACGATGCTGTCCAGCACCTCGGTCTTGATCGCGCGCACCATGTCGGTGTCGACGTAGCCGGGCGAGATCGTGTTCACGGTCACGCCCTTCTTCACCACCTCCTGCGCGAGCGCCTTCGTGAACCCGTGCATGCCGGCCTTGGCGGCGGAGTAGTTCGTCTGACCGAACTGCCCCTTGAGCGCGTTCACCGAGGAGATGTTGACGATCCGGCCCCAGCCGCGCTCCATCATCCCTTCGATCACCTGGCGCGTGACGTTGAACACCGAGTTCAGATTGGTGTTGATCACCGCGTACCAGTCGTTCGGCGACATCCGCTTGAACACGCCGTCGCGCGTGATCCCGGCGTTGTTCACCAGCACGTCGATCGGCCCGATCGTCGAGCGGATCCGGTACATCATGTCCGCGCACGATTCGTAGTCCTCGACGTTGCCCTCCGCCGCGTGGACGTTGGCGCCCTCGGCGCGCATCTTGCCGATCCACTCGTCCTTCTTGTCGTACCCGGGCAGGCAGTTCGCCACCACCCTCGTCCCGTTCACCGCGAGCCGCCGGCAGATCGCGGTGCCGATTCCGCCCATGCCTCCGGTCACGAACGCTACACGTTCAGTCATCCAGTCGCTTCCTTCCCCAACATCGGACCCGCCGGGTTTATGTCGGCACCGCGCGCGGGCCCATCCCGCGCGCGGCCCCCGGCCGGTGTCCCTTCTAGCGCTCGACGGCGAGCGCCACGCCCATGCCGCCGCCGATGCACAGACTCGCGAGACCCTTCTTGGCGTCGCGCTTGATCATCTCGTGGATCAGCGTCACCAGGATGCGGCAGCCCGAAGCGCCGATCGGGTGCCCGATCGCGATCGCACCGCCGTTGACGTTGATCTTCTTCGTGTCCCAGCCCATTTCCTTGTTCACCGCGATCGCCTGGGCGGCGAACGCCTCGTTGATCTCCATCAGGTCCGGCGAGTCCTTCGTCCAGCCCGCCTTCGACAGGACCAGCTTCGAGGCCGGGACCGGGCCCATGCCCATGATCTTCGGGTCGACGCCGGCCGAGGAGTAGGCGGCGATCCGCACGAGCGGCTTGAGCCCCAGTTCCTGCGCCTTCTTCGCCGACATCATGATCACCGCCGCGGCGCCGTCGTTGATGCCCGACGCATTGCCCGCGGTCACGGTTCCCGCCTTGTCGAACGCGGGCTTCAGGCCCGCGAGCTTCTCGGCGGTCGTGCCGGCCTTCGGGTACTCGTCCACGTCGAACACCACCGCCGGGCCCTTCCGCTGCGGGATCTCGAGCGGGATGATCTCGTCCTTGAAACGCCCCGCCTTCTGCGCGGCTTCCGCCTTCTGCTGCGAGGCGGCCGCGAAAGCGTCCTGCTCCTCGCGCGTGACGCCGTACTTCTTCGCCACGTTCTCGGCCGTCACGCCCATGTGGTACTGGTTGTAGACGTCCCACAGGCCGTCGAGGACCATCGAGTCGACGAGCTTCGCGTCGCCCATCCGGAAGCCGTCGCGCGAGCCCTGCAGCAGATGCGGCGCCAGACTCATGCTCTCCTGCCCGCCCGCGATCACGATCTCTGCGTCGCCCGCCTTGATGGCCTGGGCGGCGAGGTGCGTCGCCTTCAGGCCCGAGCCGCACACCTTGTTGATCGTCATGGCGGGGATCATCTCCGGCAACCCGGCCTTGATCAGCGCCTGGCGCGCCGGGTTCTGCCCGGCGCCGCCGGTCAGCACCTGGCCCAGGATCACCTCCGAGACCTGCTCGGGCTTGACGCCGCTCTTGGCGAGCAGATGCCGGATCACGTGCGCGCCGAGATCGGCGGCGGTGATCTTCGCCAGCGTGCCATTGAAGCTGCCCACCGCGGTGCGTCCCGCGGCCACGATCACGACGTCGGTCATTCTCAAGCCTCCTATGGTTGGGCCGCCGCGCCTTACACGACCCTGAACTTGACGTATCGCCCGGGCGCGTCTTCGATGGGCCGATACGTTGCATTGCCGGGCTGCGCCGGCGCCGCGACTTCGCCCTGGGCGAAGCGCTCGAGCCAGCGATCCCAATCCGGCCACCAGCTCCCGGCGTGCTCGGCGGCGTGCGCGAGCCAGTCGTCCGGCAGGCTGGGGAGGTTCTCGTTCGTCCAGAAGCTGCGCTTGCCCTTCGCCGCCGGGTTCACCACGCCGGCGATGTGTCCGCTCGCGCCGAGCACGAACCGGTTCTCGCCGCGCAGGAGCTGCGTCGAGTGGTACGAGGTCTTCCACGGGACGATGTGATCCTCGCGCGTCGCGAGGATGTAGACCGGCACGCGCACCTTGCCGAGGTCGACGCGCACGCCGCACGTCTCGAGCTTGCCCGGCACGCGCAGGCCGTTCTCGAGGTAGGTGTTGCGCACGTACCAGCAGTACCACGGCCCGGGCAGGTTGGTGCTGTCGGAATTCCAGTAGAGGATGTCGAACGCGTCCGGCGGCTTGCCCTTCAGATAGCCGTTCACCACGTACGGCCAGACGAGGTCGTTCGAGCGCAGCGCGTTGAACACGGTCGCGAGGTCGCGCCCCGGCTTCACGCCGCCCTTGCCGATGGTCGCCTCGGCCGCCTGCAGCCCGGCTTCGTCGACGAACACGCCGATGTCGCCCACGTCGGAGAAGTCGAGCATCGTGGTGAGGAAGGTGGCGCTCTCCACGAGCGCCTCGCCGCGCGCCGCCAGCACGGCGAGCGCGACGCCGAGCATCGTGCCGCCGACGCAGAACCCGAGCGCGTTGACCCGCTCGGTGCCCGCGATCTCGCGGCCGACCTGCAGCGCCTTGACGACGCCGTCCCGCAGGTAGTCGTCCCAGGTGAGGTGCCCGACCTCCGGGGTGACGTTGCGCCACGAGACCATGAACACGGTGTTGCCGCGCTCCACCGCGTAGCGCACGAACGAGTTCTCGCGCGCGAGGTCGAGGATGTAGAACTTGTTGATGCACGGCGGCACCATGACGAGCGGCATCGAGCGCACGCGCGGCGTCGACGGCGCGTACTGGATCAGCTGGAAGATCTCGTTCTCGAACACCACCTTGCCCGGCGTCACCGCGAGATTGCGTCCGACCTCGAACGAGCCCTCGTCGGTCTGCGAGAGCCGTCCCTTCTCGACGTCGCCGATCAGGTTGCGCATCCCGCGGGCGAGCGTCTCGCCGTTGGTCGCCAGCGCCTCCTTCAGCACCTCCGGGTTGCTGGCGGCGAAGTTCGCCGGGCTGAGCATGTCGACGAACTGGCGCGCGAAGAAGCGCAGGCGGTGCTTGGTGCGGCTGTCCACCTCCGCCGCCTCGACGAGGTCGGTCACGAAGCGCGCGTTCAGCAGGTAGGTCTGCTTGAGATAGTCGAAGTACGGGTTGTCGCGCCAGTCGGCGGCGGCGAAGCGCCGGTCCGCGCGCTCGGGGGAGATCACCGGCTTGTATTCCTCGCCGCGCTGGCGCGCGACCGTCGCCATCCACAGGGCCGCGACCTGGCGCTGGTAGTCGGTCTGGATCTGGGCGACGCGGGTCGAATTGGCCGTCCAGGCGGCGAACTGGCTCGCCGCGTCGCCCTCGGGCCGGGCAGCGAGCAGCTTGAGGAACCCTTCCATCAGGGCTTGGCCGGCTTGGGCGGCCTGAACGTGGGGGGCGGGCGTTGGGGCGGACACGGGCGTTGCGGGGCAACGACTCCTAGCGGTCGAGGAGTATTGCACCGCACAACACACCCGTCAAGGCAAGCCCGGGGCCCTTACAATGTCGCCGCCCGACGCCCGTGGCGGCCGGGCACCACCGTGTACATCGTCGCGATCGCCTGGCTCTACGTCACCCTGCTGATGGCGGCCACCGAGCCGAGCTTCGTCGGCGGCGTCCTCACCTTCCTCGCGTACGGCGCGGGCCCGCTCGCCATCTTCCTGTACGTCTTCGGCCGGCGCCGGCCGCCCCTCACGTCCCGTGCGCGAGCCGGCCGATCAGCCAGATCGTCGCGACGCCGAGGCCGATCAGTAGCACCTGCTGCGCCGTCGCGCCGAGCGCCGGCCGCCGGTGCAGGCTCGGGATGAGATCGGCGACCGCCACGTAGATCATGCTCGCCGCGGCGAGGGCGAGCAGCGTGTTGATCCAGCCCGCCACCGCCTGCAGCGCGAAATAGCCGCCGAGCGCGCCGACGATCATCGCGACGCTCGACAACAGGTTGAGCGCGAACGCGCGCGCCTTGCTGTAGCCGGAGTGGAGCAGGATCAGGAAGTCGCCGATCTCCTGCGGGATCTCGTGCGCGATCACCGCCGTCGCGGTGACCACGCCGAGCGCCGGGCTCTCCATGAACGCGGCGGCGATCAGCACGCCGTCGACGAAATTGTGGAAGGCGTCCCCGATGAGGATCATCAGGCCGCTCCGCCCGTGGTCGGACCCGTCGGCGTGATGATCGTGGCCCTCGTACTCGTCGCCGTGAAAGTGCCGCCACAGCACCAGCTTCTCGAGCACGAAGAACGCGAGGATGCCGCCGAGCACGGTCGCGGACAGGACCTGCAGGTTCTCGGCGTTCCCGAACGCATGCGGCAGCACCTCGAGGAAGGACGCCCCGAGCAGCGCGCCGATCGCGAAGCTGATGAGCACGCCCACCCACTGCGGGCGCGCGGCGAACGAGACCGCCGCGGCGAATACGACCGACAGCAGCCCGCCGACGATGCTCGCGCCCAGGATGTAGCCGAGCGTCCCCATCAGTCGATCCACACCAGGCTCGCGAAGCGGCCGGTCGCCGGCTCGCGGCGGTACGAGTAGAACCGCTCCGCTTCGGTGTACGTGCAACGACCGCCGCCGTAGACCTCGGCGACGCCGGCCGCGGCGAGCCGCTGGCGCGCGAGCATGAAGAGGTCCGCGAGGAACCTGTCGTCGCGACGCGGCGCGAACGCCGCCGCCGCCGCGGCGTCGCGCCGGACGAACGCTTCGCGCACCTCCGGGCCGACCTCGTACGCGCGCGGTCCGATCGCCGGGCCGAGCCAGGCGATCACGCTCGCCGGGGGTACGTCCATGCGCGCGACAGCGGCTTCGATCACGCCGGCTGCCAGTCCCCGCCAGCCGGCGTGGGCGATCGCGACTGCCTCGCCGCCGCGGCTGGCAAGCAGCACCGGAACGCAGTCCGCCGTGAGCACGGCGCAGACGGCGTGCCGCGTCCGGGCGACGGCAGCGTCGGCCCGGGCGAGCGGGGGTGCCGTCGCCGCGTCGACCACTTCGGTGCCGTGCACCTGCTGGAGCCACACGGGATCGGCGGGCAGCGAGGCCCGCAGCCGCTCGCGGTTGCGCGCGACCGCCGCGGGATCGTCGCCGACGTGCGCGCCGAGATTGAACGAAGCGTAGGGCCCGCGGCTCGCGCCGCCCGCGCGCGTAGTGACCAGCGCACGCACGCGCTTGGGTGCGGGCCAGTCGGGGACGATCCAGTCGGGCTGCGGCGCCGTCACCGCCGCAGCCGGTCGCGCAGTTGTCCGACGAGCTCGCGCATGTCCCCGGGCAGCTCGGACCGCCACTCGCACGCCACGCCGCTTGCGGGATGGATGAGGCCGAGCCGCGCCGCGTGCAGCGCCTGGCGCGGGAACGCGATCAGCACCGGCGGCGGCGCCTCGCGCTTGCCCGCGCGCCGCGCTCCATAGGTCGGATCCCCCACGATCGGATGACCGATCGAGCGCATGTGCACGCGGATCTGATGCGTCCGCCCGGTGTCGAGGCTGACGGCGAGGAGCGTCGCATCGGCGAACCGCTCGACAACGCGATAGCGGGTGCGCGCCGGCTTGCCGCGTGCGGTGATCGCCATCCGCGTGCGGGCGGTCGGGTGACGGCCGATCGGGGCATCGACCTCGCCCGCTTGCGCGACCCGGCCGTGGACGAGCGCGAGGTACTCGCGCTTTGCCGTGCGCGCGGCGAGCTGCCGCACGAGATGGACTTGCGCGGCGAGCGTCTTCGCCACCACCAGCAGCCCCGTCGTATCCTTGTCGAGCCGATGGACGATGCCGGCGCGCGGGACACCGGCGAGCGCCGGAGCGTGATGCAGCAGGGCGTTGGCGAGGGTACCGTCCCGGTTGCCGGCGCCGGGATGCACGACCATCCCGGCCGGCTTGTCGACGAGGATCACGGCGGCGTCCTCGTGCACGATCTCGAGCCCTATCGCCTGGGGCGCGTACCGGTCGCCGGTCCCGGCTGCGGACGGGCTGAGCGCGACGCGCTCGCCGCCCCAGACTTTCCGCTTTACGTCGGCTTGCGCCGCGTCGACCGTGACTCTTCCGGCCCGCACCCACGCCTGCAGCCGGCTGCGGGAGTGCTCGGGAAAGAGGCGCGCGAGCGCCTGGTCGAGCCTCAGGCCGGCGAGCTCGGCGGGTATGGCGCGCTCGACCGGCGCGCTATAATTTTCACTTCGCGGCTCACCGTGATCCGACATGACACGCATCGCACGTAGTGTAGCGTTTATGCTCGCGCTCCTTCTCTCGGGGTGCAGCTGGTTTCAGAGCCTGCAGGGCGGCGAGAACGACGAGACCGCCGGCTGGTCGGCGCAGCGCCTCTACTCCGAGGCGAAGTCCGCCATGAGCGAGGGCAGCTGGGCGACCGCGGTGAAGTACTTCGAGAAGCTCGAGGCGCGCTATCCCTTCGGCCGCTTCGCCCAGCAGGCGCAGCTCGAGATCGCCTACGCCTACTACCGCGACAACGAGCCCGCCTCGGCGGTCGCGGCGTGCGACCGGTTCATCAAGCTGCATCCCAACCATCCGAACGTCGACTACGCCTACTACCTGAAGGGCGTCGTGAACTTCTACGAGGACCAGAACATCCTCACGCAGTTCGCGGCGCAGGACCCGTCCGAGCGCGACCCGCAGTCCGCGCGCGAATCGTTCGCCGCGTTCAAGGAGCTCGTGACGCGCTACCCGGACAGCAAGTACTCGCCCGACGCGCTCGCCCGGATGAAGTACCTGGTGAACGCGCTCGCCTCGCACGAAGTCCACGTCGCGCAGTGGTACATGAAGCGCGGAGCGTACGTCGCGGCCGCGAATCGCGCGTCGTACGCCGTGAAGACCTATCCCGAGGCGCCCGCGACCGAGGACGCGCTGGCGCTGATGGTCCGCGCCTACGGAAACATGGGCCTGGACGACCTGCGCGACGACACGCTCCGGGTGCTCAAGACGAACTTCCCGAACAGCCCGTGGCTCAAGGGCGACGTCGTGCGGTCCGACCCGTGGTGGCGGCTCTGGGGCAAGTGACCGGGGGTCACTTACCCGAGGGGCCTCGCACGAACAAGGGGAGACTCCCCTTGTATATCCCCCACGGTGGAACAAGGGGCAAGCCCCTTGTAGATCCCCTTCCTAGCTGAGCTTGATCCGCTCGTCCTCGACGTAGCCGCGGATGACCGTCTCGATGTCCCGGTCGGCGGTGAAGCCCATCGCGAGCGCCCGCGGCGTGCGGAACCGTACCGGCCAGGTCTTCACGATCGCCTCGATCCGCGCCTCCGGCTGATACTGCACGCGCGCGGCGACCGCCTCGCCCGCCACGCGGCGCAGGGCCTCGACGCCCTCCTTCACCGTCGCCGTGATCCCGGGCAGGTTGACGACCCGGTTCACGCCCCACGCCGACGACGCCAGCTCGTGCGCGTGCACGAACGCCTCGACGACCTTGCGCGGGGACAGCAGCCAGATCCCGGTCGTGTCGGCCACCGGGCACGCGGCCGCCACGCCGTTCAGCGGCTCGCGGAAAATGCTGCTCGCGAACGACGAAGCGGCGAGGTTCGGCTTGCCCGGACGCACGACGATCGTCGGCAGCCGCAGGCTGCGGCCGTCGATGAAGCCCTTGCGCGTGAAATCGGTGACCAGGTATTCGCCGATCACCTTCTGCGCACCGTAGGAGGTCTGCGGATTCGGGGTGGTCGAGTCGTCGAGCACCTCCGGCAGATCGCCGCCGAACGCCGCGACCGAGCTCGCGAACACGACCCGCGGCGGCCGTGAGAGCTTCCGGCAGCGCTCGAGCACGAGCCGCATGCCGTCGAGGTTGACGCGATAGCCGAGGTCGAAGTCGGCCTCGGCGCCGCCGCTCACCACCGCGGCGAGATGGAAGACCGAGGACGTGTCCGCGTCGAGCGCCCGCTCGACCGCCGCCGGATCGGCGACGTCGCCGGTGATGCAGGCGAGCCGCGGGTCGGGGTTGGGCGGGAACGCAGCGTCGAAGAGCCTGATCTGGCTGATCGGAACCTGCTTGCCGTCGGGGCCGGCGAGCGTCCCGCGCTCGAGCAGCCGCCGGGCGAGGCGGTAGCCGATGAACCCGCCGCCGCCGCTGATGAATACTTTCATGTCGTCTCCTCCGTTCGCGTCCAGAGCGCGGCGATTCTAACCGCTCGCGCGGCGCGCGAAGAACGCCTGCACGTCGGCGAGCTCGCGCGTCCGCCGCATCGGCGGCAGGCTGTCGAGAAGCGTTCGGCCATAGGCTTTCCCGGTCACGCGCGGGTCGCAGAGCATGAACACCCCGCGGTCGTGCTCGTCGCGGATCAGCCGGCCCGCGCCCTGCTTGAGCGCGATCGCCGCCTGCGGCAGCTGGAAATCGAAGAACGGGTTGTGCCCGTGCTCGCGGAGGTGGGCGAGTCGCGCCGCGAGCACCGGGTCGTCGGGCGGCGCGAACGGCAGCTTGTCGATCACGACGACCGACAGCGCCTCGCCGCGGACGTCGACCCCCTCCCAGAACGACTGGCTGCCGACGAGCACGGCGTTGCCGAGCCGGCGAAAGCGCTCGAGCAGCTCGCTCCGCGAGCCTTCGCCCTGCGCGAGCAGCGGGACGCGCACGCCGAGCGCGCGCAAGCCCGCTTCGAGGCGCTCGCGCGCGTGCCGCATCGCGCGCAGGGTCGTGAAGAGCAGGAACGCGCGCCCGCCGCTGGCCGCGAGCACCGGGAGCGCGGCCTCGACGACGGCGTCGGTATGCGCGGGCGTGTTCGGCTCCGGCAGCCCGCGCGGCAGATAGAGCAGCGCGTTCGCGGGATAGTCGAACGGGCTCTCCCAGCGCGCCGTGTCCGCGTGCTCCAGTCCGAGCTGGCGCTGGTAGTGCCCGAAGTCGCCGCCGGCAGCGAGCGTCGCGGAGGTCAGGATCCACGCGCGCGGCGACTCCTCGAGCTGCCGCCGGAACGGCTCGGCGACCGCGAGCGGCGTGACGTGGAGCGCAAGCGCGTGGGTGTAGGCCTCGAGCCAGCGCACGAGGTCGTCGCGCGCGTCGTCCGTCCAGCGGTCGAGCCGCGCCGCGAGCTCGGTGGCGCGGCGCGAGCAGTTCGCGAGCCCTTCGCCGCGCTCGGCGACCGCGGCGAGCGCGCGGGCGAGCTTCGCGAGCGCGCCGCGCAGCGCGTTCAGTGCCGCGGCGAACTCGGCGTTCCCCGACATCGCACCCGCCGGAGCGCGCGTTTCCTTGAGCCCGACTGCGAGACGGAGATCGCGCGCCGCTTTCTCGCACGCCCGGGCGAGCTCCGGCAGCTCGCGGGCGTCGCGCGCCTCGGCCGCGCTTTCGGCGACCGTATCCCGGCAGAGCTCGATCACCTGGCCGGTCGACACCGTCTCGCCGAAGAACGCGGTCGCCGTCTCGGGGAGCTGGTGCGCCTCGTCGAGGATCACCGTGTTGCACGACGGCAGGAGCTCCGCCATGCCTTCGTCGCGCAGCACGACGTCGGCGAAGAAGAGGTGATGGTTGACGACGACCACGTCGGCGGCGAGCGCGTCCCGCCGCGCCTTCATGACGAAGCAGCCGTTGAAGTGCCGGCACTTGCCCCCGAGGCAGTTGTCGCGCGTGGAGGTCGCGAGCGGCCACGCCGGCGAATCCTCGGGCACGTCCGCGAGCTCCGCCTTGTCGCCCGAGCGCGTCTGCGCGGCGAAGCGCGCGATCGTCTGCAGGTCGCCCGCCGTCTCGCGGGTGGCGAACCGGCCGTCCTCGAGGTTGCGTTCGAGATGATGCGCGCAGACGTAGTTGGCGCGACCCTTGAGGAGCGCCACCGTCACCGGCAGCCCGAGCGCCTTCCGGACCGCCGGGAGGTCGCGGTGGAAGAGCTGGTCCTGGAGCGTCTTGGTGCCGGTCGAGACGATGACCTTGCCGCCGAACAGCAGCGCCGGCACGAGGTAGGCGACGGTCTTGCCGGTGCCGGTGCCCGCTTCGGCGAGGAGCACGCGCCGCTCGCGCATCGCGCGCGCGACGCGCGCGGCCATCTCGCGCTGCTGCTCGCGCGGGCGGTAGTCGGGAATCGCGCCGCCGAGCGGTCCGTCGGGCGCGAAGACGGCGGCGAGCGCGGCGTCGGCGTCGCCCGCGGTCACTTGATCTCGTCGACCTTCACCCAGACCGACGAGCTCGCCGTGCGCGCCCCCGAGCTGCCGTAGAGGATCCCCGACTGCGACCGCGTCGACGACTGGTCGATGCCGCCGAGCGGAAACCACTCGCCTAGCCGGCCGCTCGCGGTGGTCGAGATCTGCTGATAGTTCGCCGCGCCGGGCCCCTGCCGGCCCGGGCTCGAGCTCTGCTGGGCGATGTCGAGGAACACGCGGTCGCCGGACACGCGCGGCGTGACGTAGACGCCGCTGCCCGTGTTCTGGAAGCCGGTCGTGCGCTGAACGATCTGGCCGCCCGGGGTCGGGGTGACGACGGTGCTCTGCACCGGCACCGACTGGCCGACGGCGATGAACGCCGGGCTGCCTTCGAGCGCCTGCACCTGGGTCGCCGTGCTCGCGTCGCGCGTGCCGCTCGAGTCGTAGGCGCTGATCGTCGCCCCGGACTCCCGGCGCGGCGGCTCGTTCACGCCGACGCGCACGTCGCCGCTCGCGACCGTCCCGGAGACCCCGGCCCCGCGGCGCTCGAAGCTGCCGCCCGAGTCCTGCCGCACCGAGATCAGCAGACGGCGCGGCGTCCGGTCGAGCGTATCGAGCACCTGCCTGAGCTGGGCGATGTTCGCGCGGCTCGCGCGGATCACGACCGTGCTCTGCATCCCGGAGATCGCGCCGCCGGGCTCGACCAGTGGCCGGAGCATGGGGACCACCTGCTCCGCCGTGCGGTACCTGAGCTGGATGACCTCGACCTCGTCCGCGTACGCGACGCCGAACGTGAACAGCAGCACGAGCAGGAGGCGCGTCATCATCCTCTCCGATTGCAGGAGCACATAGTGTCAGCCTAACGCGGTGCAGGGGCCGCCGGTGCACGCCGCGGCGGTCGGCCGTGACGCACCGGGCACCGCGCGCGAGACGACCGCTTTACAGCCCACCGATACTCTTCTAGAGTACGTGAAGTATGCGCTTCAAGATAATGTTTTTGATCGGGTTTATCGGGCTCAGCCTGGCCGGGTGCGCAACCCGCCCGCCGCCGGTCGACCGCCCGCCCGCGCCCCCGCCCCGAACCGGGCCGGCGGAGCCGGTCAGCGAGGTCGCGTTCATGGCCCTGGCGCTCGTCGGCAGCCCCTACGCCGCGGGGGGCGCTTCACCGGAGGCCGGCTTCGACTGCTCGGGGCTGGTCGCCTACGTTTACGACCGCGCGCTGCGCCGCGCGCTCCCGCGCAACACCTTCGACCTGGCGCGGACCGGTACCGCGGTCAGCGAGCCGCAGCCCGGCGACCTGCTCTTCTACAACACCCAGCAGCGCCCGTTCTCGCACGTCGGGATCTACCTGGGCGAGTCGCGCTTCGTCCACGCGCCGAGCACCGGCGGGGCGGTCCGGATCGAGGACATGCGGCTCGCCTACTGGGCGAAGCGGTTCGACGGCGCGCGAAGAGTCGCCGAGTAGCCGCCTCTCCGCTGCGCGGGCTCGCGCCGGTGCTCGACGACGTCGCCGGCTTCGTCGCTCAGCCCCGCTGACTCGGGTTCAAGCGGGC
The DNA here is from genome assembly GCA_963762785.1 of uncultured beta proteobacterium. Classification (GTDB taxonomy): domain Bacteria; phylum Pseudomonadota; class Gammaproteobacteria; order Burkholderiales; family SG8-39; genus DATEDA01. The sequence continues at coordinate 85,539 of CAVXND010000090.1, forward strand.
GTTCGCTGGCCGATCGACGTGGCGATCGTCTGCCGCAGGCTGCTCGTCGAGCGCCGGCAGCACACGACCGGCAGGCCCTGCGCGCGAGCCGTGTCGCGGAAGCTCCGCATGACGTTGTGGCCGAGGAAGTCGGTGAAGAGGATCACCAGCTCGGTCCCGGCGGGAACGGTGGCGCGTTTCTGATGCCCCGGCTGGCGGCCGGTCACGTGTCCGCCGATGCGGATCCCGAACTCGGCGAGGACGTCCGGGATGTTCCCAAGCCGGTCGGCGCCTACGAGCAGCGCGTTCATGTGCAGTCTCCTTTGCGAAGGCCGCACCGGCGGGTTTGGCGCGCCGACAGGATCGTCGGCGCTCAAATGATAATGATTCTCAACTATATTGCAAGTGAGAACGATTCCTGCTACGATCCGCCCGTCTCGAAACGTCGATCCAGCAAGGAGATCCGGATGAACCGCCGCCTGACTGCGAGCGCCGCGGCGCTCGCGTGTGCTCTGACCGCCGCCCCCGCGCTCGCGCAGGACAAGGTGCTGAACCTCTACTCGTCGCGCCACTACCAGACCGACGAGGCGCTGTACGCGAACTTCACGAAGCTGACCGGCATCAAGATCAACCGCATCGAAGCCGGCGAGGACGCGCTGATCGAGCGCATCCGCAACGAAGGCGCGCGCAGCCCGGCCGACGTGCTGATCACGGTCGACGCCGGCCGGCTCTGGCGCGCCGACCAGCTTGGTCTCTTCCAGCCGGTGAAGTCCGCGGTGCTCGACAGCCGCATCCCGGCGAGCTTCCGCGACCCGTCGGGCGACTGGTTCGGCTTCTCGATGCGCGCGCGCGTGATCGCCTACGACAAGACCAAGGTGAAAGCGGGCGAGATCACGACCTACGAGCAGCTCGCCGACCCGCGGTGGAAAGGAAAGATCTGCTCGCGCTCGGGCAGCCACATCTACAACCTGTCGCTGATGGGCGCGATGATCGACCATCTCGGCGAAGCGAAGGCCGAGGAGTGGGCGAAGGCGGTCAAATCGAATCTCGCCCGCGACCCGAAAGGCGGCGACACCGACCAGATCAAGGGCGTTGCCGCCGGCGAGTGCGAGCTCGCGATCATCAACACGTACTACTGGGCGCGGCTCGTGCGCTCGGACAAGGCCGACGAGAAGGCGATCGCCGAGCGGGTGGGCGTCGTCCTGCCGAACCAGTCGACCTGGGGCACGCACGTCAACATCTCCGGCGCGGGCGTCCTGAAGAACGCGCCGAACCGGGACGCCGCGATCCGGTTCCTCGAGTACCTCGCGAGCGACGAGGCCCAGCGCTACTTCGCCGACGGCAACAACGAGTGGCCGACGGTGCCGACGGTGCAGGTGTCGAACCCGGCGCTCGCCGCGCTCGGGCAGTTCAAGTACGACCCGCTGAACGTGGCGGTGCTCGGCCGCAACCAGCCGACGTCGCAGAAGCTGTACGACCGCGTCGCCTGGAAGTAGCGGGACGGCGGGCGCTTCTAGCGCCCGCCGGGCCGCATCAGCCGGCGGGAGACGAAGAGGACCGGCAGCAGGCCGACCGCGACGATCACGAGCGACGGCACCGCGGCCTCGGCGAGCCGTTCGTCCCGGGTGAAGTTGTAGGCCGCGACCGCGAGCGTGTCGAAGTTGAACGGCCGCAGCGCGAACGTCGCGGGCAGTTCCTTCACCGTGTCGACGAACACGAGCAGCGCCGCGGTCGCGAGGCTCGACGCGAGGAGCGGCGCGTGCACGCGCCCGAGCGTCGCCAGCGGTCCCGAGCCCAGGCTGCGGGCCGCGTCCTCCATGCTCGGCGTGACCCGGGCGAGCCCGGCCTCGACCGTCTGCAGCGCCACCGCCAGAAAACGCACGAGGTAGGCGTAGACGAGCGCGACGATCGTGCCGGTGAACACGAGTCCGACGTCGATGCCGAACGCGCTCTGGATCCAGTTCGCGAGGAGGTTGTCGAGCCGGCCGAGCGGCACGAGGATGCCGACGGCGATCACCGCGCCCGGGATTGCGTAGCCGAGCGCCGACGCGCGCGTCGCGCGCACGACGAGCGGCCGGTGGGCGAGCCGCGCCGCGTAGGCCATCAGCACGGCGACGCCGACGGCGGCCGCTGCCGTAACGCCGGCAACGGAGACGCTGTTCGCGATCTGTCCGAACACCCTTGCGTCGAGCGCGGCCTCGGTCGAAGTGGCGGCGACGTGCAGCAGGATCCCGGCCGGGAGGAGAAACCCGAACAGCACCGGCGCGCCGCAGGCCACCAGGGCGGCGGCGGCCGCACCGCCCCGCAGCCGCTGCGGCGGCTGCGGCGTGCGGAGCGCGGTCGGGTGATAGCGTGCGCCGCCGCGATTCCAGCGCTCGAGCGCGAGCACGAGTATCACGAAGCCGAGCAGGCAGGTGGCGAGCTGGCACGCCGCCGCGACGTCGCCCATCCCGAGCCAGGCCTTGAAGATGCCGGTCGTGAACGTCTCGACCGCGAAGTACGACACCACGCCGAAGTCGGCGAGCGTCTCCATCAGCGCAAGCGCGGTGCCGGCGGCGATCGCGGGCCGGGCAAGCGGCACCGCGACGCGGAAGAAGCTGCCCCACGCTCCGTAGCCGGCGAGCCGCCCGGCCTCGAGCGCGCTCCGCGACAGGTCGAGGAAGCTCGTGCGCGCGAGCAGGTAGACATAGGGATAGAGCGCGAACGAGAGCATGGCCGCCGCACCGTAGAGCGAGCGGATCTCCGGGAACCAGTACTCCCGTGCCTGCCACCCCGTCAGCGCGCGCAAGTGCGTCTGCACCGGGCCGGTGAACTGCAGCCAGTCGGTGTACGCATAGGCCATCACGTAAGCGGGCATCGCGAGCGGCAGGACGAGCGCCCACTCGAGGATGCGCCGGCCGGGGAAACGATAGGCGGTGACGAGCCAGGCGGCGAGGACGCCGATCGACACGACGCCATACGCGACGCCGAGCATCAGCAGCAGCGTGTTCCCCAGGTACGCGGGCAGCACGGTCCGGGCGAGATGCGCCCACGTCGATTCGCCGGGGCCGAAGGCGTTCGCGACTACGGCAACGAGCGGGGCGAGCACGAGCGCCGTGATCGCGAGCGCGATCAGGCCGAGGGTGCCGAGCGGCCGCTCCGCTTGCCGCACGCCCGCACCGCGGATCGCCGCCGTCTGTCCCGCGCCAGGGTTCATCGCCATCTCTCCTCGCCCGGGATTCTAACAAGAATGATTCTTGTTTCCTGAGAAGACGAAATCCGTATAATCATTGCGATATGAGCGCCCCGGGTCCGCTTCTCGAGCTGCGCACGCTCCGCCAGGCCTACGACGACCTCGAGGTCGTGCGCGGGCTCTCGCTCTCACTCGAGCGCGGCGCGATCGGCTGCCTGCTCGGCCCGAGCGGCTGCGGCAAGACGACGGTGCTCCGGTGCATCGCCGGGTTCGAGCCGGTGACGCAGGGGGAGATCCTGCTGAACGGACGGCTCGTCTCCGGGCCGGGCCTCACGGTCCCGCCGGAGGAGCGCCAGATCGGCATGGTGTTCCAGGACTACGCGCTCTTCCCCCACCTCTCGGTCGCCGAGAACATCGGCTTCGGCCTGCATGGCGTTGCCCGCTCGGAGCGGGCGCGACGGGTCGCGGAACTGATCGACGGCGTGGGCCTGAGCGGCCACGCGCACAAACATCCGCACGAGCTCTCCGGCGGCCAGCAGCAGCGGGTGGCGCTCGCCCGCGCGCTCGCGCCGCAGCCCGAGCTCCTGCTCCTCGACGAGCCGTTCTCGAACCTCGACGTCGAGATGCGCGAGCGGCTCGGTCACGAGGTGCGCGAAATCATCAAGCGCACCCGGACGACCGCGGTGCTGGTGACGCACGACCAGCACGAGGCGTTCGCGATCGCCGACGAGATCGGGATCATGCACGAGGGCCGGATCGAGCAATGGGACCTCGCCTACAACCTCTACCACCGGCCGGCGAACCGCTTCATCGCCGACTTCGTCGGCCAGGGCGTGTTCCTGCCGGGGAGCGTGCGCAATCCGCACGAGGTCGAGATCGAGCTCGGGCTGCTGCACGGCGAGATCCCGCATCAATGCGAGATCGGCTGCGACGCCTGCGGCAAGGGCTGCCAGGTGGAGGTGCTGCTCCGCCCGGACGACATCGTCCACGACGACGCCGCCCCGGAGAAAGCCGAGGTCCTGCACAAGGCGTTCCGCGGCGCCGAGATCCTCTACACCCTCAAGCTCGCAAGTGGCCGGAAAGTGCTGGCGCTCGTCCCGAGCCACCACAACCACGCGCTCGGCGAGCGGATCGGCATCCGGCTCGACGTCGACCATGTGGTCGCGTTCGCGCCCGAGAGCGGCGGGGTCAGCTCTCGCTCTTGAGCTCGTACAAGCAGCGGTATCTCCACCACGATTTCGCGGTTCCTGAGCGCCGGCGGGATCGGCGTGGCCGCGGTGGCCCGGCGCATCGTGTCGACCGCCTGCCGGTCGAGCACTTCGTGACCGCTCGAGCGCTTCACGAGCACCGCGGCCGGCGTGCCGTCGGCGCCGATGACGAGGCGCACGTCCACCCTGCCCTCGAGCCCGCGATCGATCGCCTGCGCCGGATAGTGCTTGAGGCGCTTCGCCGCGCCGATCAGCGCGAGGCGGTATTGCGCGAGGGTACCCGCTTCGAGCGCGTCGTCGCCGGGGCGCGGCGCGAGCGTGGGCGTGCCGAGCGCGAGCGCGGGCTGCGCGTCGCTTTTCGCCCCCGCGGCGGGTGCGTTCGCCGCGGCGAGAGTCGCCGGCTCCGCCGTCGGTGACGCGGCGGGCTCCGCGCGCTCGGGCGCCGTGACCGCGACCGGCGCCGGCGCGCGCGCCACCGCTTCCGGCTTGCGCTCGGGTGCCGCGCGCTTGGGCTGCGATGCATCGCGCTCGGCTGGCGGCATCGCGGCGGCGGGCATCTCCGCCACGGCCGCCGCGCGCGCACCGGGTTCGAGCCAGGCGTTCAGCGGCGCGGTGGCGGGCCGCTCCGAGTAGGTCCAGAAATCCGGCAGGCCGGCGAGCAAGGCCGCGTGCAGCGCAACCGAGGCGGCGAGCGCGGAGAGCAGCGGCCCCGAGGCCGCGCCGTCCGCGAACCCCGCGAGCCCGCGGAGCGTCATTCCGGGATCTCGTCGACCGCCGCGAGCCAGGCGGCGGCTTCGCCGTCGCTCGGCGCGCGCCAGTCGCTGCGCGGCGAGAGCGACCCGCCCGACCCGACCTTCGGCGCGTTGGGGATCGCGCTGCGCTTGTACTGCGACAGCTGGAAGAAGCGGTGCGCGAACACCCGCAGCCAGCGCTTGATCTCGGCGAGCGGGTACTCGTTCCGGCCCGCCTGCGGGATGTCGGGCCAGGTGCCGCGCGTGCGGTCGCGCCACGCGTGCCACGCGAGGAACGCGACCTTCTGCGGCAGATAGCCGAAGCGCAGCGTGTAGTACAGGTGGAAATCCTGGAGCTCGTACGGCCCGACGACGCTCTCCGAGGTCTGGCCCGGCTGGCTGCCGTTCGCGCCCGGGACGAGCTCCGGGCTGATCTCCGTGTCGAGCACGTCCATGAGCACCTTGCTCGCGTCGGCCCCGAGCTGCCCGGTGCGCGCGACGTAGCGGACGAGATACTGGACCAACGTCTTCGGCACGCTCGCGTTGACGTGGTAGTGCGACATGTGGTCGCCGACGCCGTAGGTGCTCCAGCCGAGCGCGAGCTCGGAGAGATCGCTGGTACCGACGACCGGGGCGCGCTGCAGGTTGGCGAGCCGGAAGAGATGGCTCGTGCGCTCGCCGGCCTGCACGTTCTCGAACGTCACGTCGTAGACCTTCTCGCCCCGTGCGTACGGATGCCCGATGTCCTTCAGCATCTGCAGGCACGCCGGACGGATGTCGATTTCGGCCGCGGTCGCGCCCACCGCCTTCATCAGGCGCCGCGCCTGGTCGAGCGTGCGCCCGCTGGTCGCGAAGCCCGGCATCGTGTACGCGAGAATGTTCGCGCGCGGCAGTCCCATCACGTCCATCGCCCGCGCGCAGACGATCAGCGCCTGCGTCGAATCGAGCCCGCCCGAGATGCCGATCACCACGCGCTCGGCGCCCATCGACTTCAGGCGCTTCACCAGGCCGTGCACCTGGATGTCGTACACCTCCTGGCAGCGCGCGTCGCGGGTCGCCGGATCGGACGGGACGTAGGGAAACCGCTCGTAGCGCCGCTCGAGCGGGAGCTCGCGGTCGCCCGGCAGCTCGGCGGTGAACCGCACGGTGCGGAACTGCGACACCTCGTGCGCATGCCGCCGGATCGATTCGCCGAAGCTGTTCTGGCGCATGCGGTCCTGCGCGATCCGGTCGAGATCGATGTCCGCCGCGACGAGCTGCGAGCCGTAGGCGAAGCGGTCCGACTCGGCGAGCAGCGACCCGTTCTCGTAGACGAACCCGTGGCCGTCCCAGGCGAGATCGGTGGTCGATTCGCCGAAGCCGGCGGCGCTGTAGAGATACGCGGCGAGGCAGCGCGCCGACTGGTTCGAGCCGAGCTCGCGCCGGTAGCCGTCCTTGCCGACGATGATGTTCGACGCCGAGAGGTTCAGCAGGACGGTCGCACCCGCGAGCGCCGCATACGACGACGGCGGGATCGGCGTCCACAGGTCCTCGCAGATCTCGGCGTGGAAGGCGAAGAGCGGCTGGTTCTCGAGCTGGAACACGAGGCGCGAGCCGAACGGGACGTCCTTCTGCCCGAGGAGATCGATCGTGGCGCGCGACGCCACGTCGCCGGGCGTGAACTGCCGCAGCTCGTAGAACTCGCGGTAGTTCGGCAGATACGTCTTCGGCGTCACGCCGAGGATCCGCCCGCCGTGCACGACCACCGCGCAGTTGAAGAGCAGGCTGTCGACGACGAGCGGCACGCCGACGACCGCGATCACCGGGATCTCGCGCGAGGCCGCGACGATCCGCCCGAGGGCGGTCAGCGTGCCGTCGAGCAGCGCCTGCTGGTGGAACAGGTCCTCGCAGGAGTACGCGGAGAGGCCGAGCTCGGGGAAGAGCGCGAGGATCGCGCGCCGGCGCCCGGCCTCTTCGAGCAGCGCGACCGAGCTGCCGGCGTTGAACGCCGGGTCGGCGACGCGCACCTCCGGGATGCAGATCGCGACCCGGGCGAAGTTGTGCCGGTAGAGGTTGAGGAATGACATGGTGATTCAGGTGCTTAGACCGACATTCTGCCGTATTCGGCCAGCCCACGCCCCCGCAGCGGTGGAGGCCCTGCCGTACACTCTGCCGAACCATGTGGCGCCCCGCGCAACGGATCAGATGGAAGGCCGCGCCCGGCCGCTGGCCGACGCGCGACGAGGCGGCGCGCTCCCGGCTCTTCAGCCCGGTCGCGATCGGGCGCATGCAGCTCGAGAGCCGCACCTGGGTGCCGGCCATGGTGCCGTGGCGCGCGACCGAGGACGGCTTCGTCACCGACGAGAACCTCGCGTGGTACGAGCGGTTCGCGCGCGGCCGGCCGGGCGCGATCGTGGTCGAGGCGACCGGCATCCGCGACATTCCCTCCGGGCCGCTGCTGCGGATCGGCCACGACCGCTTCCTGCCGGGCCTGCGCGAGCTCGTGCAGACGGTGCGCCGCGCGAGCGAAGGCCATACGCGGCTCCTGATCCAGATCATCGACTTCCTCGCCGTGCGCCGGCGGCCGGAGCCGGAGAAGTTCTTCGCGCGCTTCCTCGAGATCCAGCCGTGGCACCGCGAGCGGCTCGGGGCCGAGGACTGGCCCGAGGTCCAGGTCCGGACGGTGCTCGCGGGGCTCCCGGAGGACGAGCTCGCGCGCGTGCTCGAGACCCGCGAGCTGGAAGCGCTCCGCTTCGGCTATCGCGAGCGCGTGACCGACATGGACCTCGCGCACGTGCGCGAGCTGCCGCGCGTGCTGCCGGATCTCTTCGCGCAGGCGGCGCGCCGCGCGCGCGAGGCGGGGTTCGACGGCGTCGAGCTGCACTACGCCCACGCCTACACGATGGCGTCGTTCCTCTCGCGGCTCAACGATCGTCCGGACGGCTACGGCGGCGCGCGCGAGCAGCGCGTGCGGCTGCCGCTGGAGGTCTTCCGCCGCGTGCGGGACGTCGCGGGCACGGACTACACGCTCGGCTGCCGCTTCCTCGCCGAGGAATGCGTCGCCGGCGGCAACACGGTCGAGGACACCGCGTTCTTCGGGGTCGAGTTCGCGCGCGCCGGGATGGATTTCCTGTCGCTCTCGCGCGGCGGCAAGTTCGACGACGCGAAGCAGCCGGCGGTGGGCTGGGCCGCGTACCCCTACACCGGGCCGAGCGGTTACGAATGCATGCCGCAGTACGTGTCGGACGAGCGCGGCCCGTTCGGCCGCAACGTCGACCCCACCGCGGCGATCCGGGACGCCGTCCGGGCGGCGGGATTCGCGACGCCGGTGATCGTGACCGGCGGCATCCACGGGTTCGACCAGGCCGAGGCGCTGCTCGCCGAAGGGAAGGCCGACGTCGTCGGGCTCGCGCGCCAGAGCCTCGCCGACCCCGACTGGTTCGAGAAGGTGCGGCGCGGGCACGGGGCCGAGGTTCGAGTCTGCGAGTACACGAATTACTGCGAGGCGCTGGACCAGAAGCACCACCAGGTCACCTGCCAGCTGTGGGACCGCGAGGCGCTGGACGAGCCGGGCGTGGCGAAGTCGAAGGACGGGAAACGGCGGCTGGTGCCTCCGGCCTGGACCCCCGGCCCCTGAGCGCCCGGCGCACGGTAGTTCACACCGACCCGCCCTCCCCCTTGGCAGACGGCCCTGAGATCGCCGCATAATGAAGACCTTACGGGAAAGAAGGGAGACTGGCCATGAAGAACAGGTTGCTTCAGCTCGGCGCCGCTGTCGCGCTCGCCTTGGCGTCGTCGGCCGCGCCCGCCCAAGCGCCCCAGGCACCGGCCCCGGTCAAGATCGAGGTCTCCCAGGGTGACGTCGTGCAGCTCGACTACCTGCGCTACGAAGGCCGGTACTACGAGATCGCGCGCCTCTACAACCAGCCGCGAGCGGAACTGCGGCTCCGACGTGGTCGTCACGTTCGTGCGCCGCACCGACAGCGACGTGTCGTTCATCAACCAGTGCATCGAGACCGACAAGAGCTGGATCATGGACATCGGCCGCCTGGTCACCACCGGCAGCGACCAGAGGCCCGGCGAGCTCTGGTTCCGGCCCGACCTCATCGGCTGGGGGCCGTGGTTCAACGGCACCTACCGCCTGATCGAGCTGTCCGGCGATTTCCGGTACGCGATGCTCGGCGACCCGGACGGCTCGAAACTCTGGATCCTCTCGCGCACGCGCCAGATGGACGAGCAGACCTACCAGCGGCTGGTCGCCCGCGCCGCCGAGCGCGGGTTACGACACCTCGAAGCTGATCCGCACGGTGCAGAACGGCCTGTAGCGCGGCTTGCCTGCCCGAGCGAAAGCGCCCCGCGAGGGGCGTTTTCTTTTGCACCGGGGACCGCGACCTACTCCGGCCGGCGCGGAATCACCCAGAGGTAGACCGTGGACGAGCCGACCTCGACGCTCCGTTCCGGCGCCCAGTCGCCCATGTCGAAGCCGTACGACACGATCCGCGTGCCCGGCTTGAGCTCGGCCAGCAGCTTCGGCCGCAGCCGCTGATTGATCCGCGGGAGCAGATACAGCGTGACCACGGTTGCGTCGCGAATGTCGGCGTCGAACAGGTCCTGCCGGACGAATCGGACGCGTTTCTCCACCCCGGCGGCGCGCGCATTTCGCTCCGCTTCGGCGATCCGGGCCGGATCGATGTCGATGCCGACGCCGCGCGCGCCGTACTGGCGCGCCGCGGCGATCACGATCCGCCCGTCGCCGGAGCCGAGGTCGTAGACGACGTCGTCCTGCTTCACCCCGGCCAGCTTGAGCATCGCCGACACCGCCTCGGCCGGCGTCGGGACGAAGGGGACATCGAGCGACGGCGCCTGGCTCTGGGCGTGGGCCGAGAGCCCGACGAGGGCGAACAGCACGCCGATGAGCGGTCCCGATCTCACGCGCGTGCTCATGCCGCGTCGGCCCGCTGAGCGAGCGCAGCGGCCCGCGCTGCGCCCGGCCGCAACCCGCAGCTCTCGAACGCCGCCCGGGTCGCGGCCCGCTCGGCGTCGGTGAGTCCGAGCAGCGGTCGGCGCACCGGGCCGCCCGCCTGCCCCAGCAGCTCCTGCCAATACTTCTGGTGCGCCGCTGCCTTCCCGGCAGGACGCGTGCTGCGCAGTGCGTGACGCACCGGCGCGAGGCTGTCGCGCACCTGCCGCGCCTTCCCGACCTCGCCCTTCAGGGCGAGCCCGGTGTACTCGTGCATGCGCCGGTCGGCCGCGGTCTGGAGCAGGAACGGCGGCGTCGAGCAGAGGTACACCTGCCAGCCGAGCTCGACGATGTTGTCCAGCCACTCCTCCTCGTTCGAGGTGCTGACGATCAGCCGGTCGCCCGCCATGCGGGTGAGCCTCGTGTAGGTCTCGCGCGGGACGCTGTACTTGATCGCGACGACGTTCGGGAGCTCGGCGAGCCGCAGGCACACCTCGGGCTCGAGCAGGTAGCCGCAGTCCGGGGGCTGGTTCCACAGCGCGATGCCGATGTCCACCTGCCCGGCGACGTAGCGGTAGTACTCGAAGATCGTGTCGGGCGTGTGCGCGCCGAAATAGAGGAGCGGCGTGTGCACGACGATGTAGTCCGCGCCGATCGCCTGCGCGTGCCGCGCGAGGTCGACGACGGTGTCGAGGCTCTGGTCCGAGCACGAGATCATCACGCCGCCCCGGCCCGCGGCCTCCTCGACCGCCAGCTCGGCAGTGCGCTTGCGCTCGGACACCGTCATCGACGCAAACTCGCCCTGCTTGCCGTTGACGAACAGGCCCGCGATCCCGAGGTCGCGATACCAATGGCGCAGGTTGCGGCGCCAGCCGTCTTCGTCGATCGCGAGGTCGGGGGTGAACGGCGTCAGCGTCGCCGCCCAGACGCCCTGCAGATTCGCGCGCGCGTAGGCCTTCGCGTCGTGCTTGCGGTACTTCATGCGGTTCTCCGGTCGCGCAGCAGACCGGGATTCTCCACCAGTCGGCGCCTGCGCGCCGGCGCAAGAGGAGGCGCCCGCACGCGGGCGGGCGACGCGAACGGCGGCTAGTTTCGCTCGGCGCGCGCGCCGAGCAGGACGTATCCCACCCAGGCGCAGGCGGCGACGGAGAGCGCGATGCAGCAGCCGATCGCGGCCGCCGCGGCGGGAATGATCAGGATCGACGCTTCGGCGGCGAGCGCCTCAGCCGGCGCAATGCCGAGGAAGAAGACGGCCGCCATCAGGACGTACCGCCTGACGTACGTCAGAAGCACCCAGCGCATGGCCCGGTTGTACGCGAGCGCGCGTTCCCGCATCCACGCCGGGCCGCACGCGGCGTCCTTGAAGAGCGCAAACGGGTTGAGGTAGAGCAGGATCTGCCGCCACAGCGGCAGGCGCGCCCGCGCGTCGCGCGAGAGCAGCGCTTCCACGTCGTCCAGGTTCGCTTCCGGGTTCATCACCGCACCTGCGGGCAACGCCATCGGTTGGGGACGATACCGCAGGTTGCGCGCGCTCACCAGCCGCCGCGCGTCGCAGGCCGCATGTTGCAGTGAGGGATTGCACGGTTTCGCGCGGATGGAATCGCGCGCGCCTCGCGGCGGCGCCAAATCGTACCGGCGTGCCGCTACCGCGGCAGGGGCGGTGCCGGCTCAGCGAGCTCGAAGCCGACGTTGTCGACGTAGCACCAGGCCCAGGACTCGCCGGGCTCCAGCGATCGCATGACCGGATGCTTCGTGCCGTGGAAGTGCTTGGTGGCGTGCTTGCCGATCGAGCTGTCGCAGCAGCCGACGTGCCCGCACGTGAGGCACAGGCGCAGATGCACCCACCGCTGGCCGATCCGCAGGCACTCCTCGCAGCCGGCGGTGCCCGGGGCCACCGGTCTGACCTGCCCTATATGGGTGCACGTCGTCGCCATCGTTCCCCCGGGGACCGGGATTCGCGGTCACTGCTGCGGAATGCCGGCCTTCTTGATCACCGCCTCCCACTTCGCGATGTCGTTCACGAGCTGTCGGCGGAGCTCGTCCGGCGTCCCGCCGTACGCCTCGTTGCCGAACTCCAGCAGGCGCTGCTTGAAGTCCGGCATCGCGACGACGGCGTTGATGTGCCGGTTCAGGATGGCGATGATCTCCGGCGGCGTGGCGGCCGGCGCAGCGAGCGCGTTCCAGCCAGTGACTTCGTAGGTCGGCACCCCGGCCTCCTTCACCGTCGGCAGGTCCGGCAGGTAGACCGACCGCTTGGCGCCGGTGGTCGCGAGGCCACGGAGCTTCTTGGCCGCCACCAGCGACCGGAGCGCGGTGTAGGACTCGAACACCGCGTCGAGGTTGCCCCCCATCAGCGCGGTCGCGGCGTCGGGCGAGGTGCGGAACGGCACGATCGCGACGTCGATCGCGGCGGTCGACTTGAAGAGCTCCGCCGAGAGGTTCTGCGTGCTGCCGGGATTGATCGTGCCGAAGTTGAGCTTGCCCGGATTCGCTCGCGCGGCGGCGAGCAGGTCGCCGAGCGTCTGGTACTTCGATTCGCCGCCGGTCACGATCACGATGTCGAAGTAGGCGACGAGCGACACCGGCGCGAAGTCCTTCACCGGGTCGAACGGCAGGTTCTTGAATAGTCCCTTCGAGATCGCCGTCCCGTTGGTGAGCACGAGCAGCGTGTGGCCGTCCGGCGCGGCTTTCATTACGGTGGACGCCGCCGTCACGCCGCCGGCGCCCGGCTGGTTCTCCACCACGACCTGCTTGCCGACGAGCCCGGTCAGCTTCTCCGCGACGAGCCGGAACGTGATGTCGGCGAGCCCGCCCGGCCCGAACGCGAGCACGAGGCGGACGGGACGCTCCGGGAACGCGGCCGCCGACTGCGCCCCGGCAGCGCCGCAGCCGATCATCGCGAGCGTCGCGGACAAGAGCAGGACAACGAATCGGTACATCAGGTCTCCTCCTTGAAACCGAATAGCGCGGCGGCATTGTCCACGAGAATGCGCTTGCGCACCGCCTCGTCGGGCACCCATTCCGCGAGCAGGTCGACGAGATCGCCGTCGTTCGGCATCGCGCGGTCGTTCATGTTGACGTGCGGCCAGTCCGAGCCCCACACGAGCCGTTCCGGCGCGTGCCGCACCAGCGCCTGCGCGAAGGGCGTCATCGGCGCGTACGGATAGTCTTCCCGGGTGCAGCGCATCGGCCCGGAAAGCTTCACCCAGACGCGGCCGGTGTCGAGCATCTCGAGCAGCTTCCGGAACGCGGGCTGGTTCAGGCCGAGCTCGGCGCGGAATCCGCCGAAGTGATCGAGCACGATGGCGTTCGGCAGGGCAAGCAGCCGCGAGGCCATCTCCTCGAGGTCGCCGCGCGGATAGAACTGGACTTGCCAGCCCGCGGCGTCGAACGCGCGCTGCGCGAGCGCGGGGTTGAGGGTCGGCAGGCCGCGGCCCTGCCGCTCGCTGATGAACCGGACGCCGCGGATGCCGAGCCGATCGAGGCGCCGGATCTCGGGCACCGCCAGGTCCTCCGGCGGCAGGATGATCCCGCGCAGCCGCTCGGGATAGCGCTCGACCGCGTCCGCGGCGAGTGCGTAGGTGCGCCCGTACGCGCCGCCGTTCACGACCACGCCGCGGCTCAGGCCGAGCACGCGCTGGAGATCGAACAGCATCTCCGGCGTCGCGTCGCCGGAGGTGTACGTCGTGGCAGGGTCGAACGGGTACCGGCTCTCCGGCCCGAACAGGTGGAAGTGGGTGTCGCACGCGCCGGGCGGCAGGCGCAGGCGCGGCGTCTTCGGGTGCGGGTCGGGCGGGTTGCGCTCGCTCTACCATCGTCGATTGCGCGGGCTCACTCGGAGACGGTGATCTTCGCGTCGCGAACGACCTGCGCCCAGAGCTTGAGCTCGTCGGCGATGACCTTGCCGAACTGCTCCGGCGTGCTCCCCACCACCTCGACGCCGTCCGCTCGCAGGCGATCGGCGATCTTCGGCGTTCTCACCGCCTTCGTGAACGCCGCGGCGAGCGTCGTGATCGCCTCCGCCGGCGTCTTCGCCGGCGCGATCGCGCCGATCCAGAGATAGCCCTCGTAGCCGGGGAAACCGGACTCGGCGACCGTCGGCACGTTCGGCAGCTGCGGCAGGCGGGTCGTGCCCGCCGTCGCCAGCACCTTGAGCTTGCCGGCGGCGAGATGCTGCGCCGATATCGCGTAGGTGTCGTACTTGAGCTGCACGACCCCGGCGAGGAGATCGGTGAGCGCCGGCGCGGCGCCCTTGTACGCGACGTGCGCGACCTGCACGTCGGCGCGGCGCAGGAGCAGCTCCATCGTGACGTGCGGCAGCGTGCCGATCCCCGCCGACGAGTAGTTGAGCTTGCCGGGATTCGCCTTCGCGTACTTCAGCATCCCGTCCAGCGTGTCGAACGGCACGCTCGGATGCGCGACCAGCAGCTCCGGCACGCTCGCGATCAGCGAGACGGGGGCGAAGTCCGCCGCGGTGTCGAACGGGAGCTTCGGCCGCAGCGCGGGATTGATCGTGTGCGACGGCGTGGTGATCATGATCGAGTACCCGTCGGGCTGCGACCGGGCGGTCGCGTCGGTGGCGACCGTGCCGCCGGCGCCCGGCCGATGGTCGATCACCACCGGCTTGCCGAGGATCTCGGACGCTTCGGCGCAGACGAGCCGCGAGACGAAGTCGACCGCGCCGCCCGGCGGAAACGGCAGGAACACCTTGATCGGCCGGTCCGGATACGCGGCCGACGCGCCGCCGGCCAGGACCAGCGCGCAGGCCGCAACGATCACCCGCGCGCGCGGGCCCAGTCTCGTTCCCATCTCCCCTCCCTCCCCTTCACCCACAGCGGCGTTCACTCGACCGTCGCGCCCGACTCCTTGACCACCTGCGCCCAGCGCTCGGTGTCCGCCCGCACGAACGCGGCGAACTCGTCCGGCGATTTGCTCGTCACGACGTCGACGCCGCTGTCGGCGAGACGCTTCCTCACCTCCGGTGTCTCCATCACCTGGAGAACCGTCGCGTGGAGCTTCGCGATCACGTCCGGCGGCGTACCGGTCGGTGCAAACACGCCCTGCCATGAGCCGGTCGTCATTTCGGACAGCCCCTCTTCCGCGAGCGTGGGCGTATTGGGGAAAGCGCTCACGCGCTGCGGCGCGGCCACGGCGAGCAGCTTCAGCTTGCCGCCGCGGACCTGGCTCGCCGCGGACGAGAGCGTCACGAACATGACCGAGGTCTCGCCGCCGAGGAGCCCGGTGATCGCCGGGCCGGCACCGCCCTTGTAGGGCACGTGCGTCATCGTGATCCCGCCCGCCTTCATGAAGCGCTCCATCTCGAGGCGATTCGCGCTCCCCGGCCCGGGCGAGGCGAAGAAGTACTTGCCCGGCACCGGCTTCACGAATTCGATCAGCTCGCGCGCGCTGTTCGGCGGGAACGACGGGTTCGCGACCAGCGCGCTCGGCACGTCCACGACCTGGGTGATCGGGACGAAGTCGCGCGTCGGCACGACGCTCAGCGTGGTCTTGTAGAGGCTGGGATTGATCGCCACGGTGCCGACGTTGCCGAGGAACAGCGTGTAGCCGTCCGGCGTCGACTTCGCCGCCGCTTCGAGGCCGATGTTGCCGGACGCACCGGGCCGGTTCTCGACCACGATGCTCTGCCCCGTGAGCTCGGCGAGACGCGGCTGCATGATGCGGCCGACGAAATCCGACGCGCCGCCGGGCGCGAACGGAATGATCACGCGGATCGGCTTGGCGGGGTAGCCGGCGGCGGCGCCCTGCGCCGCCGCCGTGGTGGCCGCAGTGATCGCAACGGCGCCCGCAACGCAGGCGACGAGGACGGACAGCACGGCCGCGCTCGCTCTCATGGCATTCCTCCGGTGGTCGGTTCGCGGCCTCTTGTAGGGGTGCCGCCCCGGAAGGATAAGAGATTCCGCCGCGGCGCGCGACCCTACAGCAGCGAGAACCGCTCGTCGGCGGCGAGGCACGCGGCTTCCGGCAGCCCGAGCTCCCGCCGCACGATGTTGGTGCCCTGCACGATCGAGACCATCTTGTGAAACGCGTGGCGGCGGCTCATCCCCTCGCGGCCCATCCCGCAGTCCGACGAGAGCACGAGGCGCTCCCTGGGAATGTGCTTCAGCGCGCGCCGGATCAGCCCGGCCACCTGGTCCGGCGTCTCGACCTGCAGCGTGTGGTGGTCGACCACGCCGATGGCGATCTTCTTCTCCTTCATGCCGCGGCCGATCGCCTCGAGGTCGGAGCCGTCCATGCTGCAGCATTCGAACGTGATGACGTCGGCGTCGAGGCGATTGAGCGGTTCGATCGCCAGCGCGTAGCTCGGCTGCGGGTTGAAGATGCGCTGCGCGCCGGGATTGCCCCAGCAGGTGTGGCACCAGACCTCGGCCTTGCCGCGCAGGCCGCGCACGGTGTTGTTGAACACCTCCACCAGGAAGTCGTTGTTCAGCACCGAGCCGGCCATGCCCTTCACGGCGAGCATGTGGATCTGCGGCTCCTCCATCTGCACGACCTGGCAGCCGGCGTCGACGAGCTCGCGCAGCTCCTCGTTGAGCGCGTCGCTCACCGCCATGATCGCCTTGCGCAGGTCCTTGTAGTGGAAGTCGCGCACCGCCATCGCGATCAGCTCGGGCGTGATGGTGCCGAACTTGACCGGGCGCGTGGTCAGGCGCTGCGCCGCCTTCCAGACCGGCGTGAACTGCAGCGTTCCGCGCCCGACCGGGCCGACGAGGTCGGGCATGACCCGCGCCTCGAGGATGTCGTGCAGGATGTGGCCGCGCGGATGCACGAAGCCGGCCTTGCCGCCCTCGCGGCGATAGGCCTGCGCGCCGGAGAAGCCGTCCATCCGGATCGGCGCGTACGAGAACCAGTTGTGGCCGCCGACGTCGGCATCGAAGCGGCAGTCGCCGTCGGTGACGATGTCGAGCCCGGCGACCTCCTGGTCGCGGATGTAGGCGGACGCCGCGTCGAGGTACTGCTCGCGGTAGGTCCGGTCGACCATCGCTTCGCGGAAGTTGCGCCGGCCGAGGTTCTCGGTGTACCAGCCGGGGCGCGGCAGCGAGCCGGTGATGGTGGTCGGAAGCACGATGCCCGCGGTCGCCGTGTACATGGGCGCGTCTCCTTTGGCCGCGGATGCTACATCATCCGCATCCGCGGACCGGCGCGCCCGGCCGGCCGCAGTGCATCAAAGACGACCCCCAAGGAGAAGCGATCATGGATCTGGAGGAACTCCACGAGCGCGGGCTCGAGCTCCGCCGGCAGATGTTCGGCGCCGAGGCGGTGGAAAAGCGGATGCGGGCGGCCGGCGACTTCGGCGCGCCGCTGCAGAACATCGTCAACGCCTACGCCTACGGCGACGTCTGGAGCCGCCCGGCGCTGCCGCTCAAGATGAAGAGCCTGGCGATGCTCGGCATCACCGCCGCGCTGAACCGGCCGGCCGAGTTCCGCGTGCACGTCCACGGCTGCCTCGCGAACGGCTGCACGCAGGACGAGATCCGGCGAGATCCTGCTGCTCGTCGCGCTCTACTGCGGCATCCCCGCGGCGAACGACGCGCACCGCATCGCGTTCGAGGTCTTCAACGAGCGCGCAACGCCGTAGGGGCGCGCGCAGCGTGGGACGCGCCCGCCGCTCGCTTGACAAGCAGGGGCGATCCTAGGCTGGCCGCGCACGCTTCACCGCGAGTCGCGACCGAAGCGGCGGCACAGCCGGCAGCGACACCCACGGACCAAGGAGGCACGCACGATGCGCACCACGCTCGTATCGATCCCGACCGCGACCAAGCCGCTCGACGGCGCGTACTACGAGCCGGAGGGGCGGAAGCCGGCGGGCGCCGCGCTGCTGTTCCACGGCAACACGATGAACTTCTACTACGGCCCGCCGCGCTTCCTGCCGCCGGCGCTGACCCGAGCTCGGCCTGGCGTGCCTCGCGTTCAACCGCCGCGGGCACGACATCATGTCGACCCGCGACAGCCGCGACGCCGAAGGCGCCGCCTACCAGACCGCGGCCGAGGCGATCGCCGACAACCGGACCGCCGCGGAGTGGCTCGGCGCGCGCGGCTTCGCGCATCCGATCGTCATCGGACACAGCCACGGCGGGATGCTCGCGGTGCGCCACGCGGCCGATCACCCGCAGACGCCGGCGCTCGTCCTGCTGTCGGCGCATCGCGGCGGCAAGGGGCTCGTCCCCGGCGGGAGCAAGGCCGGCCTCCTCGCCGGCAATCGCCTGGAAGAGATCACCGCGCAGTCGAAGCAGCTGGTCGAGGCCGGCCGCGGCAACGAGCTGATCCTGATGCCCGGCTGGTGGTACGTGGTGACCGCCGCCGGCTTCCTCGACATGCTCGAGAACCTGCCCGACGTGATCGAGCTCGCGCCCAAGGTCAAGAGCCCGACGCTCTACGTGCGCGGCGACCAGGAGCCGGCCGGGCTCTATCCCGCCGAGGAGTTCAAGTCCCGCGCCGGCGGCGAGTGCACGATCGAGATCCCCGCCAACTGCGACCACTTCTACATCGGCTGCGAGGAAGCGGTCTCCGCGACGGTCGCGAAGTGGCTCGCGAAGACGCTGCGGCTGCCGGACGCGACGCCGGGCTGAAGGTCCGTCACGCGTCGGGTCGCGCACCGGGGGTTTGACCGCAGGCGCGGCGGGCGCGTCTTGCAGCGGCGATCGAAACGGATCACGCTAGCCGGCGCAACGTCTCGCCGCCGCCCGCGCCCGATGTCCGCGACCGCTACCCTCCTCGACCTGGTCGGCAACACGCCGCTCGTCGGGCTGACCCGGTTCGACACCGGGCCTGCGAGCTCTTCGTCAAGCTCGAGAGCCAGAACCCGGGCGGCTCGATCAAGGACCGCATCGCGCAGGAGATGATCGAGGCCGCGGCGCGCGACGGGCGGCTGCCGCCCGGCGGCACGATCGTCGAGGCGACCGCCGGCAACACCGGGCTCGGGCTCGCGCTGGTCGGCGCGCTGAAGGGCTATCGCACGTTGCTCGTCGTGCCGGACAAGATGAGTCGCGAGAAGATCCAGCACCTGAAGGCGCTCGGAGCGGAGGTGATCATGACGCGCTCCGACGTCGGGCGCGGCCATCCGGAGTACTACCAGGACCTCGCGGAGCGCATCGCGGCCGAGCGACCGGGCGCGTGCTACGTGAACCAGTTCGCGAACCCGGCGAACGCCGCGCGCGCACGAGCGCACGACCGGGCCGGAGATCTGGGCGCAGATGGGCCATCGCGTCGACGCGGTCGTGTGCGGCGTGGGCAGCGGCGGCACGATCACCGGCCTGACGCATTACTTCCGCCGGAGTGGCACCGCACGTGGAAGATGATGCTGGCGGATCCCGCGGGGCTCGATGGTCGCGGAATACACGCGGACCGGCGCATAGGCAGGTCGGCGCATGGCACGTCGAAGGCATCGGCGAGGATTTCGTGCCGCCGGTCGCGGATCTCTCCGGCGTGAGCGAGGCTACGACGATCGACGACGACGAGAGCCTGGCACCGGCGCGAGGCTGCTGCGGCGTCGAAGGCGTGTTCGGCGGTTCGTCGTCGGGAACGCTGCGTGGCGGCCGCCCTGCGCTACTGCCGCGAGCCGCGACCGGCCCGAAGCGGGTCGTCACGTTCGTCTGCGACACCGGCGCGAAGTATCTGTCCAAGATGTACGACGATTTCTGGATGGCGGACCAGGGGCTTCCTCGACCGCGGCACCGCGGGCGACCTGCACGGACCTGATCACGCGCCGCTTCGCCGAGGGCGCGGTGGTCACGATCACGCCCGACGATACGCTGCTGACGGCGCACGGCGCTTTCAAGCTCTACGGCGTCTCGCAGCTGCCGGTCGTCGAAACGGCGAGCGGATCGTCGGAATCGTGGACGAATCCGACGTCCTGCTGGCTGTGGCTCGCGACGCCGAGCGCGTTCGGCGCTCCGGTGGCGGGCGTGATGAGCACGCGACTCGATACCGTACCGCCCGATGCGCCGATCGAGCGGCTGCTCGAGATCTTCGAACGCGAGCACGTGCCGATCATGGTCGGCGACGGCGGTTCGTCGGCCTGATCACGCGGATCGATATCCTGAACTACCTGCGACGGAAGCTCAAATGACCCACAAGTTCGGGACGCGGGCGATCCACGCCGGGCAGCCGCCCGATCCGGCGACCGGCGCGATCATGACGCCGATCTACGCCACCTCGACCTACGTGCAGGCGAGCCCCGGCGTGCACAAGGGCCTCGACTACGGCCGCTCGCACAACCCGACCCGCTGGGCGCTACGAGCGCTGCGTGGCGGAGCTCGAATCGGGCACCGACGGCTTCGCGTTCGCTTCGGGCCTGGCGGCGACCGCCACCGTGCTCGAGCTGCTCGACGCCGGCTCGCACGTGGTGGCGAGCGACGATCTGTACGGCGGCACCCTCCGCCTGTTCGAGCGCGTGCGCAAGCGCAGCGCCGGTCTGCGGCTTCACCTACATCCCGTTCGCGCACGCCGACGAGCTCGGAAGCCGCGATCCGGCCCGACACGCGGATGATCTGGGTCGAAACGCCGACGAATCCGCTGCTCAAGCTGGTCGACCTCGGGCGGTCGCGGCGATCGCGCGCGCGCAGGATCCTCGCGTCGCCGACAACACGTTCGCCTCGCCGTGGGTGCAGCGGCCGCTCGAGCTCGGCTTCGATCTCGTCGTGCACTCGACGACCAAGTACCTGAACGGCCACTCGGACGTGATCGGCGGCGTGGTGGTCACGAAGTCGCGGGAGCTGGCGGAGCAGCTCGCGTTCCTGCAGAACGCGGTCGGCGCGATCCCGAGCCCGTTCGACGGGTTCCTCGCGCTGCGCGGCCTCAAGACGCTCGCGCTGCGCATGGAGCGCCACTGCGCGAATGCGCAGGCGATCGCCGCGCGGCTCGAGAGGCACCCGAAGGTCGAGCGCGTGCGCTATCCGGGCCTGCCGTCGCATCCGCAGCACGCGCTCGCGAAGCGGCAGATGAACGGGTTCGGCGGCATGGTGTCGATGGAGCTCAAGGCGGATCTGGCGGGCACGCGGCGCTTTCTCGAGCGCTGCGAGCTCTTCGCGCTCGCCGAGAGCCTGGGCGGCGTCGAGAGCCTGATCGAGCACCCGGCGATCATGACCCACGCGCTCGCTGCCGGCGGACGTGCGCGCGCGCTCGGCATCGGCGACAACCTGGTGCGGCTGTCGGTCGGGATCGAGGACGTGGACGACCTGGCGCCGATCTCGAGCAGGCGCTCGCGGCGGCCTAGCAGGATTGCCGGCTATGCCCGCTCGAGGCTCTCGATCAGCAGCTCGAGCGCCGCCGCAGCGAACGCCCGCATGTTCGCGACGCGGTCGTCGCTCGCGGTCTCGAGCGTGATTGCCCGTTCCACCTTGCCGACGATCGCGATGCACGCGTGACCCGCCGCATCGCCGTAGCGGTTCCCGGTCGGACCGGTCGCGCCGGTCTCGGCCACCGCCCAGGTCGTGCCGAGCCGCTGACGCACTGCGCGCGCGAGCAGCAGCGCGTAGGCCTCGGTGGACGGCCGCGTGCCCGCGAGCTCGCTCTCCGGGATACCGAGCAGCTCCGCTCGCGCTTTGCGGGGTCCACGACTGCGCCGCCGAGGAAGTACGCCGACGCGCCGGGGACCGCGACGAGCGCGGCCGAGATCAGCCCGCCGGCCGAGGACTCGGCGACGGCGATCGTTTCGTTGCGCGCCTTGAGGAGGCGCCCGCGCGCTCGGCGAGCGGGAGTAGGTCGTTCATCGGGTCGTTACACTAGCAGAGTGGGGGTAGACTCACCGCGCCGCGCGACTCGGAGGAGGGACATGCACGATCTGGTCATCGACAACGCCCTGCTGATCGACGGCACCGGCGCACCGGCGCGGCACGGCAGCGTGGCGGTCGCGGACGGCCGCATCGCGGCGATCGGCGTGGATGTCGGCAGCGGGCGAGCCCGGGTGGACGCGCAGGGGCGCGCGCTCGCGCCGGGCATCATCGATCTCCACACGCACTTCGACGCGCAGCTGATCTGGGACCCGTTCGCCTCGCCGTCGGTGGCGCTCGGCGTGACGAGCATCGTGATCGGCAACTGCGGCTTCACCATCGCGCCGTGCCGCGCGCCGGACCGCGACCTCACGCTGCGCAACCTGACGCACGTCGAGGGCATGCCGCTCGACGCGCTGCGCGCCGGCGTGCAGTGGGAGTTCGAGACCTACCCGGAGTACCTGCGCATGCTCGAGCGCCGCGGCCTCGTGCCGAACGTCGCCTCGTTCATCGGCCACTCGTCGGTGCGCACCTACGTCCTGCGCGAGGATGCCGCGAAGCGCGCGGCGACCCCGGCGGAGGTGGCGGAGATGAAGCGGCTCGTGGTCGAGGGCCTGCGCGCCGGCGCGGTCGGCTTCTCCACCTCGACGCTCGAGCAGCACAACGGCGAGAACGGCATTCCGATGCCCTCGCGTCTCGCCGACGAGCACGAGCTCCTCGAGCTCACCGGCGCGCTCGGCGAGGTCGGCAGGGGCGTGTTCATGCTGACCAAGGGCATGACCACGACGATTCCGTGGCTCGAGCGAGTCGCCGAGCGCAACGGCCGGCCGGTCAACATCGCGGCGCTCTTCGTCGATCCGAACGATCCCGAGCGCGTGTTCGGCGAGTTCGCGGAGATCGACGCGGCGCGCCGGCGCGGGCGCGAGCTCTGGGGCCACGTCAGCTGCTTCCCGCTCGGCATGGAGTTCACCCTGCGCCATCCCTATCCGCTGGAAGCGCTGATCGCGTGGCGGCCGGCGATCGAGGCCGAGGGGTCCGACGACTACCGCCGCATCCTCGCCGACCCGGAGTTCCGGCGCGCGATCAAGGCCGAGGCGCGCAGCCGTGGCGGCGTGCCCAACCGCTTCTCCTACCACTCGCTCGAGCACATGACGATCAAGTCGGTCGAGCGGGCGGATCACGCCGCGCTCGTCGGGCGCAACGTCGCCGAGCTCGCGCGGGCGGCACGGCAAGGATCCCTTCGACTGGCTGCTCGATTTCGGGCTCGACGGCGAGCTCGACGCGATGGTGGACTGCAAGCTGTTCAACACCGACGAGAAGCAGGTGCGCGAGCTGCTGCGGCAACCGAACGCGCAGATCACGCTGTCGGACGCCGGCGCGCACCTCTCGTTCCTGTGCGACGCGGGCTTCGGGCTGCACCTCTTCGGACACTGGGTGCGCGAACGCGGCGACCTCGACGCTCGAGCAGGCGGTGCAGGCGGTGACCAGCCGGCCGGCCGACGCTCTACCGGATCCGGACCGCGGCCGGCTCGCGCCGGGCGCGTGGGCCGATCTATCCTGTTCGATCCGGCGACGGTCGGCCGCGGCCCCAAGCGCCGCGTGTTCGACCTCCGGCGGGCGCGAGCCGGATCGACACGCCCGCGATCGGGCTGCACGGCGTGTGGGTCAACGGCGTGCGCGTCGTGGACGAGAACGGCCCGATCGCCGACTGCGGCCGGCCGGGCAAGCTGCTGCGCGAGTTCGACGGCTGAGCAGCGCCCGCGGGCGCCGCGGCGCTCTAGTCGCGGTAGTCGGGCTCGCGCCGGTCGAGCATGGCGCTTGAGCGCGTCGAAGTGGTGCTCCCAGTGCGGCTTGCCGCCGTACATGGGCCCGCCGATCGTGCGCATCGTCTGCTCGACGACCGGCTGCGGCAGGGTCTTCAGCTTCTGCCCCGTCCACATCGCGTAGAGCTGCACCTGGGCCACGCGCTCCAGGTAGTACAGCAGGTCGTACGCCTTGGCGACCGTCCTGCCCGCAGTGAGCACCCCGTGGTTCGCCATGAACATGACCTTCCTGTCGCCGAGCACGCGCGCGAGCCGCTCGCCCTCCGCCGGGTCGACGCGGGCCGGTATAGAGGTCGTCGTAGACGACGTGCTTCATCAGGCCGATCTCGGTCTGACCGATCGCCAGATCGCGGGATCCTCGGCGCGCCAGCGCGCTCGCGAACGGCATGTGGGTGTGCATCACGCACGCTGCTCGGGGATGAGGCGGTGGAAACGGCGCGTGGATGCAGTAGCCCGAGGGCTCGACCTCGCCGTCCCCCCGCAGCACCTTGCCGTCGTAGCCCACCTCCATCAACGCGCTCGCCGTCACCTCCGACCAGTGCATCCCGAACGGGATCTGCTGATAGCGGTCCGGCTTGCCCGGCACCGCGCACGTGAGGTGGTTGAAGATGCCCTCGCTGAACCCGTGGGTGACCGCGATCCGGTGCGCGCCGCCAGGTCGACCCGGGTCCGCCACTCGGCGGAATCGCGGCGGACGTCCTTCCCTTTGCGCCGATTTCGGCTGGATCAAACGAGCTTCATTGCATTCTCCTTTGCGGTTCGCTGCGTCGCTACCGCAGCAGGTTCATCGTGAAGTACTTGCCGCCGATCGCGTTGTAGATCTGCTCGGTCGACACGAAGCCGCGCGCGGGCGCGCCCGGCGGCCATCCGCAGCTCAGCATGTACCCCTACCCGGCTCGCATCCGCGGTGAGCGCGATGCGCGTCACGCTCGTCATGCCGCTCGTCGTACCGACCTCCCGCTCGTCGTAGTTCACGCTGCCGACGGTGAAGCTGCCGGGCGGAACCGTGCCGCGGGCACCGCTCTCGGGCACGAGCTTGCAGAAGGGCATCTCCCGCGAAAGCTTCCCCGCCGGTACCAGCTGCTCGTTCTGGAAGAGCAGCTCCGAGCTGCCCGCCGGGAAGGTGAGCGGTGTGCCCAAGGCGAACCGGGATCCCGTGCTCGACCTGCTTGCGGCGGCTGCGGAATGGGCGGATCGGGGGAGTGCTGACAGGCGACGAGCAGAACGACCGCTCCCAACGACCCGATTCCCGGGATTCGCTTCCGATTCATTCGCTTGCGCCCTCTCTGTTCAATGTGCCGCAGCCCGACCGCCAGCGTCGGACGAGCGAATATGGCACAGAAAGCAGGCCGGGAAGGTGCGTCGCCCTTTACTTCCTCCCGGCGCGCGTGGCGATCGCGACGCCGGCGAAGATCAGGCCCATTCCCACCGCGTGGTAGAGCTCGAAGCGCTCGCCGAGGAACGCCATGCCGAGGATGCTGCCGAACACCGGCATCAGGTACATGAACACGCCCGCCCGGGCGGCGCCGACCGCGCGCACGCCGATGTCCCAGAAGAGATAGGCGAGCAACGCTGGGAAGACCGCGATGTAGAGCATGCCGCCGACCGAGGTCGCGTTGAGCACGATGCGCTTCCCGGCCGCGTGCTCGAACACGTACCGAATCCCGACGGGAACGAGCGCGACGATCGCGAAGCACGCGAGGAACGACAGCGCATCGAGCCCGGCCGGACGCCGGCGGAGACCCACCGTGTAGCCCGAGAGCATGACCATCGAGGACGGGGAACTGGCCCAGGTCGCCTCGATTCGGCCCGAGCGCGAGGAGCAGCGGGAGGTCGAGCCGCGTGATGAGCGCCAGCACGCCCGAGCGCGATGACCGCGCCGGCCGCGGCCCGCCGCGGGAACAGTTCGCGGAAAACGAGCGTCCCGAGCACGATGATCAGCACCGGCGTGGTGGCGTTGAAGATCGCGCCGTTGGTCGCGAGCGTGTACTGCAGGCCCCAGTACTGCAGGACGTTGTGCAGCCCGCCGCCGAGCAGTCCGAGCGCGACGATCGGGCGCCATTCGCGCGCGAGCAGCCGGCGCGCCGACCACAGGCGCGGTCCCACGAACGGCATGAGCAGCGCCACCGCGATCGCCCAGCGCCAGAACGTCAGCGCCGACGGCGGCACCAGGTCCGCGAGCATGCGGCCCGCGACCCAGTTGCCGGTCCAGAACAGGGCGGCGAGCGTGAGGAGCGAATACGCGAGCGTGGGATTCAGCTGGGACATGGCCCGAAGGTATCCCGAACCGGAAATCCGGTTGCCGGCCGCTCGCGCGGCCAGTAACCTTCTCTCGATCACCGGGAGGGCGCATGTTCGAAGGCTTCGAGACGACGACGGTCGACACCGGCGAGACGACGATCCGCGTGCGGCGCGGCGGCAGCGGCCCGCCGCTGCTCCTCCTGCACGGCAATCCGCAGACCTCGGCGATGTGGCACAAGGTGGCGCCGCGCCTCGCCGAGCGTTTCACCGTCGTCGGCGACCGATCTGCGCGGCTACGGCGAGAGCGGCAAGCCGCCGTCCGCACCCGACCACGCCCCCTACGCCAAGCGCGCGATGGCGCTCGACCAGGTCGCGGTGATGCGGCACCTCGGGCACGAGCGCTTCTTCGTCGCCGGCCACGATCGCGGCGCACGCGTCGCCTACCGCATGGCGCTCGATCACCCGGAGCGCGTGCTGCGGCTCGCGGTGCTCGACATCATCCCCACCTGGGAGGCGTTCCGGCGCGCCGACATGGCGTTCGGCCTCGGCTACTGGCACTGGTTCTTCCTCGCCCAGCCCGAGGACCTGCCCGAGATGCTGCTCGGCGCCGACCCCGACGAGTACTGGTTCCGGCACACCGCGCGCGAGCCGAAGCCGCGCGACTTCTTCGCCGCGGAGCCGCTCGCCGAGTATCTTCGGTGCTTCCGCAACGCCGCGACGCGGCACGCGATCTGCGAGGACTATCGCGCCGCCCCGACCGTCGATTGCGCGCACGACGAGGCGGACCGGGCGGCGGGGCGGCGCATCCGCTGCCCGCTCCTCGCGCTGTGGGGCGGCAAGGGCAAGCTCGAGGCGTGGTACGACGTGCTCGCGGTGTGGCGCGACTGGGCGGACGACGTGCGCGGCCGCCCGCTCCCCTGCGGGCACTACGTCCCCGAGGAGGCACCCGACGAAACGTACGCCGAATTCCGCACCTTCTTCGGCGCCTGAGGAGAGGATCCGCATGAAGATCACCGCACTCCACGTCTACATCCTGCGCGCCCCGGACACCGGCCGCCCGCACTGGGTGAGCCACTTCATCGTGCCCAAGGCGAACGAGATCCTCGTCCGGATGCAGACCGACGCCGGCGTCGAGGGCATCGGCATCGCGACGAGCTACACGCCGATCGAGGCGGCGGTCCACGCGTTCCGCACCGGCATCGGCGAGCTCGTCGTCGGCGCCGACCCGCTCGCGCCCGAGCGCCTGTACCAGAAGCTCTTCGGCCTCACCTGGCAGCGGCTCGCGTTCGAGAAGGGCTGGTCGCGCGAAGCGCTGGTGCGGATCTCCGCCGCCGTGGACATCGCGTGCTGGGACATCATCGGCAAGGTCGCGGGTCTGCCGCTGTACCGGCTCTTCGGCGGCTTCCGCGACGAAGTGCCGTGCTACGTCACCTGCGCGTACTACCGCGACGGGAAGACGATGTCGGAGCTGCGCGACGAGATCCAGATGCTCAAGGCGCAGGGCCACACCGGCTTCAAGGCGAAAGCCGGCGGCGCGCCGCTCGCCGAGGACCTGGAGCGCATGGCGCTCGTGCGCGAGATCATCGGCAACGACCGCGACCTCATGATCGACGTGAACCGCGGCTGGGATCTCGCCACCGCGATCGAAGGCGCGCGGCTGCTCGAACCGCTGCGGCCGCGCTGGCTCGAGGAGCCGGTGCGCTGGGCCGACGACCGGCGGGAGCTGAAGCTCCTCGCGCAGAAGACGCGCATCCCGCTGTCGGCCGGCGAAAGCGAGCTCACGAGCTACGGCTGCCGCGCGCTGCTCGAGGAGCAGGCGATCCAGATCCTGCAGTTCGACTGCACGATGATGGGCGGCTTCACCGAGGGCCGGAAGCTCGCCGCGCTGTGCGAGCTGAACAGCGTGCAGGTCGCGCCGCACCACGACTGCTTCATCCACGCCCACATCGTCGCCGGCAGTCCCGCCGGCGTCATCGTCGAGTCGTTCACCGATCCGGAGCGCGACCCGCTCCAGGCCGAGCTCTTCGAGGACCCGCCGAAGATCGCGAACGGGCGGCTGAAGCTGAAGGAGCAGCCGGGACTGGGGTTGACGCTGTCGGAAGCGGCGCTGAAGAAGTTCGGCGAGCGGATTCTCTGAGACCGTTCGTCGGAGCGGGGAACCCGATGCAACGCACAGCAACGACCGCCGCACGCACCGCCCTGTGTCTGATTGCCCTGCTCTGGTGCGCGTCGCCGGCGCTTGCGCAGGATTACCCGACGAAACCGATCCGCTTCATCGTGCCCTACCCGCCCGGCGGCGGGACGGACGTGATCGCGCGCATCGTCCAGCAGCGGCTCGCGGAAGGCCTCGGGCAGCCGATCGTCATCGAGAACCGCGGCGGCGCGGGCGGCGCCGTCGGCACCGAGGCGGCGGCGAGAAGCGCGCCCGACGGCTACACGTTCCTGTTCACCCTCTCCTCGCACACCATCAATCCGCTGCTCTACAAGCTCGGCTACGACGTGGAGCGTGACTTCGTGGGGGTGTCGCTGATCGTGAGCGTGCCGCAGCTCATCGCGGCCAACCCGAACGTCCCGGCGGCGACGCTTCGGGACATGGTCGCCATGGCGAAGAAAGACCCGGGCCGATACGCCTATGCTTCGGTGGGAAACGGCACACCCGCGCACATCGCGGGCGAGCTGCTGCGGCTCCAGACCGGGATTCACATGGTGCACGTCCCCTACAAGGGCGGCGGACCTGCCGTCGTCGACGGGATCTCGGGCCAGGTGCCCTTCATCATCGTCAGCGCGCCGGCGGCGCTCGGGCAGGTGCGCGCCGGGAAGCTGCGGGCGCTCGCCGTGACGACGCTCAAGCGCACGTCGGCGGCGCCCGACGTGCCGACCGTGGCGGAGGAGCTCGGCCTGCCCGACTACGAAGTGGACTCCTGGTACGCGATGTTCGCGCCGGCGCGCACGCCGCCAGCCGCCGTGGCGCGAATGCAGAAGGAGGCCGCGCGCGCCGTGCACCTTCCCGACGTCAAGCAGAAGCTGCTCGAGCAGGGCGCCGACTCGGTCGGGAGCACGCCGGAGGAGCTCGACAAGGTCGTGAAGGGCGAGCTCAAGCGGTGGGCCGACGTCATCCGCGCCGCCGGCATCAAGCTGGAGTGAACGGCGGCTACGGCGCCGCGCGCCGCGGCGCGTTCGAACCCTTGATCTGCGTGCGGTGCATGACGCGGCGCGCCTTCGGGTCGAACGCATCGCGGCGATGCATGGTGGTGCGGTTGTCCCATAGCACCAGATCGCCCAGCGCCCACTTGTGGACGTACACGGCGGCTTCGACGTAAGACCAGATCTCGTCGAGCAGCCGCTCCGACTCGGCGACCTCCAGGCCCATGATGTAGGCGTTGCGCCGGCGGCCGAGGTAGAGCGCCCGGTCGCCCGACACCGGGTGCTGGATCACGATCGGGTGCGGCGTGCCGACCGAGGTGCGCGGATCCGCCGACGCCGCCATTCCCTTTCGCAGGTAGCCGCCGGAGTCGTAGGTGCCGTCGTGCTTGATGTCGAGGCGCGCGATCCGGTCGGCGAGCGCTCGCGGCATCTTCGCGAGCGCCGCCTTCATGCTGCAGAACGAGGTGTCGCCGCCGACCGGCGGTATTTCGAGCGAGTACAGCATCGACGCGTCCGGCGGCTGCGCCACGTAGCTCATGTCGGTGTGCCAGAGCGCCTCGCCGTCCCCGAGCGCGCCGATCGGCTCGCCCTGCTCGTCGACCACGTTCGACACCACGTAGACGTCCGGATACCCCGGCGGGGACTTGCGTCCCGCGCCCTGGTTCGGGGGCGGGTCGAGCGCGCCGAAGTGGCGTGAGAACGCGAGGAGATCGTCGTCGGTCAGCCGCTGGTTCCGGAACACGAGGACATCGTGCCGGTACCAGGCCTGCTTGATGGCGTCGATCTCCCCGCCGGTGACGGCCGCGAGATCGACGCCCCGCACTTCCGCGCCAATCGCTCCGGCGGGTGTGACTTCGACGGACACGTCGCTGCTCCCCAAGTGAACGGCTACTTTAGCTCACGTCCTCGGGCTCTTCAACGGCCGCGGGCGCGACCGGGCGCCGCCTATATCGCCGTGGATCCCTGATCGGGCTTGCGGCGGGCGACGTCCTCCGCGACGAGGACGATCCGCGCCGGCGCCTCGGGGCCGACGTGGAACGCGCGCTTCGCGTCGCGCAGCTCGCGCTCGGACTCCGTCGCCTTGTCGCGGTGACGCAGCAGCTCCAGCCACGACTCCTCGACCCATTGCTCGACGTAGCGCCCCGGGTTGGCCGGGTCGCGGAAGAGCGCCCACGAGCTCGCCCCGTCGCGCAGGTGCGACCGGCGGCTTTCCTGCATCAGCTCGACGAAGGCGTCCGCGTTCTTCGGCTCGATCAGGTACTCGACCATCACCTGCACCGGCCCCTCGTCGTGCTCGACCGGCATCGCCACCTCGGGCTCGCGCCAGTGCCGCGACGGCGTGAGGTTCTCTTCGCGCAGGGTCGACACCGGATAGCGGCGGGCGAGCACGAGGTTCGCCGCGGCGGCGGCCGCGGCCGCCAGGAATGCGATCTGCAGATTCCAGGTGGTCGCGATCTGGCCCCACAGGAGCGCGCCGAAGGTGCCGCCGCCCATGTACGCCATCTGCACCGCGGCGAGGCCGCGTCCGCGCACCCACGCGGGCAGCGCGAGCTGCGCCGTGACGCCGAGCGAGGCGGCGACCGAGATCCACGCGAACCCGCTCGCCACCATCGCCACGGCCAGGATCGCCACGTGCGTGGTCAGCGCGAACGCGAGCGCGGCCCCCGTTTGCAGGACGATGCCGGTCGCGATCATGCCGTCGCGCGACAGGCGCTGGCGCAGCACGCCGATCGTGAACGCGAGCATCACCGCGCCGAGGCCGAAGAGACCGAACAGCAGCGTGTAGGTGTTCGGTCCGGCGCCGAGCCGGTCGCGGACCACGACCGGCAGCAGCGCGACGAGCGCCACCGCCGACAGGAAGTAGCAGCTGCCGCGGATGATCGCGGCGCGCACCGCCGGCGTCTCGCGCGCGAACTGGAGGCCGACCCGCATCGCGCCGATGAAGCGCTCGGACGGCAGCGTGCTCGCCGGTGCGCGCGGCCGCGGCCACCGCGCGAGCACGACGGTGAAGACGAGCATCGCGAGACCCATGGCGAGAAACGCGAACGCGGGCCCGGCCGACGCGATGATCGCACCGGCAATCAGGGGGCCGACGGTGCGCGCGGCGTTCATCGCGGCGCCGTTCCAGACGACCGCGCGCGGCAGCGAAGCGCGCGGCAGCACCTCCTGGACCAGCGCCGAATGGGCCGGCAGGCGCAGCGCCAAAGTCACGCCGACCGCGAACGCTCCGCCAAGCAGGATCCCGGGCGAGGCGACGCCCGCGAGCAGCGCGACCCCGAGCACGAGGCCGACGACGCTCATCAGCGCGTGCGCGACGACGAGAATCCGCCGCCGGTCGGCGAGATCGGTGAGCGCGCCGCTCGGCATGGCGAGCAGGAAGCTCGGGAGCGAGGCGGCGGACTGCAGGAGCGCCACGAGCAGCGCGCTCGCGCCGAGTGATGCCATCAGCCACGCCGAGGTCGCCTCGTGCATCGACATGCAGACGTTGGCGCCGAGCCAGGCGCCGAGGAGCAGGCGGTAAGGCGCGCACGCCCACGGCGATGGCCTGGACGCCGCCGCTAACGGCGCGACCGGTGACTGCGCAGCCGCCGCCGTCGCGCCGGGCGCTTCGTCTTCCGCGGCCTGGCCTGAAGGCTCGCGCGCGAGCGCGGCGTCGCTCCTCGCTTCGTGCGTCACCTGGGACTCGCCCGCCTGCCCGCCGCGGCTCACTCCATCTCGAGCCGCTCGTACGCAAGCTCGAGCATCTCGAGCAACGGGTCCTGGCCGCGCGCATCGAGGTTCGAGAAGCTGTAACTCACCGGAAAGGCGCGCAGCAGCTTCCAGGTCAGCACGGTGGCGCTCCGGTCCTCGTTCAGGAGGTGGATGAGGACCGTCCGCCGCGCGCCGACGTCGCCGTTGCGGACCTGGTCCAGCCACTGGTACAGGTCGAGCGAGCCGATCACGCCGCGCTTGAGGATCACGTTCGAGTACTTCGCCCGGCCGGGGATCTTCCGCGCACCGGATTCCTTCTCGTTGCCGTTCCGGTACTCGATCACGTCGACCGCTGCGTCCGGCAGCAGGACCTCCGCGAATCCGGCCTGCACCGCGTTGGGATCGCCGATCCCGAGGTCGACCAGGAAGTTGCAGTTCCCGTACGGCGTGTCGCGAAAGATTGCCATGCGTCCTCCGGCGTTCGTTACCGATCCGATGCGTTGCCCGCGCCGCGCTCGACGAAGGCGAGATCCTCGTACACGGCGAGATCGTGCTGGATCGTCCGCCGGTACCGCCGTCGGTCCGCGTCGCGGTAGGTGATGCTCACCGCGATCGACCTGGGCTCTCCCCGGCCGAAGTATGCGGCGCTGCGATCGAGGAAGCTCCGGATCGTCCGGCGGGGCCCGAGGAACGGCGTGTGACGGAACATCCGCAGCCGGCTCGCGTCCTGCTCGCCGTCGAGGCCGCGAAACGGCGGGTCGAACGCCGCGCGCACGTCGTACGCCGGGACGTCGCCGATGTTCTGCAGCGAGACGTACAGCAATCCGTCGTCGAACACGAAGTCGACGATGACTTCCGGCGCCGTCCGTTCCGTTCCGGTGCGCCGGGAGCGCGGTGCCGGCGGCTTCGAACCGGCGCCGGTGCGCCCGCCGGTGCGCCTGGTGCGCGCGGCCGCTGACCGACGATCCGGACGCTTCATGCGGGCGAGCTTAAATCGGCGCCAGGCGCCTGTCCATCGGACCGATGGTCGAGCGGCGCACGCTCACCGACCGAAGGAAGCGCGGGCGCGGATCGCTATACTGGGCGCGACATGCCGCCGACATGCCTGACGATTCTCGCGCCGATCCGGCGCGGCCAGGAGACGGCGCTCGGCGGCATCCTGCGCGCCGTCGGCGACGACATCAAGGGCAAGCGGTTTGCGGCCGGCGAGCGTCCGCATATCGACTTCCTGCGTTGCCCGCGCACCCACTTCGCGCGCTTCGCGATCCTCAACGACCCCGACCGCGGCGCCGGTCGCACGCGACTCCTGTTCGCATCGGTCTACGACGGCGATCTCGACGACCATGTCGCCGAGCTGGTCGCGGCCACCTCGGACATGGACGCGATCTGGGGCGGTTGCGAAGGCTACGGCGGCGCCGCCGCCTTCGGCACCTTCGTGCGGCAGCACGCGCAGGAGCCCGCGGGGTTCTACATCGCGTTCCGCGACGAAACGGCCGCGTCGATCCGGCGTGCGATCAGCTGCGATCTCCGATCGTCGCCGCCTTCGCTCGTGTCCTGGCTGACAGGCACGTTGCGGCGAGTGATCCGCGCGCTGCCGGTACTGGTCGACCTCGTGCGAGCCGTCGCCCGGTTCGGACTCGCGACGGTCTATTTCGGCACCGGCAAGATCGTCGCCAGCCTGGACCGGATCACGGTTTTTCGCGTGTTCAACCGGCTGACGGGCAATCGCCTGCCGCCGCGCCGCTCACCGCATTCGAGCGTCGTCCTGGACAACTGCGCCCCGCTCGCTCCGCTCGTCCCGGGCGACGAGCTCCCGTTCGTTCCCGGCGCACCGCCGCCCGCCCTGCGGGAAGACCTGGTCGCGCAGAACGAGCTGACGCTCGTCACCGTGGTGCGGCCGGGCAGCGCCGATCGCGTCCGGGCGGTCCTCGCGGCGATCGACTCGTACTCGAAGCGGCTCGCACCGTCCGGTTCCCTGATCGGCGTAAGCACGATCCACTTCGTGCGCTGGCTGCTCATCGACGACGCCCGCCGCCTGGTGCTGCTGAGCGACTACGACAACTCGTGGGAGAGTTACATCGACGAGTTCGCGGAGCTGATCCTGTCGGGACTCGACGCCATCTGGGAGACCTCGTACGGCTATCCGCCGGACGGCGCCCGCGACGTGCCCGCGCTGAAGCGCTTCCTCCGCACGCACCAGGTGCGCGCCGACGTCTTCTACAGCGCGTACCCCGACGACACGGTGCTGAACATCATGGACGCCACGGGGGTGACCACCGCATCAGGACGCTTGCCGGACGAGGCCCTGCGCGACGTGCAGGGGTTCATCGCGAGCGGCTACGGTCATCTCCCATCCGCCGCGTATCTCTTCGTTCGCGTGAACGATGCGGCCGGAGCGCGCCGGTGGATCGGGGAGCTCGCGGGATCGATCACCACGGCGCGCCGGTGGCCGGTCGGGAGCGACGGCCGCAGGGTCAAGCCGCGCCGGCGCGGTCAACGTGGCGTTCACCGCGCCGGGTCTGAGCGCTTGCGGCCTGCCGGAGGCAGCGCGCTGCACGTTCCCGCCGGAGTTCCTCGAGGGTGTCGCGGTTTCGCACCGGTCGCGCATCCTGGGCGACACCGAGGAAAGCGCCCCCGAGAGCTGGGAGCTCGGCGGACCCCGGAACCCGCCCGTTCACGCGGTGATCCTCATCTACGCGGCGACGGACGCCGAGCTCGATGCCCGCATCGATGCGCAGCGCAGGCTGCTCGCGGAATCGGCGGGCGGCGTGACCGAGCTGCCCGGCAGCATGCAGCGCGGCTACCGGCCTGCGAACGATCGCGAGCCGTTCGGCTTCCGCGACGGCATCGCCCAGCCCGCGATCGCGGGCATTGCCGGCAGCGGCGTCCCGACCGGCGAGTTCATCCTCGGGTACGAGAACCACTATCGCTCGATCCCGCCGACACCCGTCGTGCCGGGTGAGCTCGATCCGCACGGAATCCTGCCGCCGCTCGACAACCCGTATCACGCCGCGGCCGCGCTGCGGGACCTCGGCCGGAACGGCTCGTACGTCGTCTACCGCAAGCTGCAGCAGGACGTCGCGGAGTTCTGGCGTTTCATGAAAGAGGAAGCGATCCGGGTTCGACGCGAAGCGGACCCCGCATACATAGTGTGGCTCGCGGCCAGGTTCGTCGGGCGCTGGCCGAGCGGCGCGCCCCTCGCCCTGTTCCCGGACGCCGACGACCCGCGCCACGGCGGTCGCGACGACTTCCTGTATGGCCACGACCCCGACGGGTTCGGCTGCCCGATGGGCGCGCACGTGCGCCGCACGAACCCGCGCGACGTGATCACGCCGAACGCTCCGGAGCAATCCCTCAGCATGTCGGAAGCGCATCGGCTCCTCCGGCGCGGGCGGGCGTTCGGTCCGCCGCTCTTCGATCCGCTGCTGCTGCAGGACGCCCGAGGCACCGCAGCCGCCAACGTGCTGCGCGAAATTCGCGACGACGGCCGCGCGCGCGGTACGCACTTCTTCTGCGTCAACGCCAGCATCCGGAGCCAGTTCGAGTTCGTGCAGCAGACCTGGTGCAACAACCCGCACTTCGGCGGCCTGCACGACAACAAGGATCCGATCGCAGGGGACGCCGCGCGCGTCGGCGAAACACCGAGCCGGATGACGATTCCCGGACGGCCGACGGTTCGCACCGCGCCGTTCCCGCGGTTCGTGACGGTGACGGCGGCGGCCTATCTATTCCTGCCCAGCCTGACGGCGCTCCGGTTTCTGGCTCAGACCCCGAACGCCCGCACCACGAGCAAGTAGACGAGCAGGCTCAGGATGTCCTGGATCACGGTGGCCACCGGCCCGCTGCCGTAGGCCGGGTCGACCCGGAAACGCGCAAGCACCCACGGGAACAGCAGTCCGATCGCCGCGGCGACGCTGCCGGCGAAGAAGATCGCCACCGCCACCGCGCCCGCGAGGCGCGCGTCGCCGAACGCTAGGAAGCTGGCCGGAAACGACAGCAGTCCCAGCGTCGCGCCCATCAGCATCCCGGTGCGCAGCTCCCCGGCCAGGAGGTGGCCGATCCCGTCCCGCGTGAGCGAGAGGCCGCGGACGGCGATCGCTTCGCTCTGGGTCCCGATCGCATCGGCAATGTAGACGAGGCCCGGCACGAAGAACGCGACGGCGATCTTCGCCTCGAGCGTCGACTGGAACCCCGCCATCGCGGCGGTCGCCACCATCGCGCCGGCGAGCCCCACGAGCAGCCACGGCAGCCGGTGCCGGGCGCGCCGCATCGGCGGGTCCTCGATCGCGTCGCGCGCCTGCGCGGACTCGCGCGCGATGCCGGCGAGCCGGTGCAGGTCCTCGACGTGCTCCTGCCGCAGCACCTGCAGCAGCGCCTGCGACGGCATCAGGCCGAGCAGCCGGCCGTCGCGGTCGACGACCGGCAGCGCGTCCACGGCGTCCGCGAGCGCCATCGACGCGGCGTGTTCCTGGTCGGTCTCGGGCATCACCCGCGGAAACGACGGGTCCATCGCATCGCGCATGGGCGTCGCTTCCGGCAGCGCGAACAGCTTCCCGATCGGCAGCACGCCGGCGAGCCGGCCGTCGGCGCCTTCCACGCAGATGAGCTCGACGCTCGCGGGCTGCTCGTGGGCGAAGCGGGCCATGACTTCGGTCATGGTCTCGTCGGGGCGCGCACGCGCGATGCGCGTGACCATGTGCTGGCCGACGGTCTCCGAGCCGGCGCCGGGGTGGCCGTTCACGCGTCGCTCCCGAGCGTCACCGTCTGACGCGCCGTCGGCACCGAAGCGCGCCACCGGAGGCGCTTCTCGATCTCGTCGCGGAGCGCGTGCGCGGCGAGCGGTTCGCCGTGCACCACCCACGTCGCGCGCGGCGGGCGCCCGAATCCGCCGAGCCACCCGAGCAGCGCGTCCCGGTCGGCGTGGGCCGAGAGCCCGCCGATCGTGTAGACCTTCGCCCGCACCGCGTGCTGCTCGCCGAAGAGGCGCACGTCTTTCGCGCCGTCGACGATACGCCGGCCGAGCGTGCCCGCGGCCTGGAAGCCGACGAAGACGATCGCGCATTCGGGGCGCGAAATGTTGTACCGCAGGTGGTGCTTGATCCGCCCGCCCTCGCACATGCCGCTCGCCGAGATGATCACCGCGCCGGAGCGTATCGAGTTGATCTTCATCGAGTCCTCCAGCGTTTCGGTGAAGTGGACGCGCGTCTTCCCTTTGCCGGTCACCAGCCAGTGCGTGAGCGCCGCGGCGTCGCGGTCGTGCAGCTCCGGGTGCTCGAGCGTGATCCGTGTGGCGGCAAGCGCCATCGGCGAGTCGACGTACACCGCGAGCGGGCCGATGCGGCCCTGATCGGCGATCTTGGCGATGAAGTAGAGGATCTCCTGCGTCCGTCCGACGGCGAACGCGGGGATGACGACGTTGCCCTTCCCGGTCGCGAGCGTCTCGTTCAGCGCCGCGGCGAACTCCTCGAGCGTGTCGGCGAGGCTCTTGTGGTTGCGGTCGCCGTAGGTCGATTCGACCAGCAGCACGTCGGCTTCCGCGACCCGCACCGGGTCCCTGACGATCGGGCGGCCGGGCTGGCCGAGGTCGCCCGAGAACACGAGCTTGGTCTCGCGCCCACCTTCGCCCAGCCAGATCTCGAGTATCGCCGAGCCGAGGATGTGCCCGGCGTCCCGGAACACGCAGCGTACGGACGAGTGCAAGCGCACGGGCTCGTCGTATTCGACGGGCCGCAGGCGTTCGAGGCTCGCGCCCGCCTGCCGGACGGTGTAGAGCGGTGTCGCGTCGCGGCTCCGCCCCGCGTGGCCGGCCTCCGCGCGCTCGGCCTCGCGCTCCTGGAGGTGCGCGCTGTCCGGCAACATGACGCCGAGCAGATCCGCCGTGGCGCGGGTCGAATAGACGACGCCGCCGAAGCCGAGCGCAACGAGGCGCGGGATTAAACCGGAGTGGTCGATGTGCGCGTGCGAGAGCAGCACGAAAGCGATGTCGCGCGGGTCGAACGCGAACGACCGGTTCTTGCGGTCGGCCTCGCCGCCGCCCTGGAACATGCCGCAGTCGATGAGGAACCTGATCTCGCCGGTGTCGACGAGATAGCAGGAGCCGGTGACTTCGCCCGCGGCCCCGAGGAAGGTGAGTTGCATGGGCGGGCGGATCAGCGCGCGGCCGGCGTCGCCGCCGTCACTGCGCTACGCCCTTGGGCAGCGTCTCGACCTCGGGCGCCGCCCAGTACAGGAAGATCTCGCGCCGGCCGCTCGCCGGAACGGTGAACGTGCGCGTCTGCGACTTGCCGCCCAGGGTTGCAATCAGCTGGTAGCTGCCCAACGGGAGCCGCGCGAGCAGCCACGGACCGTCGAGCGTCGTCTCGAAGACGGTCCGGCCGCCGGCGTCGCGCACGACGACCTGCGCCCCGGCGAGAAACGCGCCCGATTTCTCCGCTGCGGTAAGGACCTTGAGGTTGTGATCCGGCAGCGCCATGATCATCTCGTCGCGCTCGTCGGCGCTGACGCCCCCGCTCACCCAGTACGCGTCCTGTACCCGCTGGACCTCGAGAGCGGCCGATGGCAGCACGGCGGCGGCGAGCAGTAGGCAGGCGAGGGTTCGCATCATCCTCGTTCTCAGCGTAGCAGGACGACCGGGCACGCGACATCCTCGAGCAGCTCGATCGTCGGCCGCTCGGCGGCAGCCCCCGGGATCACGAGCGCGCCCGCGCCGTGGGTGCGCACGATACGCGCGAGCGCCGCCGGATCGCCCGCCTCGAGGCGCGCGTAGCGCACGCCGGCGCTCCGCTCCGCGAGGCGCGCCGCGGCGCGCGCCTGGCCGTCGCGGAAGGCTTCGGGCGCCGCCGCTTCGACGAGCACCGCGACCTCGCCCGCGGTCACGCGCGCCATGGCGAGCGCGGCCTCGAGCCCCCGCCCGCCCGCGGGGGAGTCGTCGAACACCACCGCGACCGGCCGCCCGGCGAGCGCGTGGAACGGCCCGCCGTCGTCCGTCCGCCCGCCGACCGGAAACGCCGCGAGCCGGCCCTTGCTCAGGACGAGCAGATCCTCGCGGCGCAGCCGCGCGAGCGAGGCGACGAGGAGCTCGCCGCGCGCCACGTCGAGCGTCCACGAGAGCGTGAGCCGCGCCGCGGCCGCCTCCACCAGGCGCCGCAGATGCCCGGCCTGGACGCGAAAGGCCTGCTCCATCGCCTCGAGCCCGAGCCCGCGGAGCTCGGCCGAGGGAAAGCCAGTCTCGTGCGCGAACGGCAGCCCGGCGATCCGCAGCAGCCGCTCGTCCTCGACGAAGAGCGCCGCGAGCTCGCTGCCGAGGCCGACCGCCAGCGCCGCCGCGGTTTCGAGCGCCGGCCCGGTGAGCGAACCGGTGTCGATCGCGAGCAGGATCCGCCGGGCGCTATCGTCTGCCATTGCGGCCTCGCTTCTCCGGCCGCGCGGCACGTTCCGCCGGGCACGGCGCGCTCGCGGCGCGCGCCGGCGAACGCCTTCAGCCGCGACGCGACGCGACCGTTCACCGTGTCCGGCGGCAGCTCGGAGGTGAGCTCCGATGCGCCGGCGGCCACCCCGGTCAGGAGCTCGATCGCTTCGTCGACGTGCCGCACGGCGTAGACGCGGAACCGCCCGGCGGCGGCCGCGGCGACGACGTCGTCGCGCAGCATCAGGTGATCGAGGTTGGCCGCGGGGATGATCACGCCCTGCTCGCCGGTGAGCCCGCGCGCCGCGCAGATGTCGAAGAAGCCCTCGATCTTCTCGTTCACCGCGCCGATCGCCTGCACCTCGCCGAGCTGGTTCACCGAGCCGGTCACCGCCAGCGACTGCCGGAGCGGCAGGTCCGCGAGCGACGACAGCAGCGCGCAGAGCTCGGCGAGCGAGGCGCTGTCGCCGTCGACCGTGCCGTAGGTCTGCTCGAAGGCGAGGCTCGCGGCGAGCGAGTGCGGCCGGTTCGCGGAGAACCGCGCGGCGAGGAACTGCGACAGGATCATCACGCCCTTCGAGTGGATCGCGCCCCCGAGCTCGACCTCGCGCTGGATGTCGATCACGCCGCCCTCGCCCATGCGCGTGGTGGCGGTGATGCGCACCGGCTCGGCGAACGGGAACCCGCCGAGCTCGACGACCGAGAGACCGTTCACCTGGCCCGCTTTCGCGCCGGCGGTGTCGATCAGGATCGTCCCGCGCAGGATCGCCTCGCTCATCCGCTGCTTCAGCCGCTCCGCGCGGGCGCGCTGGCCGAGGATGGCGGCATCGATATCCGCGGCTGCCACGGCCGGCCGCTCGGCCTCGCGCGCGAGGAAATCGGCCTCGCGCAGCAGCCGCGCGAGCGCGTCGAGGTCGGCGGCGAGCTTGCCCGCGTCGCCGGCGGCGCGCGCCGCATGGTCGATCGTGCGCGCCACCGCCCCGCGCTCGATCGGCAGCAGCTCGTCGTGGCGCGCGAGGCCGGCGATCACGCGCGCCATCGCCTGCGAGTTCTCCGCGGTGCGGTCGAACGCGTCGTCGAAGTCGGCGACCACGCCGAACAGCCGGCGGAAATCGGGGTCGTACGCGTGCAGCAGGTAGTACAGGTACCGCTCGCCCAGCAGCACCACCTTCACCGCGAGCGGGACCGGCTCGGGCTCGAGCGACACCGTCGTCGCGATGCCCCACAGCTCGCTCACGGGCTCGACGCGGATCTCGCGGCGCAGGAGCGCCCGCTTGAGCGCGTCCCACGCGAACGGCTGGGTAAGCAGCGCGCGGGCGTCGAGCACGAGGTAACCGCCGTTCGCGCGGTGCAGCGCACCGGGCTTCACCAGCGAGAAATCGGTCACCAGGGTCCCGAACTGCTGGACGTGCTCGATGCGCCCGACGAGGTTCGCGTAGGTCGGATGATCGGCGAAGACGAGCTCCGCACCGGTTGCGCCGGTCCGGTCCACGAGCAGGTTCACGGCGTACCGGCGGAGCTCCCGGTCGGACGCCTGCGCCCCGAGCGTGAGCATCACCGGCACGCCGTCCTGCTGCCGGCGGAAGTCGTCGCCGTGCTCGAGCACGTCGTGCTCGACGGCGCCGAGGTACTCGACCACCTTCGGGAACTCGGCGTAGCGCTGCGCGAGGTCCTCCACCGGCTGGCCGACCGCCGGCCGCATCATGTCGCGGTTCAGCCGGCGCACCCGCTCGTTCCGCTCGTTCCGCCAGCGCAGCGTCTCCCGCACGAACTTCTCGAGCCGCTGCTGGAGCGCCGAGATGGCGCTCTCGATCCGCCCGCGCTCGGCCTCCGGGAGCTTGTTGAAGTCCTCGGCGCCGATCACCTCGCCCTCCTTCAGCGGGGCGAAGGTGAACCCGGCGGGCGTACGGAGGAGCGCGATACCGTCGCGCGCGGCGTCCTGGCCGAGGGCCGCGAGCGTCTTCTCGTGCCGCTCGGCGAACTCGGCGTCGATCCGCTCGACGCGATGCGCGTACTCCTCGCTCTCGAACACCGCGGGGATCGTCGCGCGCAGCTCCTCGACGAGCCGCTCCATGTCGCGCTTGAACCCGGCGCCGCGTCCGGCCGGCAGCTCGATCGCCGTGGGCCGGTGAGGCGCGGCGAAGTTGTTCACGAGCACCCAGTCCGGGGGCGTCGCGGTGCGGCGCGCCTGCTCGCCGAGGGCGTCCTCCACGAGCGTGTGCTTGCCGCAGCCGGCGGGGCCCATGACGAAGACGTTGTAGCCCTCGTGCGCGACGCCGATGCCGAACGCGAGCGCCCGGGCCGCGCGCTCCTGACCGACGACGCCGAACGGCGCGTCGAGCGCGGCGGTGGTCTCGAACGTGAACGCGGCCGGGTCGCAGCGGCGGACGAGCGCCTCGGCCGCGAGCGGCGTCAGGGCGGCGCCAGTCATCTCATCGGACATCCGCAGTCGCCGCGTCGACCTCGGCGGCAAGGGCGTGCAGGGATGCCGCGATCTCGACCGGATACGGCGCCGGTGCGGCGTCAAGCCGGATGAGCGACTCGGGCAGGCATGCGAGCTGCGCGCGCGCACGGTCTCGCGCCTGCGCGAGCGTCGGCAGCGGGCGCAGGCGCTTCCCGCCCCCCATCGCCTGCTCGAGCAGCGGCGTGCCGGGCTGAGGGTCCGTTTCCGCGGTGACGGTGTCGCCGGCAAACCGCCCGTCCGACCCGAAGCGGCGGTAGACCTGTTTGCGGCCGGGCCACGTCGCCTTCCCGGTCGAGCGCTTCCGCCGCGGCTGCCCCGCGTACTCCTGCAGCTTGTAGACCGCGTCGAGCGAGGGCGCATCCGACGACGTCACGAGGCTCGTGCCGACGCCGAAGCCGTCGATCGGCGCGCCGGCCGCGACGAGGTCGCGGACCTGGAACTCGTCGAGGTTGCCGCTCGCGAAGATCGTCGTCTCCTTCAGGCCGGCCTCATCCAGCACGCGCCGCACGTCCCGTGCGAGCCGGGCGAGATCGCCGCTGTCGAGCCGGACGCCGCGCACCGCGATCCCCTCGCGCGCGAGCTCGGGCGCAAGGACGGCGACCTTCCGAGCGGCTGCGACGGTGTCGTAGGTGTCGATGAGGAGCAGCGCGGAGGCGGGGAACGCCCGGGCAAAGTGCAGGAACGCGGCCGACTCGCTGTCGTGCGCCTGCACGAAGGAATGCGCCATGGTGCCGAACACCGGGACGCCGAACCGCGGGCCGGCGAGCGCCACCGAGCTGCCGTCGAAGCCGGCGAGGTACGCGGCGCGGGCGGCGAGCAGGCCCGCTTCCGCGCCGTGGGCGCGCCGCATGCCGAAGTCGACCAGCCGCTTCCCCGGCGCGACGAGCACCGAGCGCGCCGCCTTCGACGCCACCATCACCTCGAAGTGCACGAGGTTGAGCAGGCGCGACTCGACGAGCTGCGCTTCCGGCATCGGCGCGGTGACGCGGAGGACCGGCTCGTTCGGGAAGAACACCGTGCCCTCGGGCATGGCGTGCACGTCGCCGGTGAACCGCAGCTCGGCGAGGTGCTCGGCAAACGCCGGCTTGAAGATGCCGCTCGACCGGACCCAGTCGAGCTCTTCCACGCCGAACCGGAGCCCTTCGAGGAACTCCACCGCCTGCTCGAGCCCGGCCGCGACCATGAAGTTGCGCCCCGGCGGGGAGCTTCCGCACAAAGAGCTCGAACACCGCAGTCCCGGTCATGCCGGCCTCGAAGTAGGCCTGCAGCATGGTGAGCTGATAGAGGTCCGTGAGCAGCGGGCTCGAGAGCGGGTTCATCTAGCTGTGCCGCCGCGGCGCGGGGGGTGCGGGCTCAGTACTCCGGCGTTTCCTGGCGCGTTTCCTTCTCCGGCAGATGCGCGACGATGCAGTCGACGGTGAGGATGAGTCCCGCGATCGAGGCCGCGTTCTGGAGCGCGGTGCGCGTGACCTTGCACGGGTCGAGCACGCCCATCTGCACCAGATCGCCGTACTCGTCGGTCGCCGCGTTGTAGCCGAAGTCGCCCGTGCCGGCGAGGACGCGGTCGAGGACGACCGACGGCTCGAGCCCGGCGTTCGTCACGAGCTGCCGCAGCGGCTCCTCGACCGCCCGCAGCACGATCCTGATGCCGCAGTCCTGATCGTGGTTGTCGCCGCGCAGGCCGCCGATCTCGGCGCGCGCACGCAGGAGCGCAACGCCGCCGCCCGGGAGGATGCCCTCCTCGATCGCCGCGTGCGTGGCGTGCAAGGCGTCCTCGAACCGGGCCTTGCGTTCCTTCATCTCGGTCTCGGTCGCCGCGCCGACTTTCACGACCGCGACGCCGCCCGCGAGCTTCGCCATGCGCTCCTGGAGCTTCTCGCGGTCGTAGTCGCTCGTCGCTTCCTTGATCTCGCTCTTGAGCTGGGCGACGCGCGCTTCGATCCGCGCGGGGTCGCCGGCGCCGCCGATGATGGTGGTGTCGTCCTTGTCGATCTCCACGCGCTTCGCCCGGCCGAGCCTGTCGAGCGTCACGGTCTCCAGCTTCAGGCCGAGCTCCTCCGCGACCACGGTCCCGCCGGTGAGGATCGCGATGTCCTCGAGCATCGCCTTCCGCCGGTCGCCGAACCCGGGCGCCTTGACCGCGCACGCCTTGAGCACGCCGCGCAGGCTGTTCACGACCAG
This sequence comes from uncultured beta proteobacterium, assembly GCA_963762785.1. Classification (GTDB taxonomy): domain Bacteria; phylum Pseudomonadota; class Gammaproteobacteria; order Burkholderiales; family SG8-39; genus DATEDA01. The sequence continues at coordinate 129,246 of CAVXND010000090.1, forward strand.
CGTCGCGAGCGCTTCGCCCTCGATCTCCTCGGCGATGACGAGCAGCGGCTTGCCCGCCTGGACCATCTTCTCCAGCACCGGCAGCAGGTCCGCGATCGCGGAGATCTTCTTGTCGTGGATGAGGACGAGCGCGTCCTCGAGCACCGTGCGCTGCTTGTCGGGCTGGTTGATGAAGTAGGGCGACAGGAAGCCGCGGTCGAAGCGCATGCCTTCCACGACGTCGAGCTCACTCGCCATGCCGGAGCCGTCCTCGACGGTGATGACGCCTTCCTTTCCGACCTTGTCCATGGCTTCGGCCACGAGCTCGCCGATCGCGCGGTCGTTGTTCGCCGAGATGCTCGCGACGTTGGCGATCTCGGTCCGGCTCGCGCACGGCTTGGCGAGCTTCTTGAGCGCGTCGACGAGCGCCGCGACCGCCCGGTCGATCCCGCGCTTGAGATCCATCGGGTTCATCCCGGCGGCGACGTACTTCATGCCCTCGCGCACCGTCGCGTGCGCGAGCAACGTGGCGGTGGTCGTGCCGTCGCCGGCGATCTCCGAGGTCTTGGACGCCACCTCGCGCACCATCCGGGCGCCGAGGTTCTCGAACGGGTCGGGGAGCTCGATCTCCTTCGCCACCGCGACGCCCGAGTTGATCACGATCGGCGCGCCGTACGCGCGCTCCAGCACCACCGTGCGGGCTTTCGGACCGAGCGTCCCGCGCACCGCGTCGGCGAGCACGGTCGCGCCGCGGAGGATCTTCTCGCGCGCCGCGTCGTGGAAGAGGATCTGTTTCGCTGCCATCGGCCTTCCCTGTCGTGGATCCGCTGTCGACTACCCTGCCGTCGATCCGGCCCGGTTATCGCCGCGTGCGCGTCTCGTGACCTGCTCGCTCGCGATGGCGCGCACCGCATCGGAAAGCTGCTCGGCGACCTTCTCGAGCAGGTCGTCGAGGGTGACGATCCCGGTCAGCGTCCCCGCCTCCGACACCACCGGCACCCGCCGGATCCCGCGACGCCGCATGAGCCGCAGCGCGCTCTCGGCCGAATCGCCCGCGCGCACCGTCGGCGAGCTCGCCGCTCATCACCTCGCCGGCGGTCAGCGTGCGCGGGTCCACCTCGCCCGCGACCACCTCCACGACGATGTCCCGGTCGGTCAGCATGCCGACCGGCACGCGGCCCTTGCCGCTCTCGTCGACGACGACCAGGCTGCCGACGTGATGCTCGCGCATGAGCCGCGCGGCATCGGTGAGCGGCGTCGTGCGCTGCGCGACCACCACGAAGGGATTGCTGAGCTCGCTGACGTTCATGGGTTCCTCGTCTTGGATGATGGCGGTCGCCTGATTACCCGCACCAACTTACCCTGCTCCAGCGCCAGGCATTTGACGCCCGTCAAGCCCGCGCGCCGTCGCCTCCGGGCCGCCCGCTGCGGCAACGACGTCGGCGCGGTAACCTTCGTCCCCAGTCCGATCCCGCATGCCAACCGGAACCGACCACGACCGGCGTCCCCTCGCCCTCGGCATCGCCGCCGCCGTCGCGGCGCTCCTCGCCGCGGCGGCGAGCATCTGGGCGCGGGAGGCCGATGCACTGTTCGGCACCGGCGGCCTGTTCACGGCGCTCCGCGCCCTGGCTCACCGGCGGCGCTCGGCGTGGCGCTCGCCGGGCTCGGCGTCGCGGTCTGTGCGCGGCTCGCACAGCGCTCGCGGGCGGTCGCGCGCCAGCTCCGCGAGGGGGAGACCCGTCTCGACGCGATCGTGCGCTCGGCGATGGACGCGATCGTCACCATCGACGGCGACCAGCGCGTCGTGCTGTTCAATGCCGCGGCGGAGAAGATGTTCGGGTGCGGCGCGTCGGAGGCGGTCGGCGCCCCGCTCGACCGCTTCCTCCCCGAGCGGTTCCGCGCGGCGCACGCGCGGCACGTCGAGCGCTTCGGCCGCACCGGCGAGACTTCGCGGCGGATGGGGATGCAGACCGCGCTCTGGGCGCGGCGCGCCGACGGCACCGAGTTCCCGATCGAGGCGTCGATCTCCCACGCGCGCGCCGGCGATCAGCAGCTGCTCACGGTGATCCTGCGCGACATCAGCGATCGCGCGAAGGCCGAGCGGGAGCTGCGGCGGGCGCACGACGAGCTGCGCGAGCTCTCGCAGGCGATGCACGAGGTCCGCGAGAGCGAGCGGACGCGCATCGCGCGCGAGCTCCACGACGAGCTCGGCCAGGCGCTCACCGCGCTGAAGATGGACGTCGATCTCCTGGGCAGCTCGATCCCCGGCGATCGCAGCGATCTCGTCGGAGCGGACCGAGGCGATGCGCGAGCTGCTGGACTCCACCGTCGCCACGACGCGCCGCATCTCGGCCGATCTGCGCCCGCTCGTCCTCGACGACCTCGGCCTCGGCGCCGCCGCCGAGTGGCTCGCGCAGAGCTTCTCCCAGCGCACGCAGATCCCCTGCGACCTGCGGGTCGACGCGTCCTGCGCGCAGCTCGGCGAGCCGCACGCCTCCGCCCTCTTCCGCATCATGCAGGAGTCGCTCACCAACGTGGCCAAGCACGCCCGCGCGCAGCGCGTGTCGGTGCGGCTCGAGCGGTCCGGAGACGACGCGGTGCTGACCGTGAGCGACGACGGCGTCGGGATCGATCCCGCGGCGCGGCCGAATCCCCGCTCGTTCGGCCTGCGCGGGATCGGCGAGCGCGTCATGCTGCTCGGCGGCGAGGTGCAGATCGCGAGCCGCCCGGAGACCGGGACGACGATCGTCGCGCGGATCCCGCTCGCCCGCGCGGACGCGCAGACGGAGACCGCTTGACGACGCGGGTGCTGATCGCCGACGACCACGCCATCGTGCGCGAGGGCCTGAAGCGGATCCTCGCCGCGGACCCGGCGTTCGCGGTGGCCGGGCGAGGCGAAGGACGGCCACGAGGTGCTCGCCGCCGTCCGCGCCGGCGGGTTCGAGGTCCTCCTCCTCGATCTCTCGATGCCCGGCCGGAGCGGCATCGAGCTCATCCAGCAGGTGAAGGCGGAGCGGCCCGAGCTGCGCGTGCTGGTGCTGTCGATGCACGGGGAGCAGCAGTACGCCGTCCGCGCGATCCGCGCCGGGGCGTCGGGCTATCTCACCAAGGACGCCGCGCCGACGCAGCTCGTCGCGGCGCTTCGCAAGATCGCCGCGGGCGGCCTCTTCATCACCCCGGCAGTCGCGGAGGCCCTCGCGCTCGGGCTGCAGGCGCCCGGCGGCGAAGAGCTGCCGCACAAGCGGCTCTCCGATCGCGAGCACGAGGTGTTCCTGCTTCTGGCCGCCGGCCAGTCCGTCACCGCGATCGCGGAGCGGCTGCATCTGAGCGTGAAGACCGTCAGCACGCACAAGACCCACATCCACGAGAAGCTGGGCCTCGGCTCGCTCGCGGAGCTGGTCCGCTACGCCGTCGCCCACCGGCTGCTCGACTCGCCCGACCTCCCGCAGTAGCGCGCCGCAAGGCGCTTCCCCCGGCCCCTAGGACTATTCCTAGGGCCGGCGCGGCTTTCCCCTAGCGCACTTTCAGCCGCCGCCGATGGTGGCGCGGCGCCCGCGCGGACACACTCGGGCCGTGAGTTGCGTAACGGATAACGAGATGAACGTATTCGTGGTCGAGGATGCGCCGGAAGTCAGGAAGCGCCTCGTCGCGATACTGCGCACGGTCGACGGCGTCGACGTCGTCGGCGAGGCCGAGTCGGTACGCGGCGCGGTCGACGGCGTGCTCGCGACCGCGGTCGACGTGATGCTCCTCGACCTGCAGCTCGCCGACGGGTCCGGACTGGACGTCCTGGCGGCGGTGAAGCCGCAGCGCCCGGGGCTGTACGTGATCGTCCTGAGCAACTTCGCCAACGCGCAGCAGTACCGCGACGCGAGCCTCGCCGCCGGCGCGGACGTCGTGCTCGACAAGACCAAGGAGTTCGGCCGCGTGCGGGAGATCCTGCGCGGCCGACTGGACGCCGCACCAGCCGGACTGCCGTGCTGAACCGATTTCGATCGACCACACTGGGGGAATGCCAAATGTCGCCTGCCACCATCAAGACCGTCCAACGGCTCGCCGATCCCGCCGCCGCGCTGCCGCACACCTGTGCCGATCGCGCGTCGGTGACGCTGCCCGAGCTCGCCGCGCTGCTCGGCGGCTGCGTCGACGCTGACCGCGAGGTCCCGGACATCCGGTTCCCCGTGCGCCAGCTCAAGGCCGGCGAAACGCTCCACCGCACCGGCGACCGGTTCGACGCCATCTACGTCGTCCGGTCGGGCTTCCTGAAGACGGTATCGGTCGACCGGACCGGCGCGGAGCAGGTGCTGGCGTTCCCGATGGGCGGGGACGTGATCGGCCTCGAGGGACTGGACACGGAGCGCTACACGAGCGACGTCGTCGCCCTGGAGTCGAGCCACGTCGCCGTGGTCTCGTTCGCCCGCATCGCGCGCCTCGGCCACGAGTACCCGTGCATCGAGCGGCTGCTCTACGCGGCGTTCAGCCGGGAGCTCATCCGGGAGCGCAACATGATCTGGCTCCTCGGCACGCTGCACGCCGAGGCGCGGCTCGCGACCTTCCTGCTCGATCTCTCCGAGCGCTTCGGCCGGCTCGGCTACTCGCGCGCGTCGTTCGCCCTGCGCATGAGCCGGGAGGAGATCGGCAGCTACCTCGGCATCAAGCTGGAAACGGTGAGCCGCGCGTTCTCGGCGTTCGCCGCGGCCGGGCTGATGACCGTCGACCGCAAGGAGGTCACGCTGCGGGACCTCCCCGGGCTGCAGCGCGTCGTGCGGCCGGAGGCACCGGCCGAGGCCCGGCCGGCGCGCGCGCATCCAGCGTGCGCCGCCCGGTCAGCGACCGCGCGGCGGCGCGTGTTCGGCGCTTCCGTCTTCGCGCCGGCGCTCGGCTGAGAGCGACGCCACGGACCCGGCGCTCGCGCATAATCGGGCACCCTCACCGATCGCGGCGAGCGCCGCCGGAGACACCGTTGACCGAGCGGCCACAACCGCTGCTGGCGCGCGCGCTGGAGGCGGCGGCGAACGCCGTGTTCATCGCCGACCGCGACGGGCACATCGTGTGGGTCAACGATGCGTTCTGCCGGCTGAGCGGCTACGGCCGGGACGAGGTGATCGGCCGCACGCCCGGCCTGCTGAAATCGGGCCGGCAGAGTCCCGACTTCTACCGCGAGCTGTGGGAGACGATCCTCGCCGGGCGGACCTGGCAGGGCGAGCTCGTCGAGCGCCGCCGGGACGGCAGCCTGTGGACGGCGAGCCAGGTGGTCACGCCGCTCCTCGACGAGTCCGGGCAGGTCACCCACTTCGTCGCGATCCAGCACGACGTCACGGCGAGCACCCAGGAGCGGGAGGAGATCCACCGGCTCGCTTTCCACGATAGCCTGACGGGGTTGCCGAACCGCGTTTCCTTCCTCGATCTGCTCGACCGGGCGATCGCCCGCGCCGGCGCCGAGCACCGCCAGCTCGCGCTCCTCTATCTCGATCTCGACCACTTCAAGCCGGTCAACGACGCCCTGGGACATGCCGCCGGCGACCAGCTGCTGATCGCGGTCGCGGAACGGCTGCGCGCCGCGGTGCGCAAGACCGACACCGTCGCGCGGCTGGGGGGAGACGAGTTCGCGGTGCTCCTGACCGAGATCGAACACCCCGAGGTGGCCGCCGCCGCCCTGGCCGGAAAGCTGGTGGACCGGATCGGCCAGCCCTACATGCTGAACCGTCAGCGGATCGAGATCGGCGCCAGCGTCGGCATCGGCGTGTATCCGCGGGACGGCGCGACGGTGGACGTGCTGCTCAGCCACGCCGACGCCGCGATGTACGCGGCGAAGGCGCGCGGACGCCAGCAGTACCGGTTCTTCGAACCCGCCCCCGGCGCGTCCCCGGCAGCGCCCCCGCCGCGGGGCGCGTGAATGGCGGCGGGCCGCGACGCCTGGTCGGGACGCATCGGCTTCATCCTCGCGACCGTCGGCTCGGCGGTCGGGATCGGCAGCATCTGGAAGTTCCCGTACGAGGTCGGCGCGAACGGCGGCAGCGCGTTCATCCTCTTCTACCTGCTCGGCCTCGCGCTGATCGTCGTCCCGCTGATGTTCGCCGAGTTCGCGATCGGCCGGCGCGGGCGCGCGGACGCGCCCGCGAGCATCGCCGCGCTCGCGGCCGCGCACGGCGCGAGCCGGCGGTGGCCGATCGTCGGCACGCTCGGCGTCCTGACCGGTTTCCTGATCCTCAGCTTCTACGCCGTGATCGGCGGCTGGACCGTGGCGTACGCGGTCGAGACCGCGATCGGCGGCCTGCCCGGGGACGGGCCGCAGGCCGCGCAGGCCCGCTACGACGCGCTGCTCGCTTCGCCGCTGCGCATGCTCGCCTATCACGCGTTCTTCATGGCGGCGACGGCGGTCATCGTCGCGCGCGGCATCGCCGGCGGCATCGAGGCCGCCGGCAAGTTCCTCATGCCGCTGCTCGCGGCGCTGATGCTCCTGCTCGCGGGCTATTCGATCGCCGCAGGCGACGTCCCCGCCACGCTGCGATTCCTGCTCCACCTCGACCCGCAGTCGCTGACCGCCCGCGCGGCGCTCGACGCGCTCGGGCTCGGCTTCTTCTCGATCGGCGTCGGGCTCGGCCTGATGATCACCTACGCGGCCTACAGCGGCGTCGAGATCAACCTCAAGGAGGTGGCGGTGGCGTCGGTCGTCGCCGACACGGCGATCTCGCTTCCTCGCGGGAATCGCCGTCTTCCCGATCGTCTTCGCCCACGGGCTCGACCCGGCGAGCGGGCCGGGGCTCGTGTTCGTCACGCTGCCGCTCGCCTTCGCGCAGATGCGGTTCGGCACGCTCGCCGCCGTGGCGTTCTTCGTCCTGCTGTTCGTCGCGGCGCTCGCCTCGGCGATCTCGCTGCTCGAGCTCGTGGTCGCGCCGCTGATCCGGCGCTGCGGCCTGCGGCGCGCGCCGGCCGCCGCGATCGCCGCCGGCGCCTGCTTCGTCGCGGGACTGGCGACGGTCCTGTCGTTCAACGCGTGGGCGGACTGGCATCCGCTCGCCGGTCATGCGCGGCTTCGAGCGGGCGACGGTCTTCGATCTGCTCGACTACCTGACGTCCAACTTCCTGCTGCCGCTCGGCGGCTTCGCGATCGCCGTGTTCGCCGGCTGGGTGGTGCCGGCGGGCGTGCTCGCCGAGGAGCTGCGGCTCGGCCCTCGGGCCGCGCGCGCGTTGCGCTTCCTGCTCCGCGTACGTCGCGCCGGTGGGGATCGCCGCGACGACGCTCCTGCCGTTCCTCTTCTAGCTTCGGCGGGTCAGAGCTTCGGCTCGGGCGGATGGGCGTGGGTCTTCTCGTAGACTGTCCTGACAGGCGACGCAGCGCAGCGCCGCGGGCTGGGCGCGCAGCCGGGCGACGGGGATGTCGGTCTCGCAGTCCACGCAGCGCCCGTACGTGCCGGCCGCGAGGCGCGCCCTCGCCGCCTCGAGCTCGCGGATCTCGTTGACGTCGCGCGTGATCTCGGCGCTGTCGAGATCGGACAGGAGGTCGGCGACCGACTCGTCGGCGCTGTCGCCCACCCCGCCCTCGACGGCGCCGAAGGTCTCCTGCCGCGACTGCTCGATCTCCTCGCGCAGCTCGCTCATCAGCCGCTTGTGCTCGCGGCGGATGATCGCCTCGAGCTCGGTACGCTCTTCCTGGGTCAATGGCACGGGTCTGCTCCTCTTCTCGCGTCGGTCGGACTCTAGCCCGGGACGCCGGGTCCCGCTTGATCTCCGTCAAGGCCGCCGGCACGTCGCGCCGTAGGCTGGCACCGTGACGGAGATCATCCAGAAGCGCGCGGCGGACCTCGCCCGCCCGCCGAACCTCCCGGACTACGACGCGTTCCGGCGGACGTTCTCGTGGGAGGCGGCGCGCGCCGCGCTCGACGGCCTGCCCGGCGGCCGCGGGCTCAACATCGCCCACGAGGCGGTCGACCGGCACGCCGCCGGCGCGCGCGCGCGACCAGGTCGCGATCCGCTGGCTCGGCCTGGACGGCACGCGACGCGACCTCACCTTCGCCGACCTCGCGCGGGAGTCCAACCGCTTCGCGAACGTGCTGCGCGGCCTCGGCGTCGCCGCCGGCGACCGCGTCTACGTGCTCACCGGCCGCATCCCGGAGCTCTACTTCGCCGCGCTCGGCGCGTGGAAGAGCCGAAAGCGTGTCTCTGCACGCTCTTCTCGGCCTTCGGGCCGGAGCCGATCCGCGCGCGCATGGCGATCGGCGAGGCGCGCGTGCTCGTCACGACCGAGGCGCTGTACCGCAAGAAGATCGCCGGCATCCGCGCCGCGCTGCCGAAGCTCGAGCACGTGCTCGTCGTCGGCGAGCGCACGGCGCTCGCCGACACGCGCGATCTCGCGCCGCTCATGGCCGCGGCAGCGGACACGCTTCGAGATCCCGCCCACCGACCCGGAGGACATGGCGCTCCTGCACTTCACGAGCGGCACCACCGGCACGCCGAAAGGCGCGGTGCACGTGCACGGCGCCGTGGTCGCGCACCACACGACCGGCGAAGCTCGCGCTCGATCTGCACCCCGACGACGTGTTCTGGTGCACCGCCGACCCGGGCTGGGTGACCGGGCACGTCGTACGGCATCATCGCGCCGCTCTCGCACGGCGTGACGAGCATCGTCGACGAGAGCGACTTCGACGCCGCGCGCTGGTACGAGATCCTCGCGCGCGAGCGCGTGAGCGTCTGGTACACCGCGCCGACCGCGATCCGCATGATGATGAAGGCCGGGCTCGACCTCGCGCGCGAGCGGCGAGCTGCCGGCGCTGCGCTTCCTGGCGAGCGTCGGCGAGCCGCTCAACCCCGAGGCGGTGCGTCTGGGGCGTGGAGGCGTTCGGCCTGCCGTTCCACGACAACTGGTGGCAGACCGAGACCGGCGGCATCATGATCGCCAACTTCGCCGCGATGGACATCCGCCCCGGCTCGATGGGCAAGCCGCTGCCGGGCATCGAGGCCGCGATCGTCGACGCGCAGAACGGACGGCACCGTGCGAGTCATCGACGAGCCCGGCGTCGAGGGCGAGCTCGCGCTCGGCCCGGCTGGCCGTCGATGTTCCGCGGCTATCTCGAACGAGCCGGAGCGCTACCGCGAAGTGCTTCGCCGGCGGCTGGTACCTCACCGGGCGACCTCGCGCAGCGCGACGCCGACGGCTACTTCTGGTTCGTCGGCCGCAAGGACGACGTGATCAAGACCTCCGGGCCACCTGATCGGCCCGTTCGAGGTCGAGAGCGTGCTGATGGAGCACCCGGCGGTCGCCGAGGCCGGCGTGATCGGCAAGCCCGATCCGGTCGCGGGCGAGGTCGTGAAGGCGTTCGTCGGCGCTGAAGACCGGCTTCGAGCCGAGCGAGGAGCTGCGGCGACGATCCTGGCGCACGCGCGCAAGCGCCTCGGCGCGGTCGTCGCGCCGAAGGAGATCGACTTCAGCCCGAGCCTGCCGAAGACGCGCAGCGGCAAGATCATGCGGCGGCTGCTCAAGGCGCGCGAGCTCGGGCTGCCCGAAGGCGACACCTCGACGCTGGAGAGCACCTGAATGTCGCGTCGAGCATCGCCCGCCGCACGGCATCGCGCTCGAGCGCGAGCACGCGCACGAGCTGCTGCGGCAGATGCTGCTCATCCGCCACTTCGAGGAGAAGTGCCGCCGAGCTCTACAGCGCCGGCAAGATCCGCGGCTTCCTGCACCTCTACATCGGCGAGGAGGCGGTCGCGGTCGGCGCGATGCAGGCGCTCGCGCCCGACGACGCGATCGTCGCGACCTACCGCGAGCACGGCCAGGCGCTCGCGCGCGGCGTCCCGGCCGGCGCGGTGATGGCGGAGATGTACGGCAAGGCGAACGGCTGCAGCCGCGGCCGCGGCGGCTCGATGCACATGTTCGACGTCGCCGCGCCGCTTCTACGGCGGGTACGCGATCGTCGGCGGCGGGCTGCCGGTCGCGGTCGGCCTCGCGCTCGCCGACAAGATGCAGGGGCAGCGACCGCGTGACGGCGTGCTTCTTCGGCGAGGGCGCGGTGGCCGAGGGCGAGTTCCACGAGTCGCTCAACCTCGCGGCGCTGTGGCAGCTGCCGGTCCTGTTCCTGTGCGAGAACAACCTGTACGCGATGGGCACCGCGCTCGCGCGCTCGGAGTCCGAGACCGACATCCATCTCAAGGCGCAGAACTACCGCATGCAGTCCGAATGGGTCGACGGCATGGACGTGCTCGCGGTCGAGAGCGCGGTCGCGCGCGCCGCGGAGGCGGTGCGGCGCGGCGACGGGCCGTACTTCCTCGAGCTGCGCACGTATCGCTTTCGCGCGCACTCGATGTCCGACCCCGAGCTCTATCGCGGCAAGGACGAGGTCGCGGAGTGGAAGAAGCGCGACCCGATCGCGACTGTTCGCCGCGCGGCTGAAGGCCGACGGGCTGCTCACCGACGGCGAGCTCGCGGCGCTCGAGACAGAGCGTCTGGCAGGACGTCGACTGGGCGGTGGACGCGGCCGAGCGCGGCGCCGTGGGAGCCGGTCGAGGATCTCGAGCGCGACGTCCACACCGAGCGAGCGCAGCTGATGGCGAAGATGACCTACCGCGAAGCCGCCCGCGCCGCGATGCGCGAGGCGATGCGCGCCGACCCGCGCGTGTTCCTGATGGGCGAGGACGTCGGCCGCTACGGCGGCGCGTTCGCGGTGAGCCACGGGCTGCTCGAGGAGTTCGGCCCGGAGCGCATCCGCGACACGCCGCTCTCGGAGTCGACCTTCGTCGGCGCGGGCATCGGCGCGGCGCTCGGCGGCATGCGGCCGATCGTCGAGGTGATGACGATCAACTTCTCGCTGCTCGCGCTCGACCAGATCGTCAACAACGCCGCGACGCTGCGCCACATGTCCGGCGGCCAGTTCAGCGTGCCGGTCGTGATCCGCATGGCGACCGGCGGCGGCCGCGGCCTCGCCGCGCAGCACTCGCACCGCTTCGAGGGCTGGTACGCGCACGTGCCCGGGCTCAAGGTCGTGACGCCGGCGACGGTCGCCGACGCGAAGGGGCTGCTGCTCGCCGCGCTCGACGACCCCGATCCGGTGTTCGTCTGCGAGAACGCGACGCTCTACCCGCTGCAGGGCGAAGACACCGACGACACCCCGATGCGGCTGGGGGTCGCGGCGGTGCGCCGGCCCGGCACGGACGTGTCGCTCATCACCTACGGCGGCTCGCTGCCGAAGGCGCTCAAGGCGGCGGACGACGCTCGCCGCGCAGGGCATCGAGGCCGAGGTCCTCGACCTGCGCTGCCTGCGGCCGCTCGACGTCGACGCGATCGTCGCGACGGTCGCGAAGACCCATCGCGCGGTGATCGTGGACGAGATGTGGCGCACCGCCAGCTTCGCGGCCGAGGTGAGCGCGCAGATCATGGAGCGCGCGTTCGACGAGCTCGACGCGCCGGTGGCGCGCGTGTGCTCCGTCGAGGTGCCGATGCCGTACGCGAAGCACCTCGAGGACGCCGCGCTGCCTTCGCCCGAGCGGATCGTCGCCGCCGTGAAGGCGCTCGTCTAGCGAGACCCCCGCCGTGGACTTCCTGATGCCCAAGCTCGGCGCGGACATGACCGAGGGCCGCGTCGTCGAATGGCTGAAGAAGCCGGGCGAGCCGATCGCGCGCGGCGAGGTCGTGCTCGTGATCGAGACCGACAAGTCGAACGTCGAGGTCGAGTCCTGGGCCGCGGGCAAGCTCGAGAAGATCCTCGTCGAGCCGGGCGACGCCTGGCTGCCGGTCGGCACGCCGCTCGCGACGATCCTGTCGGAGGGGCCGGAGCCGGTCATGCCGCCGGCCTTCGCCGCCCCGGCGCCGCCGCCGGCCGCGCCTCGGCCGCGCCGCCGCCGGCGGCCGCCCCGCCGCCGGCGCGCGGCGCCCCGTCCCGCCGCCCCGGGCGAGCGGCGCCACGTGTCTCGCCCGCCGCGCGGCGGCGCGCCGAGGAGCTCGGCGTCGCGCTCGAGTCGGTGCCGGGAACCGGGCCGGACGGGCCGGATCACGCTCGAGGACGTCGAGCGCGCCGCGGCCGCGGCGCCGGCGCCCGCGCAAGGCGCCGGCGGACCGCGCCGCCCGCATGCGCGAGGCGATCGCCGCGGCGATGTCGCGCTCGAAGCGCGAGATCCCACACTATTACCTGTCGACCACGATCGACTTCTCGCCGGCCGCGGCGTGGCTCGAGGCGCGCAACCGCGACCGCCCGGTGACCGAGCGGCTGCTCTACGGCGTGCTGCTGCTGAAGGCCGTCGCCCTCGCGCTGCGCGAGGTGCCCGAGCTGAACGGGTTCTGGATCGACGGCCGCGCGGTCCAGAGCGAGGCGATCCACCTCGGCGTCGCGGTGTCGCTGCGCGGCGGCGGGCTGGTCGCGCCGGCGCTGCACGACGCCGACCAGCAGCCGGTCGACGAGCTGATGCGCAACTTCCAGGACCTCGTCACCCGCGCCCGCGCCGGGTCGCTCCGCAGCTCGGAGATGACCGACCCGACGATCACGATCACGAGCCTCGGCGAGCGCGGCGTCGAGTCGGTCTACGGCATCATCTATCCGCCGCAGCTCGCGCTGGTCGGGTTCGGCGCCATCGTGGAGCGCGCCTGGGTCGTCGACGGCCAGGTCGTGCCGCGGCGCGTGATCACGGCGACGCTCTCGGGCGACCATCGCGCCACCGACGGCCATCGCGGCGCGCTGTTCCTCGACGCGGTCGGGCGCCTGCTGCAGGAACCGGAGAAGCTATGACGAAAGACGAGATCCGCGCCCAGGTGCTCGCCGCGCTCGCCGCGGTGGTGCCCGAGCTCGACCCGGGCGAGCTGAGGCCCGACCGGGCGCTCCGCGACGAGCTCGACATCGACTCGATGGACTTCCTCAACTTCACGATCGGGCTGCACAAGGCGTTCGGCGTCGAGATCCCCGAGCAGGACTACCGCAAGCTCGCGACGCTCGACGCCTGCGTCGACTACGTCGCCGCCGCGCTCGCGCCGCGATGACCGCGGCGACGATCGCAGCGCTCCGCGATCCGCGCCGCTACCCGCATCCGGTCGAGCGCGTCACGCTCCTCGAGACGCACATCTCCTGGGTGCTGCTGACCGGGCCGCTACGCGTACAAGCTGAAGAAGCCGGTCGTCGCTCGGCTTCCTCGACTTCAGCACGCTCGAGGCGCGCAAGGCGGCATGCGAGGAGGAGCTCCGCCTGAACCGCCGGACGGCGCCCGATCTCTATCTCGAAGTCGTGCCGGTGACCGGCACCGAAGCCGAGCCCCGCCTCGGGGGCAAGGGACGCGCGATCGACTACGCGGTGAAGATGCACGAGTTTCCGCAGGACGCCCTCCTCGACCGCGTCGCCGCGCGCGGGGAGTTGACGCCGGAGCTCATGGACGATCTCGCCGCCGAGGTCGCCGCGTTCCACGCGCAGGTCGCGCGCGCCGGGCCGGGCAGCGAGTTCGGCTCGCCCGCAGACGTGATCGCCCAGGCGCGGCAGAACTTCGATCAGGTCCGCGCGCTCGGCCCGGACCAGGAGAGCGCGGCCGCGCTCCAGCGGCTCGCGGCGTGGACCGAGCGCGAGTTCGCGCACCGCGCGCGCGTCTTCGCCGCGCGCCGCGACGAAGGCTTCGTGCGCGAGTGCCACGGCGACCTGCACCTGCGCAACCTCCTGCTGCTCGACGGCCGCATCGTGCCGTTCGACTGCATCGAGTTCAACGCGCACTTCCGCTGGATCGACGTGATGAGCGAGGTCGCGTTCCTCGTCATGGACCTCGTCGACCACGGCTTCGCCGCGCACGCCGGCCGGTTCCTCGACGCCTATCTCGAGGAGACCGGCGACTACGCCGGCCTCGCGTGCCTGCGCTTCTATCTCGTGTATCGGGCGATGGTCCGGGCGAAGGTCGCCTCCATGCGGGCGCATCAGCTCCCCGCCGGCGCGCCGGAGCGCGCGCCGGCCGAACGGGAGTTCCGCGAGTACCTGCGGCTCGCCGAGCGCTTCGTCGCCCTCGAGCGGCGGGCGCTCGTCCTCACGCGCGGGCTCTCGGGCTCGGGCAAGACGGTGTTCTCCGGCCTCCTCGTCGAGGAGATCGGCGCGATCCGCGTCCGCTCCGACGTCGAGCGGAAGCGCCTGCACGGGCTCGCCGCGGGCGCGCGGACCGGCGCCGCCGTCGGCGGCGGCATCTATGCCCAGGACGCCACCCGCCGGACCTACGCCCGGCTGCACGAGATCGCCCGCGCGGTCCTCGACGCCGGCTTCCCGGCGGTCGCGGACGCGACCTTCCTCCGGCGCGCCGATCGCGATGCGATGCGTGCGCTCGGCCGCGAGGCCGGCGCGACCTTCGCGATCGCCGCTTGCGAGGCGCCCGAATCGGTGCTGCGCGAGCGCATCCTCGCCCGGGCGCGCGCCGGCGGCGACGCGTCGGAAGCGACCCTCGACGTGCTCGCCAGGCAGATCGCGACCGCGGAACCGCTCGCCGGCGAAGAGCTCGCCTTCGCATTCAAGGTCGACACGACGGCGGCGCGCGACGCGCTCCGGGCGCGTGCGCGAGCGCTCGGCGCCCGGCTTGGCGTAGGATCCTGGCGATCCACCCCGAGCTAGCCTTGCCACAGTTCGACGTCTTCAACGGCGACGCCGACGGCCTCTGCGCCCTGCACCAGCTCCGCCTCGCTGCGCCGGCCGAGACGCGTCGCTCGTCACCGGCCCGAAGCGCGACATCGCGCTCCTCGAGCGGGTCGACGCCGCGGCGGGCGACCGGGTCACGGTGCTCGACGTCTCGCTCGACCGCAATCGCGCCGCGCTCGAGCGGCTGCTCGCGCGCGGCGTCGTCGGTGCAGTGGTTCGATCATCACTACGCCGGCGCGATCCCGTCGCACCCGCTGCTCGAGGCGCACATCGATACGGCGCCGGAGATCTGCACGAGCGCGATCGTCGACCGATACCTCGGCGCGCGCTTCCGCGCGTGGGCGGTCGTCGCGGCGTACGGCGACGGGCTCGCGCGCACCGCCGACGCGCTCGCCGACTCGATCGGACTGAGCCCCGCGGAACGCGAGACGCTGCGCTCGCTCGGGGAAGATCTCAACTACAACGCCTACGGCGATACCGAGGCGGATCTCTGCGTCCCGCCGGCCGCCCTGTACCGCGAGCTCGCGCCGTACGCGAGCCCGCTGCGGTTCGCCGCGGAGGCGGCGGTCGTCGCGAAGCTGCATGCGGGTCGCCTTGCGGACATGAAGCGCGCGCTCGCGGTGGCGCCCTATCGGCCCGGCGTCTACCTGCTGCCCGACGCCGACTGGGCCCGACGGGTCGGCGGCACCTTCGCCAACGACCTCGCCGCGCGCGCGCCGGACCGTGCGCACGCGGTGCTCGTCCCGTGCCCGAACGACGGCTACGGCGTGAGCATCCGCGCGCCGCGCGCCGCGCCGACGGGCTGCGCGGCGCTCGCGCGCGAGTTCGCGACCGGCGGCGGGCGGGAAGCGGCCGCCGGGATCGATCGACCTGCCCGCCGCGGACCTGGCGCTCGAGCGATTCATCGAGCGTTTCCGGACGGCGTTTCGGCGAGTCCTCATAGCAGGGTTCTCGCCATGGATTCACGGACGCTCCTTCCCGCCGCCGCGTTCCGGGCGCGCGCGCTTCTGCTCGGGGCGCGGCTGGAGATCCGCAACTGGCCCGAAAGCGAAACGCTCGCGCGGCTGCCGCTCGCCGTGCGCCTGCCGGGCGACGGCGTCGCGGTGCTGTTCCGGTATGGGGTCGCGGTCCTGTTCGGCGGGACGGCGGAAGGCGAGCACGCGCTGCGCGAGCGGCTCGCGCCGCTGATCGAGCACCGGTACCGCGCGATCGAGGTGGAGGACCTCGAGGTGCGCGTGGACGAGAGCCGCCCGGAGGGGCTGGTCGAGGGCGCGCTGGTCGTCCAGTCGGGCAGCCTCGAGAAGCTCCAGCTCCTCGCCGACGTCCTCTCGAAGAGCGTGCTGCTCGGCCACTACGAGACGCGCATCGCCGGCGACTTCGACCGCATCGAGCCGATCGCGCTCGAGCTCGAGCGCAAGGGCCGCATCCGCGGCGGTACGCGCGAGCACCTGAAGCGCATCGGCTCGCTGCTCCTGGTCGAGCACCGGATGGTCGGACGCGCGGAGATCGGCGACAAGCCGGAGCTGCTCTGGGAGCACCCCGACCTCGAGCGGCTCTACGCGCTGCTCGAAACCGAGTTCGAGATCCGCGAGCGGCTTGCCGCCCTCGGCCGCAAGCTCGACCTCGCGGGCCGCACCGTGCGCACGCTGGTCGACCTCCTGAACGCGAAGCACGCGCTGCGCGTCGAGTGGTACATCGTCGCGCTGATCGTCGTCGAGATCCTGCTCACGCTCTACGCGATGTGGGTGCGCTGAGCGGCGCCGCGCGCCGCCGGTCCACGGCACGCCACCACGCCTTGCCGCCCTCGCGCGCGACCACGATGGTCGACGCCACCGCCGCGCAGAACAGCCAGTCGGTCACGCCGAGCGGCACCGTGCCGAACGCCCGCTGCAGCGCCGGGATGTAGACGACCGCGAGCTGCAGCGCCAGTCCGACCGCGACCGCGAGCCACGAGCCAGCCGTTGCGCAGAGTCCGGTGCAGCGTGGTCTCCTCGTCGGAGCGGGCGCAGAACACGTCGTAGAGCTCGAAGAGGACCAGCGTGGTGAAGGCGAGCGTGCGGGCGTACTCGACCGACCCGCTGCCGGCGATCAGTCCGCCGGGGAGACCGGCGTCGAGCGCGAGGAGCGTCCCGGTCGCGATGACCACGGCCGCGACGCAGATCCCGGCCCACATGCGCGGCGTGATCACGCCGACGGCCGGATCGCGCGGCGCGCGGCGCATGAGCGCCGGGTCCGGCGGATCGATGCCGACGGCGAGCGCGGGGAACGAGTCGGTGACGAGGTTGATCCAGAGGATCTGCACGGCGAGCAGCGGCAGCACGAGCGCCCGCCCCGCCGCCGCCGGCGAGCCCGATGAGCCCCGCGAGCACCACGCCGAAGAACATCACCAGCACCTCGCCGAGGTTCGCGGACAGCAGGTAGCGCAGGAACTTCTGGATGTTGGCGTAGATCGAGCGCCCCTCCTCGATCGCGGCGACGATCGAGGCGAAGTTGTCGTCGGCGAGCACGATGTCGGCCGCCTCCTTCGCCACGTCGGTGCCGGTGATGCCCATCGCGATGCCGATGTCGGCGGCCTTGAGCGCCGGCGCGTCGTTCACGCCGTCGCCGGTCATCGCCACGACCTCGCCGAGCGAGTGGAGGGCGCGCACGATGGCGAGCTTGTGCTCCGGGCTGACGCGCGCGTAGACCTGCGTCCGGGCGGCCGCCGCGGCAAGCTCCGCGTCCGACATCCGGGCGAGGTCCGAGCCGAGCACCGCGCGCTCGCCGCGGGGCGCGATCCCCAGCTCGGCCGCGATGGCCGACGGCCGTCGCCGGGTGATCGCCGGTGATCATCACGACGCGGACGCCGGCTTCGTGCGCGGTCCGCACCGCGTCCGCCGTCTCGGGCCGCGGCGGATCGATCATGCCGGCGACGCCGAGCCAGACCAGATCACGCTCGTCCTCGGCGCGCGACGGCGTCGCCCCGCCGGCAGGCAGCTCGCGCGCGGCGAGACCGAGCGTGCGCAGCGCGTCCCCGGCCAGCCGGTCGACCGCGGCCTGGATCTCCGCCCGCCGCCCGGCGGTCAGGACGCGCTCGCCTTCGCCGACCCGCTCGTGCGTGCAGCGCGCGAGCAGCACGTCGGGCGCGCCCTTCGTCATCAGCACGACGCGGCCCCCGTCCTCGCGGTCGACGTGGACCGTGCTCATGAGCTTGCGCTCCGCGGAGAACGGGATCTCGCCCACCCGCTCGAACCGCGCCTCGAGCCGGGCCGGATCGAGCGGGGCCTTCATCGCCGCCACCTTCAGCGCGCCTTCGGTCGGATCGCCGACGCACCGTCCAGCGCCCCTCGCGCTCGGTCACCGCCGCGTTGTTGCAGAGGCAGGCCACCGTCAGCGCCGACTCGGCTTCGGCGCGCAGCGCGCCCGCGCCCAGCGCCTGGCCGCCGACCCGCAGCTCGCCCTCCGGCGCATAGCCGGTGCCGGTGAGCTCGACGGCGCCGCTCGCGGTCACCAGCGCGCGCACCGTCATCTCGTTCTTCGTGAGCGTGCCGGTCTTGTCGGTGCAGATGACGGTCGCCGAGCCGAGCGTCTCCACGGCCGCGAGCGTGCGCACGATGGCGTTCCGCTTCGCCATGCGCTGCGTGCCGAGCGAGAGCACGACCGTCGTCACCGCGGCGAGCCCTTCCGGCACCGCGGCGACCGCGAGCGCGATGGCATACAGCAGGACCGCGACCAGCGCGGCGGCGGTGAAGTCCTGCTCCAGCGCGAGGATCGTCGCGCCGACGACGATCGCGATCGCGATGACGACCGCGCCGAGGGCCTTGCCGACCTTGGCGAGCTGGCGCTGAAGCGGCGTCGGCGGGCTCTCGGTGACGGCGAGCAGCCCCGCGATGCGCCCGATCTCGGCGTTGGCGCCGGTCGCGGTGACGACGGCGAGACCGCGGCCCGAGGTCGCCGTCGTCCCGGAGAACACCATGTTCGCGCGATCGGGGAGCGAGCAGTCGGCGGCGACCGCGTCGGCGTGCTTCTCGACCGGCGTGCTCTCGCCGGTGAGCGCGCCCTCGGCCGTCTGGAGCGAGACCGACTGCAGCACCCGCGCGTCGGCGGGGATCGTCGCGCCCTCCTCGATCGCGAGCAGGTCGCCGGGCACGATCTCGGCGGCCGGCACGCTCGTGCGCTCGCCGTCGCGCACGACGAGCGCCGTCGCCGCGGTCATCCGCTTGAGGCTCGCGAGCGCGCGCTCCGCCCGCTCCTCCTGCATGAACCCGAGGGCGGCGTTCGCGACGACGATGGCGAGGATCGCGAGCGCCTCGTACGGCGCGTGCCCGCCGCCTTCGTACCACCACACCCCGAGCGAAACCCCGGCCGCGGCGAGGAGCAGCAGCACGAGCGGGCTCTGGAGCTGCGCGAGAAAGCGCCGCCAGCGCGGGACCGGCGGGGCGGCCGGGAGCTCGTTGCGCCCGTATTGCGCGAGGCGGGCCAGCGCCTCGCCGGCCGCGAGGCCGCGGTGAGCGTCGGCGCCGAGCCGGGCGAGCACCTCGCTCGCCGGCAGCGCGTGGGGCGTTTCTACCGCGGGTTGTGGCGCCATCGGGCGCTATGCTGCCCGGCGGCGCACCTCACCCGAATGACGAACGTCAAGTCCGGTCGCGTTACTTCGCCTGCAGGCGATAGACGTACTCGGTCAACGCGAGGATGCGGGCGCGCACGTAGACCTCGGGATTGAAGGGAACGTCCACGTAGTACTCGGCGCCCTTGACCCTGTAGTCGGCGCCCCAGATGGGCATCTCCCTCGTCCCGTGCGCCTTCACCACCTGCGTGCCGTCGATGAACTCGTAGACCCGCGCGAACGGGAACACGCCGTTGTTCTTTCGGGCGAGCGCGGTCAGGTCGGCGGCAGTCTGCTTCCAATCGCCCACGCCCGAAAACGGACCGTCGCCCTTCCCGCCCGCGCCGTGGCACACGGCGCAGTTCGCGTCGTACTCGCGCTTGCCCATATCCACCTTCTGCTGCCCGAAAGCCACCCAGGGCTGACCGGCTCCTATTGCGCCGACAAGTGCCGCGATCATCCATACGGGTTTCATCATCGCCTCCTCGAGGTGAGCGGTCGGGAATCCCGTTGCCCGTCGATATCCGTTAACCCTCGATAGACCACGAGCAGACAGGAGCGTGCGCGCTCTTTCCGGTCCAGCTTTGATCTAGGACAAACCTCGAGAACCCCGTCGGCCCGACAGTTGTCGGAACCGCATCGCCGTCCGCCCGGGGGTCCTTTGACTTTGCTCAAGAAGGCCCTGCTCGTTCGCGGCGCAGAGTGGTTTGAGAGTCAACAGGAGGAGGTTGCCGTGACCAAGTCGATTGGTGTCAACGGGAATGTGCGACGCGCGGCTGGCGCCGCCATCGGTGTCGCGCTGCTCTTAGGGCTAGCGGGCCCGAGCCTCGCCCAGCAGTTCCCCGCCAAGGAAGTCCAGATCGTCGTCCCCTATGCCGCGGGCGGGGCGACGGACCTCGTGTTCCGGGCGCTCGCCGCCAGCTCCCAGAAGTACCTCGGGAAAGCGGTGGTCGTGGTAAACAAGCCCGGCGGCGGCGGGGCGGTCGGCTTCACCGATGCGGCACATGCGAAGCCCGACGGCTACACCCTGGTGACGGCGATCACGCCGATCACCATCCTGCCGCACCAGGTCAAGACCGCGTTCACCTACCGCGACTTCGAGCCGATCATCAACGTCGTCCAGGACGCCCGCTCTTCGTCCTCGGCATCCCGTTCGGGCCGGTCACCGCGATCCTGCTCGGCGCGCTGCTGATCCACGGCGTCACGCCGGGGCCGCTGCTGATCGCCGAGCACCCGCAGCTCTTCTGGGCGGTCGTCGCCAGCATGTACATCGGCAACTTCATCCTGCTGCTGCTCAACCTGCCCGTTCGTCCCGCTGTTCGCCAACATGCTGCGGGTGCCGAAGAAGATCCTGCTGCCGCTCGTGATGCTGTTCTGCGTCACCGGCATGTACAGCGTGAACAACTCGATCCTCGACATCTGGATGATGCTCGGCTTCGGCGCGCTCGGGCTACATCCTGCGCGGGTGGGCCTACGAGGGCGCGCCGCTGCTGCTCGGCCTCGTCCTCGGCCCGAAGCTCGAGGTCGCGTTCCGCCAGAGCGTGATGATCTCGCACGGCGACTTCGGGATCTTCGTCGACCGGCCGGTCTCGCTCGGCCTGCTCCTCGTCACCGTGGTCTTCCTGATCTTCCCGCTCCTGAAGCTCGCGTATCGCTCGCTCCGCGGGAAGCCCGCCGCCGACCGCGGCGGAAGGCGAGCCGCGATGAGCGATCCCGCCCGCTATTCCGCCACCGCGCTCCGTGCGTTCTGCGCGCAGGCGCTGGAACGGGCCGGCGCGAAGCGCGCCGACGCCGCGATCATCGCCGACGGCCTGATCGCGGCGGATCTGCGCGGCGTGCACTCCCACGGCGCGCTCCGGGTCGGCATCTACGTCGACCGGCTCCGCGCACGGTCGATCAACGCCAACGCCGCGCTCGAGGTCGTGAGCGACTCGGGCGCACTCGTCGTCGCCGACGCGCAGGCCGGTCCCGGGATCGCGATGGCCGCGCGCGCGATGGATCTCGCGATCGCGCGGGCGCAGCGGCACGGTATCGGCGCCGTCAGCGTCCGCAACAGCAATCACTGCGGGATGCTCGCCTTCTTCGCGCTGCGGGCGCTGCCCGCCGGCGCGATCGGCATCGCCATCAGCAACGGCGACTCGCAGGTCGCGCCCTGGGGGACGCGAGCGAAGTTCCTCGGGACGAACCCGATGGCGGTCGCCGTTCCGGCGGGCGACGAGCGGCCGATCGTGCTCGACATGGCGACGAGCGTCGTCGCTCACGCCCGCATCAAGGGTGCCGCGGACCGGGGCGAGACGATCCCGGCGGACTGGGCGGTGGACAGCGCCGGCCGGCCGACGACCGATCCCGCGCAGGCGCTCGCCGGCGCGCTGCTGCCGTTCGGCGGATTCAAGGGGTCCGGGATCTCGCTGCTGATCGATCTCCTCGCCGGCGTCCTGCCGGGCGGCCGGTCGGGGCCGGAGATCGTGCCGCTCTACCAGCGGCTCGACGAGCCGCAGGGCGTGGGGCATCTGTTCGCGGCAATGCGCGTCGAGGCGTTCGGGTCGCTCACCGCGTTCCGGGCGCGCGTCGACGAGACCGTTCGACGCATTCGCGCGCTGCCGCCGGCCGCCGGCGCCGAGCGGGTCTTCCTGCCCGGCGAGCCGGAGCACCTTCGCGCCGCGGACTACGCGGTCCGCGGCGTCCCGCTGCCGAGCGACGCGGTCGCGGAGCTCGCCCGCACCGCCTCGATACTCGGGCTCGCCCCGCCGCGCCCCGGCTGAGAGGAGCCGACGATGGATCTCGGACTCAAGGGAAAGAACGCCATCGTGACCGGCGCGACGCGCGGCATCGGCCGCGCGATCGCCGAGACGCTCGCCGACAGAAGGCTGCAACGTCGCGATCTGCGCCCGCGACGGAGCGGCGGTCGAAGCCGCGGTCGCCGCGCTCCGGAAGCGCGGCGTCAAGGCCGCCGGACAGGCGCTGGACGTCGGCGACGGGGCGGCGCTCAAGGCCTGGATCGGCGCGGCGGGCGCCGAGCTCGGCGGCCTCGACATCCTCGTGTCGAACGTCAGCGCCATGGGCGGCATTCCCGGCGAGGAAGGCTGGCGGCGGTACTTCGATATCGACGTGCTCGGCACGGTCCGCGCCGTCGAGGCGGCGCTCCCGCTCCTCGAGGCGTCGAACGCGGCGGCGATCGTCCAGATCGCGAGCATCGCGGCGATCGAGGTCGGCCACGACGTCTTCCCCGACGGGTTCCTGCAGGCCTACGGCGCGATGAAGGCCGCGCTCACGAACTACGTCGCGGAGCTCAGCCGCACGCTCGGTCCGAAGGGGATCCGGGCGAACACGGTGACGCCCGGCCCCATCTACTTCCCCGGCGGCGTCTGGCACAAGCGCGAGCAGGAAGGCAACCCGATGTACGCGAAGGCGCTGGCGCACGCGCGGCTCGGCCGCCTCGGCCGGCCGGAGGACGTGGCGCGCGCGGTGGCGTTCCTCGCGAGCCCCGCGGCGTGCCATATCAGCGGCGCGAACCTGGTGGTCGACGGCGCGTTCACCCGGCGGGTCAACTGACCGAGCGCCGGTGCGGCAGACGCGATACTCTCGGCGCCCCCGCCGCGCGCCCGCTTGACCTGCGTCAGGTGGGCGCGGCTAGCCGCCGGTACACCCACCAACTATGCGCGCGCTCCTCGCAACGATCTGGACGAGGCGATGGCGGATCCTCGCCGGCCTCGCCGCGCTCGCCGTCGCGGCCTACCTGCTCGTCGCCGCCGCACTCGGTCCCAAGGTCGAAGCGGCGAAGGTCGTGCGGACCGACGTGGTGCAGTCGGTCGTGGCGAGCGGCCGCGTGGCGACGCCGTACCGGGTCGACGTCGGCAGCCAGATCACCGGCACCGTGGCGGAGGTGCCGGTCGAGCAGGGGCAGACGGTCAAGGCGGGGCAGACCCTGATCGTGCTCGAAGCAGCCGAGGCGCGGGCCGGGGTGAAGCAGGCCGAGGTCACCGTCGCGCAGGCCGAGGCGCGCCTGCGGCAGCTGCGCGAGCTGCAGCTGCCGGTCGCCGGCCAGACGCTGCGGCAGGCGGAGGCGAACCTCGCCAACGCGCGCGCCCAGCTCGACCGCAACCGGCAGCTCTACAAGAGCGGCTACATCGGCAAGTCGGTGCTCGACGACTCGGAGCGCAACGTCGAGGTGGCGCAGAGCCAGGTCGACGCGGCCCGCAAGCAGGTCGAGACGGCGCAGCCCGCGGGCAGCGACTACCGCGGTCGCGGTCGCCGCGCTCGAGCAGGCGCGCGCGAGCCTGCAGGCGGCGCGCGCGCGGCTCGGCTACGCGACCATCCGCGCGCCCGTCGCCGGCACGCTGATCGCGCGCGACGTCGAGCGCGGCGACGTGGTCCAGCCCGGCAAGGTGCTGATGGTGCTCTCCCCGTCCGGCGAGACGCAGCTCGTGCTGCAGATCGACGAGCGGAACCTCGCCAAGCTGAAGCTCGGCCAGAAGGCGCTCGCCTCCGCCGACGCGTACCCGGCGCAGCGCTTCGCCGCGGAGCTCGTCTACATCAATCCCGGCCGTCGACGCGCAGCGCGGCACGGTCGAGGTGAAGCTCCGGGTGCCCGATGCCGCCGGAGTATCTGCGCCAGGACATGACGGTGTCGGTCGACATCGAGATCGAGCGCCGCGCCGGCACGCTCGCGCTGCCGGCGGACGCGGTGCGCGACGCGACCGGGCCCGCGCCGTGGGTGCTGCAGGTCAAGGACGGGCACGCGATCCGCCAGCCGGTCACGGTCGGCCTGCGCGGCGAGGGCGTGGTCGAGATCCGCGCCGGCCTGGAGGCGGGCGACCTCGCCGTCCCGGCGAGCAATTCCCGGGTGAAGCCGGGCGAGCGCGTGCGCGCGGTGCCGCGTGAATAGCTGGCTGCCCTTCGAGTGGATCGCCGCGAGCCGCTTCCTGCGCGAAGGCAGGCTGCAGACGATCTTCATCATCTTCGGCGTCGCGATCGGCGTCGGCGTCATCATCTTCATGTCCGCCGCGCTCGCCGGCCAGCAGGCGAACGTCATCCGCCGGGTGCTGAGCGCGCAGGCCCACATCGTGCTGCTGCCGCCGAAGGAGGTCGCGCGGCCGCTGCGCGCGGCGCCGGGCGTGACCGAAGCGGCCATCGTGCAGAAGCCCTACCAGCGGCTCCGCTCGATCGACCAGTGGCAGAAGATCATCGCGGAGGTCGGCCGCAATGCCGACGGTGACCGCGGTCTCGCCGATGGCGAGCGGGACCGATGCTCGCGGTGCGCGGCGAAGCGACGCGCGCGGTCACCCTGCATGGGCGTGGACGCCGAGCGCTACTTCCGCGATCGTGCCGCTCCCGGAGAAGATCGTCGCCGGCCTCCGCGCGCCTCAACGCCGAGGACATCATCGTGGGCACGGAGCTCGCGACCGATCTCGGCGTCACGGTCGGCGACAAGCTGCGCATCGTGCCGAGCGCCGGCGCAGGGCGCGACGCTCACGATCTCCGGCATCGTCGATCTCGGCAACAAGGGCGCCAACCAGCGCAACACCTACGTCGCGCTGCACACCGCGCAGGCGCTGCTCGGCCTGATCGGCGGGGTCTCCAGCATCGACGTGACCGTGCCCGACATCTACGCCGCCGAGGACGTCGCGCAGGCGATCGGCGCGGCGACCGGCGTCGAGGCCGACAGCTGGATCCGGACCAACACCCAGCTCTACATCGCGATCAACGCGCAGATCGTCGCCAACACCAGCATCCGGTTCTTCGTCGGCCTGGCGATCGCGTTCGGCATCGCCGCCGTGCTGATCGTCTCGGTGACGCAGAAGTCGAAGGAGATCGGGATCCTGCGCGCGATGGGCGCCTCGCAGGGGCAGATCATGCGCGTGTTCCTGCTCGAGGGCGGCGCGCTCGGGCTCGCCGGCTCGGTGGTCGGGTCGGCGCTCGGCGCGGGCGCGATCGTCCTCTGGGGGGCGCTCGTGAAGAACCCGGACGGCACGCCGCTCTTCCCGCTCGAGCTCGACCCGCGCCTCTTCGTCGGCGCCGCCGTGCTCGCGACGCTGACCGGCATTGCCGCGGCGCTGGCGCCGGCGCTCCGCGGCGCGCGGCTCGATCCGGTGGTGGCGATCCGTGGCTGACGACGTCCTCAGGCTCGACGGCATCCGCAAGTCGTACCACGTCGGTACGCCGGTGGAGACCGAGGTGCTGCACGGGATCGATCTCGTGCTCGGCAAGGGCGAGTTCTGCGCGCTGATGGGGCCGTCGGGCTCCGGCAAGAGCACGCTGCTCAACGTGATCGGACTGCTCGACCGGCCGACCGGCGGCCGGCTGTTCATCAACGGGCAGCGAGACCGGCCGCCTCGACGACCGGGCCCTGACCCGGCTCCGCGGCCAGAGCATCGGCTTCGTCTTCCAGTACCACTACCTCCTCCCCGCGTTCACTGCGGCCGAGAACGTCGCGATGCCGATGCTCGTGGACCGCGGCCGGCCGGACGACGCCATGCGGGAGCGCGCGGAGGCGTTGCTGGAGAGCATGGGGCTCACGCCGTGGCGCGACAGCCTGGCGATGAACATGTCCGGCGGCCAGCAGCAGCGCGTCGCGGTCGCGCGCGCGCTCGCCATGAACCCCTCGCTCGTCCTCGCCGACGAGCCGACCGGCAACCTCGACACGAAGTCCGCGCAAGGCGTCTTCGACCTGCTGCGCCAGGTCAACGTCGCGCACCGGACGACGGTGCTGGTCGTCACCCACAATCACGCCCTCGCCGCAGCAGTGCGACCGGATCGTCGAGCTCGTCGACGGGCGGATTCTGAGCGACCGGCGACTCGAGGCGGCGGCCGGCCGCGCCTGACGCGCGCGTCCGGGCGGCGCGGCTACTCGTCGCGGACCTTCTGCACGTCGTTCCCGCCGCGCTCGTCGAGCCACCGATCCGGCTCGCCCTCGGCTTCCGGCCAGTCCTGAAGCGGGTCCTCTACCGAGCCGTCGCCGTCCGGCTCCGGCTCGCGCCCGTCCTCGAGCGCGAGCAGCGCGCCGCTTGCCGCGTTTGCGTCCTCGACCGGCACGGGCGCCGATCGCGTCCGGACTTTCTTCGGCCGCGCCTTCGCGCGGCGCGCTTTCTTCGCCTTCGTCATCGCCGAACCGGTCAGGCCTGGTGCTTGCCGACGCTCACCCGCTTCGCCTGGGGTCCGCTGTCGGCCAGCTCCTCGATGAACTGCACCGCCGTGCCGGGCTCGAGGTCGTCGAAGACCGGATGCACCACGTTCTCGCGGCTGAAGTAGAGCTCGCGGCCGTCGGCGGTCTCGATGAACCCGTAGCCCTCGTCGGCGAGGAGCCGCGAGACCTTGCCGTGCTGCGGCAGCGCGTGGTCCTTCACGTCGCCGCGCTGCTCGCGGACGACCTCCTCGAGCTGACGCTTCGTCGCATCGAAGGCATCGCGCAGCGCCACGTAGACGTCCTCGTGCTGATCCCGGGTGGCGACGACCTCGCGCTGCGGCACCCGCACGTCGATCCGCACCTGGAACTGGCGGCCCTGGTGACGATGCTTGCCGGACTCCTCGACGGTCACGCGGCAGCTCGTGATGCGCGGATGGAACCCGGCGAGCCGCTCGACCTTCTCGCGGATGTGGGCCTCCAGCGCGTCGGAATGCTGCATGTTGCGGATCGTGATCTGCAGGGGCACCTGCATGGGCGTTACCTTCCTCGGCTTGCGCGGCACGACCGGCACGCGACTATTGGACAAGTTACCGGGATACGCGCGCCCGGAATTGATCTCGCTCAACCCTGGTCGCGATAGGGCACGCGCGCCACTCCGAGCGGACTTGATCTCGCGCAAACCGGCCCCCTTCCGGAGAGGGAATATTCTTGTATGTCGATCGTCTTCGCCTCACGGACCGACGCTGCCCGGCAGCTCGCCAAGGCGCTCGCGAAATTCCGCGGCCGCAACCCGCTCGTGCTCGCGATTCCCCGCGGTGCGGTCGAAATGGGACGGGTGCTCGCCGACGAGCTCGAGGGCGAGATCGACGTCGTGCTCGTGCGCAAGCTCCGGTCCCCGCAGAGCGCCGAGTTCGCGGTCGGGGCGATCGACGAGACCGGCTGGGCGTACGTGGCGGACTATGCGGCGAGCGCCGGCGCCGACGATGCCTATCTCGCGCGCGAGAAGCGCGACCAGCTCGAGCTGCTGCGCAAGCGCCGGGCGCTCTACACCCCCGCCCGCCCGCCGATCGACCCCAAGGGCAGGGTCGTGATCGTCGTCGACGACGGGCTCGCGACCGGGGCGACGATGATCGCGGCGCTGCACGCGGCGCGGTCGAAGCAGCCCGAGCGCCTCGTGTGCGCCGTACCGGTCGCCGCGCCGGACAGCCTCGAGCGCGTGCGGCCCTACGCCGACGAGGTCGTCTGCCTCGAGGCGCCGGAGGAGTTCTTCGCGGTCGGACAGTTCTACCGCGAGTTCGGGCAGGTGGAGGACGACGAAGTGGTCGATCTCCTCGCGCGCGCGCCGAAAGCGCGCGCCAGGGGCGAGCGATGAAAGGGCCCCTCGTCTCGGTCCCGGCCGGCCGCGTCGCGCTGGAAGGCGCGCTCGAGCTGCCCGCCGCGGCGTCGGGGATCGTCGTCTTCTCGCACGGCAGCGGCTCCGGCCGCAACTCGCCGCGCAACCAGTTCGTCGCCGCCGAGCTGCGCCGCGCGGGCCTCGCCACCCTGCTCCTCGATCTGCTCACGCCGGAGGAGGACCAGGACTACGAGACGCGCTTCGACATCGATCTCCTGACCGAGCGCCTCGGGCACGCGGTGCGGTTCGTGCGCGATCACCCGCAGACGCGCGCGCTGCCGGTCGGGCTGTTCGGCGCGAGCACCGGCGCGGCGTCCGCGCTGCGCGTCGCGGCGTCGATGCCCGACGCCGTCCGCGCCGTGGTTTCGCGCGGCGGACGGCCCGATCTGACCGGCGACGCGCTGCTGGCGAAGGTACGGGCACCGACGCTCCTCATCGTCGGGGGGCACGACTACGGCGTGATCGAGATGAACGAGTCCGCCCGCGACGCGCTCGTCCGCTGCGAGCGCGAGGTCGCGATCGTCCCCGGCGCGACGCACCTGTTCGGCGAGCGCGGAGCGCTGGAGAAAGTCGCGCGCCTGGCGACCGATTGGTTCGTCCGGCACCTCGTTCCCGCACCGGTGCGCACGGAGTGACGGATCGGACGCCCGCCGGGAGATGGCGGTAGAGTCGGTCCCGGTGCCGACACGTACGCCGGCACGGCAGCGACGATGAGCAACGACCGCGCGAGCTGGGCCGTCTTCGAGGCGCTCGACAGCGCCCGGCGCATGCAGGGCATGGCGCTCGACGCCATCGGCCTCGGGCCGATCGAGTCGCCCTACGAAACGGTCTTCCGCACCGCCGGCGCGAGCCTGCGACGCTACGGCGACCGGAACCGGGCCGGGCCCGGTGGTGTTGATCGTCCCCGCCCCGATCAAGCGTCCGTACATCTGGGACCTCGCGCCCGCCGCGAGCGCGGTGCGACGCCTGCTCGCCGCCGGCGCACCGGTCTTCCTGCTCGAATGGGAGCGGACCGCGGAGCCGTTCGGCCTCGCCGACTACGCCGATCGCCTGATCGGCGCCGCGCTCGACGCGGCCGGCATCGACCGGGCGGTGCTGCTCGGGCACTCGCTCGGCGGACTTTTCGCCGCGGTCTTCGCCGCGCTGCACCCCGAGCGGACGCGCGGCCTGGGCCTGCTCGCGACGCCGCTCCACTTCGAGCGCGACGTCGGCATCTTCAGCGCAATGGCGGACGCGCTGCCCGCCGGGTCGATGCCGCCGTCGGTGCCCGGCTCCTTCCTCGGGGCGGCGAGTCTGCGCGCCTCGCCCGCCACGTTCGGCTGGGACCGGTTCGTCGACTTCGCGGCGAGCCTGGGCGCACCCGATGCGCTCGCGACCCACCTGCGCGTCGAGCGGTGGGCGCTCGACGAGTTCCCGCTCCCCGGCCGGCTGCTCGCCGAGCTCGCCGAGCACCTCGCGCGCGACGACGCCTTCGTCCGCGGCACGCTCACCGTCGGCGGCCGCCTCGCGACGCCGTCGGCGGTCATCGCGCCGCTGCTGTGCGTCGTGGACCCCCGCTGCCGCGTCGTCCCGCCCGCGGCGATGCTGCCCTTCCTCGAGGCGGCCGGCAGCAGCGACAAGACGCTGCTCTACTACGACGGGGACGTCGGCGTGTCCCTGCAGCACGTCGGCCTCCTCGTGGGGCCGCACGCGCACGCACGCCTCTGGCCGCAGATCACGCGCTGGGTGGGGCGGTGCGCCGATTCCGACGGCACCGCGCGAGCGCGCCTCGACGCCGCGGCGTGAGCGCGCTCGACGAGCGGCCGCACGTCGGCCTCGCCCCGCACCCATCTTTGAGGTAAGTCAACGCGCCCGGCCCCGTTTACGGGACGATGTGAACATCGGCACGGCTAGACGGAGCGAACGATGTACAAGCACATCCTGGTCCCGACCGATGGTTCCCCGCTGTCGCACAAGGCCGCCAGGGCGGCGATCGCCTTCGCCAGGAAGGTCGGCGCGAGAATGACTGCCTATCATGCGCTGGAGATCATCCCGACCTTTCTGAGCGGCGAAGCGGCGCTGATGGACCCCACCGTCTTCGAGATCGTCGAGAAAACCGCCCGCAAGCGGGCCACGAAGGACGTGGCGAAGATCGCCGCGGCGGCGCGGGCGGCAGGCGTCGCCTGCACGACCTACATCACCAGGCCGGTGACCGCCTACGAGGGGATCATCCGCGCGGCGAAGCAGAAGAAATGCGATGCGATCTTCATCGCCTCCCACGGCCGCGGCGGCGTCGGCTCGCTCATCCTCGGCAGCGTGACGCAGCGCGTGCTCGCGCACTCCAAGATCCCGGTGCTCGTGTACCGGTAACCCCTGGCCCCGAGGACGAAGCGTGTCCGGCGCATGCGCCGGGGTTTGATACACGTCAACCGTCGCGCGACCGATTGACCGAGGTCAAACGGCCGGCCTCGGGATCGATGCATGGTTCGACTCGATCATGCCCATCGAACTCTCGTCGCTCGACTCGCCCTCGCCCGCCGACGCTCCCGGTCGAGATCGTCGAGCGCAAGGGCGTCGGTCATCCCGACACGATCTGCGACGCGCTCGCCGAGGCGCTGAGCGTCGCGCTCTCGCGCTTCTATCTCGAGCGCTTCGGCGCGATCCTGCACCACAACGTCGACAAGGCCCTGCTCTGGGGCGGGGCTGCCCGGCCGCGGTTCGGCGGCGGCGAAGTGCTCGAGCCGATCGAGCTCTATCTCGCGGGTCGTGCCACCGCGGCGGTCGGCGACGTCCGCGTGCCGGTCGACGAGCTCGTCCAGGAGGCCACCCGGGACTGGCTGCAGCGCCATCTCCGCCACCTCGACCCGGCGCGGCACGTCCGCATCCACTCGCTGATCCGGCCGACCTCGACCGATCTCGCGGGTCTCTACGAGCGCCGGCGCGGCGCGCCGCTCGCGAACGACACGTCGTTCGGGGTGGGCTACGCGCCGCTCGACCGGCTCGAACAGGTGGTGCTCGCGGTCGAGCACGCGTTGAACTCGCCCGCGACGAAGGCGACGCATCCCGAGCTCGGCGAGGACGTGAAGGTGATGGGCGTACGGACCGGCCGAGCACGATCCGGCTCACGGTCGCGTGCGCGCTGGTGAGCCGGTACGTCGCCGACCTCGACGACTACCGCCGCAAGAAGGCTGCGATCGCACCGCTCGCGATCGCCGCCGCACGCGAGGCGGGCGGCGGAGAGATCGAGGTCGCGGTCAACGCCGCCGACGGCGACACCGAGTCGAGCGTCTATCTCACCGTCACCGGCCTCTCGGCCGAGGCCGGCGACGACGGACAGGTCGGTCGCGGCAACCGGCTGAACGGGCTGATCACGCCCTTCCGGCCGATGAGCCTGGAGGCGGTCGCCGGCAAGAATCCGGTCACGCACGTCGGCAAGCTGTACAACATCGCCGCGAACCGGATTGCACGGGCGATCGTTGCCGAGGTGCCGGGCGTGATCGAAGCTTACTGCGTGCTCCTCGGCCGGATCGGCACGCCGATCGACGAGCCGCAGGTCGCGGACGTGAAGCTGCGCCTCGAGGATCCCGCGGCACTCGAGGCGGTGGCGCCGCGGGCGCGCGCGTTGGTCGAGGATCACCTGCGCGGGGTCAGCGGCACTCTGGCGGGAAGTCGTCGCGGGCGGCACGCCGCTCTGGTGAGGAGGAAGCAGCCATGAATCCGTGGTGGAAAGCCGTTGCGCCGGTCGCCGTCGCGATCGTTATCGCGCTGCTGCCGGCGCCTGCGGGCCTGCCGCAGCACGCGTGGTACTTCTTCGCGATCTTCGCCGGCGTCGTCGTGGGCCTCGTCCTCGAGCCGCTGCCCGGCGGCGCCGTCGGGCTCATCGGTGTCACGGTGGTCACGGTACTCGCGGAGTGGGTGCTCTACAGCCCGCAGGAGCTCGCCAAGGCCGGGTTCAAGCCCGCCAACGCCGCGCTGACGTGGGCGCTCTCGGGCTTCGCGAACAGCACGGTGTGGCTCATCTTCGGCGCATTCATGTTCGCGCTCGGCTACGACAAGACCGGCCTCGGGCGGCGGCTCGCGCTCGCGCTCGTCAAGCGCATGGGGCGCCGGACGCTCACGCTCGGATATGCGGTCACCATCGCGGACACGATCCTCGCGCCGTTCACGCCGTCGAACACGGCGCGCAGCGCCGGGACGATCTATCCGGTGATCCGCAACCTGCCCGCGCCTGTACGAGTCCAGGCCGAACGATCCGTCGGCGCGCCGCATCGGCGCCTACGTCATGTGGGTCGCGATCGCCGCCACGTCGGTGACGAGCTCGATGTTCCTCACCGGCCTCGCGCCGAACCTGCTCGCGATCGAGCTCGTCCGGAAGACCGCGAGCGTCGACATCACGTGGACGCAATGGTTCGTCGCGTTCGCGCCGCCCGGCATCCTCCTGCTCACCCTCGTGCCGCTGCTCGTTCTCTGGCTCTACCCGCCCGAGGTCCGCGACAGCCCGGCCGTCGCCGAGTGGGCGGGACAGGAGCTCGCGAAGATGGGCGGAATCAGCGCCGGCGAGGTCAAGCTCGCCGTGCTGGTGGCGATCGCGCTCGTGCTGTGGATCTTCGGCGGCGACTACATCAACGCGACCACCGTCGCGCTCGCGGTGATCTCGCTCATGCTCGTGACCGGAGTCGTCGCGTGGGACGACATCACGGGGCACAAGCAGGCGTGGAACACGCTCGCCTGGTTCGCCACCCTGGTGGCGCTCGCCGACGGCCTCGCGCGCACCGGCTTCGTGAAATGGTTCGCCGAGCGGCGTCGCCGGCGAGATCACCGGCTTCTCGCCGACCGCGGCGATGATCGTGCTCGTCCTCGTCTTCTTCTTCGGGCATTACCTGTTCGCGAGCATCACCGCGCACGTGACGGCGATGCTGCCGGTGATGCTGGCGGTCGGCACGGGGATCCCGGGCATCAACATGGCGCAGTTCGCGCTGCTGCTCTGCCTCACGCTCGGGATCATGGGCATCATCACGCCGTACGCGACCGGTCCGAGCCCGGTGTACTACGGCTCGGGCTACCTGCCGTCGGCCGACTACTGGCGGCTGGGCGCGATCTTCGGCGTGATCTTCATCGCCGTGCTGCTCGCGGTCGGCGTACCCTGGATAATGATGCTGAACTGACCGGCTCGGGGCCGGCTACAGCCCGAGCATCCGCCCGATCCGCGCGAGGTAGTCGCCGAGCTTGACCGCGTCCTCGTACAGCGTTTCGCCGACGTCCTCGAGGGTGGACCTGACGCCGTGCAGGCGCTCGCGCACGTGCTCCTCGCGCGGCTCCGCCGCGCTCAGCGCGCCGCGCAGGGCCTCGACTTCCTCCCGCAGCGAGTCGACGCCGGCGGCGCCGGCCCGCACCTTCGCGAGATCGCGCTCGAGCGCGTCGACGAGCCGCTGCACGTCGTCGAGGTTCACCGGCTCGGCGCCGGGGTCCTGCTTCGAGTTCGCCATGGTCCCTTCTCTCCAGCCGATGCCGCGAACTGTACCGCCACCGGGGCGCATTCTGTTGAGGGAGGTCAAGGATCGCCGGGTGCGCCCGGGCGAGGATATGATCGCTCTGGAAGGGAGAAGACCGCAATGACCGACGGGACCGGAATCGCGCTCCTGGCGGGCGACGCGCATCCGGATCTCGCGCACGCCGTAGCCGGCCTGTGCGGCGCGACGCGCGTCCCGGCGTCGATCGGCGCGTTCGCCGACGGCGAGACCCGCATCCGCATCGAAGCCGACGTCGCCGGCGCGGACCTCTACATCGTGCAGCCGACCTCGGCGCCGACGAACGAGCGGCTGATGACCCTCGCCCTCCTCGCCGACGCCGCGCACGCCGCCGGCGCCGCGCGCATCACCGCGGTCGTGCCCTATTTCGGCTATGCCCGCCAGGACGTGCGCAAGACCGGCGGCGAGCCGCGCTCGGCGCGCCTCGCGGCGCGGCTGCTCGCCGACGCGGGCGTCGACCGGCTGGTGGCGCTGGAACTGCATTCGCCCGCACTCGAGAGCGCGTTCGACATGCCGCTCGTGCACCTCGAGGCCGACGAGCCGATGCTGCCGGTCATCCGGAGTTGGAACGTGCCGGACCTGACGATCGTCTCTCCGGATGCCGGCGGGCTCAAACGCGCGCAGCGCTACGCACTCGCGCTTTCCGCGCCGCTCGCGGCCGTGGCGAAGACCCGCCCCGCGCCGGATGTCGCCGTGGTGACGGGCGTGCTCGGCGACGTCCGCGGCCGCGCCTGCCTGATCGTGGACGACATGGCGAGCACCGGCGGCACGATGGCCGGTGCGGCGCACGCGCTGCTCGCCGCTGGCGCGAGGGAAGTCAACGCACTGTTCGTGCACGCCGTCATGGCGCCGGGTGCGCTCGAACGCATCCGCGCCGCGTCCGTCAGCCGCATCGTCACGACCGACAGCGTGCCGGCTAAGCCCGACCCGCGCATCCAGGTTGTGTCGGTCGCGCCGCTGCTTGCCCGTGCGCTCGAGCGTCTTGCCGCGTCCGCCGATCCGCGCGCGGATCAGCGATAGACGAGCACCGGCTTCCTGCTGTGCGCGAGCACCTTCTGCGTGACGCTGCCGAGCAGCAGCGTCCGGAGCTCCCCGCGGCCGTGGGAAGCCATGAAGATCACGTCGCAGCGCTGCGCCTTCGCGGCGGCGACGATCCCCTGATACGCCGTAGCGGGCCTTGTCACCAGCGTCCGGCACGGAACGCCGGCCGCCTTCGCCGCCTTGACCACTTCAGCGAGATATTCCTCGCCCTTCTCGCGGGCCCGCTTGTCGAGCTCCTTTAACACGGCACCGCCGAGCAGATAGCCGTCCGAGTAGCTGTACGCCGGCATGGCGTCGACGGCGTAGTACGCCGTGACCCTCGCGCCGAGCTCCTTCGCGAGCCGGATGCCGGCCCTGATGCCCTTGCGCGCGGTCTTGGATCCGTCCGTCGGCAGCAGCACATGCTTGAACACTTCGCGCCTCCTCTCCGAAAAGACCGGCGCCTGCCGCCGGTAAGCCGTTGTCAGTGGACCAGCACGACCGGGACGTCCGCGAGGTGCAGCACCTTGGTCGCGGTCGAACCCATGACGACGTTCGAGAGCGCGGTCATCCCGCGCGTTCCCATATAGATCATATGGCAGCCGGAGCCATGCGCGTGCTCTACGATCGTCTGCGCGATCTGCCCGACCAGGATGTGCGCCACGTACTTGATCCCGGCCGCGTCGAGCAGCTGCCCGGCGGCGGCGAGCATCTTCTCGCCCTCCTCCCGGTAGTACCGCTCGGTCATCTCCCGGCTGACGACCACGTCCGCGAATCCGACCAGCGGCACCGGCAGGTGCACGGCGACCAGTTCGACCGTGGGCGGCTCCTTGTACCAGCCCGCGGTCTCGATCAGTTTGCGCGCGGCGCGAACCGCGCTCTCGGAGCCGTCAACGGCCAGCAGGATCTTCGGCATCCCCGCCCCCCAGAAGTATCGGACCGCTTGACGATAGCGGCGCTCACCCGGCTGTCATTGCGGAAGATCAAGCCGGCGTCCTCCGGTTCCCGCCCCACCGCAACGCGAGCGTCCCGTCAGGCTGCAACTCTACCCGGGTTCCGAATGTGCGGCCTTCGCGGCTGAGCAGCTCCGCGAGCCAGCGCGCGTCCTCGCCGCGCGCACGGTTGGCGCGGAAATGCCGGATCTGCGTCGCCGCGAGCGTGAGCCGCGCCGCGGCCGGTCATGACGTCGCCGCAGAGGAAGAGCATCAGGGTCGCCGGTTCCGGGGGCGCGGGGGGTTCCATCCTTTGACTTCAATCAAGTGGCGAGTGCCGGTCTGGCCTATCGTGAGCGACAGGCGCTCATGCTCGCACGCGAGGCAAGCCGATCATGACCCAACCGATCCCCGAGACGCCCCCCGACTACGACCGGACGCGCATCATCGAGCGCCCAGACGGCTTCTACTGGCAGCCGAAGGACGGAGCCAAGGATTATGGGCCGTTCGCGACGCTGCTCGAGGCGGTGCAGGACATGCAGTACCGCGACGAGCCGTCCTCCTACGAGCCCGGCGAGACGCTCGCGGAGGCCGAAGCCGAGATCGGGATCTCCGACTGGACCGATCCCGATACCGGTCTTCCCGCGGAGGAAGACGGGACGCGGGCCGAGGAGCATTGACCTCCCGGATGCGCCGCCCGCGCTGACGTGATCGAGCCCCACGTCCACGAGCCGTCCGGTGGCGGCATCGAGCGTCGGGAAGTACATGAGCGCGAGGTCGGGGCGGAACGACTCGTTCCCGCGGATGCCCTCGTAGTCGTTCAGGAAATCGCCGCAGCCGTAGAGGATGAGCCGGTCGCGGTAGACCTCGATCCCCCTTCGGATGGTGCGACGAGTGGCCGTGCACCACATCCACGCCGGCGTCGATGAGGGCGTGCGCGAAGCTGCGCTGGGCGGGCGGCACCGCGTACCCCCAGTTTCCTCCCCAGTGGATCGACAGCACGACGATGTCGCCGGCGCGCTTCGCCGCACCGACCTCGGCGGCGATCCGCTCTGCCGTCCGTCCGGAGAGATCGCGCAGGAGAGTTCACGCCCGCGCGGTGCTCGCCTGCGGCCCATTCCGGCGGAACGCCGGCGCTTTCCATCGCGAACCCGAAGACGAGCACCCGGCCCTTTCCGGGCAGCTCGATCGCCGCCGGGGCCGCGGCTTCGGCGCCATCGCGGCCTGCGCCGGCGGTGCGGAGCCCGGCGCCGCGCAGCGTGTCGAGCGTTTCCGCCAGCCCGCGGTGGCCCCAGTCGAGGACGTGGTTGTTGGCGAGCACGCAGCAATCGATCTTCGCCGCGAGGAGGCAGCGGACGTTCGCCGGATTCATCCGGTAGTTGATGCCCTTGTCCGGCCACGCGTCCTCCGCGACGGTGACGGCGGTCTCGAGGTTGACGATCCGCGCGTCGGGTCGCATGCGCTCGAGCTCGGCGAGCGCGTCGCCCCAGATGTACGCGAAGTCGACCGGCCGCTCGATCCGGCCGGTCGCCTGCTCGGCGATCTCCACGTAGCCGAGCGCGGACCGCATGTAGGGCTCGTACAGGTGCGGCTCGGCCGGGTGCGGGAGGATCTGGTCGATGCCGCGGCCGGTCATGACGTCGCCGCAGAGGAAGAGCGTCACGGTCGCCGGTTCCGGGGTCGCGGAGGGTTCCATCCTTTGACCTCAATCAAGTGGCGGAGTGCCGGTCTGGCCTATCGTGAGCGACAGGCGCTCACGCTCGCTCGCGAGGCAAGTCGATCATGACCCAACCGATCCCCGAGACGCCCCCCGACTAGCGACTGCGGGCGAGGCGAAGATCGATCGCCCGGTTCCCGTCCCGGAGGCGCTCTGTCACGAGCTCGAGCGGCTGCAGGATGCGTTCGTCCGCGAGTGGCTGTTCTTCGAGGACGACCGCGAGCACGAGTCGGAGGCGGCGGCGCTGCGCGCGCGGGAGGTCCCGGTCCTTGCGGTCAACCTCCGGCCCCGGAAGCTCGGCAAGCTCGAAACCGGCGCGCCGGTCTGGACCTTTACCTCGCCCGGGGCGGATCTGCACCCCGTGGTGTTTCTCTCGAAGCGCTGGCCGCTCGACTACTCTCCCGATTGACGCGGGCGGGCGCCACTGGATATCGACCGGATCGGGAGCCCGGAACAGATGAGCACCATCAAGAAGTACATCAAGGAGAACGTGTTCGGCCGCTGCGGCCAGGCGGTGAGCCGCCTGGCGGCGAGCGAGCTCATCCCGCGGCCCGAGATGCCGACGAGCGAGAGCGAAGTGCACGAATGGTGGCTCGTCTCGGCCGACCTCGCGGCGAAGCTGCGCGCCGCGCGCAGCCCCGTTCTCCAGTTCTTCGAGCTGCACATGTGGGGCCGCGAGGCGACCGGCACCCCGCTCGAGGACGACGAGGAACTGATGGCGGCGATCGGGAAGTCGCCCGCGCGGCGGGCGCCGGCGGGCAGGCGCGGCCGGCCGCGTACGGCACACCGGCGCCGCTGACCGCCCCTCGATCTCGACGCGCCCGCCCAGGAGACTCCCGGTGAACGGACTCGCGAATGTGCTGCTCGGGCTCGGCGTCATGGTCCTCGCCTTCGACCTGCTCGTGCTCCGGCTGATGCTGCGGAAGCGGCCCGGACACCGTCTGGTCGTCGCCGGCGCGGCCTGTCTCGTCGCGGCCCTGCTCCTCCTCTGGCTGCTGCCGCCCCGGCCGGCGGGCTGATCGCCCGCCCGCGTAGGCCAATGCGGTTAGCATTGCGGGGCATGAGCAATCGCAAACCCGAGAGGACACGCGATCGCGGCACCCGGGAGCGCACCGGGCCGGACACCCGTGGTCCCACCTTGTCGCCCGGTCCCGGACGCATGACCCGGACGCAGCTTCGGGCGAAGCTGACCGCAATCCTGCGCCGCTTCCTCCCCGATTTCGATCCCAAGGCGCTCGAGCCCGACGCCAGCCTGAGGAAGGCGCTCGCGGCGGACTCGATGGACGTGCTCAACTTCGTCGTGGCCATCCACGACGAGCTCGGCATCGACATTCCCGAAGCGGACTACCCGAAGATCGATACGCTCGACGACTGCCTCGACTACCTCGGGGCGGCGATCGCCGCGCGCGAGACCCGGACCCAGCTGCCGCCCGTCGGCGCGCCGCGCTAGATCCGCCGCGCCGGCGGATGCCGGCGCAGGGAACGGACCGTCACTTGACCGCGAGCTTCTTCGCCGACGCCGTCGCCTTCTTCGGCAGCGTGAGCTCCAGGACGCCGTCGGTGTACTTCGCGTTCGCCTCCGCCTGGTCGACGTCGTGCGCGAGCGAGAAGCTGCGGAGCATCGAGCCGTAGTAGCGCTCGCTGCGGATGACCTTGCCCTTCTCCTCGACCTTCTTCTCGCGCTTCGACTCGGCGCTGATCGA
This sequence comes from uncultured beta proteobacterium, assembly GCA_963762785.1. Lineage (GTDB taxonomy): Bacteria > Pseudomonadota > Gammaproteobacteria > Burkholderiales > SG8-39 > DATEDA01. The sequence continues at coordinate 167,784 of CAVXND010000090.1, forward strand.
AACGACGTTGCCGTCGATCTGGACGTCGATGTCTTCCTTCTTCACGCCCGGGATCTCGGCCTTCACGACGTAGGCCTTGTCGCTCTCCTCGACGTCCACTTTGATCTCCGGCGCCGTGGCCTCGCCTTCCCAGCGCATCGGCCGGAGCATGCGGCGGAAGATGTCCTCGAACGGCTCGCTGAACGGATCGAAACGGGTGATATTGGCCATGATTGGTCTCCTGTTGCGGATGAATCGCACCCATCAATCTATGCCTGCCGTCGCGGAAGGTGTTGATGAACATCAAGCGCGGTCGCGTGCCGGTTGACCAGGATCAACCCGGGCCGATCGCTACGGGCGCGAAATAGCGCGAGTCATGCCCTGGGACGAAGACCGCTACCCCGCCTCGATGAGCCACCTCCCGGTGCGGGTGCGCCGCAAGGCGATCGAGATCGCGAACGCGCTCCTCGCGGAAGGCTACGACGAGGGCAAGGCGATCCGCATCGCGATCGCGAAGGCGAAGGAATGGGCGGCGCGCCGCGTCGCGGCGTTCGACCCCGACGCGGGCGGCGTCGTGTCGGCCGGCGGCGTCGGCTTCGACATCTCCTGCGGCGTGCGATAGGCGCGCACCCGGAACGGGTTCGCCTCCTGGATCTCGAGGAGATCGGTGATCTCGTCGAACACCCGCCCGATATCGGCGTTGTACACCGGCATGGAACGGCAATGGTACGGGCGCCCCGCGATCCCCCTTTGATCGAGCGCAAAGGCCGCCCCACCCCGCCGGGGTAAGAAGATGTGGATCCTTATGCTCAATACCGTCCAGATACGGGGCACCGCGAAGAAGCCCTGGCTCGATTCGTACCCCAAGGGCGTTCCAGCCGAGGTCGACGTGCGCGCGTTCGCGTCGCTCAAGGACATGTTCGAGCGGAGCTGCGCGCAATTCCGCGACAAGCCGGCGTTCGCGAACATGGGCGTGGGCATGACCTTCAACGAGGTCGACCGGCTCTCCCGCGATTTCGGCGCCTACCTGCAGAAGGTGATCGGACTGGCCAAGGGGCAGCGCGTCGCGATCATGCTGCCGAACCTGTTGCAGAGCCCGGTCGTCCTGTTCGGGGCGCTCCGCGCCGGCATGACCGTAGTCAACGTCAACCCGCTCTACACGGCGAGCGAGCTGGCGCATCAGCTGGCGGATTCCGGCGCGACCGCGGTCGTCGTGCTCGAGAACTTCGCGCGCACGGTCGAGCAGGCGCTGCGCAAGACCCAGGTCCGTCACGTCGTGACGACCCAGGTCGGGGATCTGTTCCCGCCGGTCAAGCGATTGCTCGTGAACTTCGTCGTGAAGCACGTGCGGCGAATGGTCCCGGAGTGGCGCATTCCCGGCGCCGTTTCCCTGCCGGACGTCCTTGCCGCCGGCGCAGGGAAGACGCTCGACGACGTCGAGCTCGGTCCCGACGACATCGCCTTCCTGCAGTACACCGGCGGTACAACGGGACGCGCGAAGGGGGCGATTCTCACCCACGGCAACCTGGTCGCGAACGTCGAGCAAATCGCGGCGTGGATCAGGGGCACCGTGATCGAGGGCGAAGAAACGGTGATCACCGCCCTGCCCCTCTACCACGTGTTCGCCCTCACTGCGAACCTGTTCGTCTTCGTCAAGCTGGGCGGGAGGAACGTGCTGATCACGAATCCGCGCGAGATATCGCGGTTCGTCGCGGAGCTCAAGCGCACCCGCTTCACCGTCATCACCGGCGTAAACACGCTGTACAGGGCGCTGCTCGACGCGCCGGGCTTCGACGCGGTGCGCACGGCGAATCAGGGCGCGCTCAAGCTGGCCGTCGCGGGCGGCATGGCGGTGCAACGCGCCGTGGCCGAACGCTGGCAGCGCGTGATGGCGGTGCCGCTCGTCGAAGGCTATGGTCTCACCGAGACCTCCCCGCTCGTCTGCGGAAACCGGGTGGACGTCCAGGAGTACACCGGCAAGCTCGGTTTGCCCGTCCCCTCGACCGAGGTGGCGATCCTCGATGAGGCGGGGCAGGAGGTGCCGCTCGGCCAGATCGGCGAGATCTGCGTGCGCGGGCCGCAGGTGATGCGCGGCTACTGGAACGCCCCGCAGGAGACCGCGAAGGCGTTCACCGCCGACGGCTGGCTGCGCACCGGCGACATGGGGCGCATGGACACGCGCGGTTACGTCGAGTTCACCGACCGGAGCAAGGACGTCATCGTGGTCTCCGGCATGAAGGCCTGGCCGACCGAGATCGAGGACGTCGTGATGCGCCACCCGGGCGTGAAGGACGTCGGCGCGGTGGGCATGCCCGACGCGCACACCGGCGAGGCCATCGCGCTCTTCGTCGTGAAGCGCGACCCGGCGCTCACCGCCGAGGCGCTGCGGGAGCACTGCGCCCAGCATCTCACCGGCTACAAGCGGCCGAAGCGGATCGAGTTCCGCGACGACCTGCCCAAGACCCCGATCGGCAAGGTGCTGCGCCGGCAGCTCAAGGAAGAGGCCGCCCGTCTCGCCGGGTGAGGCCCGATCCGCCCGGGGCCGGGAGAATCGCCGGCACTTGCGCTGGATCAGACGGACCCGCCCCCGTCCGCGGTTGAATACCGGCGGACCGGAACCGACCCCCGAGGAGCGCCATGCTGCGGCTGGAGGACTGTCTTGCCCTGTGCGACCTGAGCGAGGACGAGGTGCTCGCCATCGCCGAGCACGAGCACATACCGGAGATCGCGGCAGTCGAGCTCGGCAACTACCTCGTGCATTCGTCCGACGGCGAGCGCTGCATCAAGGCGATGATCCGGGACGACATCGCCGCCGCCGACGCGCGCGGCGACCGGACGCACGCGCTCGCGCTCAAGCTCGTGCTGCGCAACTTCGTCCTCGAGCACCCCCGCTGCGACGAGCGGGTCCGGCGCGAGCTCCGCGGAGTCGAACGCCGTGGCGCCTGACCTGCCGCCGATCGCCGACCCCGACACCGGTACGGTCCCGTTCGAGGGCTTCGACCGCGCGCTGCACGCCATCCTCGGGCGCGCGACGCGGGCGGTGTCGCCGACGTCGCTCCTGCTCGCGTACACCGACTGGATGTCGCACCTCCTCCTGTCGCCCGCCAAGCAGGCGCACCTCGTGCAGAAGGCGCTGCGCAAGGCGCACCGTCTCGGCTCGTATCTCCCCGCCGCCACGTCCGGACGCGCCGAGCCGTGCATCGAGCCGCTCGAGCAGGACCGGCGCTTCGACCACCCGGACTGGCAACGCTGGCCGTTCAACGCGATCTACCAGTCGTTCCTGCTCGCGCAGCAGTGGTGGTGGAACGCCACGACCGAGGTGCGCGGCGTTTCCCGCCACAACGAGGACATCGTCACCTTCGCCGCGCGGCAGCTCCTCGACATCGTCTCGCCGAGCAACTTCCCGTTCACCAACCCCGAGGTGCTGCGGCGGACGTTCGAGACGGGCGGGCTCAACCTCTACCAGGGCTGGGCGAACTGGATCGCGGACTGGGAGCGGATGCAGGCCGGCCGGCGGCCGGCCGGCGCGGAAGCGTTCCAGCCCGGGGAAGACCGTCGCGGTCACGCCGGGCAAGGTGGTGTTCCGCAACCGCCTGATCGAGCTCATCCAGTACGCGCCGTCGACCGCGGAGGTGCACCCGGAGCCGGTCCTCGTCGTGCCGGCGTGGATCATGAAGTACTACATCCTCGACCTCAGCCCGCAGAACTCGGTCATCCGGCACCTGGTGGACGCCGGGCACACCGTGTTCTGCATCTCTTGGAAGAACCCCGGGGCGGCCGAGCGCGACCGCGGCATGGAGGACTACCTGCGGATGGGGATGATGGACGCGCTCGACGCCGTGTCGGGAATCGTGCCCGGCCGGAAGATCCACGCCGTGGGCTATTGCCTCGGCGGGACGCTCGCGTGCATCGGTGCGGCGGCGATGGCGCGCGACGACGACGACCGGCTCGCCTCGCTCTCGCTCCTCGCCTCGCAGACCGACTTCACCGAGCCGGGCGAGCTCGGGCTCTTCATCGACGAGTCGGAGCTCACCTTCCTCGAGGAGATCATGTTCGACCGCGGCTACCTCAGCGCCGGCCAGATGGCCGGCGCGTTCGAGCTGCTGCGCTCGAACGACCTCTTCTGGTCGCGCCTGGTGCGCGAGTACCTGATGGGCGAGCGCCGGCCGATGTCGGACCTGATGGCGTGGAACGCCGACGCGACGCGGATGCCCTACCGCATGCACTCGGAGTACCTGCGACGGCTCTACCTGCAGAACGACCTCGCCGAGGGCCGCTACCGCGTCGGCGGCAAGCCGGTCGCGCTCGGCGACCTGCGTGTGCCGGTGTTCTGCGTCGGCACGTCGAGCGACCACGTCGCGCCGTGGCGGTCGGTCCACAAGCTGCATCTCCTCACCGACGCCGAGATCACCTTCGTGCTCGCCGGCGGCGGCCACAACACCGGCATCGTGAGCGAGCCCGGCGGACGTAACCGCGGCTACCGGATCATGACGCGGCGCTACGACGGCAAGTACGTCGATCCCGACGCCTACCTCGCCCAGGCCGCGCAGAAGGACGGCTCGTGGTGGCCGGAATGGCATGGGTGGCTGAAGCGCCGGTCAGGCGAGCCGGTGCCGCCGCCCGGGTGCGGCGCACCGGAGAGCGGCCACGCGCCGCTCGCCGACGCGCCCGGAACGTACGTGCTGGAGAAGTAGTCGACGGCGCGGACTAGAATCGCCGCATGCGACTGCTCGACACCCTGCAGCGTCTCGTCGCCGAGGAGGAGAGCCCGTTCCGGGCGCAGCTCGCGCGCGAGGACGTCGCCCGGCTCGGTCAGCTGCAGGAGCTCGCTCGATCCGCGCCGGATCTCGCGTCCTTCAAGCAGCGCGGGATGCGCATCGGCTGGACGCAGGGTGACCTGCGCACGCACGAGCTCCGCGCGCCGCTCGAATCCCTGCTGGAGGCCGTCTATGCCTGCGAGACGGGAGCGAGTGACGCCGATCGGGAAGCCCGCGTCGACGCTGCGTGGCGCGATCTGCACCGCACGCGGATGGAACGGCTGGTCGGCTGCCTGAGCACGCCGGTGCCGAAGCCGGGCGACTAGGCGCGGCGTTTCCTCGCGCCGTTCATCTGCGGCGCGGATCTCGTCGCCCGCTTCCCGGCCACCTGGCCGCAGAAGATCGCGTAGAGCGTCCGCATCACCGCCGCCGCTTCCTCGCTCGCCAGCGAGTAGAAGATCGTCTGACCCGCGCGACGGGTCACGACGATGTTCTCCCGGCGGAGCAGCGCGAGGTGCTGCGACAGTCCGGACTGGCTCAAGCTCGACCGCCCCTTCCAGCTCGCCGACCGATTTCTCGCCCTCCGCGAGCTGGCAGAGGACCATCAGCCGCGCCGGGTTCGACATGGCCTTCAGGAGCGCGGTCGCCCGGACCGCGTGCGCCTTCAGCGCCGCCACCTGCGCGGCTTGCGCGATGCTCGACACGCTACCCACGAGAGGTCTCCAACGCGATCTCCATCCGCTCCTCGCCTCACGTCTTCGCGTCCGGCGCGCACGCGCAGCCGGCGAAACCGTCGGCATCCATCTTCGCCTCGTACTTCGGGCCGACCTGCGCGCCCGGAGTGAGCGTCGCCTTGACGCTCGCCCAGTCCTCCGGCTTGATGATCGACCATCCAGCCGGCCCCGTAGGGGTCGTCGTTGGCGAGCGTCGGCTTGTCCACCAGCTCGTCGTTCACCGCGACGACCTCGCCGCCGGCGGCCGACTTGGCCGGCCCGACCCACTTGCCGGACTCGACCGTCGCGCACGACTTGCCGGCCTGGACGGCGCGTCCGACCTTCTTCGGCGTGAACGCGACGAGCTGCCCGGCCATCGCGGTCGCGACGGTCGTCATGCCGATCTTGACGTTGCCGTCGTCCAGCTCCTTGAACCAGATGTGGTTGTCGACGTCGTAGAGCAGATCGTCGGGCATCTGGCATCCCCGTACATCGGGCATGGCGTCAATCCTCTTCGTTCATTGAGTCGATTCCTGGCGCAGCGGGCGGGAGGCGCAGCAGAACTCGCCCAGTCCCTCGACCTGCATCTTGCCGCTCACGAAGAGCGCGAGATGCTTCGCCAGCATGGCCATCATGCAGCTGGCGCCGCGCGCTCAGCTCGTGCTCGGGCTCCGCGCAGAGCAGGTTGTAGTGGTACGCGATCTCGCGGCAGGTCTCGCGGCAGGCGTTGAAGCTCGGAACGCCCGCGCGCGCCCTGCCGGTGCAGCGCGAGCAGGCGAAAGCCCTCGCTCGTCCCGGCGGTCGGCGTCTCGCCGCGGGCCGCGATCCAGTGCTCCAGGACCTCCTCCGCGAGGCCGAGCAGGCGCTGCGCCGCGGCCGGCGCCTCGGGCACCGCCGTGAAGGCGTCCAGCGCGGACTCGATCGCCGCGAGCGGATCTCACACGATCCCCTTCGCTTCGAGGAGCCCGCGCGAGTCCGAGACGTTCTCGTGCACGCCGACCTTGCGCGGCGAGAGGCCGAGCGCGAGGCCGAGGAGCTGCGTGAAGTACAGCATCTTCACCGTGGTCTTCTGGCCGAGCACCTTCTCCGCGCGCACCTGGTGCATCTCGAGCCCCGAGTGGCAGGTCGGGCACTCGGTGGCGATCACGTCCGCGCCCGGCCGCTTCGGCCGCGCGCAGGATGTTCAGCACGAGCTTGGTCGAGGTGTCGCTGTCCGAGAGCGTGTGCGCGCCGCCGCAGCAGGCGGTCTTCAGCGGGAAGTCGACGTTCTCCGCGCCGGCCGCCGCGAGCAGATCGTCCATGAAGTGCGGCTTCGAGGTCGATTCGGTGCCCGGCCCCTGGTCCTTCTCCGGGAAGATGTGGCGCGGCCGGGTGTACATGCAGCCGTAGTAGTTGGCGACCTTGAGGCCCTTGAGCGAATTCTTCACGCGCCGCTTGAGCTCGTCCTCGCCGATGCCGTGCTTGATCCAGTCGAGCGCGTGGATCGTCTCGACCTGTCCGGCCTGGTAGGTCGCGTGCCCGGCCTTCTGCGAGAGGCGATCGACGACGTCGCGCGACGCCTCGTCGTGCGCGAGATCGTGCTCGGCCTTCTTCAGGTTGTGGTAGCAGCCGTTGCACGGCGCCATCACGACCTCCGCGCGCATCTCGTTCGCGGCGATCGACATCACGCGCGAGGAGAGGTAGGTCTGGATCTTCGGGTCGACGTTCTTCACTTCCATCGCCCCGCAGCAGTTCCAGTTCTTCACCTCGTCGAGCTCGAGGCCGAGCGCCTTGCCGACCGCCTTGGTCGAGCGGTTGTAGGCGTGGCCGGTGCCCTCGAGCGCGCAGCCCGGGTAGTAGGCGACGCGCTTGTACTGGGCTCGCTTGTCCTGGCTTGGAGTGTCCGCCATCGGTGTCCTTCAGTTCGGCTTGGCGCCGGCGTCGGCCCGCGCCGCCTCGACGAGCTCGGCGAGCCCGAGCGCCTTGCGGTGCTTCGCCTCCTGCTCGTCGACGTACTCGGCGATCGCCGCGCGCGCCTTGCCCCAGCCGCGCGTCTTCGGCTGGAACGAGCGCGGCGAGCCCCATCATGATCCCGAGCTTGACCGGCAGCCGTCGCGCCACCCGCTTCGCCATCTCGACCAGCCAGTCCTGCATGCAGCGGCTGCCCGGTCCTGCGCGAAGAAGTTCGCGGATGATGCGGCCCTCCTCGATCTTGCCGGTCTGGACGACCTGCGTCGGTGAACTCGTCGTCGAAGAGCGTCGACTTCGACTTCGGCGTGTGGCCCTTGAGCTCGAGCCAGTGCGCGGTGGCCTTCATGACGCCTTCGGGAACGACGTCGCGCGGGCAGGCGTAGGTGCACTTGTTGCACGAGACGCACTGCCAGATGATGTCCTTGTCGCGCAGCAGCTCCGACTTCCATCCCCATGCGGATCAGGTAGATCCAGTAGCGCGGGTTGAAGTCGGGGTTGACCGCGTTGACCGTGCAGGAGTTGGTGCACGAGCCGCACTGCCAGCAGCGGTGGATGTGCTCGCCGCCCGGCAGCGCCGCGATCTCCTCCTCGAGCGCCTCGTTGTAGTCGGTGACGACGCGCGACTCGATGAACGTGCTCCAGTGGCCGGAGACGTCGACGCCGTCGATCACGAGGTTCTCGTGCGTCTTGAGGTTCTCGGGGCGGATCAGCGATTTTTCGTGGATCGGCATCGGTGCGCCCCGCTCAGTCGAGCAGCTTCACGTTCTCGACGACGAACGCCTCGCCGTCGAGCGCCTTCAGCCGGGTGCGGCCCCGCGCCTTGACGCCGTCGAGCCCGAGCAGCCGCTGCGTGTGCCGCACCGGATCCTCGGGCGGACGAGAAGTCGGTGCGCAGATAGGTGCCGCCCTGCTCGCCGATGTAGTCGGCGTAGACCTGCGCGGTCAGCAGATCGACGTAGTGCAGCACGTCGCGGAACACGCCGTTCGCGGTCAGGTACTGGGAGAGCTCCTCGCGCAGCATGAGATAGGTGCCGTAGCCGTCGGGGACCTCGATCGTCACGTGGTCCACGTTCTCCGCGTGCCAGATCTCGCGGATCACGCCGGTGTTGGTCTGCGCGTCCCACACCCAGCGGCACATCAGCGGGATAGCGCTCCGGATCGACGTTGTGCAGGATCTCGGCGGCGAGGTCGTGCACCCAGCGGTGCTCGCCGGTCCTCCGGGAAGGCGCCGCAGAACGCCGCCACGCGCTCGTCCGTCGTCGCGGTGTCCTCGCGGCCTTCGAGGAGACGGGCGACGTTCGCCCGCAGCGCCGCGAACCGGTCGGGCGTCGAGATACGGGCCCGACGCGGCGGCGCACGGTGGCGATCAGCGCGCACAGCGTCTTGAACGTCGGCGAGCTCGAGCGCCTCGGCGCCGCTCGAGCGCCTGCGCGGAAGACGGCCGACTTCAGCTGCAGCGCCTCGACGTAGCGCTCGACGCCGCCGTGCTCCTCGGCGCCGGTCGACGAGCCGCTCGAGCGCGCGCGCGAGCTTCGGGCCGCTCAGCTCGAGCCGCGGCCGCGCCAGCTCGACGGCACGCCGCGCGCGCGAGTCAGTCGTGCGCCACCGCTGCCACGTCAGGCGACTGTCGCCGCCGGCCGGCGCCTGGCTGCGACGCAGCGCGAACGCGGCGATCGCCGCCGCCTTCGCCTGCGCGATCGAGTCGTCGATCGTCTCCGGCCCGGTCGCCGCGCCCGCGACGAACACGCCGGGGCGCGAGGTCTCGCCGAGCGCGCCGTAGGCGTTGCCCTTGCGCGATGTGGCCGTGCTGCTCGCAGCGTCGACGCCGAACACCGCGCGAGCGACTTGTTGTCGACGTTCGGATCCATGCCGATGGCGTGCACCACCATGTCGAACGGAATCGTGATCGGGCGCTTCACCAGCGTGTCCTCGCCCTTGACGATCAGCTTCTGGCCGTCGGAGGTCACCTCGGCGATGCGCGCCTTGATGTACTTGACCTTGAACTCCTCCTGGCTGCGCCAGTAGTAGCGTCTCGTTCAGGCCGTAGGTCCGGATGTCCATGTAGTAGATGTAGACGTGGCAGTCGGGCAGCTCCTCGCGGATCTCCATCGCGATGTTGCACGACACCGTGCAGCAGATCTTCGAGCACCACTCGCGCCCGATCTGCCGGTCGCGCGAGCCGACGCAGAGCAGGATCGCGACGCGCTGCGGCTTGCGCCCGTCCGACGGGCAGCGCACGCCCTTGCCGGAGGAGATCATCTGCTCGACCTGCGCGGTGGTGACGACGTCGGGAAAGGTGCCGAAGCCCCACTCCGGCTTGTTCACCGAGTCGAAGTGCGTGAAGCCGGTGCAGAGGATGGCGGCGCCGACGTCGATCGTCTCGCCGTTCGAGAGCTTCGCCCGGAACTCGCCGGGCGCGCCGCCGAACGCCTTCACCGTGACGCCCTTGTGAACCGTGACGAGCCGGCTCGCCTTCGACGCGGCTCACCATGCCGCCGATGGCGTCCTTCGCCCACTCGCCGGACGGCACGAGCTTCGCGTACCCGGAGAGGATCGGCGCGCCGCCGAGCCGCTGCTCCTTCTCGACCAGGATCGACGCGCTGCCCGACGCTCGCGAGCGCGTGCGCCGCCGCGAGCCCCGCGGGCCCGCCGCCGACGATGAGGATCGGCTTGCGTCATTGGCGCTTCTCGATCGGGATGTAGCCGGGACCGGAGGTGATCATGCGGCGCGGGTCGTACAGGTTCTCCTGCTTGCCGGCCTTGACCTGCGTCGAGGTAGGCCACGAACTCGGCCTTCTTCGCCTGCCAGTCGATGCCGAGCTTCTCCATCAGCGTCTCGGTGGACGACGCATGCCAGTGCGACTGCACGATCTTGTACGGATGCGCGCCGCACACCAGGGCGGCGAACTGGCAGTCGGCGAGCACCGGCAGCTCCACGGCCTTGCCGCGCCGCCTTGCTGATCCACTGGTTCTTGTCGAGCGTGGTGATGCAGCCGGTGTCGTGGCCGATCATCACGTCGGCATGGGCCTCCTCGACCGCGACGCGGATCTTGCGGTCGATGGCGAACGAGCGCGTGAACTCGCGCTCGGAGATGATGTGGCGGAAGCCGAAGCCGCAGCAGTCGTACCAGGTCGAGTAGTCGATCACCTGCGCGCCGAGCGCCTGCATGAGGCCGGTCGAGACGGCGACGCGGTTGCCGCCGAGGATCGTCGTCGTCGTAGATCGCGTCCTCCGGCACCATCTTGTAGACGTGGCAGGCCGGGTGGATGGTCGCGCGGATCGCCGCTGCAGTCGATCTCGCGGAGCGTCGCGATGCGGTCGCGCATCACGTGCAGCCACTCGGAGTAGTGGACGACCTCCTCCGGGATCAGCAGCTTGCCGTCGACCAGGCGGCCGAGCTTGCCGAGGATCTGCTCGCACGCGCTCGCGCAGCTTGGCCGAGTGCAGGAGATAGCCGCGCACTTCCTTGTAGTTGCCGAACGAGGTGCCGCAATGCACGAGCGGGTAGTAGTAGCCGTCCGGCAGCCCCTGCGCCTTCGCCGCGACGTAGGCCTGGTGGAAGTTGCGCAGGAACACCGCGGCGAGGCTCTCGAGGTTGCCGATCCCCGAGCCGTGGTAGTTCCACGCCGTGCACGAGGTCTGGTCGGTCTCGTCCAGGTACTCGACGTCCGAGCCGGTTCATCAGCCACAGGAGCGAGGCCGGATAGCCGGGGATGTTGCCGCACTGGCCGCACGACTTGTGGTGCCAGAGCCGCGTGCGTCGGGATCTTCTTGTCCCAGCCGTAGAGCGTCTTGACCATCGACCGGCTCGTGCTCGTCGGCGACGCGGTGGACGACGATCTCGCCGTCCTTCTCGAGCTGCCACATGACGTCGCGCACGTCCTCGACGCGGTCCTTGTTGGTCAGCATCGAGCGCTTGTCGATCTTCAGCTCGACCCACGAGGTCGCGAGCTGCGCCTCGTCGGCGCGTGAGGTTCGCATCCCGCCACTCGGCGCCGTGGCCGGTGAAGTGTTCGCCGCCGGGTTGATCAGAGCTCGTCAGCCACGTGAGCGCCTCCTTCAGTCGTCATCCGCTTCGTCTTCCTGGTCCGCGAGGAAGTCCTTCCAGTCCTCGCGCTTCTCGTCCATGATGTCGGTGATCACGTCGAACAGGTTCTCGTCGATCCCCTCGAGCTGCTTCAGCACGCCGGTCTCTTCCCAGATCGTGTAGAGCTCGATCGAGGTCTTCAGGTTCACTTCCCAGGCCGTCGCCGTGGTGTTGAGCGTCGGCATCGGGATCGCCTTGCGCAGGATCTTGAGCGGCGCGTCGACCTTGGAGATGTTCGGGCCCCCAGTCGGCGAAATGGTCCGTGTTGATCATGTCGGGCGGCGAGCTGGTTGCCGGTCGAGATCAGCTTCAGCATGACGCGGCTGAACGGCCGCAGCACGTTCTTCGCCGACTCCATCTGGTGCTTGATCGCGGTCTCGCGCATCAGCATGACCAGGCCGCCGGGCGAATTGCCGAACGGGCAGCGCGCGGCGCAGGTGTAGCACTGGGCGCAGGCCCAGATCTTCTCCTGCATCGCGTCGTAGATGCCCTCGAGGTTCTCGGTCCACAGCAGCTGGACGATCTCGCGCGGGCTGAAGTCGTAGTAGTGCGCGGCCGGGCAGGTCGCGGTGCAGATGCCGCAGTTGAGGCAGCCGTTCAGCTCGTGGTCGTAGCGCAGGTCCGACTGGATGTCCTTGAAGATCTCCTCGAGCTTCGCGCGCGCGACCGGCGGCGACTCGGAGACCGGATCACCGATGTGCGCCTGCGACCCGCGTCGCGGTCGCGTGCGTCATCGCGCACGCGCGCGGTCAGTAGGTCAGGACCTTGCAGTCGCCTTCCATGATCTCCTCGATCAGGTGCGCGCCGCCGATGATGCCGCTGCACTCCGGAATCAGGTCTTCCTCCTTCATGTCGAAGAGATCGAGGTTCGGCGAGCAGCAGTAGAACTTGACGCCCGCCTCGTGCGCGTCCTTGATGAAGTCGTAGACCGACTTCGGCGAGCCTTCCTTGACGAAGAGCTTCTCGGCGACGCCCTTCTTCATCAGCCGGCCGGCGGTGGCGGTGCAGATGACGTCGACGTCGTACTCCATCGCCGCGGCGACCGAGGCCTGGAAGATCGGCGCGCCGAGCTCCTCGCCGTTGCGCGGGTCGGTGTTCGCCATCACGATGACGAGCTTCTTGGCCATGGGGATCGCTCCGTCAGTATATTAGGAATCTCTAAAGTAGCAACGGCTCATGCCGCGGTCTGGTCGACCGGGCCGAGCGAGTGCGTCCACCCGGTGAGCTGCACGAGGCCGGTCATGATCGGCACCAGCGCGTCCTCGAGCGCGCGCTGCGCCGCGCGCAGCCGCTCGAGCCCGGGCCCGACGTCGTCCGGCGCCTCCTCGAACTCCATGATCAGGTCCTCGACCATCGCCACCTTCAGTCCCGGATGGCCGGCGAAGCCGAACGCGTTCCGTCCGACCTGCCAGAGCGCCGGCCGGCCGCTCGCGTCCGCGGCCAGGACCGCGCGCATGGCCCGGCGGCACCGGCCAGTCCCGCATGTAGACGGCGAGCGGATATTCCTCCGGCAGATAGCCGTTGAGCGCCGCAGCGCCGACCCGCCGCGCGGTCGACACCTCGAACTCGAGCCCGGCGGGCTCCGAGCGCCCGCCCGCCGCGAGCGCGAGGATCTGCGCGCCGAGCCCGATGCCGACGACCGGCCACTCCCGCATCGAGGCATGCGCGCGCGAGCTGGACCTCTTCCTTCAGCGTCGGCAGATCGCGCGCCCCGGCGCTGCCCCACGGCCCGCCGCCGAGCAGGACCAGCCCGTCGCGGACCGCGTCGCGGTCGGGCAGCGCCGCCGCGCCGGTGAACGGGCGGTAGTACTTGAAGCGGATGCCCCGCCCTTCGAGGTGATCCTCGACGAGGCCGAGGTACTCGGCCGACGTGTGCTGGACGACGTGGACGAGCGTCATCCCGCGCATCTACCCGGCGGCGGCCGCGGCGGCCTCGATCGCGGTCGCGAAATCGGCCGGCGAGACGGTGAGGAGGCCCACCTTCGCCTCCTTGAAGAAGCGCTCCACCGCCGGCCGCAGCTCGCGCGACGGGGACGTTCCGCAGCGACGCCTCCAGGTCGAACACGGTGCGCGGCGGCGTGACGAAGAAGTCGCCGGTGACGAGCACTTCGCGCAGGCGGTCGTTCCGCGGGCCCTCGAGGCGCACGTAGGCGGTGATCGTGCCGCCCGCGCCGGTGTGGCTCGCCGAGCGCACGCCTTCGCGCGCGCCCGGGTCGTCGATCTCGGCCACGAACGCGTCGGTGCCGATCTCCTCGTCGTGGTACTTCGCGGCGAGCGACTCCTCCTCCACGGTGATCGCGCCCGGCACCGGCGTGATGCCCAGGCGCTCGGCGAAGCCGGCGAGCAGCGCGCTCTTGATCGCGTCCGATGCTCGGGCGCGCGTCCCCAGCAGCTCCTTCAGGGTCACGACCCGCTGCGCGGCCGAGTCGAGCGCGCGCTTGGCGAGCTTCGCCTCGGGCACGTTGAGCGCCGCGACCATGTCCGCCGGGTTCATGTCGACCAGCACCGTCCCCTGGTAGAAGAGCGTGTCCTCGTCGAAGAAGCCGCCGGTGCCGCTGATCTTGCGGCCGTCCACCTCGATGTCGTTCCGCGGCCGGTAGCTTCGCGTTCGACGCCGAGCCGGCTCAGTCCCGCCGCCGCCGCCTCGCAGATCTCGCGCGCGAGGTCGCCGAGCGAGGCGATGCCGAGCGTCGCGCGGTCGAAGACGAGCTCCCAGCCGAGCTGGCCCTCGTCGAAGTAGATCGCGCCGCCGCCGGTGATCCGGCGCACGACGCCGATGCCGTGGCTGCGGCAGTAGTCGAGCTTGACCTCCCGCGACAGCGCCTGGTGGCGCCCGACGAGCGCGGTCGGCGGGAAGCGCAGGAAGCGGATCGAGTCCGGGATCCGGCCCGCCTTGTGCGCGTCGATCATCGCCTGGTCGAAGGCGATCTGCCGCCGGCCTTCGCGGACGCCGGTGTCGATCACGCGGAACGGTCTTCATCGCGAGCTCAGTGCCTTGCGCTCGACGATGCGCAGCTGGCGGCGGATCTTCGCGGACGTCGCGCCGGTTCGGCTGGAACGGGAAGCTCGCGATGTTGCTCGGCGGCGAGTCGCCGTACGGGCGGTCGCAGGCCGAGACGTCCTCGCGGAACTTGCCCGGGCAGCCCGAGGTGCGGAACGCGATGCCCGCGTCGATCACGCCGTCGAGCTCGCCCTGCGGGATGCCGAAGCCGGTGACGCGCCCTGCCTCGTCGAACGACATCTGCTCGACCCGGACGCCGCGGTAGTCGATCAGGTAGCGCGCGAGCTGCACGCGGCGCCACTGGTCGCGCGGCGTCGCCGGCAGGTGGTCCATCAGCGAGCCCCTCTCGGGGAAGAAGCAGAACATGTGGCTGTGCCCGCCGAGGTCGACGAGCCGCTGCACCAGCGCGAGCACGTCGTGCTCGGTCTCGCCCATGCCGACGATGATGTGCGCGCCGAACTTCTCGCGGCCGAAGATGTCGCGCGCGTCCATCAGGATCTCCCAGTACTTCGCCCAGCGAGTGCGGCGACTGCACGCCCTTGCCGCGGGTGCGGTCGAAGATCTCCGGCGTCGCCGCGTCGAGCGCCACGGTGAAGATGTCGGCGCCGAGCTCGTGCAGGCGCTTCACGTCCGTCGCGCGTCATCGTCGTCGGATTGGACAGGATCGAGACCGGGATCGTCGCCGGGTCGATGCGGTCGGTCCAGGCCTTCAGCACCGTCACCGTGTCCGCGTCGGAGCGCGGATGCGTGATCATCGAGATGCACATGCGGTGGAACGGGCTCGCGGCGCCGTCGCGCGCCACGATGTCGATCGATCTGCGCGAGCGGCACCGCCGGCCAGTCGACGCGGATGAAGTTGCGGTCGGCGTAGTCGCGCTCGGCCTCGCGGTGGCGCGCGAGGCCGCAGTAGGCGCAGTTCGCGCGGCAGCCTTCGGGATAGGTGAGCAGCAGGTTGAGGCAGCGCGTGCACTCGCAGCGGTACATCCTGCCCTTCATGATGCCGAGCGTGATCGCCGCCGCCGTCGACATCTGCACGTACTCGGGCGAGCGCATGTGCGGCGTCAGCACGTTGTAGTTCGGGCAGGTAGACGCCCTGCGGCGGGACGTTGTTCGCTTTCACCCGCGCGCCGTTCTTCAGCGCCTGCGGCGTCGCCGCGGGCGCGCGCGGCTGCATCAGCGCGAAGGGGTTGTGATCCAGGCCCGCGGCTGCGTGGTCGGCCGGGGACGCGCCTTCAGGTCGATGACAGCTCATGTCGGTCCAGTACTCCGGGTATGCGATCCAGCCGCGCCGCAGCGCCGCCTTGTCCGGCGACCGGCGCCGTCGCAGCAGCTCGCGCCGGCGGCGCACCGCGCGGTCGAGCGCGGCCCTGAAGACGTCGTCGAGCTCTTCCTCGTAGACGTCGCCCGCGCCGCGGTCGCCCGCCGCCCATGCGGCCGCCGCCTCTCCGGCGAGGCGGCCCGAATGCACCGCGGCCGCGATGCCCGCCCCGGTCACCGGGTTCGTGAGCCCCGCCGCATCGCCGGCCAGCAGCACCAACGTATGCCCGAGCATGCCGGAGGGCTTCAGCATGCCGCCGACCGGGATCAGCGCCGCCCGTCAACCCGAGGATGCGCGATCCCACCTGCCCGCTCTCGATCGCGAGCCGCGTGCAAGTCGCGCCACGATGTCCTTCAGCCGGCGCTTGTACGCCGGGTCGACGCCCGCGCCGAGGTTGGCGACGTCGCCCTTCGGGAACAGCCAGCCGTAGCCGCCGGGGATGTCCGGCGGAGAGATAGATGTCGGTCGCCTCGTGCGGCCGCGGCGAGCGGCACCGTGATCTGGCGCGTCTCCACCAGCTCGGCGTTGACCTGCCCGATCGCGCGGCCGGCGACCGAGCGCGGGCCGTCGGCGCCGACGATGACGCCGGCGGCGATCTTCCGCGCCGTCGGCGAGCTCGACGACCCCGTCGCTATGTATACGGCGCACGCCTGCCGCCGAACCGGCACGCGGCGCCGGCCGCCGCCGCCCTGGCGACCAGCCCGGCGTCGAACGCCGCGCGATCGAGCATGTGCCCCGGGAAGTTCGCCTTCACGTCCGGCGCGTCGCCCTCGACGAACGTCAGCATCGAGCGGATCCGCTGCCGCGTCGACGCCGCGAGGTCGCCGACGTCGATGCCGACGATCGCCGGCACGAACTCCGCGCACTGCACCGGCCGGCCGGGCTCGCGCTTGCGGTCGACCGCGATCACGCGCAGCCCCGCCGCGCCGCCGCCGCGGCCGCGCTCGCGCCCGCCGGGACCGAGCCCGAGCACCAGGACGTCGGCGCGCTCGGTGGCCATCACGCCGCCACGGCCGGGCGCGGGTGAAGCTTGATCGTGCGCCCGGTCTTGATCGAGCAGCAGGCGTGCTCCTGCACCGCCGGCCGGCCGATCGCCTCGCGCCACCGCGAGCGCGCCGTCGGCGGGAAACGCGATGCCGTCGAGACCCGCGATCACCGCGTACGCGTCGGTCACGCGCCGGTGCATCCCGGGCGGCCGCGCGCAGCCGAGCAGCACCTGCCGGTCGGGGATCCGCCGCCGCGCCTCGAGGAAGATGCGGCCGACGTCGCTCGTCGCCGGCGTCGCGAACGTCCCCGGCCTGGCGTAGAACGGCATCACGACGACGAGCACCAGCGAATGGACCGGATGGCGGCTCACGATGTCGAGCGCAGCCGGCTCGCCGAGGATCCGGCCGTAGTGCAGCCCGATCACGATGTGCGGCACGACCTCCATCGTCGTCGCGCACAGCGCGGCAAGCGTCGCCTCGAAGTCCTCGACCGGGCGGTCGAGGTGATAGACGTCGCGGATCGTCTCGTTCGACGCCGATGACGTCCATCATCGCGGTGTCGACGCCGGCCGCCTCCATCGCCTTCGCCCGCGGCTCGTCGAGCAGCGCGGAGTGGATCGCGACCTTGAGCTGCGGAAAGTCGCGCTTCAGCCGCTCGATCACCGGGTAGTAGCGCTCGTAGCGGATCTCGTTCCGCCGCGTCGAGCCGCCCGAGAGCAGGAACCCCTGCAGGTCCTGCGACGCGACGAGCTCGCGCACCTGGCGGTCGAGCGATCTCCGGCGTCGTGGCCGGGATCATCGGCTCGAGGATCTTCGCCTGGCAGTGGTCGCACATCAGCGCGCAGCCGCCGGCGGTCACCGAGAACGCGGGAAAGCTGTTCTTGCCGCAGCCGCTGAGCTCGCAGCTCGAGTACGCCTTGAAGGTCGGGGTCGAGAAGCGGATCTCGCGGCCGGCCGCGAGCGCGCGCGCGCTCGCACTCCGCGACGAGCGCGGCGTCGAGCGGCGCGTCCTCCAGCTCTTCGATCGCCGCGAGCCGCTCGAGCCAGCTCATCGTGCCGCCCCCTCGTCCGCGGCACCTGCCGCCAGCGCGCGCGATCGCGCAAGCAGCCGGATCTCGTCCCGCGCCGGCGCGTCGTCCGGCTCGTCCGCGAGCGTCGTCAGCCACGCCTCGCGGATGTCCTCGTCGTCGATCAGATCGCTCTGCAGCCGCGCGAGGATCGCCCGCGCCGCCGTCCGGCAGCGACGCGGGAATCTTACGCCCCGACAACCGTCCCCAGAGGCCGGTCCAGTACCGGGTGACCGTCCAGGGGTTGTAGCCGCCGCCGCCGAGCACCACCGCCGCCGGCGCGAGTCGCCGTCAGGCGCTCGGCCGCCGACCACAATGCGACGTTCGTGAGCGCCATCGGCGGAGAGCGGGTCGCCCGCCAGCGCGTCGGCGCCGCACGTGAGCACGACGGCCTGCGGGCGCGACGCGCGTGCGCGAGCGGCAGCACGACGATCGTCGAGCAGGAGCGCGAGCTCGGCGTCGTTGAATCCCCGCGGGACCGGCAGGTTGCACGCCCGGCCCGCGCCGACGTCGGCGAGCGCCCCGGTGTTCGGCCAGCGTCCCTGCTCGTGGATCGAGACGTCCAGACGCGCGGGTCGTCCTCGAATGCGTCCTGGACGCCGTCGCCGTGGTGCGCGTCGAGGTCCACGTACAGCACGCGCTCGAGCCCGCCCTTGAGGAGCGCGAGGATCGCGAACACCGGGTCGTTGAAGTAGCAGAAGCCGGCAGCGCGGTCCGGGCGCCCGTGGTGCGTTCCGCCCGCCGGGTGATAGGCGATCCGGCCTTCGAGCGCGAGCTCCGCCGCCCGGATCGACCCGCCGACGCTGGTGGCGGCGCGCTCGAACACGCCGGGGAAGAGCGGGTTCTCCATCGTGCCGAGGCGCGTACCGCTCCCGCGTCCCGATGTCCACCCTGCCCGCCTCGGTGGCCCGCCGCAGCGCGCCGATGTAGTCCGGCGTGTGGAACCAGGCGAGCTCGTCGCTCGCTCGCGCGCGGGCTCGCGCGGAACTCGCCCGGCCCGAGCCAGCCGAGCGCGCGGCAGAGGTCCATGACCGGCGCGACGCGCGGGATCGCGAGCGGGTGATTGCTGCCGTACGCGGCCTGCCGGTAGATCTCGTGCCCCACGAACACCGGGGCAAGCCGCTTGGCGGTCATCGCGGCGGATGCGCGCCGCTAGATGAAGAGGCTCACGTCCGCGTCGCGCGCCATCGGCAGGAACGTCGCGGCGCCGACGTATTCCTTGACCTCCGGGATGAAGTCGCCGTGCGTCGAAGCCGAAGAGGTCGACCGTCATCTGGCAGCCGATCAGGTTCACGCCCGCCTCGATGCAGAGGCCCCGCAGCTCGCCGATCTCCGCGACGCCCTTGTTCTTGATCGTCTGCTTCATGAGCGAGGTCGCCATCGACTCGAATCCCGGCACGACCGGCCTGGACCGCGTTCGGGATGTTCCAGTTGAGGTGCCGGAACCACTCCGGCCCGAACGGCATCTTCATCGGCATGCCGGGGTTGCCGAGCGGGCTCACCTTGAGGTGGCTGATGTCCTTGCGCAGGAGCTGCAGCCCGTAGAAGGTGAAGAACACCGACACGTCCCAGCCGAGCGCCGCGGCGGTCGACGACAGGATGAACGGCGGATAGGCCCAGTCGAGCGTGCCCTTGGTGGCGATGATCGTCATCGACCCCGGCTTCGCCGCCTTCAGCTCGGCGAGCTTTTCCTCGATCTTCTGCGGCAGGATCTCGTCGAGGCGGCGCTTGATCAGCTCGTCGAGTACCGCGTCGTCCGGTCTAACGTCCATGACGCACCTCCTTCGGGGTTGCACGCGCGGGATCGGGATGCCCCGTCGCGCGCCATTGTATATGAGTGTCTTCTAATATACACGCGCCCGGGCAGGCCGGCGCGAGCCTACCGTCCGACCGCCGCCGCGGCCGGACGGTCGGCCAGATTGTCCGCGACGAGCTCGAGGAGGCTCGCCCATCTGCTTGTCCCACTTGAAGTGGGCGCGGCCGTCGTCGAAGGTCTGCCGGCAGTTGGAGCAGCTCGTGACCGGCAGCTCGGCGCCCGTGGCGTCCATCTGCCGCATCTTGAGCTCGAACGTCTTGTAGCGCAGCTCGTCGGCGCGATGGATCGTGACCACGCCGCCGCCCCCGCCGCAGCAGAAGCCGAGGTCGCCCGCGTCCGCGGTCTCGCGGAGCTCGACGCCGAGCGCCTCGAGCACCACCCGCGGCGCGCGGGTCGCCCCGCCCCGGCGCGAGACCTGGCAGGGATCGTGGAAGGTCACCGACTTGCCGACCCGCTTCACCGCGATCCGGCCGTTCGCGACGTTCTCGGCCAGGAACTCGGAGATGTGCAGCACCCTGAACGGCAGCGGCCGGCCGAGCATGTTCGCCCCCTGCCACCGCAGCGCCGTGTAGGCGTGGCCGCATTCCGGCAGGATCATGACCTTCGCCTTGCACGCGATCGCGGCCTCGATCAGCTTCATGCTGCATGTGCTTCTGCCACTCGGCGTTGCCCGAGAGCATCCCGAAGTTCGTCGCTTCGTAGCCGTTGCTCGAGATCGTCCACGTGTAGCCGGCGTGCTCGAGCACCTGCGCCGTCGCGACGAGCGACTGCGGATACTTCATGATCTCGATCGAGGAGAACGTGACGAGCACGTCGGCCTCCGGCTCGTCGAGGCGCATCGTCGACCTCGTGCTCGTCGGCGAGCCATTCGAGGCGGTCCTTCAGCACCTTGGGCGTCGCGCCGAGCGGGCTGCCTTCGCGCTCGGCGCGCTCGGCGACGGCCCACAGCTCGTGCGGCACCAGGCCCGCCTGGAACATGCCGTGCCGGGCGAGCCCGACGAGGCTCGCGATGTCGATGCCCATCGGGCAGATCATCGTGCAGCGGCCGCACATCGTGCACGAGTCGTAGATCAGCTCCTGCCAGGACTCGAGCTCCGCGACGGTGACGGCGGACTTGAGGTTGAGGGCGCGGTAGAGCCACGCGAACGGCCCGGCCTCGCGCTGGTACGCCTGCTTGAAGGGCTCGATCTTCCAGATCGGCGTGTACTTGGGATCGCGCGTCTGCAGGTAGAAGTGGCAGGCCTCGGCGCAGTTCCCGCAATGGATGCACGACTCCATGTATGCGGCCGCGGCGCGTCCGAAGTCCTTCACGAAGCTCGTCATCGCCGCCGCGAGCCGCTCCTCGTCGGGACGCTCGCCCTGCTTGTCGAAGCGGACCTCGGGCTTCTTCACCGAGAGCCGGGGGCTCTCGAGATCGAGCGGATGCTGCGCTTCGCTCATAGGCCGGCTCCCTTGCGCGCGAACGCGGCGCCGGTCATGCCGCGCGAGACGAAGACGAGGAACGCGTGCGCGAGCTTGCCGAACGGCAGCCAGACGAGCAGCAGCTCGAGCGACAGCAGGTGGATCGCGACCGGCACCGGGTCGAGCGGCGCCGGCGGATAGGGTGCTGCGAGCGGCAGCGCGATCACCGCCATGCCGGTGAGCATCGGCAGGATCGTCACGAACCAGCTGAACCAGTCGTCGAAGTTCGACAGCAGCCGCTGCACCGGCGAGGTCAGGCGCGCGAAGAACACGTAGACGAGGCCGACGAAGACGAGCGCGACGCCGGCCACGAAGAGCCACCCGGGGACGGCCGGCCAGGAGAGCCCGGTCAGCCGGTGGATGAACGCGATGTGCGGCAGGAACCCGAAGAAGACGATCGCGAGCCCGATGTGATAGCCGTAGGCGTTCAGCGTCTGGACGAGCGTCCGGTCGTGGAACGTCCGGTGGTGCCACATCCGCGTGACGATCGCCCGCAGCGCGCCGGCGGCCGACCGCGGTGCTGCGGGGCTCGGCGTAGTCCGGCTTCGCCGGCCGCCGGAAGATGCCCCACAGGCGCCAGGCGCTGCCGAGGACGAAGACGGCGAGCGAGAACCATAGCCCCGGTCCGCGCGCGAACTCGAGAAGCTCCATCGACACCTCCGGCCGGTCAGGCGCTCATGGTCGCAGAGCGCGCCGCCCCGCGCTTGATCTTCCTCAAACGTACTGCCGGACGCGTCGGCGCAGCGATTCAGTTTCGCTGCTGGGCGCATAAGAAATTTCGTTCGGCATCCGCCGACGTGTTCGTGCAAGCTGCCAAATATTAGAAAAGACTGATGTATCGGGCACCGCCGGCCGGGGCGCGACACCAGGGCGCCGCCGGGCGGCGCACATCGGGATCGAGGGAGGAGACATGCGATTCGAACGCGTCGTGGCGCTCGCCGCCGCCGCACTGCCGCTCGCCGCCGCGGCGACCGACGGCTATTTCGCGCACGGCTACGGGATGAAGGCGAAGGGCATGGGCGGCGTGTCCACCGCGGTCGCCCAGGACGCTTTCGGCGGCGCCAACAACCCGGCGACGATGGCCTTCGTCGGGAACCAGTGGGCGGTCGGCCTCGACTGGTTCAGCCCTCACCGCAGCGCCGAGCGCACCGGCGGTGCCGCGTTCGGGCTCGACGGCTCGGCCGACAGCGGGAGCACGAACTTCTTCATCCCGGAGTTCGGGCTCAACTACATGCTGCGCCCGGATCTCGCGCTCGGGCTGACCGTGTACGGCAACGGCGGGATGAACACCGACTACCCCGGCGGCCAGCTCCCCTCGCCCGGCGGCTGCGGCCCGGCGACCGGGCCGGGCACCGGGTTCAATCCCGCGCCGGGCCCGTACAACCTGCTCTGCGGGACCGGCAGCCTCGGCGTCGACCTCTCGCAGCTCGTCGTCGCGCCGACGCTCGCCTGGAAGTTCCACGAGCGGCATTCGATCGGCATCGCCCCGCTCTTCGCCTACCAGCGCTTCAAGGCCGAGGGCCTGCAGGCGTTCCAGGGCCTTTCGACCAGCCCGGGCAACGTCACCAACAACGGCTACGACAGCTCGACCGGCTGGGGCGTGCGCGTGGGCTACTACGGCAACCTCACGGAGCAGATCCAGGTCGGCGCCTCGTACTCGTCCAAGATCGGCATGGACAACTTCGACAAGTACCAGGGCCTCTTCGCCCAGTCCGGCGGGTTCGACATCCCGTCCAACTGGAGCCTCGGCGTCGCCTTCAAGCCCACGCCGGCCTGGCTCCTCGCGCTCGATTACGAGCGGATCAACTACAGCGACGTCGATTCGGTGCACAACCCGAGCAACCTGATCCTCCAGTGTCCCCCGCCGCCGGCGAGCCCCACGTCGAACTGCCTCGGCGGCTCGAACGGCGCGGGCTTCGGCTGGCAGAGCGTCAACGTGTGGCGGCTCGGCGTGCAGTACGCAGATCGATCCGCAATGGACGGTGCGCGCCGGCTACAACTACACGCGAGAACCCGATCCAGCCGCAGGACGTGACGTTCAACATCCTCGCGCCCGGCGTGGTGCAGAACCATGCGACGCTCGGCGCCACCTGGACGCTGGGACAAGCAGAACGAGATCACCGGCGCGTTCATGTACGCGTTCCAGAACAGCGTCACGGGCGCGAGCCTGTTCAACAGCTTCTTGCCGCCCGGCGCGGCGAACATGCAGGAGAAGATCGAGATGTACGAGTGGTCGTTCGGCCTGCAGTACTCGCGGCGGTTCTGAAGCGGCGCGCCTACTCGCCGCGCCCGCCGAGCGCGCGGAGCTTCGCAAGCCAGCGCTCGCGGCTCGCCGCGCTTCCCTCGACCGTGCCGATCAGGGTCTCCCTGATCGGCCGGATGCCCACGAAGCCGAGGATGTTCCGCTCCAGGCTCTTGAGGCTGTGCGCCCGGAAGAGCCAGCGGTAGACGAGCGCCGGCATCCCCATCGTGACGACGACCCGGGCGCTCTTGCCGGTGAGCAGCTTCTTCCAGGAGCCGGACCCGCCCTCCCCGATCGCGAAACCGGGGCGAAACGCCTGCTCCAGGAACGCCTTCAGCAGCGCCGGCATCGTGCCGAGCCAGAGCGGATAGAAGATCACCAGGTGATCGGCCCAGCCGATCGTGCCCTGGGCGCCTCGAACCGCATCCGGCGGGGCACCGGTGTCCCAGTCCTCCTTGCTTCGCAGGAGCGGGAACTCGAGCCGCGCCAGGTCGATCGTCCTCACCTCGTGACCAGCGGCCGTGGCCCCTTCGGCGTACGCTCTCGCGAGCGCGTGTCCGTAGCGGTCGCCCCGCGGGTCCGGATGACCCTGGATGATCGCGATTCGCCTGGACATCGTGCTGCGCAGCGGCTCCTGATCCTCTCGTCCGGCGGGCGCCGGATCGCGGCCAAGCAGACCACGGGCCGCGCGAACGCCGGTTGATCTGTGTCAACGGCCGCGCGGCGCGCGCCGGTAGCGTGTCCGCTCACAAGGAGATCGCCATGACCTACAAGACCATCCTCGTCCATCTCGACAGCGGCAAACGCTGTCCCGCGCGGCTCGAGCTCGGCATCCGCCTCGCAAAAAGCTTCGATGCGCATCTGGTCGGGTTGCATGCCCTGACGGTGGTGCGCCTGCCCGGCTACGCCGCCGTGGAAGCCGGCCCGCGGGTCGCCGAGGAGCAGCGGCGCCGGGCGGTCGAGTACGCCGCCGAGGCGGAGAAGAAGTTCAAGCAGGCGGTGGACCGGGGTGGCGTGTCCGGCGCGGAGTGGCGCTCGTCCTTCGACGACGCGCTCGGCGCGGTAACCCTGGACGCGCGCTACGCGGACCTCGTGCTGATCGGTCAACCCGACGCCGAGGACGGCTCCGGCGTCGACCCGGGCTTCTCGCACCGGCTGGTGCTCGCGGCCGGGCGCCCGGTGCTGGTGATGCCGTACGCCGGCAAGTTCGACGCGGTCGGCAAGCGCGTGCTGCTCGCCTGGAACGCGAGCCGCGAGGCGACTCGCGCCACCACCGATGCGTTGCCGTTCCTGAAAGCCGCCAAGCAGGTCGTCGTCTCCCCGGTCAAGCCGGACCGCGCGGCGCACGGCGACGCGCCAGGCACGGACATCGGGCTCTACCTGGCGCGGCACGGCGTGAAGGTAGAGGTGGCCGCGATCGAGGGCACGGAGCTGGACGCGGGCAACGCCCTCCTCTCGCGCGCCGCGGATCTTTCGATCGACCTGATCGTGATGGGCGCGTACGGGCACTCCCGGGTGAGCGAGCTCATCCTGGGCGGCGTCACCCGGACGATGCTCGAGTCGATGACCGTCCCGGTACTGATGTCGCATTGACGGACCGCACCCTGAAAGGAACAGCATGAAGACCGAACGTGGCGGCTGGCGGATGATCCGCCGGGACGAGCTTCGCGACGAGCTGGTCCACGACACCTACAAGTCAGGCAAGAAGCTCGCCGAGCCGAGCCGCTGCCCGGAGTGCGGCGCCGTGTACCACCGCGGGCGCTGGACCTGGGGCGAGGCGCCGGCCGGCGCCGCCGCAGCGACGTGCCCGGCCTGCCATCGCATCAAGGACCAGTTTCCCGCGGGGCACGTGGCGCTCAAGGGCGAGTTCTTCGCCGCCCACCGCGACGAGATCCTGCAGCTCGTCCGGCACCGGGAGTCGAAGGAGCGGGCGGAGCATCCGCTCCAGCGCATCATCGCGATCGAGCCGGATGCGGACGGTGCGCGGATCACCACGACCGACATCCATCTCGCGCGCAACATCGGCGACGCGCTGCATGCGGCCTACAAGGGCGAGCTCGAGTACCACTACAACAAGGAAGAGAATCTCCTGCGCGTCGAGTGGCGGCGCAGCTCCCCCAAGTCAGGGAAACCGCTGCCGCGGCAGCGGCTTCCACCGGTTCAGCGCCCCGCCTTCCGCCCAGATCGGCGGCGAGGCCGGCGTGCATCACCTTGCCCGCCGCGACGTTCAGGCCGGCGGCGAGCCCCGGATCGGCGCGGAGCGCCTCGGTCACGCCGCGCGCGGCGAGCGCGAGCACGTAGGGCAGCGTCGCCTCGGTCAGGGCGACGGTTGCCGTCCGGGCGACCGCGGCCGGCATGTTCGTCACGCAGTAGTGCACCACGCCCTCGTCGACGTAGAACGGCGCCGCGTGCGTCGTCGGCCGCGAGGTCTCCGCGATCCCGCCCTGGTCGATCGAAACGTCCACGAGCGCGGCGCCGCGCTGCATGCGCGCGCACGAGCTCCCGCGAGATCAGGCGCGGCGGACGCTGGCCATGCACGTAGACGGCGCCGACCACGAGGTCGGCGCGCGACACGCACTCGGCGATGTTCGCCGCGTTCGCCAGACGCGTCTCGAGCCGCCCCGGGTAGAGATCGTCGAACGCCTTGAGACGCTCGGCCTTGCGATCGAGCAGCGTCACGCGGGCGCCGATGCCGGTCGCGATCCGGACCGCGTTCGCGCCGACGATGCCGCCCCCGATCACCGCCACCACGCCCGGTGCCGCGCCCGGCACGCCCGACAGCAGCACCCCGCGACCGCCGTTGCGCATCTCGAGCGCCTGCATGCCCACCTGGATCGCGAGCCGCCCGGCGATCTGGGACATCGGCGCGAGCAGCGGCGTGCCGCCCGACGGCGACACGACGGTCTCGTACGCGATGCCGGTGACCCCGCGGTCGAGCAGCCCGCGGGCGATCGCCGGCGCCGCCGCGAGGTGCAGATAGCAGAAGAGCGCCTGCCCGTCGCGCAGCAGCGGCAGCTCGGCGGGCTGCGGCTCCTTGACCTTCACTACGAGGTCGGCGTCGTAGGCGGCAGCCGCATCGGGTACCACGGTCGCACCCGCGTCGCGATAGGCCTGGTCGGGCAACCCGATCCGTTCGCCGGCGGCGCTCTGGACCCGCACCTCGTGGCCGGCCGCTACGAGGGCGCGCGCCCCTGCCGGGGTCAGGCCGACCCGGAACTCGTGGTCCTTGATCTCGCGTGGAACGCCGATCCGCATCGGAACAGAATACACGGCCATCACCGCGACGAGGAACGAATGGGCGAACTGACAAGGGTCGTCATCGTCGGCGCCGCCGGGCGCGACTTCCACAACTTCAACGTCGTGTACCGCGACGACGCGCGGTTCGACGTCGTCGCGTTCACCGCCGCGCAGATCCCGAACATCGCCGGGCGGCGCTATCCGCCGACGCTCGCCGGCCCGCGCTATCCCGACGGGATCCCGATCGTCCCCGAGGCCGAGCTCGAGGACGTGTGCGGACGCGAGGGCGTGGGCCTGGTCGTGTTCGCGTACAGCGACGTCACGCACGCGCACGTGATGCACGTCGCCTCCCGCGCGCTCGCCGCCGGCGCCGACTTCACGCTGCTCGGGCCGGATCGGACGATGCTTCAAGCGAGCGTGCCGGTGATCGCGGTCTCGGCGGTGCGGACCGGCTGCGGCAAGTCGCAGACCGCGCGCTGGATCTCGCGGCGGCTGCGCGATCGCGGGCTGCGGGTCGCCGTGATCCGCCATCCGATGCCGTACGGCGACCTCGAGCGGCAGGCGGTCCAGCGCTTCGCCACCCGCGCCGACCTCGCCGCCGGCCGCTGCACGATCGAGGAGCGCGAGGAGTACGAACCGCATCTCGCCGCCGGCAACGTCGTGTACGCCGGGGTCGACTACGCGCGCATCGTCGCGGCCGCGCAGGCCGAGGCCGACGTCATCGTCTGGGACGGCGGCAACAACGACTTCCCGTTCGTCCGCCCGGGCCTGCACGTCGTCCTCGTCGATCCGCTGCGTCCCGGCCACGAGACCGGGCATCACCCGGGCGAAGCCGTGCTGCGCATGGCCGACGTCGTCGTGATCGCGAAGACCAACGCCGCCGCGGCCGCCGACGTCGAGCGCGTCGCGGACGCGGCGCGGCGGGCGAACCCGCGCGCGTCGATCGTGCGCGGGGCGTCGCCGATCCGGCTCGACGATCCCGAGGCGGTGCGCGGCAAGCGCGTCGTCGTCGTGGAGGACGGGCCGTCGACGACGCACGGCGGCATGCGCTACGGCGCCGGCTACGTCGCCGCGATCGAGGGCGGGGCCGCCGAAGTCGTGCATCCGCGCGCGTACGCCGCGCCGGAGATCGCCGCGCTGTATGACGAGTATCCGCAGCTCGGGCCGGTGCTGCCGGCGATGGGCTACTCGCCGGCGCAGCTCGAAGCGCTCGCGCGCTCGATCGACGCGGTGCCGGCGGACGTGGTCGTCTCCGGCACGCCGATCGACCTCGCCGCGCTCGTGCGCCTCGCCAAGCCGGTGGTGCGGGCGCGGTACGAGTTCGCGGAGGTCGAGACGCCCGGGCTCGGCGGCGAGATCGACCGCTTCTCGCCCGCTACGCGAAGTAGAGCCGCAGCGCCGTCTCGCCGGCGATCTTCCGGCGCACCGCCGGATCGGGCACCCACTCGGCGAGCGCCGCGATCGTCTGCGCGTAGGTCACCTTGGTCTCGAACGCGGCGAACGGCCAGTCGCTGCCCCAGACGAGCCGGTCGCCGCCGGCGACCTTGAGCAGCTCGGCGGCGTAGCCCGTCACCGCGGACGCGCGGCGGCATGCGGTAACCCGCCGACAGCTTCACCCAGGTCCGCCCGCGCTCGATCGCCGCGAGCAGCGCGCGGAATCCGGGGCAGTTCACGCCCTGCGGCTCGCGCGGCCGGCCGAAGTGGTCCACGACCAGCTTGACGCCGGCCGCCTCGATCGCCGCCATCGCCGGCGGCAGGCGGTCGCTGTTGTCGTGGAGGTGGATGTGCCAGTCGAGGTCACGGACGCGGCGGAGCAGCAGCCGGTACTCCGGCGAAGTAAGGTCGGGCGTCTGCTCGAGGTAGCGCCACTGGAACCGGATGCCGACGAAGCCGTCCGCCTTCATCTGCTCGAGCGTGTACGCGTCGATCGTCGGGCGGACGATCGCGGTGGCGCGCAGGCGCTCGTGCGTCCGCACCGCGAGGCGCGATGTAGTCGTTGTAGTCGCCGTAGATGCTCGCCGCCGCGATCACGCCGAAGAGGACGCCATGGTCGTCGAGGGTCTTGATGAGCCGCTCGATGGTGGCGTCTTCCGGCGGCTTGTGCCAGGCGTCGCCGGCGAGCGGCATGTCCGTCGTGTAGACGTGGAAGTGCGTGTCGACGAGCGGGGCCTCGGTGGTCATCCTTGCCTTTCCTCTCCCGTAACGTGGCGTCGTGCGGCGGATCTCACCGCAGCGCCCTGGGCAGCCAAAGCACGAGCTCGGGCCAGATCAGCAGCAGCAGGACGCACACTACCTGGATCACCATGAACTGCGCCATCCCCTTGTAGATCATCCCCAGCCCCCACTGGGGCATCACGTTCTTCAGGTAGTACGCCGACATCGCGACCGGCGGACTCAGGAAGGCCGTCTGCAGGTTCACGGCGACGACGACGCCGAACCACAGCATCAGCTCCTGCTTGGGCAGGCCGATGTCCAGCGCTTCGACCACGGGGAGGAAGATCGGCAGGAAGACCAGCACGACCGCCGGCCACTCGAAGGGCCAGCCGAGCAGGAAGATGATCGCCATGATCACCAGCAGCTTGCCCATGTCCGGCAACGGGATGACCGCGACCGCGCCCTTGATCAGGGACGCCGCGCCGAGCTGGTTGAAGACCGCGCCGAACAGGTTGGAGCCGACCACGAGGAACAGCACCATGCTGGAGGTGACGATGGTCGAGATCGCGGCATTCTTCAGCGCTTCCAGCGTGAGCTTGCGATAGCCAAGCGCCAGCAGCGTCGCGCCGAGCGCGCCGCAGGACGCCGCCTCGGTTGCGGTGGCGATGCCGGCGATGATGGTGCCCAGCGTCGCCGCGATCAGCACCGCCAGCGGCACCACGCCCACGACGAACTCGTAGCCGAGCTTGCGCAGACTGGTGATCCGCTCGTCGAGCGGTACCGGCGGGCCGAGTTTCGGGTTGAAGAAGCTCCGGGCAAGACAGTAGGCGATATAGAGCGCGGCGAGCAGGAAGCCGGGGCCGAACGCGGCGCTGTAGAGATGATTGACCGGGACGCCCAGGAGGGGTCCCATCACCAGCAGCATGACGCTCGGCGGGATCAGGATGCCGAGGCTGCCCCCGGCGGCAATCGCGCCCGCCGACAGCCGCGCGTCGTAACCCGACTTGACCATGATCGGTCCGGCGACGATGCCGAGGACGGTGACCGCGGCGCCGATGATTCCGGTCGCCATCGCGAAGATCGTCGCGGTGAGCAGCACCGCCAGGTAGAGCGATCCGCGGACGGGGGCGAGGATGTTGCGCAGCGCCTCGAACAGCCGGTTCATCAGCCCCGCCTGCTCGCTCATGAACCCCATGAAGATGAACAGCGGCACCGCGGGCAGGATGTCGTCCTTCATCGACGCCCAGATCTGCAGGTAGGCGAGGTTGAAGGTCGGGTCGAGTCCGAGGCCGATCGAGCCGAAGACGAGCGCGATGTACAGCAGCGTGAAGGAGATCGGCACGCCGACGAAGATGATGCCCATCATGCTCGCGAGCATGATCAGCCCGAGGATCTCGTTGCCGGTCATCGTGGACGCTTCCGCCCGGCCCTCAGATCAGGACCTTCTCGCGATGCTCGAGCTCCCTGCCGGTGCTTGCCGCCCACAGCGCCTTCAGCAGCTCCGAGACGCCCTGCGCGAACATCAGCAGGGCCGACAGCGGAATGACGGCGCGGAACGGCCAGACGATCGGACGCCACAGGCTGAGGGTGGAGCGCTCGTCGATCGAGTAGGCGTACACGAGGTCGTCGACGGAGATCGCGAAGATCAGGCCCATGACGGGCAGGAACAGGAACAGGTACGCGATGCTGTCGATGATCCCCTTCGTCCGCTCCGAGAAGCGGTCCCAGAAGATGTCCGTGCGGACGTGCGCCCCCTTGAACAGGGTGTACGCCGAACCCAGCATGAAGAGCGACCCGTAGGTCATCACCGTCACGTCCGCCGCCCAGATGGTCGGCGTGCCCAGCACGTACCGCATGAACACCTCGACCACGTTGGCGAGGATCATGGGCACGAGCAGCAGCGTGACCAGGTACACGAACTTGCCGGTGAAGCGGTCGATCGCCCGGATCACGGGCAAGGCGATGGTCTGGAACATTCCCGTTTGGCTCAGGTGGCTGGCGAAGTCCCGCGGCGCGAGCGCGCGGCGCGCGTGCAGGCCTGCCCGGAGCGGCAGGCCCGGCCGTTCGCCGGCGCCAGCCGCCGCAGGGTCCTGAAGGACAGGACCCGAGCGTCCGGCGCCGAGCGGCCGCGCGTCCGCCGGCTACTTCTTCTCCGGCCAGTAGTGGTCGACGGTGAAGTTGTAAGGCGGGGCGGTGGTGCGCCGCGACGTGACCACCTGGGAGGCGTAGGCGCGCTGCGACTCGTACACCTTGGCGAAGAACGGGTTCTTCGCCGCCTCCTCCTTGGCGATCCCGTCCCAGCTCTCGAGCATCTTCTTCAGGATGTCGTCGGGCGTGCGATGGACGGTGACGCCGTGCTTGGTTCTCAGCTCGACCAGCGCCGCCGCATCCAGCCGGTTCCGCCGGTTCTGCGAGCGCAGCGTGGCTTCGATCGCGGCCGCCTGCATGATCGCCTGCAGGTCCGGGGAGAGCGACTTCCAGACGTCGCCGTTGATGAGGATCTCCAGCAGCGAGAGGTCGTGCAGCGACTGCGTGTAGAAGTGCTTCCACACCGTGTGGAAGCCGATCAGCATGTCGTCGCTCGGCCCGACCCACTCGGCGCAGTCGATGACGCCCCGCTCGCCGGCCGCGAGGATCTCGTTGCCGGGTATGTTGACGGTCGCCATGCCGGACTTGGAGAAGACCTCGGCGGAGATCCCGGTCTGGCGGCACTTGAGGCCCTTCAGGTCGGCCCAGCTCTTCACCGGCCGCTTGAACCAGCCCATGGCCTGGGGTCCGGCGGAGGTCATCGGGATCGGAACGACGTTCTGCTTGAGCACCACCTGGAAGAACTCGCGGTACAGCTCGAGCCCGCCGCCGTCGTAGAGCCAGCCCATGTAGTCGAACCCGTCCATGCCGAACGGGCCGCCGGGCGTCACGCCGAACAGCGCGGCCGCGCGGTTCTTGCCCACCCAGTACGCCGACGACGAATGCGCGCCGTCGAGCACCTTCTTGTTGGTCGCGTCGAGCACGTCGAAGGCGGGCACCACCGAGCCGGTCGCCAGCGGCTCGATCTCGAGCCGCCCTCCCGACATCACCTTGACGCGTTCCGCGAAGAAGACGAGGTTGTCGGCAAACGTGCCCTTGGCCGGGAACGCGGACTGGATCCGGAGCTTCGTCTGGGCGTGCGACACGGCGGGCAGCGTCGCCGCGACGGCGAGCAGCGCGGCGCAGGCGCCGGCGACGGCAGAGGCGCGCAGGTGCGATGTCGACTGGATCATGGTTTCCTCCTCAGTGGAACGACAAATGGCCGGTGCCCGCGGACGGGCACCCCCTCCTAACCGGTCGTCGACTCCGCGGCGGCTGCCATCGCGGGTCCGTCAGTGTCATCCGCGCAGCGCGCGGAGCTGTTCATTGTACGGCGCGGGATCGAGCACGACGTCGACCACCGCCGGCCCCGCGCCGCGCATCGCCATGGCGAGCGCAGGACCCAGGTCGCCGCCCTTCTCCACGCGGTAGCCGCGGCAGCCGAAGCCCTTCGCGACCGCCGCGAAATCGGTCGGTCTGGCGTAGTCGACGCCGGCCGCCGGGAACTTCCGCTGCCGCTGCTTCACGCCGATCATCGCCAGGCTCGAATCGTTGAAGACGACGACGGTGAGCCGGCAGCCGAGCTCGGCCGCGGTGGCGAGCTCGCCCGCGCACATCATCAATCCGCCGTCGCCGGTGAAGGCGATCACCGGCCGGTCCGGATCGACGAGCGACGCGCCGATCGCCGCCGGCAACGCGAACGCCATCGTCGCGAGCCCGCGCGAGATCAGCACGTCGTTGACCTCGCGCGCCTGCCACAGCGCGAGCACCGAGAGCATGTGTGCACCGGCGTCGACGGTGACCCGCGCCGCGGCGGATTCCTTCACGGCTGCCGCCGCCTCGACGATGCTCTGCGGGGTCACCGCGGCGCCGCCGCCGGCGTGGGCGCGGCGATGGATCTCGGCGCGAGCGGCCGCGAGCTCGTCCTTGCTCCACGCGCTGCCCTCGACCGCCGTCTCGAGCTCGGCCGCGGCGGCGCCGAGATCGCCGACGAGCGACACCTTCGGCTCGAAGTAGTGGCGGTCCACCGGATAGCGGGTGAGGTCGAGCACCGGCGCGGCGTACTTCCACGGCTGCGGCGGGAACTCGATCGGGTCGGCGCCGTACATGATGATTGCGTCGGCCGCCTTGAGCGCCGCCTCCTCGCCGGCGCCGCCGATGTACGACCCGGCGGCGTGCGGATCGGTATCGGCGACCGCGCCCTTGGCCATGTAGGTCATGAACACCGGACAGCGCCATTGCGCCGCGAGGCGGCGCAAGCCGGCCTGCGCGCGCGCGTCGCGGACCTGGAGCCCGGCGATGATGGCCGGCCGGGTCGCCGCCGCCAGCATGGCGCGGGCCTCGACGAGCTTGTTCGAATCGAGCGCGGGCGGCTTCGCGACCTTCGGTCCGGGCGCCGCACCGACGTCCGCGACCCGCGGGCGCACGCCGTTGCCGGTGACTTCCAGATAGACCGGCCCGCCCGGCGCCGACTGCGCCGCGTCGAGGAGCGCCGGAATCCGCGCGAGCGCGCCCGGGTCGTCGAACCGCAGCGATCCCTTGACGAGCGGCGCCATGAGCGCGAACTGGTCGAAGCGCTGATGGCTCACGTACGCCTGCTCGTTCTCGTAGCCGTCGCTGATCACGAGCAGCGGCGCGCGGTCGAGCGCGGCCCACGCGACGCCGTTGGTCGCGTTCGCGAGGCCGGGGCCGCGCGTCGTCATCAGCACGCCGAGGCTGCCGTCGAGGCCGGCGGTGATCCCGGCCATGATCGCCGCCGAGTCCTCGGTCTTGGTCAGCACGAAGCGGATCCCGGCCCGCGCCGCGGCGTCGATCAGGTCGAGGCTGCAGTCCCCGCCCGGCACGCCGAAGAACCGCTTCACCCCGCGCGCCGCGAGATGGGAGACGAGAACTTCCGCGCCTGTCCGCTCGGCCATGGCGCTAGTCCACGACGAGCTTCGACTCGGTGACCACCTTCTTCCAGCGCGCGTGCTCGCTGCGGACGAGCTTGTCGAAGTCCTCCGCGGTGCCGGGCGTGATCAGCGCCCCGTTGTCGATCAGCCGCTTGCGGACGTCCGGGTTCGCGAGCGCCTTGTTCGCCTCGGCGTTCAGCATGGCGATGCGATCGCGCGGCGTACCCGCCGGGACCACGATCCCGAGCCACCCGACGACCGAGAAGCCGGGCACGCCGGCCTCGGCCACGGTCGGGATGTCCGGCGCCGACTCGAGGCGCTGCGGGCCGCTCACCGCGAGGGCCCGGACGCGGCCGGCCTTGACCTGCGGCGTCGTGACGAGCGGGTCGCTGAACGCCATGTCGATGTGCCCGCCGAGCAGGTCGTTGAGCGCCGCCGCCGCGCCCTTGTACGGCACGTGGACGAGGTCGAGGTTGTTCATCTGGCCGAACACCACCATCGCCATGTGCGGCGAGCCGCCCGAGCCGGGCGAGCCGTAGCGGAGCTTGCCGGGGTTCGCGCGCGCGTACTCGATCAGCTCCTTGACGTTCTTCACCGGGAGGTCGTTGCGGACGACGAGCATGTTCGAGAACGACACGAGCGGCGCGACCGCCGTGAAGTCGGTGAGCGGGTCGAAGGGGGTCTTGCGGTACATCGACACGTTGATCGCCATGACGCCGATCGTCCCCATCATCATCGTGTAGCCGTCCGGCGCGGCCCGGGCGACGTACTCCGCCGCCAGGTTGCCGTTTGCGCCCGGCTTCGCCTCGACGACGATCGGCTGGCCGAGGCCCTCCTGCATCCGCTCGGCGACGGTGCGGGCGACGATGTCGGAAGCGCCGCCCGCGGCCGTCGCGACGACGAACCGGATCGGCTTGCTGGGATACGGCTGCGCCGTCGCGCCGGCGCAGACGAGCGCAAGGCCGATGGCGGTCAGGATCTGCTGCGTCGCTCTCACTGTCGTTTCTCCTTTTGCTTGCTGGCGTGGTGCGTTCAGGCGAGGCCCATCTGCTCGCGATAGAAGCGGTAGAAGTTGCGGATCAGGGTCTCGGTCACCATCGTGTCCTGGGTCGCGGTGTCGCGGCCGCCCATCTCGATCACCTGCACCGAGTCCGGCGCGCTGCGCGCGACCGTGCCGAGCTGCGCGAGCACCTCGCTGTCGTCGACGGCGACGTAGCCGGCCGGCCCCATCAGGTTCGCCTGGATGAGGCGCCGCCGCCGCATCGCCTCGTCGTCGTCGGCGTAGCCGTAGTGCGTCCACGCGAGCTCGGTCGCGGACTCGCTCTTCGGGATGATGTGCCGCACGGCGAGGCTGTTCCCGTGCTGCTGGAAGAACACCGCCGGGAAGACCGAGTAGTTGATCATCGAGCTGTCGCCGAATTCGTCGACCGGCTTGACGACCTCGGTGTCCTCGAGCCTGAAGTCGGACTTGAGCGCGGCCATCTGCCGGGTGGCGTCGTTCTGCCGCTTCGCCGTCTCCGGCGAATAGGTCGAGGCCATGATCCCGTGCCGCCCGCCCTCGGTCGGCTCCGCCCTGAACGCCGTGTCGGCGCGCAGCAGGCCGAACGTCAGGAAGAAGCTGTGCAGCAGGGTCGCGTGATACGGATCGCGGCTGTTCTCGAGGTAGTGCTTCCAGTTGCACGGCAGGAGCTGGCGGTTGTACCCGAGCAGGCGCAGCGGGCGGCCGCTGAAGGTGCGGTCGAGCTCGGTGAGAATCGAGGTGCCGAGGTAGGTCTCGAGCGCCGGCGCATCGGGATCGAACGTCGCCCAGACGACGCCGCCGCGCGTGGCGACCCGCAACCGCCGCAGCCCGTGGTCCGCTTTCTTGAAATCGGCGGGCATGCCGCCCTTCCCCATCGCCCCGCGCAGGAACGGGAGTCCGAGCAGGTTGCCGCGGAGATCGTAGTTCCAGTGGTGGTAGGGGCAGGTGAAGTCCTTGACGACGCCCCTGTTGCGCCAGCAGATCATCGAGCCGCGGTGCGCGCAGCGGTTCTCGAGGACGTGCATCGCATCCGCCTCGTCCCGCACGAGCAGCACCGACCGCGTCCCGATCCAGCTCCGCTTGTAGGCGCCGCGCTCCGGCACCTCGCACTCGAGCCCGACGTAGTGCCAGTTCGGGCCCTGGAAGAACACTTCCATCTCGCGCGCGAAGAGCGCGGGATCGGTGTAGACCCAGGCGGGAACTCGCGCCGCCTCGGTCGGCCAGGCGCGCGGAGCGGTGTTCATGCGGGCACCACCAGCGAAGTCCGGATGCGGTAGTTGTCGACCACGCAGAGGCGCTCCCTGAACCGGAGCGCCGTGCCGACGCGCACGAGCCGGTCGAGGTAGCGGCCGACCATCGCGATCTGCGGCTCGCGGTCGGCGAGGCTTTCCGCGATGAGGAAGTTCGCCCGCGCGACGACGACTTCGCCCTCGACGCGGTCCACGCGCACGCCGGAGACGAAGTGGCGGAGCTGCCTCGGCTCGTAGACGGCGGTCTCCCGGATCGCCGCGACGCGGTCGCGCACCATGCCGATACCCCGGCACTCGATCAGGGCGAGCGGCAGCTCCTGGCTGTAGTTCTCGAACGAGATCACCTTGTACGTGCAGTCGTCGGTGAAGAACCCGCACCACGCGTCGAGGTCCATCTCGTCCAGGCAGGACGCATAGTCGTCGTAGAGATCACGCAGCTCGACGCGCAATGCGCTCACGACTTCGCCGCCTTGCCCCTGACCTCGGCGTCCGCCCACGCCTCGATGACCTTCACGAGCGAGGTCATGTCGTTCGCAGCGCCGCCCTGCGCGTTGGCGTAGTGCCAGAGCTGGCGCGCCGCGCCGCCGACCCACATCGGCACGCCGAGCGCCTGGAACTCCTCGACCGCGAGCGAGATGTCCTTGCACACGCTCGCGATCGGGAACCCGAACGCGAACGTCCGCGGCAGCACCCACTTCGGGAACTTGTCCTCGGTGGCGCCGTTCCGGCCGCTGCCGGCGTTGATCACCGCGAGCATCGTGTCGGCGTCGAGCCCGCCCTTGACGCCGGCGACCAGCGCTTCGGACGTGATCGCGAACGCGGTCGACGAGAGGATGTTGTTGATCAGCTTCATGAGCTGGCCCTGCCCGGCGCGATCGCCGACCACGAACACCTTGCCGAAGACTTCGAGGAGCGGACGCACCCCGGCGACCGCTTCCGGCCGGCCGGCGGCCATCACCGCGAGCGTGCCCTTCAGCGCGCCGGCCGCGCCGCCGGAGACCGGCGCGTCGACCGCCTCGATCTCGCGGGCGGCGAGCCCGGCCGCCACCTCCCGCTCGACGATCGAGCCGGTGGTGGACAGATCGACGAACGTGCGCACCGCGCTCCCGCGGACGATCCCGTCCGCGCCGAGCGCGACCTCGCGCACGATCGCTGGCGTCGGCAGGCTCACGAACACGGTCTGCGCGGCGTTCGCGACCTCGCGGGCGCTCGCCGCCGCGGTCGCGCCGGCCGCCGTGAGCCGTCGCACCGCCTCGGGATCGCGGTCGTGAACGACGAGGGCGTGGCCGCGCTCGAGCAGCCGCTTCGACATCGGCGCGCCCATCACGCCGAGCCCGATGAAACCGATCTTGCCGTTCGCCATGCGTCCTCCCGTCGCGTTCAGGCGGCCGGCGCGACGTCGAGGCGCACCGCGATCCCTTCCAGGCCCGGGCGTGGCGGCGGGTAACGCCGCAGCACCTCGGGGTCGTGCCCGGGCACGACGTGGTCGGTCGAATCGGCGAGCGCGAAGAGGCGGTCCCAGCCCTGGATCATGTCGCCGACGCTGAACACGGTGGTGTACGGGCGCCGCTCGAGCATGTTCTCGTAGTAGTGGCTCGCGTCGGAGGCGACGACCACCCAGCCGCGCCGGGTGTGGACGCGGACGAACTGCAGGCCCATCGTGTGGCCGCCGACGAGGTGCACCGAGATCCCGGGCGCAACCTCGGCGTCGCCGTCGTAGAACGCGACCCGCCCCTTGTAGACCTCCCTCACCATCCCGGTCACGTCCTTCACGTCGAACGAGTGGCGCAGGAAGCCGGAGCGCATGTGCCGCCCGGTCGCGAACTGCATCTCGCGGTCCTGGAGGTGGAAGGTCGCCGCCGGGAAGAGATCGAAGTTGCCGACGTGGTCGTAGTGCAGGTGCGTGATGATCACGTCCTGCACCTTCGCCGCGTCCACGTCGAGCATCGCGAGCCCCTCGGTCGGGCAGCGGACGAGGTCGCGCTTGCGCCGCGCCGCCGCCTCGGCGTTGAAGCCGGTGTCGATGACGAAGGTCCGTTCGGGACTTCGCGCGAGCCACACGAAGTAGTCCATCGGCATCGGCCCGTCGTGCGGGTCGCCGCCGACGAAGTTGGCGCTCCGCAGCCGCTCGTGGTGCGCGTACTTGATCGCGTAGAGCTCGTAGGCTGGCGTGGTCATGCTCAGGGCGCCGCCGACCAGCCGCCGTCGACCGCGAGCGTCGCACCGGTGATCGCCGACGCCGCCTCCGAGCAGAGGAACGCGACGAACGCGGCGACCTCGTCCGGCGTGATGAACCGCCCCGAGGGCTGGCGCGACTCGAGCAGCACGTCGATCGCCTGCTCGCGCGTCTCGCCGGCCGCCTTCATCCGGTCGGCGATCTGGCGCTCGGCGTGCGGCGTGAGCACCCAGCCCGGCTGCACGGCGTTGCAGGTGACGCCGGTGCGCGCCAGCTCGAGGGCCGCGGTCTGCGTGATCCCGACGATCGCGTGCTTCGAGGTCACGTAGTCCACGCGCCGCTCGGCGCCGCGCGTGCTGTAGATCGACGCCATGTTGATGATCCGCCCCCAGTTGCGCTGCCTCATCCCCGGCACCGCGAGCCGCGTAGTGTGGAACACCGCCGACACGTTCACCGCGAGCGAGCGCTCCCATTCGGCGACCGGAAACTCGTCGATCGGATGGAAGTGGCGCACGACGGCGTTGTTCACCAGGATGTCGACGTCGCCGATCGTCGTCGCAGCGGCGGCGAACAGCCGCTCGATCTCCGCGACGTTGCCGACGTCGGCGCGGACGTAGGCGCACTTGACGCCCCGCGCCGCGATCCGCTCGCGCAGCTCGCCGGTCGCGGCCGATTCCGCCGGACCGTTCAGCACGACGTTGCAGCCCTCGGCGGCAAGCCGGTCGGCGATCGCGAAGCCGATGCCGCCGTCCGAACCGGTAATCAGGGCGCCTCTGCCGTCGAGCGACTTCATTGCCGGGTTTCCTCCCGCAGCTTAACCGCGCCCGCTTCCGCCGCGCGTATAGCGTTTTCCGATCGTCCGCGGCGCAGCAAGCTATAGCTCGCGCACCGCGCGGGCGACTTTACTCCGCGGCCGCATTGTGGAACGATCGCCGCGCGCGCGGCCGGCAAATCGCGCGGCCGGCCAGGAGAGTCACGTGAACCTCAGACAGCTCGAATACTTCGTCGCGGTGGCCGAAAGCCGCTCGATCCTCAAGGCGGCCCAGTCGATCCACATCTCGCAGCCGTCGGTCAGCGTGCAGATCAAGGCGCTCGAGGACGAGCTCGGCGTGCCGCTCTTCGAGCGGCGGCGCGACGGCGTGATCCTGACGCCCGAGGGCGAGGAGTTCCTCCTGCACGCGCGCGCCGTGCTGCGCACGGTGGACGTGGCGAAGACCAGCCTGCAGGCGTTCCAGTCGACGCCGATCGGCCGCGTGGTGGTGGGCATCCCCGGGTCGCTCGCGTCGCTGCTCACCGTGGACTTCGTCGAGCGCGTGCGTGCGCAGCTCCCGAACGTGCAGCTGCGGGTGGTCGGCGGGCTCTCGGGCCACACCCGCCAGTGGATCCTGGACGGCCGGATGGACTTCGGGCTCGTCCACGACGCCGAACCGGGCCCCGGGATCGACATCGAGCGCGTGTTCGTCGAGGAGCTGTTCCTCGCCACCCGCGACCCGGCGGCGGTGAAGCACCTGCTCACGCCCGCGGGCGAGATCCCGATGCGCGCGCTCGCCGGGCTGCCGCTCGTGCTCCCCGGCGTCGACTACAACATCCGGCGCGGGGTGGAGCGCGTGGCGGCCGAGACCGGCGTCCAGCTGAACGTCATCGCCGAGCTCGATGCCACCGAGCAGATGAACGAGATGGTGAACCGCTCCGGCAGCTTCACCGTGCTGTCGCTCGCCGCGCTCCACAGCGAGCATCGCAACTGGCAGCTGGCGGCGATCCGCATCGTCCAGCCGGCGGTCAGCCGGACGGTGTCGATGGCGCACGCGAGCGATCGCCCGCTGTCGCGCGCTGCGCGCGAGGTGCAGGCGGTGCTGAGCGGGATCCTGCGGGCGAAGCTCTCCGAGGGCTGGTGGCGGCCGGCGATCTCCGAGGTCGTGTCCGTCCCGGCCGCGCTCAGGGCATAGGGCGCGCGCCATGAACGTCACCGCGCACCTCGCGCAGTTCGTCGCCGGCTCCCGCTGGGAAGACATCCCGGAAGCGGTGCGCCACGAATCGAAGCGCGCGCTCCTCAACATCCTCGGCGCGGCGTTCGGCGGCTGCCGCGACGCGGCGGTCGACCATGCGCTCGCGGTGCTGCAGCCGTTCTCGGGCCCGGCGGAGGCGTCGATCATCGGCCGGAGCGAACGCGCCGACGTCCTCACCGCTGCGTTCGTGAACGGCGCCAGCGCGAACGTGCTGGATTTCTGCGACACGCACCACGCGACCGTCATCCATCCCACGGCGCCGGTCGCCCCGGCGGTGCTCGCCTTCGCGGAGCGGAAGCGCTGCAGCGGCCGGGACCTGCTGCACGCCCTGCTCCTCGGCATCGAGGCCGAGTGCCGGGTCGGCAACGCCGTGTCGCCGTGGCACTATGCGCACGGCTGGCACATCACCAGCACCTGCGGCGCGATCGGCGCGGCGGCGGCGATGGGCAAGCTGCTCGGGCTCGACGAACGACGCATGGTCGCCGCGATCGGCCTCGGGGCGACCCAGGCGTGCGGGCTGGTGGAGAGCCTCGGCAGCATGGCGAAGAGCGTGAGCGTCGGCAACGCGCCGCGGAACGGAATCGTCGCCGCGCTGCTCGCCGAGCGCGGGTTCACCGCCGCGCCCGACACGCTCGAAGGCGTGCGCGGGTTCACGCACGTCATGGGGCAGGATGCCGATCCGTCCGCGATCGTCCGCGACCTCGGCACCGTCTGGGAGGCCACGAAGAACGCGTACAAGCCCTACCCCTGCGGGATCGTGCTGCATTCGGTGATCGATGCGCTGCTCGAGCTCCGCGCCCGCCACGACCTTCGTCCCGAGACCGTCGAGCGCGTGACGTTGCGCGGCCATCCGCTGCTGCGCCAGCGCACCGACCGGCCGCGGCCGCGCTCCGGGCGCGAAGCGCAGGTGAGCCTCCAGCACACCGCCGCCGTGTGCCTCATCTACGGCAAGGCCGGCGTCGCGGAGTACAGCGACGCGCGCGCGATCGAGCCGGCCGTGCAGGCGTTCGGCGAGCGGGTCGAGGTGCAGGACGATCCGTCGATCCCGGTCGAGGCGATCGCCGTGTCGGTGCGCACCGCCGACGGCCGTACGCTCGTGTGCGAGATCGCGCACGCGCTCGGCAGCCTCGGCCGGCCGATGTCCGACGCGCAGATCGAGGCCAAGGTGCGCACGCACGCCGCGATCAACGCGCCGACCGCCGCCGTCGATCGCCTCATCGACGCGGTCTGGGCGCTCGACCGCTCCGACGACGCCGGCGAGGTGGCCAGGCTGTCGGCCGCCCGTCCGAAAACCTGAAAGATACGGGGATCATGAACCGACTGTCGCAGGCCCTGCTCGTCGCGGTTGCGCTCGCCGTCCCGCCCTGCGTCGCGCAGGATGCCTTTCCCGACAAGCCGGTCCGCTTCGTCGTGCCCTTCCCGCCCGGCGGCGGCACCGACGCGTTCGCGCGGGTCGTGGGCGCGAAGCTCGCGGAGATCTGGGGGCAGCAGGTCGTCGTCGACAACCGGGCCGGGGCGCAAGGCAACATCGGGACGGCGCTCGGCGCCAAGGCGCCGCCGGACGGCTACACGATCACGCTCGCGCACCAGGGCGCGCTGACGATCAATCCGCACCTCTACAGCAGCACCGGCTACGACGCGCTGCGCGATTTCGCGGCGGTCTCGCGCGGCATGGAGACCGCCTCCGTGCTGGTCGTGCATCCGTCGGTGCCGGCGAACACGATGCAGGAGCTCGCGCAGCTCGCGGCCCAGCGCCCGGGCGTGCTCACGTTCGCGTCGACCGCCTCGCTGCAGCAGCTCCTCGGCGAGCTCTTCAAGCTCACGACCGGGACCAACATCGTCCACGTCCCGTACAAGGGCGCGGGGCCGGCGGTGAATGATCTGCTCGCGGGCAACGTGAGCATGATGTTCGCCAACCCGACCTCCACGGTGCCGCAGGTGAAGGCGGGCAAGCTCCGCGCGCTGGGGATCCTCGGCAGCAAGCGCAACGACGCACTCCCCGCCGTCCCGACCGCGGTCGAGGCGGGCTATCCCGCAGTTCAGCGACACGATCGAGTGGTACGGGGTCGTGGCGCCGGCAGCGACGCCGCGCGAGACGATCGCGAAGCTCAACGCCGCGGTCGTCCGCGCACTCAAGGACCCCGACGCGAGCGCCCGTCTGAGCGGCATCGGCCAGACGCCCTCCCCGAGCACGCCGGAGGAGTTCGCGGCGCAGATCCGGGCCGACTACGAGCGCTGGGGCAAGGTGGTCAAGGCCTCGGGCGCGAAGGCCGAGTAAGTTGGCCACCGACGCGCGCGGGCTTCGCCTGCTCGGCGCGTGGCTGCTCGCTGCCGCGCCGATCCTCGCAGCCGCGCAGGGCTATCCCGCGAAGCCGGTCAAGCTGGTGGTGCCTTGGCCCGCGGGCGGGACGGTGGACGGCGTGGCGCGCGTCATGTCCCCCAGGCTCGCGGAGAGCCTCGGCCAGCCCGTGATCGTCGAGAACCGGCCCGGCGCCGGCGGCTCGGTCGGCGCGGCGTCCGTGGCGAAATCGCCGCCGGACGGTCTGACGCTGCTGCTCGTGTTCGACACGCACGCGGTCAACCACCACCTCTACCGGAACGCGGGCTATGACGGCTTCAGGTCGTTCGAGCACGTCAGTCGACTCGTGAGCTCGCCGCAGATCCTCGTGGCGGCCCTCAACTTCCCGCCGTCCACGCTGTCCGCGCTCGTCGCCTACGCGAAGGCGAATCCCGGCAAGGTCACGTACGGCTCGGTCGGGACCGGGAGCTCGAACCACCTCAACGCGCTCTTCCTTTCGAGCCGGACCGGCGTCGAGATGGTGCACGTGCCCTACAAGGGCGGCGCGCCGATGATGCAGGACCTGGTCGGCGGCCAGCTGAACGTCATGTTCGTCTCCGCCCCGCAGGCGATCCCCCAGGTCAGGGCGGGCCGCATCAAGGCGCTCGCCTCCGGCAGCGCGAAGCGCATTCCGCAGCTGCCCGACACGCCCACGGTTGGCGACACGCTCGCCGGCTTCGAAGCAGCGTCGTGGGTCGGCCTCGTCGCCCCGGGCGGGACACCGAGGGAGATCGTCGCGCGGCTGCACCGCGACTTCACCGCCACCCTCGAGGACGCGGAGGTGCGCGGCAAGCTCGTCGGGCAGGGGTTCGAGATCGTCGGCAGCACCCCCGACGAGTTCCTGCGGTTCGTGACGACCGAGTCGGACAAGTGGGCCAGGGTCATCCGCGAGTACGACATCAAGGTCGAATGACCCGGCGTCAACGGCGCCGCCCCTGCGCCTACAGCATCGGCCCCGGCTGCCCCAGGGCGTGCGCGGCGAGCTCGCGAACGATCCACTCGTACGCCTCGTCCACCGAGTCGGTCCGGTAGACGAGTTCGACGTCGGCGGCGGAGATGGTGCCGTGGCGCACCAGCGCGTCGAAGTCGACGACCTCGCGCCAGTACGCGTCGCCGAAGAGCACGATCGGCATGGCTTTGCGCAGCTTGTGGGTCTGCACGAGCGTCAGCAGCTCGAACAGCTCGTCGAGCGTGCCGAAGCCGCCCGGAAACACGATCACCGCCTTCGCGAGGTACGCGAACCAGAACTTGCGCATGAAGAAGTAGTGGAAATGGAACGAGAGCTCGCGCGTCACGTAGCGGTTGTCGAAGTCCTCCGCCGGGATGGAAATGGTGAGCCCGACGTTCAGCCCGTGCGCCTCGGCCGCGCCGCGGTTGGCCGCCTCCATGATGCCGGGGCCGCCGCCGGTGCACACGACGAAGCGCTTCTCCCCGGTCGGATCGAGGTCCTTGGACCACTGGGTGAGCCGGAAGGCGAGCGCCCGGGCGGCCTCGTAGTACGCCGACATGCGCACCTCCATGCGCGCGCGCTCGAGGTCGCCCTCGCCTGCCTCGGCCGTGCTCAGCGCCGCCTCGGCATCTGCTCGCGATAAGGTGCGCGCCGAGCCCATGAACACGATGGTGTCGTCGACTTTCAGCCGCTCGAACCGCGCTTTCGGCTCGAGGTACTCGG
Organism: uncultured beta proteobacterium; assembly: GCA_963762785.1. Taxonomy (GTDB): domain Bacteria; phylum Pseudomonadota; class Gammaproteobacteria; order Burkholderiales; family SG8-39; genus DATEDA01. The sequence goes on from CAVXND010000090.1 coordinate 211,974, forward strand.
CCAGGATGCGCAAGGGGCGCGCATCCTTGCTGTTGACGAACGTCTGGTTGCGGTAAGCGTGCTGGGACGGGCGGCGCGTGCGTTCGGCCATGGTCGCGATCCTTTCGCAGCGGATCGTACCCGGGAACTCGCCCTCGCCCTGGGGCGGGCTCTTCCTGCTTCCCCTATCGCTTGTGCTTGTACCACCACTTGGTCTCGGCGACGTCGGCCTCCCAGGGGCGGACCGGCGTGCTGAGCGCGAACTGGGCGGCGTGCAGCCGCGCGACTTCCATGATCGCCGAGAGCACGTCCACCGGGAACCCCTGCCGGTTGCCGCGCTTGTCGATCACGAGCCCGGAGAAGTAGTCGTCCAGCGCGCGCTTGCCCCACTGGTCGCGGATGGTGGCCGCGATGCGCGGGTAGCTCCGCTCGATGATCGGCCACGGATCGGGCCGCTCCTTCTGCCGTTCGGCCTCGCGCAGCGCCTGCCACCTTGCGGCGACCGTGCGGGTGAGCGTCTTGTCGCCCATCAGTGGCGGGAAGTCGGTGGCCTCCTCCTGCGCGGCGTCGAGGTGCAGGTTGAGGCGCTTCCTCAGCAGGGCTTCGCCGGCGTCGGGATCGAACTCGGCGAAGGCGTCGAGATCCGTGCCGGTCTTGTCGCCGGGATCAGGGGTGGTCGGCTTGTCGGGGTGCGGCATCCTGGCCGGAGCGAACTTGTGCGCGTCGTAGCCGAATCATAATCCGCGGCGGACGCGTTCGGGTGACCGCGCGATCGTTACAGCACTGTCACGCCGGACCCCGTGTTGCGCCGAGGCGCCGGCCTCAACGAGCGAGGCCCGGTCTGTCGTGCCACGCCGACAGGATGGCACGCACTACCGGCACGGCGATCGCGACGAGCGCCGCGACGGTGAGCACGGCGGCGATCGGCCGCAGGAAGAAGATCCCCAGGCCGGCGTCGGAGATGATCAGCGACTGGCGGAGCGCGCGTTCCGCGAGCGGGCCGAGGACCAGCGCGAGGACGAGCGCGGCTGGCGAATAGCCGAGCTTCTTCATCGCGTAGCCGAGCACCCCGAAGACCAGCATCTGCCCGACGTCCCACACGCTGTTCTTCAGCGAGTAGGCGCCGGTGATGCAGAAGACGATGATGAGCGGCATGAGGATCCCGTAGGGCACGCGCAGGGCGCGCACGAACAGCGGGATGAACGCGGTGCTCAGGACGAGCAGCATGACGTTGGCGATGTACTGCGAGGCGATCAGCCCCCAGACGAACTGCGGGTTCTTCTCGAACAGCAGCGGCCCCGGCCGCAAGCCCCACATCATCAGGCCGCCGAGCATGATCGCGGTGGTGGCCGAGCCCGGGATGCCGAGAGTCAGCATCGGCACCATGGCGGCCGTCGCCGCGGCGTTGTTGGCCGACTCCGGCCCGGCCACGCCTTCGATCGCGCCTTTCCCGAAATCCTGCGGCCGCTTCGAAACCTTCTTCTCCACCGTGTAGGACAGGAAGGATGCGACCGTCGGCCCCGCACCGGGCAGCAGGCCGACCATGAAGCCGAGAACGGTGCCGCGCACGATCGCCCAGCGGCTGCGCACCCACTCCTTGGCGGACGGCATCACCTCCCGCAGCGTGATGCGGCCCTGGACGATGCGGGGGCCCGCAGCCTCCTCGGCGCCGGCGAGCACTTCACCCAGGCCGAAGAGACCGATGGCAACCGGCAGGAAGTCGATCCCGTCCATCATCTCCGGGACGCCGAAGGCATAGCGCGCGTCCCCGGAGATGATGTCGAAGCCGACCATGGCGAGCATGAGCCCGAGCATCATGCTGATGTAGCCCTTCAGCGCGTTCTCGCCGGTGAGCAGCGTGACCGTGGTCAGGCCGAGCAGCATGAGCGCGAAGGTCTCGGGCGGGCCGAAGGCGAGCGACCAGCGCGCGAGCGCCGGCGAGACGAGCATGAGCAGCACCACGCCGCAGGTGCCGGCGACGAACGAGCCGGCCGCGGCGATCCCCAGCGCGGCGCCGGCGCGGCCCTGGAGCGCCATCTGGTAGCCGTCGAGGCAGGTGACGACCGAGGCGGATTCGCCCGGCGTGTTGATCAGCACCGCGGTGATCGTCCCGCCGTACATCGAGCCGGCGTACAGGGCGGCGAGCATGATGATGCCGGAGGTCGGCTCCATGCCGAACGTGAGCGGCAGGAGCAGCGCGACGCCGGAGGGCGGCCCGATGCCCGGGAGCGCGCCGATCAGGATGCCCACGATCACGCCGGCGACCGCCATGAGGAGGTTGAACGGCGTCAGCGCGACCGAGAAGCCGAGCGCGAGGTTGGCGAGGAAGTCCACGGCCGGCGCCTCAGAACCCGAGCACGCCCACGGGGAGGGGCACGCGCAGCCAGTACGTGAAGACCAGGTAATTCAGTCCCGCGGTCGCCGCGGCCACCACCAGCGTGAGCGGCCACGCTATGCGGTCGAGACGCCGCAGCAGCACGATCAGGAACAGCGCCGTGCCGAGGATCATGCCGAGGATCTTGAGGAGCGCGACGAGGGCGATCGTGACGCCGAGCACCAGCAGGAGGCGCTTCAGCCCTTCCCCGCGCGGCAGCCATTGCGGTCCCGGATTGGGCGAACGCAAGGCGCCGGCGAGCAGCATCGCGGCCAGCACGGCCATCAGGAGGCCGAGCCAGAACGGGAGGAACGCGGAACCCGGCCCGCCCGGGCCGGTGTAGGTGTAGAACTTCAGCGCGCCCGCGGAAAACGCGAGCGACAGGGCGAGCAGCACCGCACCGGCGATCCTGTCGGCCCGGCGCACGGCGGGCGGCTATTCGTTCACGGCCGCCGGTTACTTCTTGACGGCACCGAGTCCGACGAGCGCGTCCTCGTATTTCTTCGTGAGACCGTCGAGGTACTTGTTGGCTTCCTCGCCGGTCCACGCCGTCGGCGTGAGCAGGTTGCGCTTGATGTACTGCTCCTGCCACTTCTTCGTCGCCGTGACCTTGCGCAGCGTGTCCTGCCACCACGCCACCGCCTCCGGCGCCATGTTCGCCGGCCCGACGACCCCGCGCATCTGCTCCCAGTAGAACTCGTAGCCCCGCTCGGCGAACGTGGGCACGTCCGACGCGTCGGCGAGGCGCTTGCGCGCGGCAACCGCCAGGTTGCGCGCCTTGCCGGCCTCGATCTGGGCGACGATCTCGTTCGGGTTCTCGACGGCGGCGTCGATGTGGCCGCCCATCAGGGCGGCCGTCACCTCGCCGCCCGAGTTGAAGGGCACGTACTTCACCTTGATCTTCGCCGCCTGCTCGAAGAGATAGGTGAAGATGTGATCCTCGGTGTTGGTGGCCGTGCCGCCGACGGTGAGCTGCCCGGGCTTGGCCCGCGCCGCGTTCACGAAATCGTCGATCGTCTTGAACGGCGACTCGTTGCGCACCGAAAGCATGAGCTCGTCGATGGCGACGATCATCAGGATCGTCATGGCGTCGCGATGATTGCCGCTGAGGCGCCCTTCGATCTTGCCGGAGACGATCATCGGCGTGGCGCCGGCGACCACGTAGGCATCGCCCTTCTTGTTGATGAGATAGCTGAAGCCGACGGCGCCGCTGCCCCCGGCGCGGTTGTTCACGTTCATCGGCACCGGCGACCACTTGTTCTCGTCGATGATGCCGGTGATCATGCGCATCAGGTTGTCGGTGCCGCCGCCCGGGGCGTATGGCACCACCACTTCGACCATCCGGGACGGATACTTCGCCTGGGCGAGCGCATCGGCGGCGGGGGTAAGGAGCAATGCGAGGGACGCGGCGGCCGCGGGGAGCAGACGCGGTACGAGACGCAGTGTGTCCATCTTAGAATTCCTCCTCTGGGACGTTCGACTCTATACCATCCAACTGCAGGAGGTCACTACTCGTGGAAAACACCGCTCCGGCCGGCGACGAGGTGCTCGTCGCGCGCGACGGCCCGATCGTCACGCTCACCTTCAACCGCCCCGCGGCGCGCAACGCCATGACCTGGGGCATGTACCAGCGGCTCTACGAGGTCTGCGAGGAGGTGGACGCCGACGACTCGATCCGCGTCCTGGTGCTCAGGGGCGCCGGCGGCAAGGCCTTCGTCGCCGGCAGCGACATCAGCCAGTTCACCGAGTTCAAGGGCAGCGAGGACGGGCTGCGCTATGAACACGACAACGACAAGCGTTCCGGGCGGGTCGCTCGCGTGCGGAAGCCGGTCATCGCGCAGATCGAGGGGGTGGCGGTCGGCGGCGGCTTCGGCATTGCGGCCGGCGCGGATTTGCGCATCGCAACACCGGATGCCCGCTTCGGCCTGCCGATCGCACGTACGCTCGGCAACTGCCTCTCAATGGCGGCGTACGCGCTGTTCATGGATCTCCTCGGACCCTCGCGCCTGAAGGAGATGATGTTCACCGCCCGGCTCCTCTCCGCCGACGAAGCGCTCGCCGCGGGCTTCGTGCACGAGATCGTGCCGCCGGAGCGGATCGAGGCGCGGGTGCGCGAGCAGGCCGAGAAGATCGCCGCGCACGCGCCGATCACGCTGTGGGTCACGAAGGAAGCGATCCGTCGGATCCAGGCCGCGCGCGCCCTGCCCGACGGGGACGACCTCGTCGCCAAGACCTACGGCAGCGCCGACTTTCGTGAAGGCGTGCGCGCGTTCGTGGAGAAGCGGCCGCCGAATTGGACCGGCAAATAGGCGCAGTGAGGCAGATGGACGAGGCCTGGCTCGGGATTGCGGATGCGGGGCGCCTGTTCCGCAGCCGCGACCTGTCGCCGGTCCAGCTGACGGAGCGCCTTCTCGAACGAATCGCCCGGCTCGACACACGCTGCAACGCATTTCTCGCGGTCACGGGCGAGATCGCGTTATCGCAGGCGCGCCAGGCCGAAGCCGAGCTCGCCGCCGGTACCGATCGCGGTCCGCTGCACGGCATCGCCGTATGCGCTCAAGGACATCATCGACGTGGCGGGTCTGCCCACGACCTGCCATTCCAGGATCCTGCGCGACAACGTCGCGACCCGGGACGCGCCGGTCGTCAGCCGCCTGCGCGAGGCCGGCGCGGTCCTGCTCGGCAAGGTCGCGCTGCACGAGTTCGCCACCGGCGGACCCGCCACGGACCTCCCGTGGCCGCCCGCGCGCAATCCCTGGAACCTGGCCTTGCACCCGGGCGGCTCCTCGAGCGGTTCGGGTGCAGCCCTCGCCGCCGGCTTCGCTCCCGCCGCGGTCGGGACCGACACCGGCGGCTCGATCCGCAACCCGGCCACCTGCTGCGGTGTGATCGGCATGAAGCCGACGTTCGACCTCGTGAGCTGCGACGGGGTCTTCCCGCTTGCTCCCTCGCTCGATCACGTCGGCCCGATGACGCGCGACGTCGAGGACAATGCGCTCCTGCTCGAAGCCATGACCGGCCGGCGGGGTGCGTACACGAAGGACCTGCGCGTGGGCCTGCAAGGCCTGCGCATCGGCGTCATCGAGCACTTCTACACCGAGGACGACAGCGCGCACCCGGAGCAGTTGCGCGGCATCCTCGACGCGGCTGATGCGATGCGCAAGCTCGGCGCCGCAGTAGAGCCGATTCGCCTGCCCAGGCTCGCCGAATGGCGCGAGTGCGGCCGCGTGATCCAGCAGTTCGAGCAGTACACCGTCCACGAGCGCTGGCTGAAGACCAGGCCGCAGGATTATTGCGAGCTCAGCCGCTCGAGGCTGCTCCCCGGCGCCGACGTCTCCGAGGCGCAGGTGCAGGCAGCCCGCGAAAGACGACACGCGCTCACGCGGGAATTCGAGCGGGTGATGAGCACGCTCGACGCCGCGATCACGCTCTCGAACCTGGAGATGCCCTGCCGCATTGATCGCCCGGACGAGATCGCGCGAACCTACATGCGCCACCTTCGGATGCCGTTCAACGTGACGGGCACCCCTGCCATGTCCGTTCCCACCGGGTTCTCGGCGGATGGGCTGCCGTTAGCCATGCAGATTGCCGGCAAGGCGCACGACGAAGCCACGCTCTATCGCGTAGCGTGGGCGTACTCCCAAGCCTGGTCTGCCGAAAGAAGGCGTCCCGCGCTCTAGGTACCCGACGGCCGGGAGGTCTGGCGGAGAGGGAGGCGCAGGACAGGCGAAGCCGAGGCGCTACGGCCGGGCGCCGCGCTGGCTCAGCTCGTCGGCGAAGCGCACCAGCTGGGCCACCGACTCCGCCTGCATCTTCTCCATCACCTGGGCGCGGTGCGCCTTGACCGTGCGCTCGGCGGTACCGAGCTCGAAGGCGATCTGCTTGTTGAGCTTGCCGGCGATCACACCGGCCAGAACTTCCCGCTCCCGCGGCGTGAGGGTTTCGTAGCGTACGCGCAACGCATGCAGGTGCTCCTGGGCCGACCGCGTCTCGGCGTCGCGGGCGATCGCAGCCTGGACTGCGGGGAGGAGCCTCTCGCCGGTGACCGGCTTGGTGAGGAAGTCGACCGCTCCGCCCCTCATGGCGCGCACGGTCATCGGAATGTCCCCCTGCCCGCTCAGGAAAACGATCGGCAACTCCGCGTCGAGCCGTGCGAGCGCCTCCTGGAGCTCGAGCCCGCTCGGGCCCGGCATCTGCACATCGAGGACGACGCAGCCGGGGGCGTTCCGGTCCGTGCGGCCCAGCAGGAACTCGCCGGCGGAGCCGTAGCCGCGGGCGTCGTAGCCGGCGGCCTGCAGCAGGCGCACGACTGCGGCTCGCACCGAGTCATCGTCGTCGACGACGTGAACGATTGGACTGCGGCTGGTCATGCGCGCCGGGGACGGCTCCTGAACCAAAGGCCATGCGGACTATGCACCAAGAGCCGATTTTTCGCGCCCCGCCGCTGGACCATGATTGGCGCGGGCGGTCGGCACCGCCCCGCAGGCAGACCGAACGGGAAGGCGCAACAACCGCGGAGCGCTCGGCCATGAACACGCTCGACCTGTTGCTGACCCCATCCGAGCCTCCAGCGTGCGAGGCGTGCCGTCACGCACGCGCAAGCGCCGGCGGCCTGTATTGCGCCCGGCGCGCCGCGTCCCCGTATCCGTGCGACGTCGAGCGCGGATCGGCGGTGGTGGAGGCATGGCTATACGGGGCTTGCGGGCGCCACGGGCGCTTCTTCGAGCTGGTCGCAGGCGCGATGTCGACCGGCAGTGACACCGGCCGGCTTTTGCCCGCGCTCGCGTCTTCGAAACCCGTTCCCGACAAAGGAGCAGTTCGATGCACACGCCCTCTCTGACCGATCGCAACCGGCGCCTCGCTGGCGGCCTCGTCGCCACGCTCGTCGCGCTCGCCGCCGGCTGCGCCCAGACGCCCGCGCCGCTTGAGTTGACCGAAACGCACCAGCCTCTTCGGCGACAAACTGGGTGCCCTCCTGAACGCGATCGCCTCGGCGTTCGGCCTGAAGTCGGCCGCGGCGTCGAATCTCATGGCGCTCGCCGCGCCGATGGTCCTCGGGAACCTCAAGAACTACGTGACCCAGAACCGGCTCGACGCCAAGGGGCTCGGGAGCCTGCTCGCGGGCCAGGCGGACTACCTCAAGCCGCGCCTCGACAGCCGCATCACGAGCGCGCTCGGGTTCGCGACGCCGATGGCGTTCCTCTCGAGCCTCTCCGGGGCCGCGGGGCGTGCGGCCGGCGCCGTCGGGTCGGCGGCAGGCCGGGCGGCCGACACCGTCGGGGCCGCGGCCGGACACGCGTACGTCTCGGCCGGACGCGCCGCGGACGCTGCCGGCGCGTACGGATCGGCAGCGGTCTCGGCCGCCGGCAATGCCGCAGCCGCGACGCGCCCGACCTTCATGCGCTGGCTGCCCTGGGTCGTCCTGGGCGCGATCGCGCTGATCGTGCTGCCGCAGCTGCAAACCTGCGGCGAGACGACGGCGAAGCGCGTGGGCGACACCGTCGGCGACGCCGCGAAGGCGACCGGCCAGGCGGCGCAGGCCACGGCCAAGGCGATCAAGACCTTCACCCTGCCGAACGGCGTGAAGATCGACGCGACCGACGGTGGCTTCCTGGCTCAGCTGGTGGCGTTCCTCAGCAGCACCGAGGCCGCCGCCGGCCAGGGCTTCAGCTTCGACGAGGTGCACTTCGATACCGGGTCGGCGACGCTCAAGCCCGAATCCACGAAGCAGCTCCAGTACGTGGCCGTGGTGCTGCAGGCGTTCCCGCAGGCCGCGATCCGGGTCGAGGGGCACACCGACAACACCGGCGATGCGACGGCGAACAAGCAGCTCTCCGGCGATCGCGCGGCCGCGGTCCAGAAGGCGCTCAACGGCCTCGGCGTCTCCGATGCGCAGATCAGCAGCGCGGGATACGGCCAGGAAAAGCCGATCGCCTCGAACGACTCGGAGGACGGCCGGGCGAAGAACCGCCGCGTCGATGTGGTGGTGCTGAAGCGCTAGACGCGGCCCGACGAGCGCCGGAAGCAACGCCAGGTCGCTCGCGGTGACGGGTGGGCCGTCACCGCGAGCCGGCCTCGAGGGCATGTCGCAGAAGTTCGACTCAGCCACGCGCCGTATGCCGATGGATAACGTGATCAAGCGCATGGGTGCGCCGCTTCTCGCCGCAGTGCTGCTCGGCACCGCGGCGCAGGCACCGTTCGCGCAGCAGCTTGGTATCGCGGCGACCGGCGCCACGGGCATGCCGCCGGGACAAGGGGTTGCAGGCACGGCGCAGCTCGTCGCAACGGTCGATGCAGTCGATGCGGCCGTCCGGACGCTCTCCCTAAGAGGGCCGCAGGGCGACGTGCAGATGCTGCGCGTGGGTGACGAGATCCGCAACCTGCCGCAGTTGAAGGTCGGCGATCGGGTCGTCGTCACCTATGTGCTCGCACTCGCACTACAATTGAAGAAGGTTGGTGCCGGGATCAGCGAGCTCGCCCGGCGCGAAGGCGGGGCGGATGCCGCGCCGGTCGAGCGGTCGGCGACCGTCGCCGGCCGCGAAACCGCGGTGGTCGCCGACGTGGTGGCGGTCAACTACGTCAAGCAGACGCTCACCCTGCGCGGGCCGAACCGGACCATCAGGCTGGTAGTGCCGGACGCCGCGCAGCTCCGAAGCATCACCACCGGAGACCGGGTCCATGCGATCTACGCCGAAGCGTCCGCGGTGGCGCTGAGAGTGGCGCCCAGGACGTCGGGCGGCGAGTAGAGCGAAGTGTGCGGATGAAAGACCAGTCGATCCTTCCAGATGTCACCCGCGCGGCGCGCGGGCCGCTTGCGCGCCTGGTTTCCGGTGTCGCGCTGCTTCTCTTGTACGTCATGCCCGGGATTGCGTCGGCGCAGAGTTCGGCCGCGGAGCTGAGCGCGGCGGCGCAGAAGGAGTGCGACCTCGGCCGGGCGGCGACGGCGCGCGCGACGCGCCTTGGCCACTTTCAGCAGAGCCAGGCGCTCGCGGAGCGGGCGGTGGCCGCTGACGATCAGCTCGCCGACGCGCACTTCGCCCTCTTCTGCAGCCTCGGCGAGCAGATGCGCATCGACGGCGAGAGTCTCTCCGCCATCTTCGGATTCAGGCGCATGATGACCGCGCTCGACCGAACGCTGGAGCTGAACCCCGAGCATCTGGACGCCATGTCTTCCAAGGCGACCTTCCTCGTCAGGCTTCCGGCGTTTCTCGGCGGGGACGCGGCGCGGGGCGAACGGATGCTGCGGCAGGTGATCCGGCGCGATCCGAAGGCCGTGAGCGCCCGCCTCACCCTGGCGAAGGTCTACGCGGCTCAGGGCAACCGCGAGCAGGCGATCGCGCTTGCGTCGGAAGCCCTGCGATTCGCGCGCGCCGACCGTCGCGCGGACCTCCTCCCCGAAGCGCAGGCGACCCTCGCGGAGCTGCGGTCCGCTCACACCGAGGTCAGGATGGCCAATCCTTAGGTGCACCAGCAGCAGGCGTTGCTGAACCTGCTCGACCCGACTGATGCACCAAAGTTCAGCGTCGCGCTCCTCTTTCCGAAATAGCGACCGACTCCGCCGAGGGAAAGCGACACGGCGCGGCTGCTACCAAAGGGCAGTGCGAACCATGCACCAAGAGCCAGTTCACCGGGCCCCGCTGCCCGAGCATTGATGATCGGCACCTTGCTCCTGCAGCGCACCCGGCGCCGCCGGGCCGAGATCGCCCTCCACCAGCACCAGGTCGAGCTCGCACACGCCAGCCGGCTCGCGACGGTGGGCGAGCTCACCGCCACCATCGCCCACGAGGTGAACCAGCCGCTCGCGGCGATCCTGTCGAACGTGGATGCCGGGGAGCTGCTGCTCGAGTCGGGCAAGGCCCGGCTCGAGGATCTGCGCCAGATCCTCGCCGAGGTGCGCAAGGACGACCTGCGGGCGAGCGAGGTCATCCGGCGACTGCGAGCGCTGCTCGCCAAGCACGAAATGGCGCGCGGGCGCCTCGACCTGAACGAGGCGATCGGCGAGGTGCTCGCGGTCCTCGGGGCCGAGGCCGGGCGGCGCAAGGTCGAGCTCGCGACCGAGTTCGATCCCGCCCTGCCGAAGGTGCTCGGCGACCGGGTGCACCTGCAGCAGGTGGTGCTGAACCTGGTCGTGAACGCGATGGACGCGATGGCCGACACGCACGTGCTGCAGCGGCGCGTGGAGGTACGCACCGAGCTGCGCCAGGACGGCAGCGTCGAGATCGCGGTGACCGACCGCGGGCACGGCATCGCGCGCGAAGACCTGTCGAAGCTCTTCGAGTCGTTCTTCACCACCAAGCACCGCGGGATGGGACTCGGACTGTCGATCGCGCGCTCGATCGTGCAGGCGCACGGCGGCCGGATCTGGGCGGAGGCGAACGCCGGCGGCGGGGCGACGTTCCAGTTCACCCTTCCGGCGGGGTCGTCGGCCGTGGCGCCACCGGACCCCGCGCAACAGGTCCACCCGAGGCGCGTTTCCTAGGACACCCCGCGCTCGCGCAAGGGTCGGCCGATCAAAAGTACTGGAGCCGTCGTTCTGGGAGGTCATGCACTGCACCGATCGGGGCGCTCCTGCTAGGATCGCGCCGTAACGCTCGCTACACTCTCGACCGATCGCGATAGACGATGAATCTGCAAGGCAGGCGTATCGCCGTGGGGGGGTTCCTCCACGAAACCAACACCTTCCAGCAGCAGAAGACGACGTACGCCGACTTCGCAGAGGCCGGCGACCGCGCGCCGCTGACTCGCGGCCCCGACGTCCTCGAGCGCTTCACGGGGCTGAACACCTCCATCGCAGGCGCGCTGGAGGTGCTCAAGCCCACCGGCGCGACGCTCCTTCCCCTGCCCTGGACCTCGGCGACGCCCTCGGGCTACGTCACCGAGGACGCCTTCGAGCGGATCGCGGCCATGTTCATCGAGGACCTGCGCGCCGCGCTGCCGGTCGACGCCATCCTCCTCAGCTTGCACGGCGCGATGGTGACCGAGCACCTCGAGGATCCCGAGGGCGAGCTGCTCGCCCGCATCCGCGCGCTGGTCGGGCAGCGCATCCCGATCGTCGCGAGCCTCGACCTGCACTCGAACACCACGCAGCGCATGGTCGACCTGACCGAGGCCATGATCGCGTATACCACCTACCCGCACGTGGACATGGCGGAGACGGGCGTGAAGGCCGGCCGGGTGCTGGTGGATCTCCTTTCCGGCGGCAGGCGGCTCGAAAAGGCCTACCGGCAGCTCCCCTATCTCGTCCCGCTCACCTGGCAATGCTCGACGCTCGAGCCCTCGCGCTCGATCTACGCCGCCGCCGCGCGCCTGATCGACGAGCGTGTCGCGAGCACTTCCTACACGCCAGGCTTCCCTGCATCCGACATCCGGGACTGCGGCGCCACGGTCTTTGCCTATGGCTGGGACGCGCAGGCGACGCAAAAGGCGGCCGACGCGCTCTACCGCATGGTGCTCGAGGCCGAGCCCGACTACGCCGGCCGGCTCTACTCGCCCGATGAGGCGGTGCGCGAGGCGATGCGCAGATCCCAGTCCGCTTCGCGGCCGATGCTCCTCGCCGATACCCAGGACAATCCCGGAGCCGGCGGCAGCGCGGACACGGTCGGCGTGCTGGAAGCACTGCTGCGCAACCGTGCCGAGCGCGCGGTGCTGGGCGTCCTGCGGGACCCGGAGGCCGCGCGCGCTGCGCACGGCGTCGGGCCGGGCAAGGTGGTGACGGTTGGTGTGGGCGCGAAATCGGGCGGCTGGGGCGAGAAGCCGGTCGTCCAGTCCTGGACGGTCGAGCGCTTGGGCGACGGACGCATGACCTGCCACGGCCCGATGATGACAAACTGGAAGCTCGCACTCGGGCCGATGGCGCTGCTGCGCTCCGGCGGCGTGCGCGTCGTCGTCTCCACCAAGAAGATCCAGGCGATGGATCAGGAGCCGTTCCTCCATCTCGGCGTCGAGCCGCGCGCCGAGCGCATCGTCGCCCTGAAGAGCTCGGTGCACTTCCGCGCGCATTTCGAGCCGATCGCCGAGGACGTGCTGGTGGTGGAGTCGCCCGGTGCGATGATCGTCGATCCGGTGAAGCTGCCCTTCAAGCGGCTGCGGCCCGGGGTGCGCATGCGCCCGCTCGGGCCGACGTTTCCTCTCCCATTGGCGCTATAGTCGGCCGGTGAAGCGACTGGATGGGAGGGTGGCGCTCATCACGGGCGGCGGCGACGGCATTGGCCGCGCCGCAGCGCTCGCCTTCACGCGCGAAGGCGCGAAAGTCGCGATCGCTGAGATCAACGCCGCGCTCGGCCGCGAGGCCGCGGAGCTGGCCGGCGCGCAGGGCGGCGAGGCGCTCTTCATCGAGACCGACGTGACGCGCGAAGAGAGCGTGCGCGCCGCCGTCGAGGCGGCCGTCGCCCGCTTCGGCAAGCTCGACACGCTCTTCAGCTGTGCCGGGGGCTCCGTTCCCGCCGACAAACCGGTCACCGAGCTCGACCTGTCGGTGTTCGAGCACACCATCGGCCTCGACCTCAAGGGCACCATGCTCGCCTGCAAGCACGCGATCCCGAGGATCGTCGCGGCGGGCGGCGGCGCGGTAATCAACATGTCCTCGGGCGCAGCGCTGCGCGGCGCGAGCCCGGCGCAGGTCTACACCGCGGCCAAAGGCGCGATCGTCTCGCTCACCCGCAGCATGGCCGGCACCTATGCGAAGGACAACGTGCGGGTGAACTGCATCTGCGCCGGCCGGATCGACACTCCGCGCGTGCGCCGCACCTACGGCCTTCCCGGCCGCCCCGGCGGCGTGACCGACCCCCAGGACTCGAGCGGCCAGGTGAAGCTCTATCCCTTCTGGGTCGGCAAGCCGGAAGACATAGCGAACATCGCGCTCTTCCTCGCTTCGGACGAATCGAGGATGATTACCGGCGCCGCGATCGCCGCGGACGGCGGCCGCTCCGCGTACTGAACGTTCCTTTTCGAAAATCATGAGCATCACGATCTACGGCGCGGGCGCGATCGGCGGCATCGTCGGCGCCTTCATGGCGAACGCCGGCGAGGACGTGCTCTTCGTCGACAAGGCGGTCGAGCACGTCGACGCAATGAATGCGACCGGGCTGCGCATCAGCGGCTCGAAGTCGCTCAGGATCCCTGCCCGGGCCATGCTTCCCGGGAGCCTGAAAGATCCTCTCGGTCTCGTTTTTCTCGCCGTGAAGTCGCAGGACACGGAAGCCGCGCTCGAAACGATCGCGCCGCTCGCCGGTCCGGACACGGTGGTCGTCTCGCTGCAGAACGGCATGAACCCGCCGGCCATTGCGAAGCGTCTCGGCAAGGAGCGCGTGGTCGGCGCCTTCGTGAGCTTCCCCGCCGACTGGCAGGGCCCCGGCCATATCGAGCAGGGCGGCTTCGGCAACATCTGGATCGGCGAGCTCGACGGCCGGATCACCGAGCGCCTCGCACGCATCCGGAAGCTCCTTTCCCATTCGGTGAACGCGCACATCACGGACAACATCGCCGGCTACCTCTGGTCGAAGCAGATCGACTGCTCGCTGCTCTTCGCCCAGGCAGTCGGGGATCAGACCTTCGCCGACACGTTCGGCGACGCGCGCTATCAGCCGGTCCTGACGGCCCTCGTCGGCGAGGGCGTCGGCGCGGCGCTCGCGGCCGGCGTGAAGCTCGAGAGCTTCGGCGCATTCGAGCCGCTGAAGCTGCGGCCTCGCACGCCTGACGAGGAGAACGAGGCGCGCGCCGTGCTGAACCGCTTCGCCGACCAGACGCGCAGCCAGATCAAGGTGCGCTCCGGCCCCTGGCGCGATCTCGCGGTGCGCAAGCGCCCGACCGAGGTCGGCCCCATGGTGGGCTGGGTGATCGAGGAAGGCCGCCGCCGCGGCGTCGCCATGCCGCTCAACGAGGCGCTCGTGCAGCAGGTGAAGGAGCTCGAGCGCGGCACGCGCCGGCGCGGGCTGCACAACCTCGACGAGCTGGAGCAGCTCCGCGCGAAGCTTTACCCTTCAGGGATGGGTCCTCACTGAAGGAGACGCACCGATGCGAGCCGTGAACATCCTTTCGACGCTGCTTTTCGCTCTTGCACCGCTGGGGGGCCTCGCCCAGGACGCCTATCCCTCAAAGCCGGTCAAGATCATCGTCGCCTACCCGGCCGGCGGGGCGAACGACATCGTGGCGCGCGCCATCGGGCAGGAGCTGGCGCAGGACCTCGGCCAGGCGGTGGTGATCGAGAACAGGAGTGGCGCGGCTGGCACCATCGGCGCCGATGCGGCGGCGAAGTCGCCCCCCGACGGCTACACGCTGTTCATGGCGGCGGGCGCGCATACGCTGGCGCCGAGCCTGCACGCCAAGCTGCCGTACGACATCGTGCGGGATTTCGCACCGGTCAGCCTCGCCGCCCTCGGCACGTACCTGCTGGTGGTCCACCCGAGCGTGCCGGCGAAATCGGTGCAGGAGCTGATCGAGCTGGCGAAGGCGAAGCCCGGTGCCCTCAACTTCGCCTCCTCCGGCGCCGGCGCGCCGCCGCACCTCGCCGGTGTCATGTTCCAGAAGCTCGCCGGCGTGACGCTCAACCACGTTCCCTATCGCGGCGACACGCCCGCGATCAACGACCTGATGGCCGGCCACGTGCAGCTCGCCTTCCTCTCGATTCAGCCACTGATCCCGCAAGTGAAGGCCGGCACGCTGCGCGCGCTCGCGATCACGAGCGGCAAGCGCTCCGCCGCCGTGCCCGATCTGCCCACGGTCGCGGAGTCGGGCCTGCCGGGCTACGACATCGGGACCTGGTGGGGGCTGCTGGCGCCGGCGGAGACGCCCCGGCCGATCGTCGACCGTCTCGCCACGGCGATGCGCAAGGCGACCGCCGCCCCCTCGGTGAAGGAGCGGTTCGCCGCCGGCGGAAACGTGGCGCAAAGCAATTCCCCGGAGGAGTTCGCCGCGATGATCAAGTCCGAGGTCGGCCGCTACCGCGAGCTCGCTTCCGCGGCGGGCGTGAAGCCGGAGTAGCGAACTCCGGCTCCTTCAGCACGTCGATGAGCGCGATCATCCCGTGCACCAGGGTGAGCGCGCCGGTGTGGAAGTACGCGCTCTGGAAGACCTCGGTGAGCTCCTCCTTGGTGGCGCCCAGGCGCAGCGCGCGCCGGACGTGCTCCTTCAGGCCCGCCTGGTAGCCGCCGATCGCCACTGCGGCGCAGACGATCAGCTCGCGCATCTTCGGCGGCAGCTTCCCCTTGCGCACCGCGGTGAGCTCGTAGATGCGCTCGTAGGCCTCGAGGAAATCGACGTCGACCTCGGCCATGAACCGCAGCCAGTAGGGCACGAAGCCGCGCCGCCGCTCTCCCCTGCGCACAATCGCCTCTGCTCGCTTCATCCCTGGAACCTCCGCGTGAGTTGAGTCAGTTCTTTTCCTCTAGGAAGCGCAGCAGGTCGTCGGTGCAGCGGTCGGCGTACTGGTCGCCGATGTTGTGCGACGCGACGTCGTACTGCACGAGTCGCGAGCCC
The DNA here is from genome assembly GCA_963762785.1 of uncultured beta proteobacterium. Lineage (GTDB taxonomy): Bacteria > Pseudomonadota > Gammaproteobacteria > Burkholderiales > SG8-39 > DATEDA01. The sequence continues at coordinate 227,800 of CAVXND010000090.1, forward strand.
GCGATCCGCTCGTGCATCTTCCGATAAGCGCTGCTGTCGCCGATCGGCTCCTTGCCGGCGGCGACGATGAGCGTCGGGCACCTGATCGCGCGCAGCTCCTCCATGAAGTCGTGCGTGCACATGTGCAGCACGAAGCGGCCGATGAATGCCGCATCGTTCGACCCGGCCTGCTCGATGAACCAGCGCACGAGCTGCGGGTCGGCCTTGTCGTCGAAACGCTCGTGGATCGTTTCGGCTGAGAAACCGGTTGAGGCCGATCTCCTGGATGCGCGGGATCCAGGTGGCGGCCGTGCTGTTCTTGAGCCCGGGGGTCGCGGCGTAGAGCGCGAGCGTCTTTACCTTGTCGGGCTGGCCGGATGGCGAGCTGCTGCGCCACGTAGCCGCCGGCGGAGTTGCCCACGACGTGCGCGCTGCCGCAGCGGAGGATCTCGATGAGCCGGGCGGCATCACCGACCAGCTGGTCGAGGGAGAACGGCTCCTCGGGCCTGGGCTTCTGCGAGTCGCCGTGGCCCCGCAGGTCCATGCGCACGACGCGGAAGCGACGCGCGAGGCGCGGCACCCAGCGGAACCAGCGGCGCGAGCTGCCCATCGCCGCGTGCAGCAGGAGGATCGTGTCGGGCGTCGTCCAGGGATCGGTGAAATCGTCGACGTAATAGGCGATCTCGAATCCGTCGTGCGAGCGGAAGGTCTTCATCCCTTGAACGGAGCCCGCTTGTCGTACTCGAGCGCGGCGTCCGCCATGGTGACGAAGGTGCCGCCGCCCTCCGCGACCGCCTTGAGCAGCTTCTCGAACGCCATCATGCGGTGGCCGCGGCCGATGACGTAGGGGTGCAGCGTATACGTGAGCGCGCCCCAGTCGAAGTGCTCCTTCATGTACACGAAGTCGTTGATCCAGTTCTCCATCACGTGGTTCGCGTTCATGAGCCCGGGCATCAGCTGGGTTTCCATGCGCAGGAACTCGAAATGCGGGAAGTCGTCGAGGCTCCAGGCGATCGGCATCTCGATGAGCCGCGTCGGCTGGCCGAAGATGAGCGGCTTGTCGATGTCGACCATGTCGCCCTGCCGGCAGCGGTAGGGCGTGTAGTCGTCTCCCATCAAGCTGCTCTCGTACGCGAAACCATGCTTCAGGAGCAGGTCGAGCGTGTGCTGCGACAGGTCCCAGGACGGGGACCGGTAGCCCCGCGCGTATTCGCCGGTCAGCTTCTTGATCGTCTCGTTGCCGCGCACCAGGTTCGCTTCCTCCTGCTCGCGCGTCATCTTGTTGGGGGGGAGGTGCGTCCAGCCGTGGTGGCCGATTTCGTGCCCGGCCTTGAGGATCGCCTCGTTCTGCGCCGGGTACGTTTCGATCGTGAAGCCCGGGCTGAAGAAGGTGCTCCTGACGCCGTACTTGTGCAGCAGGTCCAGGATCCGCGGGATGGCCGCCGGGCCGAACTCGCCGCGCGAGATGTAGTTCGGACTCGTGAGTCCGCGGGCCATGAGCCCGGACATCGCATCGAAATCGAAGGTCACGCAAACGAGAAGACGCGCCATGCGGAAATCCTTTCGGGAGCCGGTCAAAGTGTACCGTGTGGTTCTCGGTTTCGCGCGCGCTGAGTTATGGTAGTTTCGATACGTTGCGGAACGCCTCGGAAGCGGAAATGATAAAACTTCAGCTCGTCGTCCTGGGTGCGGCGCTCGCCGGCCTGTCCCTCGTCGCGTCGGCGCAGGAATATCCCACGAAGCCGATCCGGGTCATCACGCCTTACGGCGCCGGCGGCGCCTCGGACATCGTCGTGCGCGCGGGCGTGCACGAGATGTCGAAGCAGCTCGGACAGGGCATCGTCGTGGAGAACCGCACCGGGGCCGGCGCGACGATCGGCTTCGAGGCGTTCGCCGCCTCGCCGCCCGACGGCTACACCCTGCTCGGCACCGCGAGCAGCCTGCACGGCATCGCGGCGGCCCTGTACACGAAGACGCTCACCCGCGACCCGAACAAGGACATCGAGCCGATCATCGTTTTCGCGAACGTCAGCAACGTCCTGGTGGTGAACCCGTCGGTGAACGCCAAATCGACAAAAGAGCTGATCGAGCTGGCGAGGAAGGAGCCGGGGAAGCTGACCTTCGTCTCGGCAGGCGTCGGCACTTCCGTGCACATGGCGGGGGAGCTGTTCAAGAACATGGCCGGCGTGCAGATGACCCACGTGCCGTACAAGAGCAGCGTCGCCGCGCTGGTCGACCTGATGGCCGGGCGCGTCGACGTGATGTTCGACAACATTCCTTCCGCGCTGCCCCATATCCGGTCGGGCAAGCTGCGCGCGCTCGCCACCACCGGCGCCAACCGCGCCGCGATCCTGCCGGAGTTGCCGACCCTCGCCGAGGAGGGGCTCGCAGGCTACGAAGCCGGCGTATGGATCGGGTTGCTGGCGCCGGCGGGCACGCCGAAGCCCATCATCGCCAAGCTGAACGCCGAGGGGCAGAAAGCCGTCAAGGCGCCGGATTTCGTGAAGCGTATGGGCGACCTCGGCTACGAGGTGATTGGCGGCACGCCGGAGCAGATGCGGGCAATGATCGACGCCGAGGTGAAGCGCATGCATCCGATCGTGCGGGCCTCCGGCGCCAAGCCCGAATAGCCGTCAGTAGGGGCGCCAGGCAAGCTCGCCACCCACACGCCGCGGGCCTCGTTACAAGAGCCCGCCTATGGGCAGCCCCGTGGATCCCAGCCAATAGAGGGACCCTGCCATCCTGACCGCGACCCCCTCTCTCAAGGAGCGCAGAGGGGGGTGCAGCGCTTCGCTCATCAGCTTCGCCAGTTCCCCCACGAACGCCGCATCGAGCATGTTGGCGTGATTGCCCTTGACTTTCTTGACCACGATCGGCCCGGCCGCCACCGCTTCCCAGCCCATGGTTCGGCCCCGGGGTGCGAAGATCGGCTGTCGCTCCGAAGCAAACAGGGTCACCGGCCCCGAGTAAGCCGGCGGCAGGTAACTCTCGACCGCCCGCAAGTGCTCCTGAATGAGCGCGATGCGCTGCTCGCTCAGGATCCCCACATCGAAGACGAAGAGCCGTTGCAGATCGGCACGGGCTTGTTCGAGTCCGTCGACGGGCGCGACGGCGCGCGGCCGCAGGCCCCGCACAAGGGTTTCTGCCTTGTTCATCACGATCTTCAGCGCCGTGCGTGGGGTGAAGTACCGCAGGGACCAAACGGCCAACAGGAAATTCCACCCAAACCGGGCGACGTGCCGCGGATTCTTCCAGTCGATGGGCACCGCCAGTCGAGGCGGAACGTCACTGTCGATCAACCCGAGGAACTCGACCTCCTCCCCGAGGCTCGCGAGCTGGCAGGCCATCGCGTAGGCTACCAGCCCCCCCGACGAGTAGCCGGCGATCGCGTAGGGCCCGTGTCGCTGCACCGACTGGATCTCGGACACGTGGTCCGCGGCCAGCGCCTCGATCGACAGTCGCGCACCTGCCCCTCCCTCCAGCCCGCGCATCTGCACGCCATAGATCGCCTGGTCATAGTCGAGCGTGTTCGCCAGGGCGCGGTAGCACAACGCGTCTCCCGTCACGGGGTGGATCAGGAAACACGGCTTCTTTCGCGCGCCGTCACGGATGAGGAGCAGGTGCGACAGCTCATCGCTGTCGAGTTCTTCCCGCAGCGCTCGGGCATACTCTCCCAAGGTTGGGTGCGTCATCAACAACGCGACGGGAACCGTGTGGCCCAGCCTCGACTCGATCTTGCTCGCCAGGCGCATGGCCAGGAGCGAATCTCCCCCGAGCGCGAACCACTCGTCGCTCGGACGAAGGTTGGAGACTCCGAGCAGCTCCTCCCAAAGCTCGATCACCGTCGCCAGCAAGCCCTCGCGCGGCGACGGCTCTCGATCCGTGGGGACGCGCGACCACGCCGGGGCGGGAAGGGCGTTCCGGTCCACCTTGCCGCTCGGGGTGTGCGGAAAGGCCGGCACGATCATGCACAGGGCGGGGACCATGAAGCCGGGTAGCCGCTCTCGCAGGCGACCGAGCAGCTCTTCCGGCGCCGGAACGCTCCGCTCTGCGCCGAGCACCACGTAGGCGATCAGCGCCTCGCCGCCCGAGGGCGCCTTGCGCACCACCACGGCAGCATCGCGCACCCGGACATCGGCCAGGAGGTGCGCTTCGACCTCGCCGAGCTCGATTCGATGCCCGCGGAGCTTGATCTGACCGTCGACGCGGTCGAGATACAGGAGCTCGCCGTCCGCGCGGTAGCGCACGCGATCGCCCGTCCGGTACATGGTGGCCGCGTCGCAACCAAACGGATCGGGGAGAAAGCGCTCCTCGGTCAGCTCCGGCTGATTGAGGTAGCCGCGCGCCACCCCCGCGCCGCCGATATAGAGCTCACCGGCGACGCCGGGCGGAACGAGCCTCCGCGCCTCGTCGAGCACGTACGTGAACGTGTTCGCGAGCGGCCGTCCAATCGGCGGGTCGCTCGTCATCTCTCGACCAAGCTCCGCGGCCGGCACTTCGTACAGCGTCGATTCGATCGTCGTTTCCGTGGGGCCGTAGGCGTTGATCCACCGAACACGGTCCCCGCCCACACCCAGCCACTTGTTGTACGTCGCGAGCGTCGCGCGCTCGCCACCCACGTGGCAGAGACGAACGCTCCCTGGTACACGCGCGTCGTGTTCCGCGAGGTAGTGCACGATCTCGTGCCACAACGGAGTCGTCGCGTCGAGGATCGTGATCTTCTCGCGCTCCAGGCAGCGGACCAGGCGGCTGGTGGCCGCGAGCGTTGCTTCGCCCGGGATCACCAGGGTTGCGCCCGAGGTGAGAGGCACGAACATCTCTTCGATCGACGCATCGAAGTTGACGGTGGACAGCTGCAGGACCCGGTCGCCCGGCCCGATCTCCCATTGCCGGACGATGCTGGCATTGTGGTTCGCGATGCCGCCGGCGGTGAGCGCCACTCCCTTGGGGCGGCCCGTGGACCCCGAGGTGAAGATGACGACTGCGGTGGATCGCGGGCTGACCTCGACCATCGGATTTGTGCGTGGCTGCCCGAGCAAACACTGGTCCAGGTCCTCGAGCCGCAGCAACGGCGCAAGACCGAGGGGAAGGTCCTTCGCGTGGTCGCCGGTGCTGAGGATCAGCATCGGCCGCGCGTCCTCGATCATCGTGGCCAAGCGCGCCTCGGGGTAGCTCGGATCGAGCGGGACGTAAGCCGCGCCCGCCTTCATCACCGCGAGTGCCGCGGTCACCATTTCCGCCGATGGCGGCATGGCGATGCCGACGCAAGCCTCGCTCCGGAGACCGCGCGAGATGAGCAGGTGCGCCAGCCGATTCGCGCGCTCGTTGAGCTCGCGATAGGTCGTCTCACTCTGCTCTTCGGCGACGAGCGCGATCTCGTCCGGCCGACGCTCGGCCTGGGCTTCTATGAGCGCGGGAAGGGCGCGATCCTCGGCGAGCCCGAGCGGCGCGCGGCCCCACCCCCGAAGCCTCTCTCGGGCCTCCGGTGTCACCGTCGGAAGCGAGCAGACTTCGGCGGCGGCGTCCCGCGGCATCACTTCGAGCAGCAGCCGCACCAGACCCAACAGCTCCTCGATCTGCGACGTCTCGAACATCTCGGTCGCGTACTCCAGCTTGAGCAGGAGCGCTCGCTCGAAGTAGGCGGACAGCGACAGCGCAAACGGCGTCTTTTCCAGGAGAGTGATCCCACGCGTTTGCCACACGCCCCGCGCGCGCATCGCGCCCTCGATCGTGCGATCGTCGAAGAAGAGCAGGGTCTGGATCAGGGGCGCTCCGGCGGGGAGTCCGCTCCATTCACGGACCTTGGAGAGGGGCGTCCTCTCGTGCTCGCGGATGGCAATCTGCTGGGCGCGCAACGCCTTCAGCCAGTCCACAAGCGCGGTGGCGCGCGGGATCCGGACGCGAAAGGGCACAGTGTTGATCAGCATGCCCTGCGTATGCTCGTGTCCCGTCCGGCAGGCGCGAACGGTGCCGAATACGACGTCGAAGCTGCCCGTGTGCGCGGACAATGCGAGCGCCCACGCCGCTTGTACCAGGGTGTTCGGGGTGACCCCAGACGAGGCAGCGAACTGTCGCAGCCGCTCACAACCCGCCGCGTCGATGGTGATCTCCCGCTCGAGGTGCGGTCCCAATACGTGCTCGATCTCCGAGGAAGCCGGATGACGGGATCCGGGCGCGTACGCCGGGCGGGCCAGCTGCGCGGGAAGGGCCGGCGTCTCCACGCCCGAGAGCTGCGCTCGCCAGAACCTCTCCGCGTCGTCGAGCTCACGGGCCGTCATCGCGCGCACGAAGTCCGCGAACGGCGGCCCGTCCACGGCGCTCGCGGGATCGAAGAGTTGCGACAGGAGCCCGGGAAACGAGCGGGCGTCGAGAATGATGTGGTGCACGCTCCACACCATGCGATAGTCCGCGGGCCCGAAGCGAAACACGCTCACGCGCATCAACGGCAAGCGATCGAGGGCGAACCCGAGGCGGCGATCCTCGTCAAGAAACGATCGCAGCCGCTCGTCCCTGGCTGCGGCGGACAGCGGCGACAGGTCGTGAACTTTGAGATCGAGGATCCCTTCCCGATGAACCTCCTGGCGGGGATCCGACTCGCTGTTCCAGCGGAAGCTGGTCCTCAGCGCGGGGTGTCGTTCGATGACCCGACACCAGTCCGCGCGCAGCGCCTGCGCAGAGACTTCCTCGGGCAGCACACAGACGAGCTGCTCGATGTTGACCCCTGTGTGGGGCGCGAGCCGCCATTGAAACAGCATCCCCTGCTGGAGGGGCGTCAGGGGGTACACATCGACGACATCACCGGCCGCGGCTCCGCGGTCGCCCGCGCGGACCGCACGTTCGGTCTTGGGGGGAGGTCCGCCATCGGCGAGGTCGTATCGAGGCGCCTCTTGGCCTCGCCTCGCGAGACTACCTGGGTACATGCGCCGCTCCTTGACAAAACCGAGGCGCGTTGCCGGCCGCTAAGGGAAACATAGCGACCGTTGGGATTGCGAGCAAGCTACCACGTGGCTGGACGCGAAGCCACCCTGTCGGGGAAACCCGACAAGCAGGTAGGACAGGCGCAACGTTGGGTTTCGACCACAAATTCGAGCCGACCACCTTCGTCCCCCTCAGCGCTCGGACCTCAAAGTCGGGTCGAGCGCAGAAGAATTCCTATACCCAAAGGTCAGTTGAATTTCCCAGGTAGCCGGGGACGATGAGCAGGGCTATCACTTTGACTTTGCCGAGAAATCGGCCCTCAGGGTCCCCCTCGTGCAGGCGCTTTCAGTCCAGGGCGTCCTCGACCTTCCACGTCCGCGGCTTCTCGATTTCCTCCAGGTCCACCGAGTACGTGAGCCGGGCGCCTGCCTTGATCGTCCGTCGACGCTTCCGGATGACGATGCAGTCCCAACTCGTCTGCGGGCTCGCCGGCCCGTTGTCGAAGCTGGTCCCGTTGTCGAATCGCCCGCGGAAGTAGAGACAGTACCCGTCGAGGTTTCCGCCGCGCAGCACGGGCCTCGAGACCTCGTACCGCTTGGAAATGTCCTGTTCGCCGCTGATCGCGTTCATGTCGACCGATAAGATCGGGGAAGGCTCGCAAAGCGAGTGCTCCACCTCGAAGTTCTTCAGATGTCGCAGCCCGTGGAACTTGCCGATGTACTTCTTTAGCCCTTGATAGGTTTCCAAGAACGAGACATCGATGCCAAGGCCTTCGACTTCCCAGATCGGCGGGATGCGGTACTCGTCCTTGAGCGACACGGGCTCGACGTAGATATCGAACAGCGCGGGCACGATGCGCCCCGTGGGCTTGAGGCAGCGCCGTTTCAGGTCGAGCAGGTTCATCACCATGTTCTCACCGAACGCGACGTTGCCGAACTGCTCTTGCAGCACGATATCCACCTTCTCCGGCGGCGAGAACTCGCGGCTGTTCTGCGCGACAAAGGTGATGTTCTTGAAGCCGTTCCGCGCGCCGATCTCGCGCGCGACGTCGATGAAGTCCGAGTGATCGATCGCGTAGACGTGCTTCGCCCCCGCCTGAGACGCCATGAAAGCCAGGATCCCGGTTCCCGTGCCCAGGTCGATGACGACGTCGCCGGACTTGACCGCTCCCTGAATTCCGCGGCGGTACGCGTCCACCCGGACCCTGTCCGCCAGCATCCGCTCATGCCAGGAGAGGTCGGTGAACACCTGCCGGTTGATGAGATCGTAGACGTACGCGCTGGCTTTCGGGCTCAACTTGGCCACCTTCTTCATGCCCTCGAGCGCGAGTAGCAGGGGTCGTTCGAGCGCCTTGACCATTGCGTAACCTCCTCATCGGCGCGGCAGGAAAACTCACGCCGCGTCCCGCATCAACGCGGGACAAGCCATCGTCGCGAAAGACACATGATTCGGCCAACGGACACACGCGGCTTCGGGTTGAGCCAAAAAGACAACCTGGGGCCCCGGCTCGACCGCCTCATCGGCCAAGCCATCGTCACAGGAGCAACCCAACGATGCTCTGCACGTGAACCTGAGGTCCGGGCGGTCACGGGCGAGTTGTCACACATCGACCATTTCTTTGCGCTTCTCGCGGTCTGCACTGAAAGCGCAAACAGTTACCTCACCTCATGAATGCTGGATGTCGCGGCCATACCGCACAAAATCCGATTCCCATCTCGCACGTAACGGCCGATCGTGTCTATCCGCATCTCGCGCTCGTTGACCATCTGCTTGCGCACTACTACGACAAATCTTCCCGCGTCAACGGAAACACAAACGTCTTTGAAGTCCAGCCATGCCTGGGTCAGGGAGTACTGCAACTTATAGAACGACTCCTTGGCGCCAAAAAGGATGGTTGCCGATTCTGCGCGTTCGGATTCGGGCTGTCTGTATAGCCAGAGCAGCTCGTCGTCAACGAACAATGAGTGCCACAAATCCTCGGTGGCGCGTCCAATACACTCGGCATCCACGCCAATTGCCTGGTAGCTGCTCCTGCGAGCTACAGCAGCGATGCAGTAGCCGGTTGTATGACTGATGCTACCGGTCACACCTTTTGGCCAAACTGGGGCTCGATCGGGACCAGAAAGCAAGGGTGCCGGGGCGCAGCCGAACGCCGATAGTGCAAGCCGTGCACACGAACGTCCCGCCGCAAACTCCTGCTTGCGCTTGTAAACCGCTCCGGTAACGGATTCGGCTTCGGCAGCGAACAATTCCGTCGCTGAGGTAACTACATACGCCTCAACCGCCACGACCCCGCGCGGAAACAGCGCGGTTGCTAGCGCTGCACGCAGGTACTTCGGGGAACCGCAGTCACCCGTCATGTCCACGGATCTGTCTTCCTTGTTCCGCGATGTGCTCAATTGCCTGCCACGCGCTCCTAGGGGCGCAAAGCTACTCGTAACTGCCGCTCTCGGTATCGCTTCGATTTGGCGATGCTGGGGCCCGGTGGCCGAATGATACAAGTCCGAACGTCCATGACCTGCCCGGGGATTTTCGAGCATTCATTCCGGAAGACGGCTCGATTGGGCAGGGGTTGATGCTGCCCTGTGATCTCGAAGCGGAAACCTCGCGCGCCCGGCAGGATTTAGGGTCGTCGGGCAGCCTACTGGAGGATCCGTATCGGATTGGAAACACTAGCGATAGGCACGTCTTCCAGCCAGCGCCGGAAGTCGTCTGCCCGAAGAGGAGGGCTGATGTGATACCCCTGGGCCATGTCGCATCCCAGCTTCCGCAGCACGCTAAGCGCACGGCCGTTGTCGACCCCTTCTGCGGTCACCGCAAGGCCGAGATGATGCGCAAGATCGATCGTCGCGCGGACGATCGCCGCATCCGCGCTGTCTCGCACAAGTCCCACTACAAACGAACGATCGATCTTTAGCTCCCGCACTGGCAGCCGCTTCAGGTATGCGAGCGACGAGTACCCGGTACCAAAATCATCGATCGATAGTGCAATTCCCATTGCATCAAGCCGCTGCAGGACCGCGAGCGCGTGCGCCGGGTTTTCCATTACAGCACTCTCGGTGATCTCCAAGCAGATCCATTCCGGCTTCGCCCCGACCGCAGTCGCCAGCTGTGCTACCTCACGAGGGAACTCCGGGTTATGCAGGTCTCGGGTCGAGATATTGACCGAGACTCGAAGGTGCATGCCGCGCGCACGCCAGGCCACGCTTTGTCTGAATACCTTGTCGAGCACATATCGGGTGACCGCTCGAATGTATCCCGTCTGCTCGGCGAAAGGGATGAACATATCCGGCGTGATCACGCCGCGCTCGGGATGTATCCACCTGATCAGCGCTTCCGCCGCGTTCGGGCTATCCCCCGACAAGGTTACCTTTGGTTGATACCAGACGGCGAGCTGGTCGTGCTCCACAGCGTGGCGGAGCTCCCCGAGAAGCGACAGGCGCGCCGGCGTTTCCTGATCGATTTGAGCGTCGTAGATCTCGAAGCCGGTCCTTGCGCGCTTCGCCGCATACATCGCTACATCTGCATGGCGCATCAACGTGTCGGCATCGGCGCCGTGCTCCGGATACATCGCGATACCGATACTGGCGCCGACGTCGACGACGTGGCCATCTATCGTGAACCGCGCGGCCAGAACTTCGATCACTCTACGCGCTACAACCTCGGCGTCACCGACATCTCCCGTGGGAAGTAGAACTGCGAATTCGTCTCCCCCGAGCCGGGCGATCGTATCGCTTCTGCGCTGCAGCGCGCGAAGCAGACTATCAGCGACCTCGCGCAGGAGGATGTCGCCCCTGTAGTGGCCGAGCGTATCGTTGACGTGCTTGAATCGGTCAAGATCCAGGATCAGGACCGCTAGCCGCCCACGGGAGCGCTGCGCGGCGTTCACCGCCTGGGCGATACGATCATTAAACAGCGCGCGGTTCGGCAACCTAGTCAGAGGGTCCGAATAGGCAAGCTCGCCGATACGCTGCTCACGCAACGCGATACCGCCGCACATGTGGTTGAACGCGGATGCCAGATCGCTGATCTCGTCTTCGCCGTCAGATGCCACGCGGTGCTCGTACTCCCCCTTCTCGACTTTTCGCGCAGCCGCTGCCAATGTGCGAAGCGGGCCGGTGATACGACTGACCATCAGCACGCTGCCGCATGCGGCAAGGACGAGACCAATAGCGCTAAGTGCGAGGAGCAAGCTCTGGAGCCGCCGGAATGGGGCGGCCGCTTCCTCGAGCGAACGTTCCAGGACCGCCCCAACGACCACCGAATGCTGGGTATCGAGTGGAAGTGCGAGGCGCTGAAACTGGCTGTCCTGGGCTACTCGCATTTCGCCCGCACTGTCGAAAGCCAGATGTCGCACGGCAGGAGACGGCGCTTGGCGGGCCTCTGACCGCCGGCTGGATGCCAGCACTCGCCAGCCCCCTGCAGCGTCCCAGCTCACAACTGACACTTCGAGGCCGCTGAGTCCCGCGAGGTCGACCACAAGGCGCTCATCGAGCGCCGACCCGAGCACGAGCCAACCCATGGGCCGGGATGGACGGACCGGGACGACGATGAACTGATAGGCTCGCTCGCCAAACATGCCGATCCCGACCACGCTCTCTGCGTGTTTCGCGCTCGCAACACGGCGCATGACGGTTTCCGGGATCGAGTGGTCCGATCCCGCCGCCGCTACGAGCCGGCCGTCGTTCCCCAGGAGCAACGCGAAGTCTGTGGTGGAGCGTCCAGTCTGTCTGCGAAGTACCGGAACGCCGGATCGTTGATCCCCGGTAGCGAGTGCTTCGCGCAACGCGAAATCGTTCGTGACAGCGCGCGCTGCTTGCTCTAACCGCTGACCGTTCTGAGCCAGACCTCGCGCAAACACCCGTTCGCCGACAGCGAGTTCATGCTGCGCGTGCCGGACCGTGTGCCATGAGATTGCGCCCTGGAGGAGCGTGTACCCGGCGATCTGTAACGTCAGAAGAAGACCGAGGAAAACCACCATGATCCGCGTCTGCAGGCTTCGAAAGCGCGGCAGCGGTAGTTTGAGGATCTTTGGTTTCGGCGGCATGGCGTCGAGCTGCGGCGGCGGACATCGGCCTTCAACGCTTCAGTACTGAATCAGGGCACGGCTAGCGACAAATGATGATCGACAATGAGCCATTTTCCGCCACGCGCGACATACATCATTGAGAATCGGGCGGGGGTTGCATTGAGCCCACTGTCACGCGTGCCGCGCTGAATGGTCAGCACCCCTGAGTTCACGGCCACGTCGCCGTAGACTCGAATGCTCATGTCAGTGATCTTCACTTTCGTTTCGGGAAAGGCTTTGCGCAGCTGCGCGTAGTACTCGCGAATTGCAGCTGGATCTTTCCGCATCGTCGATGACGACGTCCCCCAAACGACCGCGTCCTGGCCGTACATATTCCCCAATGCATCGAGATCGCCTCTGCTGAACGCTGCCGCCCATTCCTCGGTAGCTCCGGCCAATTCCTGTCTGGAGTCCATCCACGGAGAGGGGGACCAGCTCGCACAGCCTGACAGTGCAAGAAGCAACACGCTGACGATCACTCGACAGGACGGTGGAATTGGGGCGTATCTCATCGACACATCGTGCTCCTCTGCTCTCAAGAGCGGAGCTATAGCAAGGAGCGCACCGACCCGGCGTGAATATTTCACGCCGAGTCCGGGGCCTCTCTTTTCGGGACGGATCGCCTCGGCCGACAGGGATATCGTGAACTTTTGTGCCGCGACGCATCCGTCAGCGATCCACCAGCGCCAACGCCGTAGCATCGAAGTCATGGAAACAGCTGCCCGCCGCTCACCACGCCTCACGATGGGTTCCGTGTCGAGCCTTTGCCGATATCTCACGCGGTGGCCAGAGGGACGGCGGACTGCGATCGTCGCCCAGGGGGCGAGCGCGCTTGTAATCGCGCTCGTGCCCGGGGCGTTTGCCGTCTGGATCGCGTACCGGGTCGCATCCGCTCTGAGGACTCGCAGCTCCGGCTTCGTGAGAAAGCTCCGGGTCCCGCACTCAACCCGCGGAACCTTTCAGCATCTCAAGTAATCACATCGGCGTGCTACGCGGCTGACAAGCCCTTGGATTTGGTAAACGCGATGAGGAAGCAGTCGATATACGTCGTATACCCCGCCGCGCTATTCGACGGATGGGAAGTCGTGAAAGAGCATAGTGACAACCCAGCCACTTTCGATACGCGGGAGAGAGCCACCTCTTACGCCAAAGCTCAGGCGGTTATGGACGGCGGGGGCGTCGTCAAGCTGGAGAATTGGTTCGGCGACACAGAAGTTCTCTGGGAAGTAGAAGAACCGCAAGCTCATCTCCCGCTCGCGCTAAGTACGTCTTGAGCTGCTCGCTTCCCGTCAGCCGGGGTAAGGGGCTTCTTCCCACCGTCGCCGTGGGATCGCCCTTCGTCGAACCGTTTAGCATCCCGCGTCATTTCCGTCGTTTTCCTGCGCAAAGCCCCACAGAATCCCCTCCTCCGCTCTCGGCAATGTTACGAGGCCCGGCCGGCGATCCTCGCGAATCACGACCTCGGACTGATTGGTAAACCATAGGGTGCCGTAGCGCCTATTCCCGTTTTTGTCGGCCACCCAGGCCCGCAGTCCGAGCCATTGCCGTTTACCCTTCATCGCATAGACCTCCACCCCGAGGTTCATGCTCGCACGGCACGTCGTTACTTCATTGTGAAAAAGAGTCAACGTACGTGGACAACTCCATGTGGAAGCTGCTGCTGGTGGGGTCAGCGGAACCGAAAGTCCACTGGGTAACTTTCGCTACGTTCCGCTTGAAGTGTTGCGAGTTCCCTCATGATGACCCGATGGCCACTCGCGATATCTCGCTTAAGGCCTCCAAGGCGGGAATGAACCGTGTGGGCGAGTCTGCCGAACAGGTGATGAAGACCTTGAAGCGCCGCTCCGACGCGCGGCATGAGCGACAAGTCGCAGGCATGAAGACTTGCGTCGCCGCGTTACCCCGGCCTCGGCCGCGTGACCGCACTTACTAGCCAGGTGCCTTCTCCATGGCCCGAGGAAGTCATAGCGGAACGTCCCTCAGGGCCGGTAGGGCGAGAAACTGGGGAACGTGGAGTCAGTCATTGTCGTGCGCCGCCGACAAGAAATCCCGCGCGACCGTTCGGGAAGCTTGCGGCCTGCAGAGACAAGTGCCTGGCAGCAGCGGTCATTTCCACCGCCGCCAACTTCTCCTTACACTGCTCTGCATGACATCGGCATCGAAGCTGACGATCGGCATCGTACTTGCTGACGACACCCTCGGCGTCCTCCATTACCCTGCGGTTGCGGAGAAGGCCATTGATGAGCGCTGGCTGAAAGCGCCCTTCGCTACGTTGGCGACGTCTGACGACGATCTGGCAGGGACGAACGAGGAGTAGATCGCGGGAAAATCGTCGGCCGTTGTGCTTAAACGCGGCGGACGTCCGCGAAGTCCCACTGGCTGCCGCGCCGTTCGCGTGTGCAGATCACAGGGGTTGGCTTCCTATCGAGCAGCACGACGAAACCAGTGGAGTCGCTCAAGAACGGGCTAGGTATCGCAGCGACTTGGCCGAAGGCGCGGCCCCCGTCGTACGTGACCCACACGCGCTGCCCTACACGAACTCTCCGGTTCGTATCCATCGTGTGCCCCCTCCCCAAGGAGCATGGACCTGCGGCAAAGCGGCCGGCTGGACTCAGCTCTCTTCTCGGCTGTTCAGCACATCCCACTGGCTCCCGCGGAGTTCTTCCACGCAAGTAGCCGACTTCCCATCCAGAAGCACAACGAACCCGGAGCCATCGCTGAGGAACACTGGGGGAAGGAAAGCGACGCGGCCGTAGGCGCGACCATCCTCCTGCACCACCCATACGCGCTGGCCTAGACGAAGACCTACCACAACACCCTCCCTGCCCCGTGTCTGTATCCTAGCGTTCGGGCCGAGAACGACGACCGGCCGCGCGGTGACTCAGGGCAAAGATCACAAAATCGGGCGTCGCGTGTGGCTCAAAACCGACGAGGCGTGCGTGCTGATCCGGGGAAGAGGGACCAGCGCGCTTGCGGTAGTGCCGTGATTACTAGCACACGCCGCCGCCTATGCCGAACACGAGTCTGCGGCGCACTTCCCGGGCTCCATGGCGTTTCTCCTCGCAGGATCAACAAGCTACGCCGTATGGGCCGGCCTACCGCGGGGCGATACCAGAATCCTTCGTTACCGTCACGTTGGGCGTGAGGCCAGGCCGCAAGGTCCCGTGGGTAAATCGGCGCGCACCACGCGCTCCCAGCGCTCCCCCCGCGAGCGCCGCGATCAGCGACAGCACGATTGCGAGAGCGAGCCAGCCGCCCGCGTTCGCCGCCGCGCGCGCCGCCTTTCCGGCTGTCGCAGGTCCGGGTGCGGGAATCGCGCCGGCAGCCTCCGCGGCCGCAGCGGTGCCCAGCCGTCCGATTTCCGCAATCGCATTGAACAGGCCCGCCAACGCACCTGCCGTGGCCAAAGCGAGCACCGCGAAGACGAGTGTCGTCGCACCCCATGCAACGGTCCCGTGCAGCATTCCGTCGGCGATCCTCCGCAAACCCGACGCCCGAGCCGCGACGTAGCCCCCGACCAGCGCCCCCGCGAGCATCGATAGGGTGTTCCAGGCATCCGCTGCCAGGCGGAGGACGTACGCGCCGCCGTGTTCGTTGACAGCGACGCCGAGTGCGAATCCGCTGAGATTGAACACGATTTGAACGGCGATCCCCACCGATAAGCCGGCCAGCACGGCGCTCCATCGGACGGCGTTGATTGGGAAAGGACGAACGCTAAGAACGGCATCGTTCATGTTACGGGCCTCCGGTTTCGAGAAACGGTCAATCTCGCACGCAGATCTCGTGCCCGCGTGCCTCGTGGGCGGCGGCGCGGGACGCGCTGCGGTTGAGAGTTTGCGTCAAGCTTGAATGCTCAGGTCGAGTACATGCGCCTCCCTTTGAGGCGGGCAAGCCGGCGTTTCACGCCACGTCAAAGACGCGAGCGGGCAGCACGTTAGGCGGCACGAGCACCCCGGTGCCAATGTTCGCGCGGTGCGTCTTCAGGCAAGCGTTTGGCTCGAGGTCGAGCCCCATGCCCGGCGCTTCCGCTTGCTCTCCACCGGAGCCGTGCTAGCTATGGAAGGCCGCGCGTGCGCCTACTAGAGGTGAGCACGTGCCGAGATACCCGCCGAAGCCTTTGATGATTCGCATCATTCCCCGGGACGCGGAGAATGAACGTCACAGCTGCTGACTCTGTGGCGGAGAGGGAGGGATTCGAACCCCCGGTACGGTAAACCGTACAACAGATTTCGAGTCTGCCGCATTCGACCACTCTGCCACCTCTCCGGGGCGGCGGATTTTATCAGTTGGCGGCGCGGATCGCCTCTAACCCGCCCATGTAAGGGCGCAATGCGGCCGGGACGGTGATGCTGCCGTCCGCGTTCTGGTAGTTCTCCAGCACCGCGACCAGCGTCCGTCCGACGGCGAGCCCGGACCCGTTCAGCGTGTGCACCGGCTCGGGCTTGCCCTTCTCGTTCCGGAAGCGCGCCTGCATGCGGCGCGCCTGGAAACCCTCGAAGTTCGAGCACGACGAGATCTCGCGGTACGCGTTCTGCCCCGGCAGCCAGACCTCGATGTCGTAGGTCTTCGCAGCGGAAAAGCCCATGTCGCCCGTGCACAGGGTGACGGTCCGGTACGGCAGCTCGAGGCGCTTGAGGATCGTCTCCGCGTGGCCGGTCAGCTCCTCGAGCAGTTCGTACGACCGCCCCGGGTGGACGATCTGCACCAGCTCCACCTTGTCGAACTGGTGCTGGCGGATCATGCCGCGCGTGTCCTTGCCGTAGGCGCCCGCCTCGCTCCGGAAGCACGGCGTGTGGCAGACGAACTTGAGCGGCAGCCGCTCGAGCTCGACGATCTCGTCGCGCACGATGTTCGTGACCGGAACCTCCGCGGTCGGAATCAGGTAAAGCTTCTCGTCCCCGCGCGGGACCGCGAACAGATCCTCCTCGAACTTCGGCAGCTGCCCGGTGCCGAACATGCTCTCCTTGTTGACCAGGTACGGCGCATACACTTCGACGTAGCCGTGCTCGCGGGTGTGCACGTCGAGCATGAACTGCGCGAGGGCGCGGTGGAGCTGCGCCACGGCGCCGGTCATCAGCACGAAACGCGCGCCCGCGATCTTCGTCGCGCGCTCGAAGTCGAGCCCGCCGAGCCCGGCGCCGAGATCCACGTGGTCCTTCGGCGCGAAGCCGAACGTCCGCGGCGCGCCAATCCGGCGCACCTCAGTGTTGTCTTCCGACGACACCCCGACCGGCACGCTTTCGTGGGGAATGTTCGGGACGACCGCGAGCAGCGCATGGAGCTTCGCCTGGACCGCGTCCAGCTCCTTCGGCAGGCCTTCGAGCTCGGCGTTCGCCGCGGCGGCCTCGGCCATGAGCGCGGTAGTGTCTTCGCCCTTCCCTTTCGCCTGCCCGATCTGCTTCGCGAGCGCGTTCCGCTTCGCCTGGAGCTCCTGGGTGCGCCCCTGGACGCGCTTGCGCTCCTCTTCTAGCCCGCGAAACGCGGCGGTGTCGAGCGTGAACGGCCGGTCGGCGAGCCGCTTCGCGGCACCCTCGAGATCGGTTCTAAGCAAATGGATATCGAGCATATGTGTCGCTGGTTAACGACGCTGCAATGCGGCGACGCCGCATGATGACATCAGCATCGATTTTGCCTTGCCTAATGGAAGTGCCGGGACTATAAAGTGAACCATTCCCCGCAGCACCCGTTCCGTTCGAGGTTCGCCATGCTCTCACTGCGCGACTGCTTCGCCTTCAGCGAGCTTACCGACGAGGAAGTCCAGGTCATCGCCGAGCACGAGCACATCCCGGAGATCGTCGCCGCCGAGCTCGGCAACGGTCTGGTCCACTCCGAGGACGGCGTGCTGATGATCAAGGCGTACATGCTCGATTGCATCGAGCACGCGCGGCGCCACGGCCATTTCGACCGCGCGGACGCGCTCTACGCCGTATACCGCCGGTTCGACGCCGCGCACCCCGCCTCCGCGACGCACTAGCCCTTCCCGCGCCGCGCCTTCGCGTCGAGCTCGCGCAGCTCGGCGAGCCGCTCGGCGATGCGCGCCTCCAGCCCGCGATCGGTCGGGCGGTACCAGCTCACCTCGGGCATCCCTTCCGGAAAGTAGTCTTCCCCGGCCGCGTAGGCCTCGGTCTCGTCGTGCGCGTACCGGTACTCGCGTCCGTACCCGAGATTCTTCATGAGCCGCGTCGGGGCGTTGCGCAGGTGCAGCGGCACCGGCCGCGACTCGTCCTCCGCGACGAACGAGCGCGCCGAATTATAGGCGACGTACACCGCGTTCGACTTCGGTGCGCACGCAAGATAGATGACGGCCTGCGCGAGCGCGAGCTCGCCCTCCGGCGTGCCGAGGCGCTCGTACGTCGCGGCAGCCTCGAGCGTCATCGTCAATGCACGCGGGTCGGCGAGCCCGATGTCCTCGGTCGCCATCCGGATCATCCGCCGCGCGAGATAGAGCGGCTCGGCCCCGCCGTCGAGCATCCGCACGAGCCAATAGAGCGCCGCATCCGGATCGGAGCCCCGCACCGCCTTGTGGAGCGCCGAGATCTGGTCATAGAAGGCCTCGCCGCCCTTGTCGAACCGGCGCAGGCTCCTCGCGACGGCGTTCTCGACGAACGCGCCGTCGATCCCGGTCACCCCCGCGCTCGCGGCCGCGGTCTGGATGATCTCCAGGAGATTGAGGAGCCGCCGCGCGTCGCCGTCGGCAAAGCCCACGATCCGGTCGCGCGATTCGGCGTCGAAGCCGAGCCCGGGCAGCGCTTTCGCCGCCGCGCGGTCGAACAGCGTCCCGAGCTCCTCGGCCGTCAGCGGCTGCAGCACGTACACCGCGGCGCGCGAGAGCAGCGCCGAGTTCACCTCGAACGACGGGTTCTCGGTCGTCGCGCCGACGAAGGTGAGGAGGCCCTGCTCGACGTACGGCAGGAACGCGTCCTGCTGCGCCTTGTTGAAGCGGTGCACCTCGTCGACGAAGAGGATCGTCGAGCGCCCGGTGCGCGCGAGAACGTCGCGCGCCTGCTGGACGGCCTCGCGAATCTCCTTCACCCCGGAGAAGACGGCCGAGAGCGCGATGAACTCGGCGTTGAACGAGTCGGCCATCAGCCGCGCGATCGTCGTCTTCCCGGAGCCGGGCGGCCCCCAGAGGATCATGGAGTGCGGCTTCCCCGACTCGAACGCGAGCCGCAGCGGCTTGCCCGGCCCGATCAGATGCGACTGGCCCACGACGTCGGCGAGCGTCCGCGGCCGGAGCGCCTCGGCGAGCGGCGCCACCGGCTTCGGCGCAGCGAAGAGGTCGCTCACTTGTCGCCGACGACGTCGGCGCCCTTGGGCGGCGAGAAGCTGAAGAGCGCCGGGTCGACGCGAGGGTTGCGCCGGAGCCCGGTGAAGCGGAGCTCGGTCGTCTGTCCGAAGGCGTCGACGAGCTCCATGCGCTCGATGCCGGAGAAACCGAACCCGAGGCGGATGCGCTCGAAGCCCGATTCCTTGTCGCGCGGGATGGCCTCGACCCACTCGAGGCCGTCGCGCGTGCCCTCGTCCTTGAGCACGAACGCCTTGAGCGCCTCGTTCGAGCCGGCGAGCAGCGCGGCCGGCGTCGCACCGAGCGCCTGCCCGAGCTTCCGCACGGTGACCTGATTGAGATCCTCGTCGTACACCCAGACCCGCGCACCGTCGCCGACGATGACCTGGGGATAGGGTTTCGAATAGGTCCAGCGGAACTTGCCCGGCCGGGCGAACGCGAGCGTTCCGCGCGACTGCTGGACGAGCTTGCGGTCGCGGTTGAAGACGCGCTGCTCGAACTCGCCGGTCGCGGTGACCGTCGAGGTCATGAACTGGTTGAGGCGGTCGACGCCGGAGGCGTGCGCGTTGCCGGTCGCGATGAGCGGCACGATGCACAGCGCGGCGGCGACCGCCGGAAGGAACCGCATCGCTACTCCGCCCGGTTCGGGACGAGCACCTCGCGGTTGCCGTTCGTCTGCATCGACGACACGACTCCCGCCTGTTCCATCTGCTCGAGGAGGCGCGCCGCCCGGTTGTAGCCGATGCGCAGGTGCCGCTGCACGAGCGAAATCGACGGCCGGCGCGTGCGCATCACGATCTCCACCGCCTGGTCGTAGAGCGCGTCGGACTCGCCGCCGCCTTCGCCCGGGAGGAGATCGCCCGCGCCGCCGTCCTCGCCCGCGTCGAGCAGGCCTTCGACGTAGTCCGGCTCGCCCTGCTGCTTGAGGTACTCGACGACCTTGTGCACCTCGTGGTCGGCGACGAACGCGCCGTGCACGCGCTGCGGAATCCCGGCGCCGGGCGGGAGATAGAGCATGTCGCCCTGTCCGAGCAGCGTCTCCGCGCCCTGCTGGTCGAGGATGGTGCGCGAGTCGACCTTCGACGACACCTGGAACGCGATCCGGGTCGGGATGTTCGCCTTGATCAGACCGGTGATGACGTCGACCGACGGGCGCTGGGTGGCGACGAGGAGATGGATCCCGGCGGCGCGCGCCTTTTGCGCGAGGCGTGCGATCAGCTCCTCCACCTTCTTCCCCACCACCATCATCAGGTCGGCGAGCTCGTCGATGACCACCACGATGTGCGGCAGCCGCTGGAGCGGCACCGGATTGCCGGTGGCGACGGTGTTCGGATCGTCGAGCTTCTCGCCGCGCTTCTCGGCTTCGGCGATCTTGTGGTTGAAGCCGGAGAGGTTCCTGACGCCCAGCCAGGACATCAGCTTGTAGCGCCGCTCCATCTCGCCGATGCACCACATCAGCGCGGAGGCCGCCTGCTTCATGTCGGTCACGACCGGCGCGAGCAGATGGGGGATGTCCTGGTAGACCGAGAGCTCGAGCATCTTCGGGTCGACCATCACGATCCGGACGTCGCGCGGCTCGGCCTTGTAGAGGAGCGACAGGATCATCGCGTTCAGCGCGACCGACTTGCCGGATCCGGTCGTGCCGGCGACGAGCAGGTGCGGCATGCGCGCGAGGTCCGCCACCACCGGGTGGCCGCCGATGTCCTTGCCGAGCGCGAGCGTGAGCGGCGAGTGCAGGTCGTGATACGCCTTCGAGCCGAGGATCTCGGTGAGGCGCACGGTCTGGCGCCGCGGGTTCGGGATCTCGAGCCCCATGCACGACTTGCCGGGAATGGTCTCGACCACCCTGATCGACACGACCGAGAGCGCACGCGCGAGGTCCTTCACCAGGTTGACGACCTGGCTGCCCTTCACGCCGACCGCGGGCTCGATCTCGTAGCGGGTGATGACCGGTCCCGGGTAGGCGGCGAGCACCTTCACCTCGACGCCGAAGTCCTTCAGCTTCTTCTCGATCAGCCGCGAGGTGAACTCGAGCGTCTCGGCGCTCATCTGCTCCGGGTCGGGCGGCGCCTCGTCGAGCAGCGCCAGCGGCGGGAGCGGCGTGTCGGGCAGGTCCTGGAACAGCGGCGCCTGCTTCTCCTTGATCACGCGCTCCGACTTCTGGATCTCGCGCACCGGCGCTTCGATCCGGATCGGCGCGTGGTCCTCGACCCGCTTCTTCTCGGCCTCGACGACGATCTCCCGCTTCACTGCGGCGATCTCGCCCGCCTTGCGGTCCTCGCGCCGCTGCCAGAGCTCGATGGTCTTGAACCATGCGCCCTCGAAGGCGCGGCCGATCGCCTCCATCAGCTCGACCCAGGAGATGCCCATGAAGAGGGACAACCCGATCGCGCCCATCGCGAGCAGCAGGAGCGTCGCGCCGGTGAAGCCGAAGGTGCCGTGGAACACCTGGCCGATCACGGCGCCGAAGAGCCCGCCCGGCGCGAGCGGCAGGCTCGCCTGGATCGAATGGAAGCGCAGCGCCTCGATGCCGCAGGACGCCACGAGCAGCATCGAGAAGCCGGCGAGCGCGATGATGAACGGCCGCTTGTCGGAGATCGACGAGCCGTCGAGCCGCCGGTAGCCCCAGATGACGGCATAGGCGAGCAGGACGACCCACCACCACGCCGAGACGCCGAAGAGATACAGCAGCAGGTCGGCAAGCCATGCTCCCGCGTGCCCGCCGGCGTTGTAGATGCGCTCGACCGCCGCGCTGTGCGACCAGCCGGGGTCGGCGCGGTTGAACGTCCCGAGGATCAGGGCGAGATAAGCCGCGACCGCAACCAGTGCGAGCCACTTGGCCTCGCGCAGACGCGCGGCGATCTTGCCGGGCAGCGGTTGGGCGGCGGACGCGGCTTTCATGCCCGGAACGAGAATTCGCCGGGCGGCACCGGGCGAAGCGACGACGAGGGGAGAACCGGCGCCGGCAGGGAGGCTCCCTTTCCCGGCGCCGCGGCGCGCGCGCGGCGCGGCTTGCGCGGCACTAAGCGCGGGCCTCCGACACCAGCATCGCCTCGCGCAGGAAGATCGAGCCGGCCTTCACCTCGATGTAGCCGCTCGTCTGCAGATCCTTCATCACGCGGCTCACCATCTCGCGCGACGCGCCGATCATCTTGGCGATGTCCTGCTTCGGCAGCTTCTTCGTCACGACCCGCTGCCCGTCGACCAGCTCGGCCATCTCCATCAGGAGGCGGGCCACGCGGCCGTACACGTCCATGAGGGCGAGGCTGCCGATCTTCTTGTCGGCCTCGCGCAGGCGCTTGACCAGCCCCTTCATGACCGCGGTGCAGATGTCGAAGTTCTCCTGCAGGCACTTCTTGAAGTCGGCCTTGCTGATCGTAAGCAGCTCGCAGGGCTCGATGGCGATCACCGTCGCCGAGCGCGGCGCCTCGTCGATGAGCCCCATCTCGCCGAAGAACTCGCCCTGGTTGAGGATGGCGAGGATCACCTCGCGGCCCTCGTCGTCGCTCATCATGACCTTGAGCCGGCCCGAGATGACGATGTAAAGCGCGTCGGTGATGTCCCCGGCGGCGATGATCGTCGAGTTGCGGGGGTGGGACTTGCGGCCGACCACCCGGGTGAGCAGTTGCAGTTGGCTTTCCGGCAACGCCACGAACAGCGGCACGTTGCGCAGGAGCAGGGTTGAGACACTCGCTGGACCTGCCATACGTTTTTCTCCCCTCAAGTATTCACTCCTCGGCGGCTCAATGTTAACAGATTGAGCCACTTATGCGCCCCTCGGCGTCAAGTGAAGACGCCACGGCTGCACTCTGATCGCACCGGTCCAGCACCCGTTTTCGCCGGCATTCCTGCACAAGCGAGATCCGGACCAGCCACCCTGTCCTGTTCGTCGTTCCAGCGCCGTCAGAAGACCCAGACGAGGCTGAAGTTCGCCCGCCCGGTGCTCTCGTTGGCGGGCGTGCCCTGCTGGAGGATGAAGCCGTAGTCGAACCGCAGGCTCACGTTCGACCGGTAGGCGACGCGCACTCCCGGGCCCACCGACGAAATGCCGGTCACGCGCTGCTCGAACACCTGCGGGTTGATGATCCACGCCCGCCCGTAGTCGTAGAACACGAGCAGCCGGACGCGCACGTCCGACGCCGCCCCGGAATCGAGCGCCGCCAGGTCCGGGGAGTAGAGCTCGACCGAGCCGGAGAAGCCCCTGTCGCCGACGAACTCGCGCTCGAAGAACCCGCGTACCGAGTCCATGCCGCCGAGACCGAACTGTTCGCCCGGCAGCAGCATGTCCGAGGTGTACTGCGCGGTGAAGCGCAGGCGCGTCTGCACGTCGCGCGGCAGGCGATGGACCCAGCTCGCGTTGAACCGGGCGAGCGTGTAGTCCGCCTCCGCCCCCGGGCGCACGAGGTCGAACTGCGCCTGGTCGCCGTTCGACCCGCCGGGCAGGTTCCTCACCCCGCTCGCATAGAGCGCCACGTCGTTGGCCGCGTCGCGCCAGACACCCGAGTAGCCGAGGCTCAGCGGGTGCAGCACGTAGTCGGGAACGATGGCGGTCGTGGTGCCGACCGGCACGACCTCGTTGTCGTAATAGCGCACGTCGTATCCGAGCGAGAGCTTCTGCTCGACGCTCGCGAGCGGCGGCAGCAGGAAGTTGTAGCGCCCGGCGTAGACCCGGCCGCTGCCGCTGATGTTGAAGAGGTTCTGCACGACGCCCGAGTTCACGTTCGCGTAGCCCGCGACGAGGTCGATCGAATCGCCCCAGGCGGGCAGCGGCGCGTGATAGCCGGCACCCCAGATCGTCACCCGGCTGTTCGGCGGCAGCGCGAGCTGGTCGGCGTTGTCCTCCTGCGAGGGCGAGGTCACGTACTGCACGTTCAGCACGTGGTCCCGGTTGAACAGGTTGGCGTACTGGAAGCCGGCGCCGACCCGGTAGTTCCCGGTTTGCGGCGTGCCGGTGTTGTCGAGGCTCAGGCTGAACCGGTACGGCCGCTGGTCGGCCACCCGGACCTCGGCATCCACCTCGTCCTCGCGCCCGCCCGGCTTCAGCACGACCGTGGTCTGCTTGACCGGGTTCTCGTTGGCGAGCCGCAGCTCCGTCGCGAGCCGCCCGGTCGCAAGCGGCTGCCCAGGGGCGAGCGCCGGCAGGCTCGCCCGGATGTTGTCGTCGTCGAAGAACCGGTTCCCCTCGATCCGGACTGCGCCGAGCTTCACCTCGACCACCTGCAGCCGGACCACGCCGTCCTTGATCTCCTGCTCCGGGAGGAGCACCTGGGTAGCGCCGTACCCGCGTCGCGCGTAGATCGATTCGAGCGCAGCACGCGCCGCGCGCAGGTCGTCGATCGTGCGGTCCGCCCCCATGTAAGGCGCAAGGGCCGCGTCGATCCGTTCCGGTGCGATCAAGGTCGCGCCATCGACGACGAAGCGCCGGACCGCGAACGTCGCCGGGTCCGGTGGCGACTGCGCGAGGCACGCCTGCCAGCCGAACAGGCAAACGCATGCGACGAGGCCGACCCGCGCCGGGGCCCCGAGTGTCGTTTCTTGGGTCAGGACCGGTCCTGATAGCAGCTCCTGCCGATCAAGTATAGCTTGTGACTCTTGGATAAACAATAATTTATCTCGCTTTTCTAAGGTAACGCTTAAGTCGGTCCCCGGGCGCCTGAAAGGGCCCCGGCTATAATCGGCCGCGACCCCCTCCCCGCAGATCCAACACCCCGAAATGCCCGCAAAACCAACCCGGCACTGCCGCCTGCTGATCCTCGGCTCCGGCCCCGCCGGCTACTCGGCCGCGGTCTACGCGGCCCGCGCCAACCTGAAGCCCGTGCTCATCACCGGCCTCGCACCCGGCGGCCAGCTGATGACGACGACCGACGTCGACAACTGGCCGGCGGACGCGACCGGCGTGCAGGGGCCCGAGCTGATGGAGCGCTTCCAGAAGCACGCCGAGCGGTTCGAGACCGAGATCGTGTTCGACCAGATCGAGAGCGTCGACTTCAAGTCGCGCCCGCTCCGCCTCAGCGGCGACAGCGCCGCCTACACCTGCGACGCGCTGATCATCGCGACCGGCGCTTCGGCGCGTTACCTCGGGCTCGCGTCGGAGAAGGCGTACATGGGGCGCGGCGTCTCGGCGTGCGCGACCTGCGACGGCTTCTTCTACCGCGGCCAGGACGTCGCGGTGATCGGCGGCGGGAACACCGCGGTCGAGGAGGCGCTCTACCTGTCGAACATCGCGCGGCACGTCACCGTCGTGCACCGGCGGGACAAGTTCCGCGCCGAGAAGATCCTGCAGCAGAAGCTCCTCGGCAAGCCGAACGTGACGATCCGCTGGAACCACGTGCTCGACGAGGTGACCGGCGACGAGAAGGGCGTGAGCGGGATCCGCATCAGGCACGCCGGCGGCGGCGCGGCCGAGCAGCTCGCCGTGCAGGGGCTGTTCATCGCCATCGGCCACACGCCGAACACCGGGATCTTCGAGGGACACCTCGAGATGGAGGGCGGCTACATCGTCACCCGCGGCGGCCGGGAGGGGAACGCGACGGCGACGAGCGTCCCGGGCGTGTTCGCGGCGGGCGACGTGCAGGACCACGTCTACCGCCAGGCGGTGACGAGCGCCGGCTCGGGCTGCATGGCGGCGCTCGACGCGGAAAAGTATCTCGACAACCTCGCTTGAAGTACCGTGAAACGCCCGCTCGATCCGCGCATCGACGACGAGGACGCCGCGCTCTTCCGCTCGGCGGTGGGAGATGCCGTACCGCTGCGCGTACCCCCGCGCCACGTGCGCTCGCCCGCGCCCGAGCCGGCGGTCGCCGTGCAGTCGCTGCTCGACGATCACGCGGCGCTGCGCGAGAGCCGCGATGCGCTACTCGATCCGGACAGCGCGCTCGAGACCGGCGAGGAGGCGGCGTTCCTGCGCGACGGCCTCTCGCGGCAGGTGTTGCGCAAACTGCGGCGCGGCCACTGGGTCGTGCAGGATCAGCTCGATCTGCACGGCATGACCCGCGCCGAGGCACGCGAGGCAGTCGCACTCTTCATCCGCGAAGCGGTGCGCCGCGCGCGGCGCTGCGTGCGCATCGTGCACGGCAAGGGTCTCGGCTCGAAGAACCGCGAGCCGGTGCTCAAGGGCAAGGTCAGGGTGTGGCTCGCGCAGCGCGAGGAGGTGCTGGCGTTCTGCCAAGCGCCAGCGCCGCAGGGCGGCGGCGGGGCGATGCTGGTGCTGCTCAGGGGATGACGGCCGCGACCGGATGGTCGCTTCGTTCAGATCGCTGCCTCGTTCGTCTCGCCGGTGCGGATGCGGACAACGTGCTCGACCGAGGTGACGAAGATCTTGCCGTCGCCGATCTTGCCGGTGCGCGCGGCCTTGATGATCGCCTCGATCGCCTGGTCGACCATCTTGTCGACCACGGCCACCTCGATCTTGACCTTCGGCAGGAAGTCGACGACGTACTCGGCGCCGCGGTAGAGCTCGGTGTGCCCCTTCTGGCGGCCGAAGCCCTTCACCTCGGTCACGGTGAGGCC
The DNA here is from genome assembly GCA_963762785.1 of uncultured beta proteobacterium. Lineage (GTDB taxonomy): Bacteria > Pseudomonadota > Gammaproteobacteria > Burkholderiales > SG8-39 > DATEDA01. The sequence continues at coordinate 254,559 of CAVXND010000090.1, forward strand.
GGTGACCCCGACTTCGGCGAGCGCCTCGCGCACTTCGTCCAGCTTGAACGGCTTGATGACGGCTTCGATCTTCTTCATGGCGGCCCCCCGGCGCACGACTCGCGGCGAGTATAGCAGCGTCCGTGATCGCCGTTGCCTCGCGGCGCGCGTTCGCAAATAATCGACGCCGCATGAGCGCGAACCCCCATCGGAGCGAGGCGTGAGCGGCGGCGAGCGCCTGGCAGTGCGCATCGTGGACGACCTCGCGCAGGTCCCGGCGGCGGAGTGGAATGCGCTCGCCGGGGACCAGCCGTTCCTGCGCCACGAGTTCTTCAGCGCGCTGCACGAGACCGGCTGTGCGGCGCCGCGCGCCGGCTGGCTGCCGCAGTTCATCACGCTCTGGGACGGCAAGCGGCTGCGGGGCGCGCTGCCGCTGTACCTCAAGTCCCATTCCTACGGCGAGTACGTGTTCGACTGGGCGTGGGCGGACGCGTACGCGCGTCACGGCCTCGAGTACTACCCCAAGCTGCTCGCGGCGGTGCCGTTCTCGCCGGTGACCGGGGCACGCCTCCTGGCGCGCGACCCGGGCGTCCGTGCCCAGCTCGCGGCCGCCGCGCTGGAGCTCGCGCGCGGCACGTCGTCGCTGCACGTCCTCTTCCCGCCCGAGGTGGAGGCGCGCGAGCTCGAGGCCGCGGGGATGATGCTGCGGCGAGGCGTGCAGTTCCACTGGCTGAACGCGGGCTATCGCGATTTCGGCGAGTTCCTCGCCGCGCTCACCCGCGACAAGCGGAAGAAGATCAAGCAGGAGCGGCGCCGGGTGAGCGAGGCGGGGATCACGTTCCAGCGCAAGGTCGGTGCCGAGATCACGCGCGAGGACTGGCGATTCTTCGTCCGCTGCTACAACCTGACCTACCGCGCGCACCACTCCTCGCCCTACCTCAACCTCGCGTTCTTCACGCGGCTCGGCGAGACCCTGCCCGAACACGTGCTGCTGGTGCTCGCCGAGCAGAATGGCCGCCCGCTCGCCAGCGCGCTTAACGTGTTCACCGGCGACGCGCTCTATGGCCGCTACTGGGGCGCGACCGAGCACGTGCCCTGCCTGCACTTCGAGACCTGCTACTACCAGGCGCTCGAGTTCTGCATCGAGCGCGGGATCCGCGCGTTCGAAGGCGGTGCCCAGGGCGAGCACAAGCTCGCGCGCGGGTTCCTGCCCGAGCCGACGTGGTCAGCGCACTGGCTCGCGCACCCGCAGTTCGCCGACGCGGTGGAGCGATTCCTCGCGCGCGAAGCGCAGGGCGTGGCGCGCTACGCCGACGAGCTCGCCGAGCACAGCCCCTTCCGGCGCGCAACGCCTAGCGAGGGAGCGTCGTAGGCGCGGTCTAACGCGCGGGACGCTCGCTGGCGGCCTCGCGCTCGCGGCGGCTCTGGTCGATGCGATCTTCGGCGGCCTGCTGCGCCTGCTGCCGGGTCCGCTCGCGCTCGTCGGCCCTGTTGTCCCCGGCCGAAATCGACGGTGCGTGCTGGACGGGTGGCTGGGGATAGACGACCGTGCCGTCGGGGCGCCTCACGGGCACCGGATCCGGCGCCGACCCGGGGATCCCCGCCGCGTTCGGCCGAACGACCGTGCCGTCCGGGCGCATCGCTGCCGCCGGCTCCGGCGCGGACTGCACACTCCCGGCCGCTGCGGGATAGACGATCGAGCCGTCCGGGCGCTTCACGGGCGCCTGCTCCGGGACCTTCATCTGACCGAACGCCGCCGACGCGGCGAACGCTCCGGCCAGCGCCACTTTCGAAACCCTGCTGCTCATGCTCGAAACCCCGCTGCTCATGTGACCTCCGGTACGCCTGTACGCCGCATCGCGCCGCTCAGAACGCCGGCTTCTTCTTCGCCTTCTTGTAGGCGGCCACGCCGGCGAGGATCTCCCGCTTCGCGTCCTCCGGCCCCGCCCAGCCCACCACCTTCACCCATTTCCCGCGCTCGAGATCCTTGTAGTGCTCGAAGAAGTGCGCGATCTGCGCGAGCGTGATCTCGGGCAGGTCCCGCGCGGCCTGCACGCTGCGGTACAGCGGCGAGAGGCGGTCGATCGGCACCGCCAGCACCTTGGTGTCGTCGCCCGCCTCGTCCTCCATCTTCAGCATGCCGATCGGCCGGCAGCGCACGACCGCGCCGGGAACGATCGGCAGCGGGCTCACCACCAGCACGTCGACCGGGTCGCCGTCGCCGGACAGCGTGCGCGGGACGTAGCCGTAGTTGCACGGGTAGTGCATCGAGGTCGCGAGGAACCGGTCGACGAACATCGCACCGGTCTGCTTGTCGATCTCGTACTTGATCGGCACGGCGTGCATCGGGATCTCGACGATGACGTTGCAGTCGTCGGGGACGTCGACGCCGGAGCTCACGCGGTCCAGGTTCATGACGGGCGCATTATATGCGCCGGGTTTGACCGCTGCGCGTGCCGGGCCGGATAATCGTCACCGACGCGCAACGGCGGAGGAAACCATGCGGCTCAAGAACAAGGTAGCGATCGTGACCGGCGGCGGGTCCGGCTTTGGCGAAGGCATCGCCAAGCGGCTTGCCGAGGAAGGCGCAAGCGTGATGGTGAACGACATCCACGCCACCGGCGCGGAGCGCGTTGTTGCGGCAATCCGCAAGAGCGGCGGCACGGCCGAGTTCGTCCAGGCCGACGTCGCGGTCAGCGCCGACTGGGCGGCGATGACGAAGGCGACGCTCGCGGCGTTCGGCCGGATCGACGTGGTGGTGAACAACGCCGGGTGGACCCACCGGAACAAGCCGCTGCTGGAAGTCACCGAGGAGGAGTTCGAGCGGGTCTACGCGATCAACGTGCGCTCGATCTTCCTCTCGGCAAAACATCTGGTACCGGTGTTCCGCAAGCAGGGCGGCGGCGCATTCGTCAACATCGCCTCGACCGCCGGCGTGCGCCCGCGGCCCGGGCTGACGGTGTACAACTCGAGCAAGGGTGCGGTGATCACGATGAGCCGCTCCATGGCGGGGGAGCTCGGGCCCGACAAGATCCGGGTGAACGTGGTGAATCCGGTGTTCAGCCCGTTCACCGGACTCTCCGCCGATTTCGTCGGCGGGAAGCTCACGCCGGAAGTGGAAGCGAAGTTCGTCGCGACGATCCCGCTCGGGCGCCCGTCGACGCCGCTCGACATCGCGAACGCGGTGCTCTATCTCGCCTCGGACGAGGCGGCGTTCATCAGCGGGGTGTGCCTGGAGGTCGACGGCGCGCGCTGCGTGTAGGGCGCGCGAACAGCTGGGGCCAAGGCGCCCCTTCGCCGCCGGCGGTCAGCTCGGCTTGCGCACGAAGCCGCCGAGCAGCGCCGCAACCTGACGTTCGCGCTTCGGCGCCCCGGCGACGGGCTTGGCGACAACGGGGGAAGGCGGTTGCCCCGTGCCGGGCTCGTACGGCCGGGTGAAGATCGGGTCGGAGCCATGCGCCGGCTTCGCTGCACCTTGCGCCGCCGGCTTTGCTGCGCCGTGCTGCGCCGGCTTCGGCGGCTGCTCGCGCTTGCGGGACTGCGTGAGACGATCGTGGTCGGCGCCCCGGCGGTGCTCCCTGCGCGGCGGCTCCATCAGCGGCGCTTCCGAGCGGTGGCCGAACCCCGTCACCACCTCGCGCGGGATCCGGATGCGGATCGTCTTCTCGATATCCGCCAGACGCTCCTGCTCTTCCGGGCACACCAGCGAGATCGCGGTGCCGGCGGTCCCGGCGCGGCCGGTGCGGCCGATGCGGTGCACGTAGTCGTCGGGCGAATTCGGCAGGTCGAAGTTGACGACGTGCGGCAGCTCCTCGATGTCGAGCCCGCGCGCGGCGACGTCGGTCGCGACCAGGACACCGACCTTGCCCGCCTTGAAATCCTCGAGCGCCTGCATGCGCTCGGCCTGCGAGCGGTCGCCGTGGATCGCGGTCGCGTGCACGCCCTCGCGGTTCAGCTGGTAGGCGAGCCGGTTCGCGCCGATGCGGGTCGCGACGAAGACGAGCACCTGGTTGATGCTCCGCGACTTGACGAGATGCACGAGGAGCTCGCGCTTGCGCTCGCGCGTCACCGGATGGACGACGTGCGAGACGAGGTCCGCGGTCGCATGCTTCGGCGCGACCTGCACCGCGATCGGGTCGCGCAGGAACGATTTCGCGAGCGTGCGGATCTCGTCGGTGAGCGTGGCCGAGAACAGCAGGTTCTGCTTGCGCGAGGTGAGCAGAGCCACGATGCGCTTGACGTCGGGGATGAACCCCATGTCGAGCATGCGGTCGGCCTCGTCGAGCACGAAGATCTCGACCTGCGAGAGGTTGAGCGTGCGCTGCTGCACGTGATCGAGGAGGCGACCCGGCGTCGCGACCAGGATCTCGACGCCGCGCCGCAGCGCCTCGATCTGCGGGTCCATCGGCACGCCGCCGAAGATCTGCGTGCTCCGCAGCGGGATGTACTTGCCGTAGCCGCGGACGCTCTCCTCGACCTGCGCGGCGAGCTCGCGCGTCGGCGCGAGGATCAGCGCGCGCACCGGATGGCGCGCGGGCGAGACGCTCGTGTTCGCGTGATGCGCGAGCCGTTGCAGGAGGGGCAGCGTGAAGCCCGCGGTCTTGCCGGTGCCGGTCTGCGCACCGCCCATCACGTCGCGCCCGGTGAGCACGAGCGGGATCGCCTGGACCTGGATCGGCGTGGGCGTGGTGTAACCCTGCTCCTCGACCGCTTTGAGCAGCTCCGGGCACAGGCCCAGGTCAGCGAACGAAGTCAAACAGCGGGGCTCCGGGAGGACGCGATCGCGCGCGTCCGCGGGATCGGGAAGGTAGGACGGTAGGGGTCCAGGGGGATGAAGCCGGTGCGGCCCTAAATCATTGACCGGGCGGAGTATAGCAGGCGAGCCCGATGACGATGGCGGGAAATGCCGCAGTTGGCTACATTCCGGCCCCGTGATCACACTGCGCCAGCTCACGCTTCGCCGCGGGGCGAAACTCCTCCTCGACGCCGCGGACCTCGCCATCCATCCCGGCGAACGGGTCGGCGTGGTGGGTCCGAACGGGTGCGGCAAGTCGAGCCTGTTCGCGCTGCTCCGCGGGGAGCTGCACCCCGATGGCGGCGACGTCGAGCTGCCGCCCCGCTGGACGATCGCGCACGTCGCCCAGGAAACGACCGCGCTCGACCGCGCGGCGGTCGAGTTCGCGATCGACGGCGACGAGCCGTTGCGGCGCGCCGAGCGCGAGCTCGCCGACGCCGAGCACGCCGGCGACGGCGAGCGCCTCGCGCACGCGCACGAGGCGTTCGCGCACCGGGACGGCTACTCGGCGCGCGCGCGCGCCGCGGCGATGCTCGACGGCCTGGGCTTCGCGCCGTCTGACCTCGAGCGGAGCGTTGCCGAGTTCTCCGGCGGCTGGCGCATGCGGCTCAACCTCGCCCGCGCGCTGATGTGCCCGTCGGACCTGCTGCTGCTCGACGAGCCGACCAACCACCTCGATCTCGATGCGATCGTCTGGCTGGAAGGGTGGCTCCGCGGCTACCAGGGCACGCTCGCCCTCGTCTCCCACGACCGCGAGTTTCTCGATGCCGTCGCCTCGACCGTCGTCAGCTTCGAGAACCGGGGGCTGCGCCGCTATACCGGCAACTACTCGGCGTTCGAGGACGCGCGGTCCGAGCGCCTGGCGAACGAGCAGACGCTCTACGCCCGCCAGCAGCGCGAGGTCGCGCGCCTCGAAGCGTTCATCGACCGCTTCCGCGCGAAGGCGACCAAGGCGCGCCAGGCGCAGAGCCGGCTGAAGGCGCTCGCGCGGATGGAGCGGATCGCGCCGGCGCACGTCGACTCGCCGTTCGATTTCCACTTCCGCGAGTTTCCCGGCAGCCCCGATCCGGTGCTCGTCCTCGAGGACGCCGCGGCCGGTTACGACGGCGTGCCGGTGCTCGCGAACCTCAAGCTGACGATCGAGGCAGGCGCGCGGATCGGACTGCTCGGACGCAACGGCGCGGGCAAGACGACGCTCGTCAAGCTCGCCGCCGGCCTCCTGCCCCCGCTCGCGGGCTCGCGCCAGGAAGGCAAGGGGCTGCGGGTCGGCTACTTCGCGCAGCACACGCTCGAAGTGCTGCGGCCGGACGAGACGCCGCTCCAGCATTTGCGGCGGCTCGACGGCAGGGCGCGCGAGCAGGCCCTCCGCGACTTCCTGGGCAGCTTCGATTTCTCGGGCGACATGGCGCTCGCGCCGGTCGCCGGGTTCTCCGGCGGCGAGCGCGCCCGGCTCGCGCTCGCCCTCGTGGTATGGCAGCAGCCGAACCTGCTCCTGCTCGACGAGCCGACCAACCATCTCGATCTCGACATGCGGGAGGCAGTGGCGCTCGCACTGCAGGAGTACGAGGGCGCGATGGTGCTCGTCTCGCACGACCGCCACCTGCTGCGCACCGCGACCGACACGCTGATGCTGGTCGCCGACGGCGCGCTCGCGCCGTTCGACGGCGACCTCGACGACTACCGCGACTGGCTCGGCGCCCGACGCAACGCCGACAAGCCGCGCGGCGAGAACGGGCCCTCGCGCCGCAGCCAGAAGCGCGCGGAAGCGGAGGCGAGGCAAGCGCGCGCACGGAGCCGCAAGCCGCTCGAGAACCGGCTCCGCAAGCTGGAGGCCGAGATCGATCGGCTCGAGCGCGAGAAGTCGCAGGTCGAGGCGAAGCTCGCTTCGGCGGAGTTCTACGCGCAGGGCGACCAGGACGAAGTCGCCGCGGTGCTGCGCGACCAGGCGCGGTGCGCGGAGGCGCTGGAGAAGACTGAAAGCGAGTGGCTGCGCGTGCAGGCCGAGTTGGAGGCGATCGAGTAGTAGCGTTCGTCACTCCGGCGGAAGCCGGAGTCCAGGGACGTCACTCCGGCGGAAGCCGGAGTCAGGGAAGGCGGAACTGGATCCCGGCGTTCGCCGGGATGACGATGCTGCGCCGCGCGGGACGCGCGGCTTCGCATCGTCAGTTGATCGTCGGGCGGCCGCTCTCTTCGGGTACGGCCGGCGCCATGCCGGTGGGCACCTGCAGCTCGAGGTCCCAGTCGGCGCGCGCGACGGCGTTCTGGATCAGCTTGACGACGCCGTGCAGGAGGTTGTCGTCGAGGGTGATGTGCACGCCCTGCCCCACCGTCGGCAAGAGGCCGAGCACGTGACGGCCCTGCTGGTCGCGCCGCGGCTGGATGCGCGTGATGAGCAGCGGGTTCTGGCCGAGCGGCCGCTCGCGCTGCCCGTCCTCGTAGGGCTTGGAGAAGTCCGCCTGCCGGACGGCCTTCTCGTGCTGGAAACCGAGCAGCGCGCGCTTCGCCTCCGTGTTCGGCTGCAGGGCGATCTCGGGCGTCGTCTGGGCCATGTTGAGCAGGAGCGGCCACAGCCGCTTGACGCAGCGGCGCGTGAGCCAGACGAGCACCTCGCTGCCGCTGTCGGTCGCGAGCCGCATCAGCAGGCGGTCGTGCTCGGCGACGAACTCGATCTTGAGCTGATGGAGACGCATTCGCGGCGTATCCAGTTGACCGAATGAGCAAAGTTTAACCCCAAACCCCGGCCGGGAACGTTCTTCGAGGGGTACGGCGTGCGCTTTAACACGGTCCGGGCGGCTACACTTCGCGCTCATGGAGCCCGGGCGGCCCGACGAGGAGCTGATGCTCGCCTACGGCGCGGGCGACGCGACCGCGTTCGACGCGCTGTACGCGCGCCACAAGGGCGCGGTGCTGAGGTATCTGCGCCGGCAGACCGGCAACGCGGCGCTCGCCGAGGAGCTGTTCCAGGACGTGTGGATCAAGCTGATCGACGCCCGCGCGGGCTACGAGCCGCGCGCGAAGTTCACCACCTGGCTTTTCACGATCGCGCACAACCGCCTCATGGACCACTTCCGCTCGAGCGCGCGCGGCGCGCTGGTGAGCTACGAGGACGATCCGGCCGAGGACGTCCCCACCGACCTGCCGCGGCCCGATCAGACGGCCGAGCGCCGCGAGACGGCCGCGCAGCTGCTCGCCGCCATCGACGCGCTGCCCCCCGCGCAGCGCGAAGCGTTCCTCCTGCAGCAGGAGGGCGAGCTCTCGGTCGAGGAGATCGCCGCGGCGACCGGCGTCAATCGCGAGACCGCGAAGAGCCGGCTGCGCTACGCGCTGACGAAGCTGCGCGCATCCCTGCGCGAACCGGAGCGGACGTGACCGATCCCGATCTCCGCGATCCGAACCTCGACCGGGCGTACCGCGAAACGCCCCGCGACGAGCCGCCGCCCGAGCTCGACGAGCGCATCCGCGCGGCCGCGCGGCGCGCCGTCGGCACGCGGCCGCAGTCGCTCGAGCAGCAGGCCGCCGATGCGCGGCGCCGATCCTGGGCGTCCCGGTGGCGGGTGCCGCTCTCCGTCGCCGCAACCCTGGTCATCGCGGCGACGCTGACTGTCATGATGCAGGACGAGGAACGACGGCCTCGCGACGACGCCGGCCGAGGTGTCTCGCCCATGATCGTCGCGCCGCGCGAGGCCGAAAAGCCGGCACCGCCGGCGGCGAGCGCGCCCGATGCTGCTGCGGCCGGCGCGCTGAGATCCGCACCGGCACCCGCCGCGCCGGCGCCGCCGCGTCCGGCGCAGGGATCGGTTGCGCCGGCCGCCGCGCCACCGGCCGCCGAGCCCGCGCCGAAGCTCGAAGAGCGCGCGCGGTCGGTTGAGCAGCCAGCGCCGGCCGATTCGGTGGACCCGCACGGCAGCTGGAGATGCGGCGGCAGGCTCCCGCGCGCGCCCCGCACTGAAGGCCGCGCCGCAGACGCCCCGGCCGGTGCCGCATCGGAGTCGCTGCGGCGGGACCGCAACCTCGGCGATCGCCCGGAGCGGGCGTCGCGCGAGGCGGCGCCGTCCGCGATCCGGACCCCGGAGGCGTGGGTCGAGCATATCCGCAGCCTCCGGACACAAGGCCGCGAGGCGGAGGCCACGGCGGAGCTCGCCGAGCTCCGGCGCGCGTACCCGGACTTCCAGCTCCCCGCCGACCTGGCCCGTTAACCCCGTCCGGGGTCCGGCGTCGTTTCAACCCGCGTGTCCATACTGAACGCGAGGAGCACGTCATGAACCGATCCGTCGCCGCGGTTGCGGCCTTCTGCCTTGCGAGCGCGGCCCTGCCGGCCGCCGCCGGGCGAGCTCGTGGACGTCGCGGTGGTCAGCCGGGCGACCGGCCAGCGCGCGCCCGTCTATCACCATCAGGGCCGGCTGTACGTCGCCGGCACGCCCGGGGAGCGCTACGCCGTCTACGTCGCCAACCGCACCGGCGGGCGGGTGCTCGCGGTCGTCTCGGTCGACGGCATCAATGCGGTCACCGGGGAAACCGCGAGCGCCGACCAGAACGGCTACGTCCTCGCCGCCCACCAGTCGTTCGAGATCGCCGGCTGGCGGAAGAGCACGAGCGAGGTCGCGGCGTTCTACTTCACGCAGCTGCCCGACAGCTACGCCGCGCGAACCGACCGCCCGGACAACGTCGGCGTGATCGGCGTCGCGGTGTTCCGCGAGTACCAGCCGCCGCGGCCCGCCGTCCTGCCGCAGCCGCGGCCCTACGCCCGTTCCGATGGCGCCGCGCGCGAGGCCGAATCGCCCGCCGCCGATGCCGCCGGCGCACCGGCCGCGTCCGCGCCGAGCGAGAGCACCGCGGAGCGGCGCTCGCTGAACCGACAGGAGAAGATCGGCACCGGCCACGGCGAGCGCGAGCGTTCCGACGTCGTGTACACGCAATTTCGTCGCGCGACGAACTACGCCAGCGAAACGATTGCGATCCACTACGACACGCGCGCGAACCTCGTCGCCCGCGGGATCATTCCGGGGATCGCGCCGGTGTCGACGCCGAATCCGTTCCCCGCCGGACGGTTCGTGCCCGATCCGCGCTCCTGAAGGGTCTACGCCCGGTGCTGCGCGAGCGCCCAGGCGACGTGCTCGCGCACCAGCGCCGACGGATCGTCGGCGCGGGCGCGTAGCGCCGCGACGACCGCAGAGGTCGTCGGGGCGTTGCCGAGCCCGACTGCGAGGTTGCGCGACCAGCGCTCGTAGCCGATGCGGTGGATCGCGCTGCCGGCGAGCCGGGCGTGGAACGCGTCTTCCGTCCACTCGAAGAGCTCGGCGAGACTCGCCGCGTCGAGCCCGTGCCGCACCGCGAAGTCGGCCTCGGCGCTCGTCTGCGCGTACTTGTTCCACGGGCACACGAGCTGGCAGTCGTCGCAGCCGTAGACGCGGTTGCCGACGAGCGGCCGGAGGCTCTCCGGGATGCTGCCCTTCAGCTCGATCGTGAGGTACGAGATGCATCGCCGCGCATCGAGCTGATAGGGCGCGACGATCGCGCCGGTCGGGCACGCCTCGATGCAGCGCGTACAGGTGCCGCAGTGCTCCGTGATCGGACGATCGACCGGCAGCGGCAGGTCGGTGTAGATCTCGCCGAGGAAGAAGAACGATCCGGCCTCGCGCGCGAGGGCAAGGGTGTGCTTTCCGCGCCAGCCGAGCCCGGCGCGCGCCGCGAGCTCGACCTCCATCACCGGCGCGGAATCGGTGAACACGCGGTAGCCGAACCCGCCGACCTCGGTCTCGATCCGATCGGCAAGCCGCTGCAGGCGCGTGCGCAGGACCTTGTGATAGTCGCGTCCCAGGGCGTAGCGCGACACGTACGCCTTCGAACGGTCCGCGAGCGTCGCTTCGGCGTCGGCCGCCGCCGGCCGGTAGTCCATGCGCGCGCTGATCACGCGCAGCGTGCCGGGCACGAGCGCCGCCGGCCGGGCGCGTTTCGCGCCGTGGCGCGCCATATAATCCATCTCGCCATGGAAACCGCGCGCGAGCCATTCGGCGAGGCGCGCCTCGGCCTCCCCGAGATCCGCATCCGCGACGCCTACCGCCTGGAAGCCGAGCGCCACGCCCCACGACTTGATCGCCGCGGCGAGCGGTGCGAGATCGGTGCGCGTGAACGCTTCAGTCATCGCCGGCCATGTTAGCGCCGCTCCACGTGCACCTCCCGGACGAGCAAGCGACGCGGCGCTTCGGCGAGCGGCTCGCGCCGGTCCTGCAGGCCGGCATGTCGGTCCACCTGTCCGGCGACCTCGGGAGCGGGAAGACGACGCTCGCACGCGGGGTGCTGAGGGGGCTCGGATTTGCGGGCAAAGTGAAGAGTCCGACCTACACCCTGGTTGAACCTTACATCGATTCTAGGTTAACCTTGTACCACTTTGATTTTTTTAGGTTCCGAGAGCCTGGCGAATGGCGGGATGCGGGCTTCAGGGAGTACTTCAACGAGCGCTCGATCTGCCTGGTGGAGTGGCCCGAAAAGGCCGCCGGGCTGCTGCCGGCGCCGGATCTCCGGATTCGCCTCGCGGCGCCGCCGGCGGGTGGCCGCGACGCGCTGGTCGAGGCGGAAACGGAGGTCGGGCGCGCATGCCTGACCGAGCTGGCGCGCGTGTTTTCCGGGCGCTGATCGCGGTCGGCCTTGCCCTCCTGTCGAGCGTCGCTGCCGGCGCGGAGGAGCGGATCCGCAGTCTCCGCGTGTGGCCCTCGCAGGACTACACGCGCATCACGATCGAGACCGGGGCGGAGGTCCGCTACGAGCTGACCGCGCTCAAGAATCCCGAGCGCCTCGTGCTCGACCTCGAGAACGTCGATTTCCTGAGCATCGTCGACCAGTCCGCAAGCAAGGTGCTCCCCGACGATCCCTACGTGACGGCGCTGCGAGCCGGCCGGTTCAAGCCCGGGGCGGTGCGCCTCGTCGTCGACCTCAAGGGCGAGGCCAAGCCACAGGTCTTCACCTTGAAGCCGATCGGCGAGTACGGCCACCGATTGGTGGTCGACGTCTACCCGGTCGTGCCGCCGGACCCGTTGATGGCGCTCCTGCAGCGGAAGGAGGCGCAGGAGCCGCCGGCCGCCTCCGCGCCGCGACCACCCGCCGGAACGAAGCCGCCGGCGCCGCGAATGCTGACCGTCGTCGTCGACGCCGGCCACGGCGGCGAGGATCCCGGCGCGCGCGGGCGGCGCGGCACCTACGAAAAGCACGTGACGCTCGCGATCGCGCGCCGGCTGAAGAGCCTGATCGACGCCGAACCCGGCATGCGCGCGCTGCTCACCCGCGACGGCGACTTCTTCATTCCACTGGCGGCGCGCGCGGACAAGGCCCGGCGGGTGAAGGCCGATCTCTTCGTGTCGATCCACGCCGACGCCTACATGCTGCCGCACGCGCGCGGCTCGTCCGTGTTCGCGCTCTCCGAGCGCGGCGCGACCAGCACCACCGCCCGCTGGCTGGCAAAGCGCGAGAACGAAGCCGACCTGATCGGCGGCGTGAACCTCGACGTCAAGGACCGGTATCTCGCCGAGACGCTGCTCGACCTCTCGCAGACCGCCACCATCAACGACAGCCTCAAGGTCGGCCGCGCGGTGCTCGCCGAGCTCGGCGAGGTCAACACGCTGCACAAGCCGCACGTCGAGCAGGCGGGGTTCGCGGTGCTGAAGTCGCCGGACATCCCGTCGATCCTGGTCGAGACGGCGTTCATCAGCAACCCGGACGAGGAAAAGCGGCTCGGCGACGCGGCCTATCAGGACCGGCTCGCGCGCGCGGTGCTCGCCGGGATCAAGAGCCACTTCGCGAAGAGCGCGCCGGCGCGAACGGTCGCCGCAGGCGACCCGCCGGAGAACCCCGCCGCCCGGGCGCAGAAGACGCAGCGGAACTGACGCTCCCGCCGCGACCGACGCCGCTCAGGCGCGTCGCCGCAGGGAGAAGTAGATCATCGCGCCCCACACCGCGAGCGTCGCCACCCCGAGCGCGCCCGCAATCGGCCGCTCGAAGAACGGCCACACCGCGCCGTCGGCCTTGATCATCGAGTTGAAGAAGTTGTTCTCGAGCATCGGCCCGAGCACGATGCCGAGAATCGCCGGCGCGACCGGAAAGCCGTTCTCCTCCATGAAGAAGCCGAGGACGCCGAACACCAGCATCACCGCGACGGCGAACGCGCTGTTGGTGATGGCGAACGCGCCGACGATGCAGAACATCATGATGACCGGCATCAGCACCGGGCGCGGCACGCGCAGGATGTGCACCGACGCTTTGATCGCGAGCCAGCCGAACGGGAGCATCAGGATGTTCGCGATGAAGAACACGATGAACACCGCAGTCACGATCTCGGGCTGATTCTGGAAGATCATCGGCCCCGGGTTCAGGCCCTTGAGGTAGAGCACGCCGATCACGATCGCGGTGATCGAGTCGCCGGGGATGCCGAACACGAGCGCGGGAATCCAGTCGCCCGAGACCGAGGCGTTGTTCGCCGCGCCGGACTCGACGATCCCCTCGACGTGCCCGGTGCCGAACTTCTCCCTCTCCTTCGAAAACCGCTTCGAGCTGCCGTAGGCCATCCACGCCGCGATGTCGCAGCCGGCCCCGGGCAGCGCACCGACCAGGGTGCCGATCGCCGAACCGCGCAGCCATTGCTTCGGGTAGCGCTTGATCAGCCCCCACTGCCCGGCGAAGATCGGGCCGCTGGCGCCATAGACCGGCGGCACGTGCACGCTCGCCTGGCTCACCACGCGCAGGATCTCGGCGATCGCAAACATGCCGACCATCGCCGGAATCATGTCGATGCCCGCGCCCAGGTCCACCGAGCCGAAGGCGAGCCGCGGGTAGGCGGCCGGGTTCTCCATGCCGATGGTCGCGGCGAAGAGGCCGAACAGCAGCGACATCACCGCCTTCGTCTGCGAGCCGCGCGCGATGAAGACGCCGCACGTCAGGCCAAGGCAGACGAGCCAGAAGTACTCGAACGAGCTGAACTTCAGCGCGACCTCGGCGAGCGCGGGCGCGGAGGTCACGAGCACGATCGTGCCGATGATCCCGCCGATCGCGGAGAACACCACGCCCGCGCCGAGCGCGAGCTCGGCCTGCCCCTTCTTCGTCATGGCGTACGCCTCGTCGGCATACGCGGCGGACGCCGGCGTGCCCGGGATCCGCAGCAGCGCCCCCGGGATGTCGCCGGCGAAGATCGCCATCGCGGCGGTGGTCACGATCACCGCGAGCGCCGGCACCGGCGCCATGAAGAACGTCACCGGAACGAGCAGCGCGATCGCCATCGCCGCAGTCAGCCCCGGGATCGCGCCGACGAAGAGGCCGAACAGCGACGAGGCGATGATCAGGAAGATGACGTAGGGGTCGGCAAGGAGCTTCAGCGCCGCGAGGAGGACTTCCATGACCTACCAGATGATCCCTTCGAGCAGGCCGCGCGGAAGCGGCACGCGCAGGAAGCGCGCGAACGCGACGTAGATCAGCGCCGTCGCCGCGACCGCGATCACGACGCTGCGGACCGGCCGCACCCTCAGCCGCAGGAAGAGCGCGACCAGGATCGCGATCGAGAGCGGAATGAACCCGATGCGCTCCGAGAAGATGACGTAGACGAGGATCAGCCCGAGGACGACGAACAGGTTGCCGACGAGGTACCGATCGCGCGCCCAGTCCGCGAGCGCGACGAGCGGCGCGCGCGAATCGCGCCGCTCGCGCCAGCCCTTCCGCGCGACCAGCGCGCCGCAGAGCGCGAAGCTCGCGCCGAGCAGCATCGGGAAGAGCCCCGCACCGTAGCGTTGCCCCGGCATCGGCGGGAGCGTTGCGCCGTAGCCGAGGACGGCGAGGCCGAAAGCGACGGACGCGAGCCCGATCAGGAGGTCGGAGACTTTCACCCGGCGCGGCTCGCGCTCGCGCCTACTTGATCAGGCCCGCCTCTTTCATGATCCGCCCGAACTCCTCGCTCGCCTTCATGATGTGCGCGGTGCCCTCCACCGGCTCCATCCAGGCGATGCCGAATCCGCGCTGCTTCATGAACTCCTGGAACTCCTGGCTCTGGTGCGCCTTGCGCAGCGCCACCAGCATCTTGTCGCGGATGTCGTTCGGAATGCCGGCCGGCCCGAGGAAACCGCGCCAGGTGAGCACCGACCAGTCGACGCCGGTCGCCTCCTTCATCGTCGGCACGTTCGGGTACAGCCACAGGCGCTTCGCGTCCATCTGCGCGAGCGCCCGTACCTTGCCGGCGTCGATCAGCGCGCGACCTTCGGGGAGCGACGCGGTGACGAAGTCCACGCCGCCAGCGGCGAGGTCCTGCATGGCCGGCCCGGCGCCCTGGCTCGGCACCCATGGCACCTTCTTGGGATCGACCTTCTCGGCCAGCAGCCAGCCGACCAGGCCGAGATGCCAGATGCCGCCCTGCCCGGTCCCCGACGCCTTGAGGGCGCCCGCGGGCCGCTTCCGGATGTCCTCGATCAGCTCTTGCGCGGTCTTGTAGGGCGACTCGGTCCGCACCATCAGCCCGCCCGCGTCGGCGTTGATGATCGCGACGACCGCGAAGTCCTTGGGCTGGATCGTCGCGAGCCCCTGCCAATGCATCATCGTGATCTCGACCGTGGCGAGACCCCACGTGTAGCCGTCGGGCTTCGACTGTGCGAGCGCAGTGTGGCCGACCGCGCCGCTTCCGCCGGGCCGCAGCACGACGTTGAACGGGACCTTCAGATCCTTTTCGAGGAGCGGCGCCAGCGCGCGCGAGAGCTGGTCGGCCGCGCCGCCTGCGCCCCACGGAACGATGATCGTGACCGGGCGATCCGGCCATTGCGCCGGCGCGACCGGGACGAGGCCAACGACGAGCAGCAGAGCGAGCGCGAACCTGCGCATGGGACGTTCCCTCCTTCGGTGACCTGCCGTTGGGCTTGTTCTCGGTTTGATCGAAACTTACGAGCGAGCGGTCAAGGTGTCAAGCCAATCGAGCTCAGGCCCGCCGCGCCCGCGCGCGCAGGTACTCGACCGCGATCGGCGCGAGCGACAGCGCGATGATCCCGAAGATCACGATCGTCAGGTTGTTCCGCACCACCGGCATGTTGCCGAAGAAGTAGCCCGCGCCGACGAGCGAGACGACCCAGAAGATCGCGCCGCCGACGCTGAAGGCGAGGAACTTCGCGTAGCTCATCTTCCCGATCCCGGCGACGAACGGCGCGAACGTGCGCACGAGCGGGACGAAGCGCGCGATGATGATCGTCTTGCCGCCGTGGCGCTCGTAGAAGGCGTGCGTGCGGTCGAGCGCGGCGCGGTTGAACAGGCGCGAGCTTTCCCACCGGAACACCTTCGGCCCGAGATAGCGGCCGATCCAGTAGTTCACGTTGTCGCCGCAGAGCGCCGCGGTGATGAGCGTCGCCGCGAGCAGGCGCGCATCCATCCCCGCCGCCGCCCACAGCGTCCCGGCGACGAACAGCAGCGAGTCGCCCGGCAGGAACGGCGTGACCACGAGCCCGGTCTCGCAGAACACGATCACGAACAGCAGGAGATAGATCCACGGTCCATGCTGCTGCAGCAGCGCGGCGAGGTGCCGGTCGAGGTGGACCAGAAGGTCCCAGAAGAAGGCGATGAGCTCCATGGGATCCTATTGTATCGGCGGGTCATATAATCGCCGGTGACCACCGCATCGCCGCCACGCATCGCCGCCACCGTGTCCGAAGGCAACCTCTCGAATCACCCCGCCGTCGACAGAGTCCGCGCCGCGCTCGCCGCGGCGGGCGTTGCGGCGCGCATCGTCGAGCTGTCCGCCGCCGCCCGGACGGCGCGCGCGGCGGCGGAGCAGATCGGCTGCGAGGTGGCGCAGATCGCGAATTCGCTCGTCTTCCGCTGCAGCCCGAGCGGTGCGCCGCTGCTCGTGATGGCGAGCGGCGCGAGGCGGGTCGACGTCGTCCGCGTCGGCGCCGTCGTCGGCGAGACGATCGGCAAGGCCGACGCCGAGTTCGTGCGCGCCTCGACCGGGTTCGTGATCGGCGGCGTCGCTCCCGTCGGCCACGTCGCGCCCGTCCGCACGCTCGTCGACCGCACCCTGCTCGGGTTCGCGGAGATCTGGGCGGCGGCCGGACATCCCCACACGGTTTTCCGCCTCACGCCGGACGAGCTCGTTCGCATCACCGGCGGGGCGGTCGAGGACGTGGTCGAGGCGGCGATGACCGCGATCCGGCTGCTGCCCGATACGCTCGTCAGCCAGATCGCCGCCGGCGAGGTGGTCGAGCGGCCGGCCTCGGTGGTGAAGGAGCTCCTCGAGAACAGCCTCGACGCCGGCGCGCAGAGCCTCACCGTCGCGCTCGAGCAGGGCGGCGCGAAGCGCGTCCGCGTGACCGACGACGGCGGCGGCATCGCGCCGGACGAGCTGCCGCTCGCGCTTGCTCGCCACGCCACGAGCAAGATCGCGACGCTCGCCGATCTCGAGCGCGTCGCGACCCTCGGCTTCCGCGGCGAGGCGCTGGCGAGCATGGCCTCGGTCGCGCGCGTCGCGGTCGTCTCGCGCACGGCCGGCGCCCCGCACGCCTGGCGCATCGCCGCCGCGGGCGGAAGCCCGAGCGCGGTCGAGCCGGCGTCGCATCCGCTCGGGACCATGGTCGAGGTCGCGGATCTCTACTTCAACACGCCCGCGCGCCGGAAGTTCCTGAAGTCCGAGCCGACCGAGCTCGCGCACTGCGCCGACGCTTTCGACCGGGTCGCCCTCGCCCGCCCGGACATCGCGCTCACGCTGCGCCACGGCGACCGGGTGACCCGACACTACCCCGCAGGCGCGCCCGCGGTCAGGATCGGCGCCGTCCTCGGCGACGACTTCCGTCGCGCCGCGCGGACGCTCGACGCGGAAGTCCCGGGGCTGCGGGTGAGCGGCTACCTCGGCGCGCCCGACCAGGCGCGCGGCGGCCGCGACGCGCAGTACGTGTTCGTGAACGGCCGGTTCGTGCGCGACCGCCTGCTCGCCCACGCCCTGCGCGAAGCGTACGCCGACGTGCTGCACGGCGACCGCCACGCCGCGTACGCGGTGTTCGTCGAGATCGACCCGGGCGCCGTCGACGTCAACGTGCATCCGGCCAAGACCGAGGTTCGTTTCCGCGACGCGCGGGCGGTGCATCAGTTCGTGTTCCACGCCGCCTCGCGCGCGCTCGCCGGCGCGGCGGGCGCAACGCCGGTCCCGATGGCCGCCGCGGCGCTCGCCGGCGACCGGCTCGTCGCGCGCCCGCAAACCTTCCAGCCGTCGCTCGGCGTCGCGCAGCCGGTCGCCGCGTATGGTGCGATGTTCGAGCGCGCACGCGAGTCCGGACCCGCCACCGCGGTCGCGGAACCCGCGTCCGCCGAAGCGGAGCAGCCGCTCGGATTCGCCGTCGCCCAGCTGCACGGCGTGTACGTCCTCGCGCAGAACCGCGCCGGGCTGGTGCTCGTCGACATGCACGCCGCGCACGAGCGGATCCTCTACGAGGAGCTGAAGACGGCGCTCGACGCCGCGACGGTCGGCGCGCAGCAGCTGCTGATCCCGGTGACCTTCCATGCCGACGCGGCGGACGTCGCGACGCTCGAAGAGCACGGCGAGGCGCTCGCGTCGCTCGGGTTCGAGATGGCCGCGCTCTCGCCGACGGCGATCGTCGTGCGCGCGCGTCCCGGGGGCGCTCGCGGGCGGCGACATCCCGGCGCTCGCCGCGCGCGCTGCTTGCCGATCTCCGGGAGTACGGCGCGAGCCGCGTGCTCACCGAGCGCCGCGACGAACTGCTCGCCACGATGGCGTGCCACGGCGCCGTGCGCGCGCACCGCGCGCTGACGGTGCCGGAGATGAACGCGCTCCTGCGCCGGATGGAGGAGACCGAGCGCTCCGGCCAGTGCAACCACGGCCGCCCGACCTGGTACCAGCTCTCGCTCGCCGACCTCGACCGGCTGTTCCTCCGCGGGCGGTGAGCTCGTCTCCCCCGGCTGCCGCACGACCGCCCACGGCGGTGCTCATCATGGGCCCGACCGCGAGCGGCAAGTCGGCGCTCGCCGCGTCGCTCGCGCGCCGCTTCCCGGTCGAGATCGTCTCGGTCGACTCGGCGCAGGTCTACCGCGGCATGGACGTCGGCACCGCGAAGCCGACGCCGGCGGAGCGCGCGGGCCTGCCGCATCACCTGATCGACCTCCTCGATCCGACCGAGGCCTACTCGGCCGCGCGCTTCCGCGCGGACGCGCTCGCGGCGGCGCGCGAGATCGCAGCCCGCGGCAACGTCCCGCTCCTCGTGGGCGGGACGATGCTCTACTTCAAGGCGCTGCGGGAAGGGCTGTCCGACCTGCCCCGGGCCGACCCGCACCTCCGTGCGGCCATCGAAGCCGACGCGCGGGCGCGCGGCTGGCCGGCGCTGCACGCCGACCTCGCGCGCGTCGACCCGGAGACCGCCGCGACGCCTACAGCCGGCCGACTCGCAGCGGATCCAGCGCGCGCTCGAGATCTGGCACTCGGCGGGCGTGCCGATGTCGCAGCTCGTCGGCGGACGCCAGGGCGCCCCACCCCTCCGCCTGGTGCAGATCGCGCTCGTGCCGGGCGACCGCGCGGCGCTGCATCGGCGCATCGAGGCGCGGTTCGAGCAGATGCTCGCCGACGGCCTCGTCGAAGAGCTCGTCGCGCTGCGGCAGCGCTACGCGCTGCACGCCGGCCTGCCGTCGATGCGCTGCTGTGGGCTACCGGCAGGCGTGGGCGCATCTCGAAGGCGAGTACGACCGTGCGACCCTGCGCGACCGCGGGATCTTCGCTACGCGGCAGCTCGCCAAGCGCCAGCTCACCTGGCTGCGCTCGACGCCGGATGCGATCGAGCTCGACTGCCTCGCAGCCGATCTCGCGGCCCGCGCCGCCGACATCGTCGCGGGTGCGCTCGCAGCGGCCACCGCGTGAAAACGCTGCCGGATTACCTCGGCCCCAAGCTCGACATCGTCTCGATCGGGATCAATCCGTCCGTCTACTCGGTCGAGCGCGGGTTCAACTTCGCGCGTCCCGGCAACCGGTTCTGGCCGGCGCTGAACGCGTCCGGGCTGGTATCCGAGCCGCTCGAGCCCTCGGCCGCGGCGGTGAAGCGGCTCTTTCGCGTGCACCGGATCGGCTTCACCGACCTCGTGAAGCGCCCGACCGCCCGCGCCGACGAGCTGACCGCCGCCGACTATGCACGCGGCGCACGCCTGCTCGAGCGGAAGCTCCGCCGTCACCGCCCCGCCATCGCCTGGTTCCAGGGCACGAGCGCCTACCGGATCTTCCTCGAGCACCTCGGCGCGCCGCGCGACGAAGCTCGAGCCGGGCCTCCAGCCAGAAAACATCGGCGCCACGCGCGTGTTCGTCACGCCCAACCCGAGTGGCGCCAACCCGGCGGCGAACCTCGACCGGCTCGTGCCGCTCTACCGCAAGCTCGCGCGGCTGCGCGCGTCGCTCGCCGGCTGACCGGTTCACTCGCCCCGCGCGATCCCTTCCCGGCGCGGGTCGGCGGCGCCGACCCACTGCTCGCCCACGCGCCGGATGGCGTGCACGCCGCTCGCCATCTCGTGCGCGCGCACGTCGTGCCCGAGCGCGTTCAAGGGCGCGCGCAACCGCTCCGCCGAGGTGCCGCTCTCGACCTCGGTCGGGCCGTTGCGGCTGCCGAAGTGCGGTGCGTCGAGCGCTTCCTGCAGGTCCATCTCCCAGTCGAGCGCCGCCACCACCACCCGCGCGACGTAGTTGATGATCGCGTGTCCGCCGGGCGAGCCGGCGACGAGCGCGAGCCCGCCGTCGGCGCCGAACGCGATCGTCGGCGACATCGAGCTGCGCGGGCGCTTCCCGCCCTCGACCCGGTTTGCGATCGCGACGCCGTCGGCTTCCGGCAGGAAAGCGAAGTCGGTGAGCTGGTTGTTGAGCAGGAACCCGCGCACGAACCGGCGATTGCCGAACGCGGACTCGATGCTGGACGTCGACGCCACGGCGTTGCCCTCGGCATCGACGACCGAGAAGTGGGTCGTCGCCTCGAGCTCGAGCGCGGCACCGTCGTGCGCGGCGGTCGGCGCACCGCGCGGGTGGCCGGCCTGCGCCCGGCGCAGCGAGCGGTCCGGCGCGATGAGCGCCGCCCGCCCGGCCAGGTAGTCCGCGGCGATCAGCCCGGCGACGGGCACGTCGACGAAGTCGGGATCGGCGACGTAGCGGTCGCGGTCGGCGTACGCGAGCCGGCCCGCCTCGGCGAAGAAGTGCACCGCCGCCACCGGATCGCGCGGATAGTCGGTTCGCGGCAGCCGTTCGAGGATGCCGAGGATCTGCAGCACGGCGATGCCGCCCGAGCTCGGTGGCGGCATGCCGCAGACCCGGTAGGACCGGAACGCCCCGCAGACCGGCGTGCGCTCCTTCGCGGCATAGCTCTCGAAGTCGGCGAGCGTGAGATTGCCCGGCTCGACCGGGTGCTTCTGCACCGCCGCCACGATGTCGCGCGCGACCTGGCTGCGGTAGAAGGCCTGCGCCCCGCCCGCCGCCACCTCGCGCAGCACCGCCGCGTAGTCGGGGTTGCGGAGGATCGTCCCGACCGGCTTCGGCTTGCCGTCGGGCTCGTAGAAGTAGCGCGCGGCGTAGGGATCGCGGCGCAGGAACCGGTCCCACGCGAGCAGCGCGTGCAGGCGCGGCGAGACCGGGAAGCCGCGCTCGGCAAGCGCGATCGCAGGCGCCGCGAGCTCGGGCCACGGGAGCCGGCCGTGATTGCGGTGGGCGAGCTCGAGCACCGCGATCGTCCCGGGCACGCCGACCGCCCGGCCCGAGAGCACCGCCTCCATGAACCCGAGCGGACGTCCGTAGAGCCCGATGAACCGCTCGGGGCGCGCCGCGGCGGGCGCGGTCTCGCGGCCGTCGTACGCGCGCACGCGCTTGTCGGCCGCCGAGTAGTGCAGGATGAAGCCGCCGCCGCCGATGCCGGAGGACTGCGGCTCGACCAGCCCGAGCACGAGCTGCATCGCCACTGCGGCGTCGGTCGCGCTGCCGCCGCGCTTGAGGATCCCGTAGCCGGCGTCGGCGGCCAGCGGGTGCGCGGCGACCGCCATGAACCGGCTGCCGACCACAGCCTCCTTCGGCGACCGGCCAGTCGCCACCTCGGGCGCCGGCTGGGCGCAGGCGACCGCCGCGACAAAAAACAAGGGCAGCCAGAAGGCTGCCCTCGCCGAGGGTCCGCGAGCGCGTTCGCGGATCACTTCGCCACGGCGATCTCGACGCGGCGCCCCTCGGCGTCCTGGCCCGCGCCCAGGATCACCTCCTCCGGCTTCTTGAGGCTCATGCGGTCCTCCGCGACCCCGGCGGCCTTGAGCGCGTCGCGGACGGCCGTCGCACGCCGTAGGGCGAGCTCGAGGTTCTGCTCCACGTTGCCGGTCTTGTCGGCAAACCCGGAGATGTCCACCTTCAGATCGGGCGTGTCCTTCATCCTCTGCGCGACCGCCGCGACGATCTTCTGGTTCTCGCTACTGAGTGCCGTGCTCCCGGTCTCGAAATGGAGGCGCACCGGCCGGCCGGCGGCAGGCGTCGTGACCGGCGCCACGCCGGCCGGGGCCGCCGGCGTCGCCACCGCCTTCGGCGCCTCGGTGCCGCCCATCAGGGGCACGATGAGGAGCGCGACGATGTTGATGATCTTGATCAGCGGGTTCACCGCCGGGCCGGCGGTGTCCTTGTAGGGATCGCCCACGGTGTCACCGGTCACGGCCGCCTTGTGCGCGTCCGAGCCCTTGCCGCCGTGGTGGCCGTCCTCGATGTACTTCTTGGCGTTGTCCCACGCGCCGCCGCCGGTCGTCATCGAGATCGCCACGAAGAGACCGGTGACGATGGTGCCCATCAGCACGCCGCCGAGCGCCTGCGGCCCGAGGAGGAGCCCGACGACGACCGGGATCAGCACCGGCAGCAGGCTCGGGACGATCATCTCCTTGATGGCCGCGCGGGTGAGCATGTCGACTGCGGTGCCGTACTCGGGCTTCGCCGTGCCCGCCATGATCCCCGGGATCTCCTTGAACTGCCGCCGCACCTCGCGGACGACCGCCCCGGCCGCGCGCCCCACCGCCTCCATCGCCATCGCGCCGAAGAGGTAAGGCACCATGCCGCCGATGAAGAGGCCGATGATCACCATGTGGTTCGAGAGGTCGAAGCTGAACAGTTGCCCCTTCGCCTCGAGCGCGTGGGTGTAGTCGGCGAAGAGCACCAGCGCCGCAAGACCCGCCGAGCCGATCGCGTAGCCCTTGGTGACCGCCTTGGTCGTGTTGCCGACTGCATCCAGGGGATCGGTGATGGCGCGTACCGAGTCCGGCAGATCCGCCATCTCCGCGATGCCGCCGGCGTTGTCGGTGATCGGCCCGTAGGCGTCGAGTGCGACGATGATGCCGGTCATCGACAGCATCGAGGTCGCCGCGATCGCGATGCCGTAGAGGCCCGCGAGCCAGTAGGAGGCGAGGATCGCGACGCACACCGCAAGCACCGGCCAGGCGGTGGCCTTCATCGACACGCCGAGGCCGGCGATGATGTTGGTCGCGTGACCGGTCGTCGAGGCCTCGGCGACGTGCTGCACCGGCTTGTACTGCGTGCCGGTGTAGTACTCCGTGATCCACACCATGAAGCCGGTGAGCGCGAGCCCGACCGCCCCCGCGCCCCAAAGCTTCCACACCGGCACGAACTGCCGGCCGTCCGCCACGTCGAGCGGGACGGTCGCGAGCACGTCGCCCATGATCCAGACCGTGATCGGATAGAACGCGACCAGCGCGAGGATGCCTGCCACCCACAACCCGCGGTACAACGCCGGCATCACGTTCCTGTCGCCGGGCTTCGCCTTGACGAACCAGGTGCCGACGATCGAGGCCAGGATGGAGAACGCACCGAGGACGAGCGGGTAGACGACCGGCGCGATCGACTCGGTCTTGATCATCAGCGCGCCGAGCAGCATCGTCGCGATCAGCGTGACGGCGTAGGTTTCGAAGAGATCGGCGGCCATGCCGGCGCAGTCGCCGACGTTGTCGCCGACGTTGTCGGCGATCACGGCCGGGTTGCGCGGGTCGTCCTCCGGAATGCCGGCCTCGACCTTGCCGACGAGGTCGGCGCCGACGTCCGCGCCCTTGGTGAAGATCCCGCCGCCGAGTCGGGCGAAGATCGAGATCAGCGAGCCGCCGAAGCCGAGCCCGATGAGCGGCTTCAGGACCTCGATCAGCGAGCTGCCGCCCTTCGCGCTCGCGAGCAGCAGCCAGAAGTACCCGGCGACGCCGAGCAGGCCGAGCCCCACGACCAGGAGGCCGGTAATCGCCCCGCCGCGGAACGCGATCGCGAGCGCCTCGTTCAGCCCCTTGCGGGCCGCCTCGGCGGTACGCACGTTCGCGCGCACCGAGACGTTCATCCCGATGTAGCCGGCCGCGCCGGACAGCACCGCGCCGATCAGGAACCCGAACGCGGTCGGCCAGCCGAGCAGGGGGATCACGCCGATGATCACGAACAGGACCGCGCCGACGACGCCGATCGTCGTGTACTGGCGGTTGAGGTACGCCGACGCGCCCTGCTGGATGGCGGCGGCGATCTCGCGCATCCGCTCGTTGCCGGCCGGCTGCGCGACGATCCATGTGATCGACCAGATGCCGTACAGCAGGGCGAGCGCCGCGCAGGCGAGCGCGAAGATGAGTGCGATGGTCATGGAGTCCCCCTTCGAAGGACGCGCGTGGGCGGGCGTACGTACGCTGCAGGCAGGCCCGCCCCGGGCCCCAGGTTTGTATTCGAAAAGCGGGCGATTATAGCCTGCGGTCGGGCGCCGTTTGAAGCCCGGCCCGGCCCGCGCCGGCTAGCGGAGGGCCGCGAACGCCCGGTCGCGGATCTCCTCCACGCCGCCTACGCCCGAGATCTTGCGATACTGCGGCGCCCGCGCGTCGCCGGCCGCGCCCAAGGCCGAGTAGTAGTCGATGAGCGCTTTCGTCTGCGCGTGGTAGACGCCGAGCCGCTTGCGCACGGTGTCCGCCTTGTCGTCCTCGCGCTGCACGAGCGGCTCGCCGGTGACGTCGTCCCGGTCCGCCACCTTCGGCGGGTTGAACTTGACGTGATAGCTGCGCCCGGACGCGGGGTGGACGCGCCGCCCGCTCATGCGCGCGATGATCTCGTCGTCCGGCACGTCGATCTCGAGCACGTAGTCGATCGGCACGCCGGCCGCCTTCATCGCCTCCGCCTGCGGCACGGTGCGCGGGAAACCGTCGAAGAGATAGCCCTGCGCGCAGTCGGGGGTGCGCAACCGCTCCGTCACCAGCCCGACCACGATGTCGTCGGAGACGAGCTGGCCCGCGTCCATCACCTTCCTGGCCGCAAGACCGAGCGGCGTGCCCGCCTTCACCGCGGCGCGCAGCATGTCGCCGGTCGAGATCTGCGGGATCTTGAAGCGGTCGGTGATGTACCGGGCCTGCGTCCCTTTGCCGGCCCCGGGCGGGCCGAGCAGGATGACTCGCATGGTCGTTCCTCTGGTCGTTATCGCGGGGCGTGGGCGATACGTCCGCCGACGATAGCCCCTCGCCGGGTGGCGGTCAAACCGCCTGGCGCGCGAAGAGGTGGCGGGTGTGCTCCAGGTCCTCCGGCGTGTCGACGCCGGGTGGCGGGGCGGGCTCGACGACGACCACGGCGATCCGGTGCCCGTGCCAGAGCGCGCGCAGCTGCTCCAGTGCTTCGAATTCCTCGATCGCGACCGGCGCATGCCGCGCGTACGAGCGGAGAAACCCGGCGCGGTACGCGTAGATGCCGAGATGCCGGAAGACCGGGAGCCCCGCGGGGAGCGCCGCACCCGATGCCAGCCCGGCCGCAAACGCGTCGCGGGCGTAGGGGATCGGGGCGCGGCTGAAGTAGAGCGCATAGCCCGCGTGATCGCACACCACCTTGACCGCGTTGGGGTTGAGGAGCTCGCCGGTGTCGTGGATCGGCACGCAGGCGGTCGCGATCGACGCCGCGGTGCGCTGCGCGAGCGTGTGGGCGAGGCGGCCGACGAGATCGGACGGGATCAGCGGCTCGTCGCCCTGGACGTTGACGACGAGCTCGTCCTCGGCGAGCGCGAGCAGCCCGGCGGCCTCGGCGAGCCGGTCGGTGCCGGAGGCGTGGTCGGCGCGGGTCATGATCGCGTCGCAGCCGTGCGCGCGCGCGGCCGCGGCGATGCGCTCGTCGTCGGTCGCGATCCACACCGCGGCCGCACCGCTCGCACGCGCGCGCTCGGCGACCCGCACGACCATCGGCTTGCCTGCGATGTCGGCGAGCGCCTTGCCCGGGAGCCGGCTCGACGCGTAGCGCGCGGGGATCAGGACGGTGAACCGGAGCAGCCCGGTCATGCCAGAGTCAGTCCAGCTCCTCGCCGGCAGGCAGCTTGCGCGCCTCGTCCTCGAGCATCACCGGGATGCCGTCGCGGATCGGGAAGGCGAGCCGGTCGGCCTTGCAGACGAGCTCCTGCTCGGGCTTGCGGAACACGAGCGGGCCCTTGCAGATCGGGCAGACGAGGATGTCAAGCAGCTTGGCGTCCATGGAGGCGGAGGGCGACGAGATCGGCGAGGCGCTCGTCCACGCGCGCCTCGACGCGGAGTGCGTAGAGGTCGTCGCGGGGGAATGCGCGGCATTTTACTGCATCCTTCTCGGTCATCAGGACGGCGTCGCAGTCCGGGAAATCGAGGTCGCCGGGCGCGAACGCGTGGTGGTCGGGGAACGCGTGCGGCGTGAACGCGAGCCCGAGCGACGCGAGCGTGGCGAAGAACCGCGCCGGATTGCCGATCGCCGCGACCGCATGCAGGCGTTGCCCGAGCAGCGCGTCCGCGCCGGCCGAGCGGTGCGGAGCGCGCACCCCGCGGAAGCCGGCCGGCTCCAGCCGCATCGCGAACGCACCCGAGCGCGCGGGTGCGCCGTTGACGACGGTCGCGTCGACCTGCCGCGACGGCGGCTCCCGGAGCGGCCCCGCCGGCAGCAGCAGCCCGTTGCCGTAGCCGCGCTCGTCCTCGACCGCGATCTCGAAGTCGCGCGCGAGCGCATAGTGCTGCAAGCCGTCGTCGCAGATCACGAGGTCGCGATCGGGGTGGGCGGCGATCGCCGCGCGGGCGGCCGACGCACGGTCGCGGCCGATCCACACCGGCACGCCGCTCCGCTCCGCGAGCAGCAGCGGCTCGTCGCCGTAGCGGACTGCGTCGCCGCCGATCGCCACCTCGCACGGTCGCTCGTTCGCACCGCCATACCCGCGGGAGACGATGGCCGGACGGAACCCCCGGGCGCGGAGCGCTGCCGCAAGCCACAGGACGAGCGGCGTCTTGCCGGTGCCACCAACGACGAGGTTCCCGATCACCACGACCGGCACCGGCAACCGCTCGATGCGGCGCCATCCGGCGCGGTAGGTCAGGCGGCGCACGCCGACGGCGGCACCGAAGACGAGCGAGAGCGGCGCGAGCAGCGCCGAGAGCCAGCTCAAGCGATACCAGTGCCGCTCGGGGAAGCTCGCGCCCACGGGTTCGCGCGGCGGCGTACCGCCGCTACTTCGTCTGGGTCTGCGTGGCGAAGGAGACGTGCGAGAGGCCGGCGAGCCGGGCGGCCTCCATCACGTGGATGACCGACTGGTGGTTCGCGGCGGCGTCGGCGTTGATGACGACGATCGGGTCCTTGAGGCCGCCGGCCGCCGCGCGCATCGCTTCGCCGAACGCCGCGACATTCGTGAACGACACCGGCTTGCGGTCGATCGTGTACTGGCCCGCGGCGCTCACGGTGATGTTGATCTCGTTCGGGCGGTCGGTCTGCTTCTCGGCGTCCGCCGACGGCAGGTTGATCTGCAGCTCGGCGTACTTCGAGTAGGTCGTGGTGACCATCAGGAAGATCAGGATCACGAGCAGCACGTCGATCATCGGGATCAGGTTGATCTCCGGATCCTCCCTGCGGGTGCCGCGGAAGTTCATCGCGCGCGCCTTCTAGCTGCGGTCCCCGTGCACGATGTCGACCAGCCGCGCCGCCTGCTGCTCCATCTCGAGCACGAAGCCGTCGACCTTGGCGCGGAAATGCCGGTAGAAGATCAGCGCGGGAATCGCTACCAGCAGGCCGAAGCCGGTGTTGTAGAGCGCAACCGAGATGCCGTGCGCGAGGACGGCCGGGTTCGCGCCGGAGGGCGCCTGCGAGCCGAAGATCTCGATCATGCCGACCACGGTGCCGAAGAGGCCCCACAGCGGGCTCGCCGTCGCGATCGTGCCGAGGGTGGTGAGGAACCGCTCGAGATCGAAGGAGACCGCGCGCCCTTCCTCCTCGATCGCCTCCTTCATCACCGGGCGCGGTGCGCGGTGGTTGCGGAGCCCCGCAGCGAGCACGCGGCCGAGCGGCGAGTCGCGATGCAGGTTCTCGATCAGCTGCGCGGTCACGCCCTGCTTGCGATAGGCGTCGACCACTTTCTCGAGCAGGCCCGGCGGCGCGATCCGCTGCCGCCGCAGGACGATGAAGCGCTCGATGATGAGCGCGACTGCGATCACCGAAGCGGCGAGGAGGAACCAGATGGGCCAGCCGGCCGCTTGAATGATGCTGAACACGCGTGCGAAATCTCAAATGAAAACAAAGGTCGAGACTTTAGCGGTGCATCGCACTTTGAGCAAGGCGAGCGTCCGACGCAAGAGCGCCGCTGCGCGCGCCGCATGCGGGCGGCCTGCGCGCGTTATCCACAGTTGCTGTGGA
The DNA here is from genome assembly GCA_963762785.1 of uncultured beta proteobacterium. Lineage (GTDB taxonomy): Bacteria > Pseudomonadota > Gammaproteobacteria > Burkholderiales > SG8-39 > DATEDA01. The sequence continues at coordinate 282,974 of CAVXND010000090.1, forward strand.
TAAGGTTGTGAATAGTGTGTCAGCACACGCGCTAAGTGGACTGCAGGTAAGGAGATTTCCGTGGCTGATGAAAATGTGATCGACTCGATTTCAGTTGCTTCATCAGAGAGTTACACGATTCTCCCTAGGGGGGCTTCGCGCGCGCCGTGCAGTCGGGGCCGGGTGGTCGGCACCTGTGGATAGGTTACGATCCCGAAATGGCCGGAGATCCAGCGTTGGCGCGGGGAAGTGAGGTTCCGGCCGGCACGATTCTCACCGTCTCAGCGCTCAACCGCAGCGTGCGCGATCTCCTCGAGCACCGCCTGCCGCTCGCCTGGGTCGCCGGCGAGGTCTCCAATTTCATCCAGGCCCGCTCGGGTCATCTCTATTTCTCGCTGAAGGACAGCGGGGCGCAGGTGCGCTGCGTCATGTTCCGCAGCCGCGGGATGCTGCTCGACTCGCAGCCGCGCGACGGGATGCAGGTCGAGGTGCGCGCGCTCGTGACGCTTTACGAGCCGCGCGGCGATTTCCAGCTGAACGTCGAGTTCATGCGGCCGGCCGGCCTCGGCGCGCTCTACGAGGCTTTCCTCCGTCTGCGCGACTCGCTCGAGCGCGAGGGCCTGTTCGATCCGTCGGCGAAACGGCCGCTCCCCGCCTACCCGCGCGCGATCGGCGTGGTCACCTCGCGCGCCGCGGCGGCGCTGCGCGACGTCCTGACGACGCTGCGGCGCCGCAACCCGTCGATCCCGGTGGTCGTCTACCCGACGGCGGTGCAGGGCGAAGGGGCACCGGCCGAAATCGTCGCCGCGCTCGCGGCTGCGGGACGCCGCGCCGAGTGCGACGTGCTCATCCTGTGCCGCGGCGGCGGCAGCATCGAAGACCTGTGGGCGTTCAACGACGAGCGGGTGGCGCGGGCGGTTCGCGCCTCGCCGATCCCGGTCGTGGTGGGCGTCGGGCACGAAACCGACTTCACGATCGCCGACTTCGCCGCCGACGTGCGCGCGCCGACCCCGACCGCCGCCGCGGAACTGGTGAGCCCCCCGCGCGACGAGCTCCTGGCGCGGATCGGCATCCTGGTCGCGCGGCTCCGCCGCAGCGCGGCGCGCGACCTCGAGACCCGCATGCAGGTCGTCGACCACCTCTCGCGCCGGCTGGTTCACCCGGGGCGCCGCCTCGAGGCACAGACCGCGCTTCTCGCGCAGCTCTCGGCGCGCCTCGCGCAAGCCGCTGCGCGGGTACTCGATCGGCAGCGCTGGACCGTGCGCGACCTCATCGAGCGCAGCCGCAGGCACCTGCCCCCGCTGGACATGCTCTCGCTGCGCGCCGGGCAGCTCGGCGAGCGGGTCGCCGCCACGTCGCACCGCCAGCTCGCCGAGCGCGCGGCACGGATCGACGCGCTGACGCGCAGCCTGTCCCACCTCGATCCACGCGCGGTACTCGAGCGCGGTTACAGCATCGTCCGCGACGAGGCCGGCCGAATCGTGCGGCGAAGCCGCGAGATTGCGAGCGGCGACCGCGTCGACATCACCTTCGCCGAAGGCGGCGCGTCCGCGCGCGTGGAACGCTCCGAGTAGGGTCTTTCAGCAAGGCGGTGCGCGGGAATCGCTGCTAAACTCGCCGCGCTGGACCGCTGTTCAAGTTCAGGTCAAGAACTCGCACAAACACAAGAAAGGGGGCAACTCGCATGGGCGCAATCTTTCAATCGCTCGGACGCACCATCATCGCTGGCATCGTCCTCCTGGTGGTCATCATCATCGTGGTGAGCACCGTGGCCGGCGGAGCGATGAAGTTCGACCACGCCTGGTGGGCGTTCTTCATGCGCTGGCTGCACGTTCTCTCGGGCGTGATGTGGATCGGGCTCCTCTGGTACTTCAACTTCGTCCAGACGCCGTCGATGCCGCAGATCCCGGACGAGCAGAAGCCGGCGGTGAGCAAGGTGATCGCACCGCGGGCGCTCTTCTGGTTCCGCTGGGGTGCGATGTCGACGATCGTGACCGGCCTGCTCCTCGCGTGGATGATGGGCTACATCGGCCAGGCGCTCTCGCTCAAGCCGCCGGTCACCGCGATCGGCATCGGCATCTGGCTCGGCATCATCATGTGGTTCAACGTCTGGTTCATCATCTGGCCGAACCAGAAGAAGGCGCTCGGCATCGTCCAGGTGAGCCCCGAAGAGAAGGCCAAGGCCGCGAAGATGGCGGGCATGACCTCGCGCTTCAACACGATGCTGTCGATCCCGATGCTCTACTGCATGGTGGCGCAGCAGAACGGCGGTCTGTAGACCGTTTCCGCTTCGCCAATGACAAGGGGCCCGCGAGGGCCCCTTGTTCTTTCCCCTCCGCCGCGGAGGAGGTCCGCCCGCGCAGCGGCGGGTGGTCGTGCTCAGCGCGGCGGCGGCGCCTTCTCGATCCCGGAGATCTTCGCCCCGGCCTTGATGCCCTTGGCGGCGAACCAGCCCTGGTTCATCTCGAGCGCGAAGCGCGCCGGCGCGGTCGCGCAATGCGACTCCTCGTTCTGCGGCTGCATGTCGGCGATGTTGAGGATCACGCCCCGCTCGTCGATGAAAGCGACCGACAGCGGCACGAAGGTGTTTTTCATCCACATGCAGTGGCGCGCGACGTCGGGGAAGACGAACAGCATGCCGCTGTTCGCGCCGAGCTTCTTGCGGTGCATGAGCCCGGTCATCCGGGTGTCGAAGGTATTGGCCACCTCGGCCTGGATGAGATGGATGCCGGCGTTCAGGGGCATCGTCGGCAGCTGCTGCGGCTGCTGGGCGCCGCCGGCGAACGGCGCGGCCGCACCGGCGATCATGGCGAGTCGCACGAGGATCCGCTTCATGTGGCGCATCACAAATGAAAAAGGCAGGGACTCGCCCTGCCTTGATCGCTCCGAACGGCGCCTACTTCTTCGCCGGAGCCGCCTCGCAACCCTTCATCTTCGGGTCCTTCTTGCACTGCTCGGCGGTGGGCTTCTTGTCCTGCGCAACGGCCTGGAACGACACGGCCGCGAACGTCGCGGCAAGGATCAGTGCGGCGAGCTTCCTCATCATCTCCTCCTGAGCTTGGTTTGGCGCCCGCGGGAGCGGGCAAGTTTCTGCTTCCGGGATCCGGAAGCGCGGGGAGTCTAGCATGCACCCCCCGCAGAAAGAAAAGGCGGGGATTCGCCCCGCCTTTTCTCGCTGGTACGGCGATTACTTCTTCGCCGGAGCCGCTTCGCAACCCTTCATCTTCGGGTCCTTCTTGCACTGGTCGGCGGTGGGCTTCTTGTCCTGCGCGACGGCCTGGAACGACACCGCGGCGAACATGGCGGCGAAAACGACAGCGATCAGCTTGTTCATCGGTTTCCTCTCTCTCTGTGACGGATCAAGTTTGTCGAAACGACCGGTGTTAGCCAGTCAATGTCCAATAACGTCCACTCCAGGCGCCGGTTGACACACCCGGTTACGGGCGCGAAACCCCAGCCGAACCAATGGGTTGCGTCATGGCGCGGGGTCCCGGCGCAACGCGCCGGGGCCGGGATCGGTCTGCTAGAATCGCCCGTCCCGCGGCGTTGCATCATCGCCCCAACCCCATTCCCCACCTCCACGCCCATAGGAGCGCCCGTGAGCAAGATCAAGGTCAAGAACCCGATCGTCGAGATGGACGGCGACGAGATGACGCGGATCATCTGGCATCGCATCCGCGAGCAGCTGATCCTCCCCTACCTCGACGTCGATCTGAAGTACTTCGACCTCGGCGTCGAGCACCGGGACGCGACCAACGACCAGGTGACCATCGACGCGGCGAACGCGACGCGCCAATACGGCGTCGCGGTGAAGTGCGCGACGATCACGCCCGACGAGGCACGGGTGAAGGAGTTCAAGCTGAAGCAGATGTGGCGGAGCCCGAACGGCACGATCCGCAACATCCTCGACGGCACGATCTTCCGCGAGCCGATCATCTGCAAGAACGTGCCCCGCATCGTCCCGCACTGGGACAAGCCGGTGGTGGTCGCGCGCCACGGGTTCGGCGACCAGTACCGGGCGACCGAGCATCAAGTTCGACGGGCCCGGCACCATCAAGCTGACCTTCACGCCCGAGGGCGGCGGCGCGCCGGTCGAGAAGGAAGTGTTCAAGGCCCCCGGCGCCGGGGTGACGATGGCGATGTTCAACCTCGACGCGTCGATCAGCGGCTTTGCGCGCGCCTGCTTCAACTACGGCCTCGACCGGAAGTACTCGGTGTATCTCTCGACGAAGAACACGATCCTCAAGGTCTACGACGGCCGGTTCAAGAACCTCTTCGAGGAGATCTTCCAGCAGGAGTTCAAGCAGAAGTTCGACGCCGCCGGGCTCACCTACGAGCACCGCCTGATCGACGACATGGTCGCCGCGAGCCTCAAGTGGTCGGGCGGCTATCTCTGGGCGTGCAAGAACTACGACGGCGATGTCCAGTCGGACACGGTCGCGCAGGGGTACGGCTCGCTCGGGCTGATGACCTCGGTCCTGATGTCGCCCGACGGCAAGGCCGTCGAGGCCGAGGCGGCGCACGGCACGGTCACGCGCCACTACCGCCTGCACCAGCAGGGCAAGCCGACCTCGACCAACCCGATCGCGTCGATCTACGCCTGGACGCGCGGCCTGCAGGTCCGCGGCAAGATGGACGGCACCCCGGACGTCGTCAAGTTCGCGGAGACGCTGGAGAAGGTCTGCGTCGACGTCGTCGAGTCGGGCCGGATGACCAAGGACCTGGCGATCCTCATCCGCGCCGATCACCCATTCCTGACCACCGACGCCTTCATGGACGCCATCAACGAGGAACTGAAGCGCAGGATGAGCTGAGCCGGTTGCCTGCGGACCGAGAACAGGGCCCCGCGGGGCCCTTTTCTTTCGGCGAAGCGCGCCCATCTACCGCGAGGTGCGACCGGACGGGACGAATGCGATTGCGGAAAAGAAAAGCCCCGCGCGCGGCGGGGCTTTGCAAATCGAGCGTCGCGGGCGTTCGTTCAGCCCGCCTTCTGGATGTTCGAGGCCTGCTTCCCTTTCGGGCCCTGGGTGATCTCGAACTGGACCTTCTCCCCCTCCTTGAGCGTCTTGAACCCCCCCATCTGGATCGCCGAGAAATGCGCGAACAGATCTTCGCCGCCGTCGTCAGGCGTGATGAACCCGTAGCCCTTCGCGTCGTTGAACCACTTCACCGTTCCCGTTGGCATAGCCCCTCTTCCCTACCAGTTTGTGAACCCGGGGGTTCCCCCCTCCTATGCCTGATCTTCAAGACAGCACCGAGCACCGCTCCGCGCGGTGTCGCTTGAGAAGCAAACACGCGCCTTTTTTACGCGCTTCGCGGGGACGCGTCAAGTGCCGCAAGGTGCGCCGCAACTCCTGCAAAATCCGCGCGTTGGAGGGAAAAACGGTCATTGCGCGGGGGCGGGCTTCTGGCTAGGATTAGGGCAGTTCATCGATCGGGGAGTGCGGTTCCGAACCTCGCGGCGGCGATGCGGTCAACTGGACGTTGGCCGCCGGGTAATGCCGGTACGGAAAATTTGCAGGTATGGCGACCCGGTCGCGTGATGGCACCGTACTCGAGACCAAGAAGAGCAGGGTCAAGTCACCGCCGCTCTTCAAGGTCATCCTGCTCAACGACGACTACACGCCGATGGAGTTCGTGGTCCTCGTCCTGCAGACGTTCTTCGGGATGACCCGCGAGAAGGCCACCCAGGTGATGTTGAAAGTGCATCGCGAAGGCATGGGAGTGTGCGGGGTGTACCCCCGGGATATCGCAACGACGAAGGTCGAGCAGGTGGTGTCGTACGCACGGAAGCACCAGCACCCGCTCCAGTGCGTGATGGAGGAAACGTAATGATTGCCCAGGAGCTCGAAGTCAGCCTGCACATGGCGTTCGTCGAGGCGCGCCAGAAGCGGCACGAGTTCATCACCGTCGAGCACCTGCTGCTGGCGCTGCTGGACAACCCCACGGCGGCCGAGGTCCTGCGCGCCTGCGCGGCGAACATCGACGAGCTCCGCAAGCACCTCACCGAGTTCATCAACGCCCATACCCCGACCGTCGCCGGCACCGAGGAGATCGACACCCAGCCGACGCTCGGCTTCCAGCGGGTGATCCAGCGCGCGATCCTGCACGTCCAGTCCTCCGGCAAGAAGGAAGTGACCGGCGCCAACGTCCTGGTCGCGATCTTCGGCGAGAAGGATTCGCACGCGGTCTACTTCCTGCACCAGCAGGGCGTGACGCGGCTCGACGTCGTCAACTACATCTCGCACGGCATCACCAAGAGCCCGCAGCCGGCGCAGCCGAAGGCGACCGAGAACGAGGAGGCCGGCGAGGACGGCCAGCAGTCCGGCGGCGCACTCGAGACCTACACCGTCAACCTCAACGCCCAGGCGCTGGTCGGCAAGATCGACCCGCTGATCGGCCGCGACCGGGAGCTCGAGCGGGTGATCCAGACGCTCTGCCGCCGGCGCAAGAACAACCCGCTGCTGGTCGGCGAGGCCGGCGTCGGCAAGACGGCGATCGCGGAGGGCCTCGCGCGCCGGATCGTCGAGGGCCAGGTGCCGGAGATCCTCGCCAAGTGCCAGGTGTACGCGCTCGACATGGGCGCCCTCCTCGCCGGCACCAAGTATCGCGGCGATTTCGAGCAGCGCCTGAAGGCGGTGCTCAAGCAGCTCGTGGACAACCCGAACGCGATTCTCTTCATCGACGAGATCCACACGCTGATCGGCGCCGGCGCCGCCTCGGGCGGGACGCTCGACGCGTCGAACCTGCTGAAGCCGGCGCTGTCGACGGGCGCGCTGAAATGCATCGGCGCGACGACCTACAACGAGTACCGCGGCGTGTTCGAGAAGGACCACGCGCTCTCGCGGCGCTTCCAGAAGATCGACGTGGTCGAGCCGTCGGTCGACGAAACGGTCGAGATCCTGAAGGGCCTCAAGAGCCGGTTCGAGGCCCATCACGGCGTGAAGTACAGCGCCAACGCGCTCACCTCCGCGGTGGAGCTCTCGGCCCGCTACATCAACGACCGCCACCTGCCGGACAAGGCGATCGACGTGATCGACGAGGCCGGCGCCGCGCAGCGGATCCTGCCGAAGTCGAAGCAGAAGCGCGTGATCGGCAAGCTCGAGATCGAGGAGATCATCGCCAAGATCGCCCGCATCCCGCCGGCGACCGTTTCGACCGACGACCGCGCCGCGCTCAAGAATCTCGACCGCGACCTCAAGGCGGTCGTGTTCGGGCAGGACAAGGCGATCGACGCGCTCGTCTCGGCGATTCGCACGACGCGCTCGGGGCTCGGCAACCCGCAAAAGCCGATCGGCTGCTTCCTGTTCAGCGGGCCGACCGGGGTCGGCAAGACCGAGGTCGCGCGCCAGCTCGCCTACTGCATGGGGATCGAGCTGATCCGCTTCGACATGTCGGAGTACATGGAGCGGCACGCGGTGTCGCGGCTGATCGGCGCACCGCCCGGCTACGTCGGGTTCGACCAGGGCGGGCTCCTCACCGAGGCGATCACCAAGAAGCCGTACTCGGTGCTGCTGCTCGACGAGATCGAGAAGGCGCATCCCGACATCTTCAACATCCTGCTGCAGGTGATGGATCACGGCACGCTGACCGACAACAACGGCCGCAAGGCGGACTTCCGCAACGTCACCATCGTCATGACGACGAACGCCGGCGCGGAGAACCTCAACAAGAACGTGATGGGGTTCACCGCGAAGAAGGAATCCGGCGACGAGATGGCGGAGATCAAGCGCCTCTTCACGCCGGAGTTCCGCAACCGGCTCGACGCGAGCATCTCGTTCAAGTCGCTCGACCACGACATCATCCTGCGCGTCGTCGACAAGTTCCTGATGCAGCTCGAGGGCCAGCTGCACGAGAAGAAGGTCGAGGCGGCGTTCAGCGACAAGCTGAAGGCCTGGCTCGCCAAGCGCGGCTTCGACCCGCAGATGGGCGCGCGGCCGATGTCGCGGCTCATCCAGGACACGATCCGCCGCGCGCTCGCCGACGAGCTGCTCTTCGGGCGGCTCGCGAACGGCGGCAAGGTCACGATCGACATCGACGACGACGACAAGGTCGCGCTCCGCTTCCACGAGGCGCCCGAGCCGGTCGCGCCCGCGACCGAAACCTGACGCACCGCACGGCGCATGTCGCCGCGAAGGGCCGCTCGCGCGGCCCTTCGCGCTTCTGGGCGCGGCTTATGACGTCATAACCGCCCGCCACTTGACGCCCGCAGGGGTCGAGTGGAAACTCCGGTCCGCTGTTCCAGCTCTCCCGGAGGAGGACGATACCAATGAGAACAACGCTGATCGTCGCGGCAGCGGCCCTCGCGAGCGCGCCGTTCGCCGCTTCCGCGCAAGGCACCTATCCGAACACCGGCCGCGACCTCGCCGCCTCCTGCGCGATCTGCCACGGCACGAACGGCACGAACGCCGGCGGCATGCCCAACCTCGCGGGGCAGCCGCAGGACTACCTCGAACGCCAGCTGCGCGACTTCCGCGACGGCAAGCGGCCGGCGACGATCATGCATCAGATCTCGAAGGGCCTGACCGAGGACCAGATCGCGGCCGTGTCGGCGTACTGGTCGGCGCAGAAGGCGAAGTGAGGAGGCTGACATGACGAGCGATTTCAACCGTCGGACGTTCCTGAAAGCGATCGGCGCGGGCACTGCGGCGACCGCCGCCCCCGCAATCCTGACCGCCTGCGCGACGACGCCGTCCGAGCCGCCGAAGCCGATCGGCCGCGTCATCGTCATCGGCGGCGGCTACGGCGGCGCGACCGCCGCGAAGTACATCCGGATGTGGAGCGAGCGCCGGATCGAGGTGTTCCTGATCGAGCGGGAAGCGCAGTTCGTGTCCTGCCCGCTCTCCAACCTCGTGCTCGGCGGCTCGCGGCAGATCGGCGACCTGACGATCGGCTACGAGAAGCTGCGCGAGTACGGCGTGCAGGTGATACGCGACGAGGTGACCGAGATCGTCGTCGAACGGAAGCGCGTGCGGCTGAAGAAGATCGAGGACCTGCCCTACGACCGGCTGGTGGTATCGCCGGGCATCGACTTCATGTACGACCAGATCCCCGGCCTCAACAATCGCCGAGGCGCAGAAGACGATCCTGCACGCCTGGAAGGCCGGCCCCGAGACCGTCGCCCTGCGGAAGGCAGCTCGAGGCGATGCGCGACGGCGGCGTCTACATCCTGTCGATGCCGAAGGCGCCGTACCGCTGCCCGCCCGGACCGTACGAGCGCGTCTGCCAGGTCGCGCACTACTTCAAGACGGCGAAGCCGCGGTCGAAGGTGATCCTGCTCGACGGCAACGAGGACATCGTGTCGAAGAAGGGCCTGTTCCTCGCCGCCTGGAACGATCTGTACAAGGGCATCATCGAGTACCGGCCGAACCAGGAGGCGAAGGACGTCGACGTCAAGGGCATGACGATCAAGACGGAGTTCGACTCGTTCAAGGGCGACGTGCTGAACGTGGTGCCGCCGCACGGCGCCGCGCTTATCGCGCGCCAGGCAAAGCTGATCACCTCCAACAACCGCTGGTGCGGCGTCAACTGGCAGACGACCGAATCGATCGCGGTGGCGGGCATCTACGTCCTTGGCGACGCGACCCTGTCCGCGGCGGCGATGCCGAAGTCGGCGAGCATGGCGAACAACCACGGGAAGCTCGCGGCGTCGGCGATCGTCGCAACGATGACCGGCGCAGCCGCTCAACCCGACGCCGACGATCAACAACACCTGCTACAGCTACGTCTCCGACCGGGAGGCGATGCACGTCGACTCGGTGCACCGCTGGAACCCGGAGAAGAAGGCGCTCGAGCCGGTCGCCGGCTCCGGCGGCGTCTCGGCGCAGCGGAGCGAGCTGGAGAAGCAGTATGCCGACGCGTGGGCACGAAACATCTGGGCGGACACGCTGAGCTAGGCCCCACCCCCGGAGCGACTCCAGGGCGCCTCCGGGCGCCCTTTCCGTCTTCAGGCCTTGCCGGTGCTGCCGAAGCCGCCGGCGCCGCGCTCGCTCTCCGCGAACGCCTCGACGACGTTCAGCGCGACCTGGAGCACCGGGACGATCACGAGCTGCGCGATCCGCTCCAGCGGCTGGAGCGTGTAGGGCTCGCGCGAGCGGTTCCAGGTCGAGACCATGATCTGGCCCTGGTAGTCCGAGTCGATCAGGCCCACGAGGTTGCCGAGCACGATGCCGTGCTTGTGGCCGAGCCCCGAGCGCGGCAGGACGAGCGCCGCGAGGCCCGGGTCGGCGAGGTGGATCGCGATGCCGCTCGGCACGAGCGCGCTGTCGCCCGGCCGAAGAAGGAGCGGTTCCGGGATGCACGCCTTGAGGTCGAGCCCGGCCGACCCGGCGGTCGCATACTGCGGCGGCGAGTCGTGCAGGCGCGCGTCGAGGATCCGGACGTCGATGCGAGCCATGCTCAGCGCGGGAGCATGCTCACGATGTGGGCGATCAGCCGGCGCGCCAGCACGATCTTCGGCGCACGGGCGAGGACGTGCTCGCCCCGGTCGTCGAAGAGCGTAAGGGCGTTGTCGTTGCGCCCGAACGCCTCCTGGGCGAGGTTCGCCGCCAGCAGCGGGATCCGCTTCTTCTTGCGCTTCGCCTGCGCGTACTCGCGCAGGTTCTCGGTCTCGGCGGCAAACCCGACGCAGAACGGGGCGTTCTTCATCGCCGCGACCGACGCGAGGATGTCGGGGTTCTCGGCGAGCTCGATCGCGGGCACGGCCCCTTCCGACTTCTTGAGCTTGTGCCCCTTGCGGTTGGCGACGTGATAGTCCGCGACCGCGGCCACGCCGACGAAGACATCGGCTTCCTTCGCCCGCGCGAGCACGGCGTCGTGCATCTCGCGCGCAGTCACCACGCTCTGGCGCTCGACCCCGGCCGGTGTAGGCAGGGCGGTCGGACCGGCCACGAGCGTGACCGCCGCCCCCGCTTCGGCCGCCGCCTGCGCGACGGCGAAGCCCATCTTGCCCGAGCTCAGGTTGGTGATCCCGCGAACGGTGTCGATCGGCTCGAAGGTCGGGCCCGCGGTGACGAGGACCCGCTTGCCCGCGAGCGGCTTGGGTCCGAGCATCGCCGCCGCCTCGGCGAAGATCTCCGCGGCTTCGAGCATGCGGCCCATGCCGACCTCGCCGCAGGCCTGGTCGCCGGCGGCGGGGCCGAGGATCGTGACGCCGTCGGCACGGAGGCGATCGACGTTGCGCTGCGTTGCGCGGTTGTCCCACATCTGGCGGTTCATCGCCGGCGCGACAGCGAGCGGGCACTCGCGCGCGAGACACAGCGTCGACAGCAGGTCGTCGGCGAGCCCGTTCGCGACCTTCGCCAGGAAGTCGGCCGTCGCCGGCGCGACGACGACCAGCTCGCGGTCGCGCGAGAGCTCGATGTGGGCCATGTTGTCGGGGATCCGGCCGTCCCACATGTCGGTGAAGACCGGCTTGCCCGACAGCCCCTGCATCGTCACCGGCGTTACGAACCGGCAGGCCGCCTCGGTCATCACCACCTGGACGTCGGCCCCGGCCTTGACGAACAGGCGGCACAGCTCCGCGGCCTTGTAGGCCGCGATGCCGCCGGTCAGGCCGAGCAGCACCCGCTTTCCCTTCAGTTCGATCGTCAACGGACTACCCGGTCCCGAGCGTTAGAGTGCGGAGAATTCTACGCGAAGTGGAACGGCACTCCGGGAGGCGGAACATGGGCATCGCAGACTGGCCGGCGGGCGAGCGTCCGCGGGAGAAGCTGCTCGAGCGCGGCGCCGGGAGCCTCTCGGACGCCGAGTTGCTGGCGATCTTCCTGCGCGTCGGGGCGAAGGGCAAGACCGCCGTCGACCTCGGGCGCGACCTGATCGAGCGGTTCGGCTCCCTCAACGGCCTGTTCGCCGCCGACCAGGGCGCGGTCGCGAAAACGGCGGGCGTCGGGCCGGCGAAGACCGCCCAGCTCAAGGCGGCGTTCGAGCTCGCGAACCGCGCGCTCCACGAGAAGGTGACCGCGCGGGAAGCGCTCGCCTCCCCGGCCGCGGTGCGCGAGCACCTCCGCGGCTACCTGCGGCTTACCCTGGCGAACCGCGACCGGGAGGTATTCGTGGCGGTGCTGCTCGACGCGCAGCATCGGGTGATCGCGACCGAGGAAGTGTTCCAGGGCACGCTCACCCAGACCAGCGTTTTCCCCCGCGAGATCGTCAAGTGCGCCCTGCGGCACAACGCCGCGGCGGTCATCTTCGCTCACAACCACCCGTCGGGCGTCGCCGAACCGAGCCAGGCCGATCAAGTGCTTACCGAGGCTTTGCAGCGCGCGCTGGCGCTGGTGGACGTCAAGGTCCTGGACCATTTCGTCATCGGCCGCGGCGCGGCCATGTCGTTCGCGGAACGCGGTCTGCTGTAGGAAGCGAACCGGTTGATCGGCAAAGGCTTTCCACCTATAATCCGCGCCTTTCGCCAACCGGAGAACGCCGTCATGGCGCGAGTCTGCCAAGTCACCGGCAAGAAGCCGCAGGTCGGGAACCACGTGTCCCACGCCAACAACCGGACCAAGCGGCGCTTCCTGCCCAACCTGCATTACCGCCGGTTCTGGCTCGAAGCCGAGAAGCGCTGGGTCAGCCTGCGGGTGTCGAACGCCGGTCTGCGGCTGATCGACAAGAAGGGCATCGAGGCGGTGCTCAAGGACCTCCGCGAGCAGGGCAAGGCCTGAAAGGAGCGACACCATGCGCGAAAAGATCAAGCTCGAGTCAAGCGCCGGCACCGGCCATTTCTACACGACGACCAAGAACAAGCGCACCACGCCGGAAAAGATCGAGATCAGGAAGTACGACCCGAAGGCGCGAAAGCACGTGCTCTACAAGGAAGTGAAGCTGAAGTAAGCCGCGCCGCGGCGGCAACAAAAAACCCGCCGGATGGCGGGTTTTTTGTCGGTGCGGCTACGCGTTCACGCGTAGGACCGCAGCCTGATCGAGAGATCGCGCAGCGGCGCGATGCCGCTCTCTTCCGCGCGCCGGCACCAGTCCTGGAGCTGGCTCACGAGCTGCTCGCGGGAGGCCGAGGAGCGCTCCCACACGGCGGCGAGCTCGCGGCGCATCGAATGCGCGGTGGCCAGCGGCTTCGACTTCGCCAGCGCTTCGGCGAGATTCGCGCGCTCGCGCTCGGGCAGGACGCGCTCGTCGCGGTGGAGCCAGCGGCGAATTCCGCGCAGCACCTCCGCGTCGCGCGGCGAGAACCGCTTGAGCTTGCCGACTTCCTCAGCGTACGTCTGCTTCAGCGACTTCGCGTACCGCGCGAGCACGTCGTAGCGGTTCGCAATCACCGCCTGTACCGTCTCGAGGTCGACCACCGGCTTGGCGGCGGCGAGCCGCGGCCGCGGTGCGAGCTTCTTCACGCGCGCGAGGCCGAGCGCCTCGAGGATCCGGATGTACCACCAGCCGATGTCGATCTCGTACCACTTGTTCGAGAGCCGCGCCGAGGTCGCGTAGGCGTGATGGTTGTTGTGCAGCTCCTCGCCGCCGATCAGGATGCCGAACGGCACGATGTTGCGGCTCGCGTCCCCCGTCTCCCAGCTGCGATAGCCCCAGTAGTGGCCGATGCCGTTGATGACGCCCGCCGCCCAGAACGGGATCCAGGCGATCTGGACCGCGAGGATGAGCACGCCGGGAATGAGGCCGAACAGCGCCACGTTGATGAGCCCCGTCGCCGTCAGGCCGGTGAGCGTGAGCCGCGAGTAGACGTTGCGCTCCATCCAGTCGTCGGGGGTGCCGTGTCCGTACCGCTCCAGCGTCTCGCGGTTGTACGCCTCTTTGACGTACAGGAACACACCGCCCCAGAGCACGCGATTGATTCCGTACACCTGCGGGCTGTGCGGGTCGTCGGGCGTCTCGCACTTGGCGTGGTGCTTCCGGTGGATCGCCGCCCACTCCTTGGTGATCATTCCGGTCGTGGCCCACAGCCAGAACCGGAAGAAGTGCGCCGGCACCGGATGCAGGTCGAGCGCGCGATGCGCCTGGCAGCGATGCAGGTAGATCGTGACCGCGGCGATGGTCACGTGCGTCAGCGCGAGCGCGACGAGCACGAGCCCCCACCACGGCAGGTCGAATACGCCGGCAAACAGGAAGTCCGCGACGCTCATGAGATCTCTTTCTCCTCGGGAGAACGGTTGGTGTTCAAGTGATTCCTCGTTTTCAAGTCTTTCTTGGTATTCAAGTTCTTGGTATTCAAGTGTTTCTAAGTGTTTCGCCTGTCTGGCGAAATCCCCCTGGGCTGGACGCGGATTCTACGTGATTTCGACCCGTCCGGAGCCCGACCGTTCCACGACCGGTCAACTCCCGGCCGGCGCCGGCGGCAGTTTGCCCCCTCCCGGGGCGGAAAGAATCCGCACCTCGCGCTGCGGGAACGGGATCTCGATCCCCTCGGCCCGGAAGCGCCGCAGGAGCGCGAGCCCGATCTCGGACTTGACGCTGAGCGTCCCCTGGTCGGGATCGGCGATCCAGAAGCCGAGTTCGAGCGCCACGCCCGACTCCGCGAACCCGGTCAGGAAGGCGCGCGGCGCCGGATCCTTCAGCACGCGCGGCTGCTCGGCCGCGACCGCTTCCATCAGCCGCAGCGCGCGCTCGACGTCCGCACCGTACGCGACCTGGACGTCGAGGGCATGGCGTACCTTGTTGTCGGTGTAGGAGTGGTTGAGGACCTTGGTGGTGATCAGGAGCTCGTTCGGGATGATCGCCTCGCGCCCGTCGAGCGCGCGCACGACGACGTAGCGGGTCGTGATGTCCTTCACCTCGCCGTAGAACTGGTCGGCGGTGATCATGTCGCCGAGCCGGATCGACCGCTCGAGCAGCAGGATGAAGCCGCTCACGTAGTTGGATGCGATCCGCTGGAGGCCGAGGCCGATGCCGACGCCGAGCGCGCCGCCGAACACGCTCAATACGGTCAGGTCGATGCCGACGATGGGCAGCGCGACCACCACCGCCAGCACGATCAGCAGCGCCTTCACCAGCCGCGAGAACACGACGCGCAGGTTCGGGTGCAGCGTGGCGGTGCCCATCAGCCGCGCCTCGATCGCGCTGCCGACCCACAGCGCCGCGAGCACCGTGAGCGTCGCCCAGACCAGCGCCTGCAGGACCAGCCAGATCGATATCCGCTGCCGGCCGACCTGGAACTCGATCGCGTCGAGCCCGTCGACGATCACCGGCAGCACGCCGACGAGGTACAGCGCGAACGCACCCCACACCACGAGCGCGATGCCGCGCTCGAACGCCGCGAGCACGCCGCTCGGCGCGAACACGTACCGCAGCGTGTAGACGAGGATCCTGACCAGCGCCGCCGCGCCGGCGAGCGGCACCGCCAGATCGAGCAGGCTGACGTGCATGTACTGCCGCAGGGCTGCGCGCGCGATGACGACCAGGACGAGCGCGAACAGCGGGAAGAGGATCCGCTTGAGGCCTTCGGCGCCGAACTGCCACTTCGCCGCCGTGGCGCCGGTCGCCCGCCGCAGCACGCCGCGGCTGAGCGCCCAGGCGGCGAGGACGCACGCCGCGAGCACCGCGACCTGCCAGACGACGCCCGGCCCCTGCAGGTCCTCCCAGACCGCGAGCAGCAGGTTCTGGAACTCCCGTTCGAGGCTGTCGTTCACTTCCGTGACCTCGGGTACGCCGACGCCTGCGCCTGGTGACGGCGCCAGTTGGCCTCGTAGGCCTGCGCAAGGTCGCGGTTGCGCCTGAGCACGAGCACGTTCTCTGCGTTCCTGCGCTGCGCGCCGGCGGTCCAGTTGAACGAACCCGTCACCACGGCAGACTCCCGCGTGCCGGCATCGATGACCATGACCTTGCTGTGCGCAGCCGCGTAGCGCGTCTCGAGCCACACCGGAACGCCGGCGGCAACCAGCTCCCGGATCCGGTTCCCCGCGCCGGTAGCCGTCTGCTCGCGATCGGCGGTCACCAGCACCTCGACGCCGCGGCGGTGCGCGGCGATGAGCGCTTGCGCGATGCGCCGGCTGGTGAACGAGAACGCCTGCACGAGGATCTGCCGCTGCGCGTCGGCGATCACCTCGATCACCAGCCCTTCGGCGTCCTCCCAGGGCGTAAACGCGACTTGGACGGTGCCCGCCGCCGGGAACGGCTGCGCCGGCGGCACCGCGAGCTGGGCGCCGGCCGGCGCCGCGGCCAGGAACAGGGCGAGCAGAACTGTTGCTTGCCTCATGTCACGCGCTCCATCAATGCCCCGAAGAAGCCATCGGTGCCGTGCACGTCCGGCCGCAGGCGCAGGTAGTCGTCATCCGGTTCGCCGGGCGGGACCTCGATCCTCCCCGCGGCCAGCGCGGCCCGGGCGGGAACGAGCCGGAACTGGGCGTTGCGCTCGAGGAACTCGCGGACGACGTGCTCGTTCTCCTCCGCCAGCAGGCTGCAGGTCGCATAGAGCAGCCTGCCTCCGCTGCGCACCAGCGTCGCGGCGCCGTCGAGGATCGCCCGCTGCTTCGCGGCAAGCTCGACGACCGCGGCCTCGGTGTGCCGCCACTTGAGATCGGGGTTGCGCCGGAGCGTTCCGAGCCCGGTGCAGGGTGCGTCGACGAGCACGCGGTCGATTTTACCGGACAGCCGTTTCACTCTCGGGTCGCGCTCGGAGGCGATCGCCTGCGGATGCACGTTCGAGAGCCCGGAGCGCGCAAGGCGCGGCCGCAGCTCGCCCAGCCGGCGCGCGGAGACGTCGAACGCGTACACGCGCCCGGTCGAACGCATCAGCGCGCCGAGGGCGAGCGCCTTGCCGCCCGCGCCGGCGCAGAAATCGACGATCATTTCGCCGCGGCGCGGCGCGAGGAGACTGCAGAGCAGCTGGCTGCCCTCGTCCTGGACCTCGATGTCGCCGGCGACGAAGAGCGGATGGCGGTTGATCGCCGGCTTCTCCTTGAGGCGGATGCCGACGGGCGAGTACGGCGTCGGCGCGGCGGCGATCGCGTCGGCGGCGAGTCGCTCGAGCACCGCGTCGCGCTCCGCTTTCGCCACGTTCACGCGCAAATCGAGCGGCGCAGGCTGGTTCAGCGCGCGTGCCAGCCGTGCGAGGCCCGTCTCGCCGAGCGCGGGGACGAGCCGCGCGATCACCCAGTCCGGGAGGTCGCAGTCGACCGCGAAGGGCAGCTCGCCGCGCGCCGCCGCCTTCACGCCCTCGAGCCACGCCGCCTCGTCGGGACCGACCGCCTCCGCGAGCTCGCGGACGTTCAAACCGCGTACGCGAACCGCTGCGGCCAGCGCAAGCAGGCGTGCATCGGCGTGCTCGAGCCCGGTCGCGGCGACCGCGTGCTCGATCAGGCGCTTGCGGCGAAGGAGCGCGTAGATTGTCTCGGCGATGAACGCCCGGTCCTGCTGTCCGAGCTTCGGGTGCGAGCGGAAGAACGCGGAAAGGATGCCATCGGCCGGCCGCTCGAACCGCAGCACTTCGCGCGCCGCAGCCGCCGTGGCGTCGACGAGCGCAGGCGTCGCCCTCACGCCGGCTGATCAGCGAAGAGCCACTGCCGCGCGCCGGGCTCGCGCACTCGCACCGCGCCACGCTCGATCGCGAGCTTCCCGTCGAGGAACCACCGCGACCGCCTGCGGGTAGATGCGATGCTCCTGGGCGAGGACGCGAGCGGCCAGGCGGTCTTCGTCGTCGTCCGGTCGCACCGGCACGGCCGCCTGGATGACGATCGGCCCGTGATCCAGATCGGCGGTCACGAAGTGCACCGTGCAGCCGTGGATCCGCACGCCCGCCTCCAGCGCCCGCGCGTGCGTGTGCAGGCCGGGGAAAGCCGGCAGCAGCGACGGATGGATGTTGAGCAGCCGGCCCTCGTAGCGACGCGTGAACGCCGGCGTGAGGATGCGCATGAATCCCGCCAGCGCCACGAGCCGCGGCGAGTACCGGTCGATCTCCGCCGCGAGCGCCTCGTCGAATCGCTCGCGCGTCGGGTACGCGGTGTGCGCGACGACCGCGACCGGCAGCTCGCGGGAGCGCGCGAACTCGACGCCGGCGGCGTCCGCGCGGTTGCTGATCACCGCGGCCACCGGAACGCCTGCCTCCACGAGCGCGCGCATGTTGCTCCCGCGGCCGGAGATGAGGATCACGAGGCTCACGGTCGCGGGCTTCAGAACACCCGCGTCACGCGGTAGCGGTCGCGCGCGATCATCGCGAGCAGTCCCTTGTCGCCGTAGAGGTGGAGCGCGCCGACCGCGACGAACACGCGGCCGCCGCGCAGCGGCACGATCAGGCGGTGGTGCATCAGGATGGTGCGGTTCTGGATGATATGCCGGGTGAGCTGCCAGTAGTGGGGACGCATGTCCGCATACTGCTCGCCCATGCGATCGCTGACGCGCGCGAGCCGGGCGAGGTCGCCGCGCAGCCAGGCGTCGATCGAGGCGTCGACGGCCGACTCGAGCGCCGCGCGGTGGACAAGCGCGTGCTTGAGCAGCGCGACCTGCGACTCGAGCGGCACCGCGTCGAACGAGGCGATCTGCTCCTCGACCCACTCGAGCGGCTCGATCCTCATGCCGCGGGCGCGCGCCGCGGCGAGCAGCTGCTGGTCGAGACTCGTCTCGCCGCCGCGCGGCTTCCCGCGGGAGACCTTGATCATCGCCGCCCAGGGCTTCATCCGCTCGATGACGCGCTCGGGGACGTCCTGCGCGATGAGCTCGACGCGCACCTGCTTGAACGCCTCGTCGCCGATCAGCGGCTGGAGGCGCCGCCCGTCGCGGAACTGCTCGAGCTCGAATACCTCCTCGTTCGCGACTCCGCTTCCGAGCTCGAGCGCGAGCATGCGCGACCGGGCGAGCGCCTCGCCGACCGGCGTCGCGATGCCGACGCGCGGGTCGGGGATGTGGATCGTGCCGAACACGAAGCTGTCCTGCACGCCCGTCCTCGAGATGCGCCAGAGGAGACCCTGGTCGAACGGCGGCGGCGGGTGCGCGTGGAGCGGCGTCGACGCGAGCGCGGCCGCGCACAGGCCGCCGGCGGCGCACCGCCTAGCCCAGCAACGACTCTTCGAAATCCAGTTCGCGCTCGATCTCATGCAGCACCTCGTCGCCGATTCTACCCTCGCGCCAGAGCGCAACGAGCCGCTGCCGCTCCGCCCGCACGACCGCGAGCCGCGCGCGACACCAGGGGTCGTCGCCGTGCGCGAGCGCAAGCGCGGTCGGCGCCGCACGCGCGAGACGCGCCTCGAAGTCGGTGCGCAGGCTCGCGGCGATGTCGGGTGTGATGTCCCGTTCGCGCTCGAGACGCGCGATCTCGGCCAGCGCCGCCCGCGCAGTCTCGGCGCGCGCGAGCGTCGCCTCGTCGAGCACGCTCCAGTCGCCGCCGATCTTGAGCGCCCGGACGAGCGGCCCGAGCGTGAGGCCCGGCACCACGAGCGTCACGAAGATCACCACGAACGCCAGGAAGACGAGGAGATTGCGACCCGGGAACGGCGAGCCGTCGGTGAGCGCGAGCGGCAGCGCGAGCGCCGCCGCGAGCGAGACGATCCCGCGCATCCCGCACCAGCCGACCACTGCGACGTTCCGCCACGGCGGGATCGGTTCCGCTCGCCCGAACCAGCCGCGCACGAGACGCGGCAGATAAGCCCCCGGAAAGACCCACGCCAGCCGCACCACCATCGCGACGACGCTGAGCAGCACGCCGTAGCCGATCGCCTGCCCGAGCGACGTCCCGGCGAGCCCGGCGACGAGATCGGGAAGCTGCAGCCCGATCAGGATGAAGACGAGACAATTGACCGCGAACACCACCACCCGCCAAAGCGAGTACGCGGCGATGCGCGCCTGCGGCGAGAACGCCTCCGGCGCGTACCGGCCACGCACGAGCCCGGCGGCGACGACCGCGAGTACGCCGGAGAGGTGCAGGGTCTCCGCTGCCAGGTAGGCGAGGTACGGCAGCATCAGCGAGAGCACCATTTCCATCAGCGTGTCGCGGACCCGCCGGTGGATGGCAACGAAGAGCCGGGCAATCGCGGTGCCGACCACGATGCCGCCGGCCGCGACGAGCACGAACTGGCCGGTGGCCTGCACGAGCGAGAACGTGCCGGTGAGCGCGGCGACGACGGCGAACCGGTACAGGACGAGGCCGGAAGCGTCGTTCACCAGGCTCTCGCCCTCGATCAGGGTCACGATCCGGCGCGGCACGTTCATGCGCGACATGATCGCCGTCGCCGCGACCGCGTCCGGCGGCGAGACGATGGCGCCGAACGCGAACGCCACCGCCCAGGGCAGCTCGGGCACCAGCCACTTGAGCGTTGCCGCTACCGCGACGGTGGTCGCGATGACCAGGCCGACCGCGAGGAGCGAGATCGAACCGAGATTCGCGCGGAAGTCGCGCCAGGACGTGAAGAGCGCCGCCTGGTAGAGGATCGGCGGCAGCACGAGCACGAGGATCAGGTTCGGATCGAACGGCAGCCGCGGCAGGCCGGGGACGAAGCCGATCGCGGCGCCGCCGACCACGAGCGCGATGGGGTACGGCAGACCGAGGTGGCGCGCGAGCCAGGCGAGCGCAATCGCCGCGGCAAACAGCCCGATCAGCAGTTCGACCAGGACCACCGGCCGGTCAGGCGAGCCGCGTCGTGACGTCGACCAGCCGCCGCGCGATGCCGGCGAGCGTGGCCTGCTGGCGCGGGTCCTTCAATGCGCCGTCCTCGCCGAACGCCTCGTGCGCGCGGCTGAGCGCGAGCTGCTCGGACAGCACCAGGACGTTCAGCGTCATCAGGATCTGGCGCAGATGCACGAGGCCGCGCAGGCCGCCGAGTGCGCCCGGCGAGGCGCCCACTATCGCAGCGACCTTCCCCTGGTACGGCACCAGGCCGTTCTGCCCGCCCTCCGGACGCGACAGCCAGTCGAGCGTGTTCTTGAGGAGCGACGACACCGACGCGTTGTTCTCCGGGGAGGCGATCAGCAGCCCCTGGTGAGCGAGGAACAGCGCCTTCAGCTCGCGCGCCTTGGCCGGGACGCCCTCCCGCGCTTCCAGATCGCCGTGGTACACGGGCATCGAAAAATCGTCGAGGTCGATCAAGCTCACGTCGCCGCCGGCATCGCGCACCGCCTGCGCCGCCACGCGCGCGAGCTTCTTGTTGAGCGAGCCCGCGCGCGCGCTGCCGGCGAAAACGAGGATCTTCGGTTGGCCCGCCATTCAAATTGCTCCCCGGGAGACGCGGCGATTATGCCGCAAGGGTTTGCCGGACTACCCTCGCGCGTCCCGCGCTCGGAATTCGCCCTTGGGGCGGCCCGGCGGGCTCACGCGCGCCCGCGGAGGAGCGCGAGCGCCGCCGCGGCGAGTCCCATCAGCACCGCCGCGATCGTGAACGCGCGGGCGAGCGAGGTGGCCGCGACGAGCGGATGGACGAGGATCGGCGAGAGAGAACTGCGCGAGGAAGATGGCGGAGGTGAGCCCGCCGGCGAGTTGCCCGCGCGACGCGGGCGGCGCGAGCGCGAGCACCCAGAGGTTGCTGTTGGGGAAGAAGAGCCCGACACCGACGCCGGCAACCGCGGCGCCGGCGAGCGCTCCCGCGAACGTGCCGGCAAGCCCCGCGAGCGCGTAACCCGCGGCCATCAGCCCGAACGCCCATGCGTACACCCCGAGCACGCCGTCCGACCGCCGCAGGCGCGCGAACCACGCGGAGCCGGCCGCAGCGGTGAGCGACGCCGCCGCGACGACGACCCCGGCGGCGGTGCCGGACTCGACCCCGATCGTGCGCAGCAGGAACGGGATCTGCACCGGGATCATGTAGAACATCGCGACCGCGAAGAACGTGATGCCGTAGGCGGCAGCGATCGGCCCGAGCGGGAAGGCCGCGGCGTGGCCGTGCGCAGCCAGCGCGACACCCGCGCGTCGCGGCTCCACGACGTACAGCAGCACCGGGACCAGCACCGCCCAGCCGGTGAGATAGATGAGAAACGGCAGCCGCCAGCCAACGTCGGCGAGCAGCCCGCCCGCCGCGACGCACACCACCGCGCCGAGCGACATCGCGAGCGATTGCAGGCCCGCGTACCGGGTTCGGGCCTCGCCGCTGTAGTAGTCCCCGACGAGCGCGGTGACGCTGGTCATCGTGCCGGCGACTGCGACGCCGAGCGCCGCGCGGCTGGCGAGGATCGCGTGGAGGTCGTCGAGGACGTAACCGGCCGCGCCGGCGGCCCCGTAGAGGACGAGGCTCGCTCGCAGGATCCCCACCCGGCCGAACCGGTCCACGAGCGCCCCCGCGAACGGGGCGCAGAGCGCGATTGCGACCGCCGGCGCGGTAAGCACGAGCTTGCTCAGGAGCTCGGCGTTCGGCGCGGCGCTGAAGGCCTCGGCCATCCGCGGCAGCGCGGGCGCCACCGTCGCCGCCGACATCACCGTGAGGCAGGCGACCAGCAGCAGCGCGGTCTTGCGGCCGAGGTCGGCGGTCACGAGGGCATGCGGCGCATGGCAGCGCGGAGCATACCCGCGTCCCCCCGCCTTACGGCAGGTCGAACAGCAGGACCTCCGCGCCCTCCCCGCGCTCGAGCACGACCTCGCCGACGTCCGTCGCCTTCAACGCGTCGCCCGCGGCGAGCGGCTGGCCGTTCGCCGTCACCTTGCCGCGCGCGACGTGAACGTAGATCTTCCGGCCGGGCGCGACTGCGTGCGTCACGCGCTCCGCGCCCTCGAGCAGGGCCGCGTACAGATAGGCGTCCTGGTGGATCCTGACCGAGCCGTCGCGTCCGTCCGGCGATGCGATCGAGCCGCAGCCGGCCGCGCTTGGACGCCGCGTCGAAATGCTTCTCCTCGTAGCCCGGCGGGATGCCGGCGACGCTCGG
This sequence comes from uncultured beta proteobacterium, assembly GCA_963762785.1. Lineage (GTDB taxonomy): Bacteria > Pseudomonadota > Gammaproteobacteria > Burkholderiales > SG8-39 > DATEDA01. Next base: position 305,687 of record CAVXND010000090.1, read on the forward strand.
CTCGATCCAGATCTGGAGGAAGTGGACGAGCTCGCGCGGCGAGGGGTTGAATTCGCTGTGCCGCACGCCGGTGCCCGCGCTCATGCGCTGCACGTCTCCGGGGCGGATGACCGAGCCGTTGCCGATCGAGTCCTTGTGCTCGAGCGCGCCCTCGAGCACGTAGCTGACGATCTCCATGTCGCGGTGACCGTGCGTGCCGAAGCCCTTGCCCGGCTGGACGCGGTCCTCGTTGATGACGCACGAGCGGCCCGAAGCCGGTGTGGCGCGGGTCGTAGTAGTCGGCGAACGAGAAGCTGTGAAACGAGCGCAGCCAGCCGTGGTCGGCATGGCCGCGATCGCCGGCTTTCCTTATCTCGAGCATGGTCTTCTCCTGATCGGTTCGACGTCGTGACCGGGAAAGGTTGGGGCGGAGCAGGAGGCTTTCCAGCGCCGGGCAGCGAGCCGCGGCCCGCCCGGGCCGCCCTGGACGCTAATCGGAGTAGAACTGATACCGGTTCTTCCCGGCTTCCTTGACCCGGTACATCGCGGCGTCGGCGTGCTTGAGGAGCTGCTCCCCGCTCGCGCCGTCGCGCGGAAAGATGCTGATACCGATCGACGCGCCGATCTCGAACCTGCGGCCGCCGGCGGCGACCGGATCGGCAAGCGCGCCGAGGATCTTCTCCGCGACCAGGGTCGAGTCCTCGGTCGTGCGCTGGCCGGAGAGCAGCACCACGAACTCGTCGCCGCCGAGCCGCGCGATGGTGTCGGACTCGCGGACGCACTCCTTGAGCCGCCTCGCGACCGTGCGCAGAACGTGGTCCCCCATCAGGTGGCCGAACTGGTCGTTCACCGTCTTGAACCCGTCGAGGTCGATCAGCATCACCGCCACCATCACCGCGTTCCGGCGCGCCAGGGTAAGCGCCTGCGCCAGGCGGTCCTCGAGCAGGCGCCGGTTGAGGAGCCCGGTGAGCGCGTCGTGGTCGGCGAGATGCTGGATGCGGGTCTCGCGCTCCTTGCGCGCCGAGATGTCGATGAAGACGAAGATCGAGCCCGCGTCGATCCGATCAGGGTCGATCGCGCGCCCGCGGACGTCGCACCAGAAGCTCGCGCCGTCCTTGCGCCGCACGAGCAGCTCGGCCTCGTACGTGCGCCCCTGCGCCATGGCCGCGCGGGCCTGGCGGCCCGTGTGCTCCCATTCGGACGGATCGGCGTACCAGGCGAGCGAGGGCTGCCCGACGAGCTCGTCGGGACGGTAGCCGAGCATCTGGGCGAACTTGCTGTTGCACTTGCGGACGGTCCGCTGACGCAGCACTACGATACCCTCGGACACCGAGTCGAAGATGAGCTCCTGCTCGGCGACCGCGGCCGACAGCGCCCGCGCGTTCGCCTTGAGCTCGGTGATGTCGGTCGCGGTGCCCGTGACGCCCACGATACCGCCGCCCGCACCGCGCAGGGGCGTCGCGTTCAGGCTGAGGATCACCTCCCCACCTCGGCGGTCGTGGTGCAGCGTCTCGAAGTGCGAGGCGGTGCCGTCGGCGAGCACGCGGGCGAGCATGGCGAGCGTGCGCTCGCGCTCGGCCTCGGGCTGCGAGTCGACCAGCCGCGCCGCGAGCATGTCCTCGGGCTCGCAACCGAAGATCTGGCGCGTCGCTCGCGGCGAGAGATAGGTCCAGCGGCCCTCGCGGTCGACCGCCCAGACGAGGTCGTTCGCGGTCTCGACGAGATGGCGGAAGTGGCCTTCGCTCTGGCGCAGGCGCTCCTCGACCTGCTTGCGGTCGGAGATGTCGATGATCGAGCCGATGAACCGGATTGCGCGGCCGGCCGCGTCGCGCACCGCGTGGCCCTTGGCGTGCACCCAGACGTACGTGCCGTCCGCCCGGCGCAGCCGTCCCTCCTGGTCGAACGGCGCGCCCGCATTGACGGCCGCATCCACCGCCGCCATCACCCGGCCGCAGTCGTCCGGGTGCAGCCGGTCGGGGAGATGGAAGATCCGGATGAGGTCGGTCTCCGGTCCGTATCCGAGGATCTCCCTGAAGCGGTCGGAGACGTGGCGGACGTTGCGCACGATGTCCCAGTCCCACAGGCCGCTCTGCGAAGCCTGGATGGCAAGCTCGAGCCGCTCCTCGCTCTCGCGCAGGGCGGCTTCGGCGCGCTTGCGCTCGGTGACGTCGGCGTACGACACGACGTACCCCAGTTCCGGGCGGCCGGGGATGACCGCCTGGCCGGAGACGGCGCACCAGACGCCCGAGCCGTCCTTGCGGCGCAACTCGAGCTCGCCGCGGTAGGCGTGACCGCCGCGGGCTCGCGCCGCCGCATCGTCGGTCACCCGCACCCAGGCCGCCTCGTCCGGAAACCACAGCCGGCTCGAGGCGCCGGCGAGCTCGCCCCGCGTCCAGCCGACGATCCGCTCGAACTGCAGGTTGCAGTCGACCAGCACCTCGTCGCGCAGGAACGCGATCCCCACCGTCGCGGTGTCGAAGAGGCCGCGCTGCTCGGCGAGGAGACGCTCGTTGACGATCCCGCGCTCGATGTTCTGCGTCACGGTACGGTTCAGGTCGCTGAACACTCGCACAACCGCGGCGAGGAAGATCGCGACCATCAACCCCATCGCCGGGTAGAGCTCGCCGCCGCGCCACAGGAACTCGGCGGCCTGCGCACCGAGCATCGGCACCGCGAACCACAGGAACGCGCGCCGGCTCGGCGCGAGCACCCCCATCGCGCCGATCGCCATCCCGCCGACCGTGAACGCGATGAAGACCTGCAGCGTGTAGCTCGCCGGATTGATGAATGCGGCGAGCGCACCCCACGCGATGCCCATCGCCGCCGCACCTGCGGCGAAGCGGTTCTCCCAGCCGAGCGCTGCGGCGGGTGGCTGCTCGGCCGCGCGGTAAGCCCGGACGAGCGCGTAGCGCACGCCCGTGATGAGCGCCACGGCCGCGAACCAGCCCGCGACCGCCGCGCGTTCGGCCGCCGGCCACAGCACGGCGGCGCACACCGCGCCCACAGCCAGCGTGACGAGGAACCCGGGGACCGCCTGACGATAGAGCGCCGCGACGCGCCCGGCGCGAACGGCTTCGGGCAGCGGGTGCGAGAAGCTCGAGGCGTGGGCGTGGGTCATGAGAGCGCGTGCCGCGTCCGGACGCCGCGCCCGGCCGGTCAACCGCCCGGGGCGGCGGCTTCCCGCGCCGCGATCTCGCGGTGCACTTCGGCCATGTCGACGGCCTTCACCTTGGTAAGCACCTCCTCGAGCATCGCCGGCGGCAGCGCCCCGGCGTCGGCATAGAGCACGACGTTCTCGCGGAAGAACATCAGCGTGGGGATCGAACGGATATTGAACGCCGCCGCCAGCTCCGGCTGGTCTTCGGTGTTCACCTTGCCGAACACCACGTCGGCGTGACGCTCGGATGCGGTCTCGAAGGTCGGCGCGAACGCCCGGCACGGCGCGCACCACGATGCCCAGAAGTCGATGATCACCATCGGGTTCGCGGTGACGACGCTCTCGAAGTTCTCTCGGGTCAGCTCGACCGTGGGCACGCGGGGCTCCTGGCTCGGGAAATGTCGGGTCGAGTATAGCGTCCCTCCTGCGGCGCCACCGCCGCCGGCGAGCACGCCGGCGGCGGCGAGCCGCGTGCGAAGCGCCTCGATCCGTGCCCGGTTCACGCCGAAGTCGCTGGAGCCGACGCGCGACGCGGAGCGGACATGGACGAACTTCGCCGGACGGGTCGAGCTGCAACTCGACGTCGTCGACGAAGCCGAACACGCGGCTCGTGTACTCCGCGTGGAGATAGCCGGGGCGCTCGGCGACGATCTGCACGCGCGGCGTGGCGCGCACGGCCGCGACGAGCGCGGCCCAGGCCGCCTCCGGCTCGCCGCGGATCGCGAGCGGCGGGACGTAGTGCCCGGGGTCCGCGGCGCGGTCGGTCTGGCTCGCGACGCAGTTCGGCGTCGGCTTGCAGGGCGCGAGCCGCCCGTCGCGCACGCCGAGGTCGCCGGATCGCTCGCCGGCACAGGCCGCCAGGAGCGCCAGGGCCGCGACTCCGGCGAATCGCGTCACGGTCCGCGCCTGCATGGGGTCGCCTCGGAGATCAACTTTGGTTAGTGTACGGCCACGCTCATGGTCGGATCGCCTCAGCCCGCCTATCGCGGCCGCTTCGCGCCCTCGCCCACCGGCCCGCTCCACTTCGGATCGCTGGTCGCGGCCGTCGGCAGCTGGGCTGACGCGCGCGCGCGCGGCGGTGAGTGGCTGGTGCGCATGGAAGACCTCGACCCGCCGCGCGAAGTTCCCGGCGCCGCGGACGAGATCCTGCGGACGCTGGAGGCCTTCGGGCTCGAGGCGGACGGGCCGGTCATCCGCCAGAGCGAGCGCGGCGACGCCTATCGCGCGGCGCTCGACCGGCTGCGGGACCGCGGCGCGCTCTTCGCCTGCGGCTGCACGCGGCGCGAGATCGCCGACTCGGGGCTGCCGGGCAGCGACGGCGGGCTCGTCTACCCGGGCACCTGCCGCAGCGGCCCGCCCCCGGGCGCGCGGCGCGCGCGCTACGCGTGCGCGTCGACGACGCGGTGATCGCCTTCGACGACGCGCTCCAGGGCGAGGTGCGACAGGATCTCGGGCGCGACGTCGGCGATTTCGTCCTTCTCCGCGCCGACGGGTTGTTCGCCTACCAGCTCGCCGTCGTGGTCGACGACGCGGCGCAGGGCATCACCGACGTCGTGCGCGGCGCGGACCTGCTCGATTCGACGCCGCGCCAGATCCTTCTCCAGCGGCTGCTCGGTCTGCCGACCCCGCGCTATCTCCATCTGCCGGTCGCGACCAACGCCGCCGGGGAGAAACTCTCGAAGCAGACCGGTGCGCCCGCGCTCGACCGCTCGCACCCCGCCCCCGCGCTCGTGGCGGGCTTGCGCTTTCTCGGCCAGCCTATGCCGGCGGAACTGGAACGCGCCACCGCGCGCACGGTGCTCGAGTGGGCGGCGGCGAACTGGGACCGCGCGCGCGTTCCCCGCCGGCGCGCGATCGTCCCTACTCCCTGATCTCGCGCAGAAAGCCGTCGATCGTCGGCCAGTACTTCGGCGCGCCCGAGATGTCGTTGTGATCGGATTCGCCGAGTTCGACGAACCGCTTCGGCCCGCCCCACGCCTCGACCAGCTTGCGGGAATGCTCTGGCGGGATGATCCGGTCGCGGCCGCCGGCGATCGCCAGCAGCGGCGCACGGATATGCGGCGCGCGCGACTCGGAGTCGAACGGGTGCTTCAGCAGCAGCCCGACCGGAAGCCACGGATAGTGCCGTTGCGCGACCGCCGTCATGCTCTCGAACGGCGATATCAGCACCACCGCGGCGACCGGACGCTCCGCGGCGACGTAGACCGCAACGCCGCTGCCGAGGCTTCGTCCGACGAGGACGATGCGGCCCGCGTCGACGTCGGGGCGGCGCGCGAGCGCGTCGAATACCGCCAGGGCATCGCCGAGGAGCGCGGCTTCGGAAGGGTTGCCGTCGCTTTCCCCGTAGCCCCGGTAATTCACGAGCGCGAGCGACCAGTCGGCGGGCCACGGCTCGGCCATCTGCCACGACAGCTCCTCGGCGTTCCCGCCGTAGAAGATGACGAGCGGCGCGCGCGTACTTGCCGCCTTGACGAGCCAGCCGCGCAGCTTCACCCCCTCCTCGCGCTCGAACTCGAGCGCCTCGACTGGTCGCGCGACTCGCGGCGGTCCGCTGAGCGGCTGCGGGAAGAAGAGCAAGCTGTCCTGCGCGAGGTACATCGTCGCGGGCACGCCGAGGAGGAGCACCGCGCCGACGACCAGCCAGCCCAAGAGGTCCACCTTCAATGGAGCTTCACGCGCGGATCGACCCCGCGGCGGAGGGTGCGGGCAGCCGAGTCGACCACTACCCGCCACCAGCCGTGGAGCGCGAGGAGGTGCATCTTGTAGAGCGAGACGTACATGAGGCGCGCGAACCAGCCCTCGACGCGGATGCTCGGCCCGGAAATGAATCCCATCAGCGACCCGACGGTGCTGTAGTCGCCGAGCGAGACGAGCGACCCGAAGTCCCGGTAACGCCAGGGCGCCGGCGGCTGACCGGCGAGCCGCCGCTCGATCGTGCGCACGAGGTGCGACGCCTGCTGGTGCGCGGCCTGGGCCCGCGGCGGGACGTTGCCCTCGCGGCCTTCCCATGGACATGCGGCACAGTCGCCGAGCGCGAAGATGTCGGGGTCGCGCGTCGTCTGGAGCGTTGGCAGGACGACCAGCTGGTTGAGCCGGTTCGTCTCGAGGCCGCCGATGTCGCGCAGCACGTCCGCCGCCTTGATCCCGGCCGCCCACACCGTGAGCTCCGCCGGGAAAGTCTTGCCCGCCCTGGTCCGGACCTCGCCGGCCGCCACCTCGACCACCTGCTCATTGCAGTGGATCTGCACGCCGAGCGCTTCGAGCGCCTCGGTCGTCGCGCGCGAGATCCGCTCGGGCAGCCCCGGCAGGATGCGGGCGTCGGCGTTGAGCAGGGTGAGCTTCACCTGGCGCTCGGGGTCGATGTTCTCCAGTCCGTACGCGGCGAGCACCCGCGTCGTGTTGTGCAGCTCGGCGGCGAGCTCGACCCCGGTCGCGCCGCCGCCGACGATGACCACGCGCAGCTCCCGGTTGCGCTCTTCGGCATGATAGTTCGCGCGCAGCACCGCGTTCACCAGCCGGCGGTTGAAATGGTCCGCCTCCTCGGCGGAGTCGAGCGCGAACGCGTGCTCGGCCACGCCCGGCACGCCGAACGGGTTGGCGAGGCTGCCGATCGCGATCACCAGTGTGTCGTACCGGAGCGTCCGCGGCGGGATCACCTGCACGCCGCGGTCGTCGCGGATCGCACCGACGGTGATCTCGCGGCGCGCGCGATCGAGCCCCTCGAGCGCGCCGAGCGAGAACGTGAAGCGATGCCACCGCGCCTGCGCGAGATAGTCGAGCTGGTGCTGGTGGACGTCCATGCTGCCCGCCGCCACCTCGTGCAGCAGCGGCTTCCAGACGTGCGTGCGGTGGCGGTCGACGAGCGTCACGCCGGCCCGGCGCTTGCGCCCCAGGCGGTCGCCGAGCCGCGTCGCGAGCTCGAGCCCGCCCGCGCCGCCGCCCACGATGAGGATCTGGTGCATCGGCCTCCCGCAGTCCGCGGCGATTATAGGCGGCGCGTCGGGATGAGCACGGTCGCGAGCGACCCGACCACGAGCGCGAGCGCCGCGTAGTCGGTCCAGCGCGGCGTCTCGCCGAGCACGAGCGCGCCGCTGAACACGCCGACGACGGGCACCATCAGCGAGGCGAGGCTCGACACGCCGGCGGGCGCGCTCTGCGCGATCTTGAACCACGCCCAGTGGCAGAAGATGAACGCGACGAACAGGTTGTAGAAGACGCCGATCATCGGGCCGGGCGGGAGCACGAACGGGTTGAAGCTGCCGTCCTCGACGAAGAGCGCGAGCGCGAGGATCGGCACGACGCCGATCAGCATCTGCCACGCGCTGTAGCTCGTCGCCGGCCGGCTCGCGGCCCATTTGCGGATCATCACCAGGCCGATCGCCCACGAGATCGCCGCGCCGATCATGAGCAGCGCGCCGAGCGGCGCGCGCTGGAGCGCGCGGATCTCGCCGGAGAGGAGCAGCGCCATGCCGGCCATGCCGAGAGCGACGCCGGCTGCGCGGCGGCCGGTGAACCGCTCGCCGAGGAACCAGACGGCGAGCAGCACGCTCCACATCGGCATCGTGTAGCCGAGGATCGAGGCACGGCCGGAATCCATCATGCTCACGCCGTAGATGGCGAGGATGTTCCAGCCGGTCAGGCTGAAGAACGAAATCAGGGCGAGCCGCCCCCACTCCGCGCGCGGCACGCGCCACTCGATCCGGCCGGCGGCGGCCAGCGCGAACAGCCCGGCCGCGCCGACGACGAGGCACAACGTGCGGAAGTGCATCGGCGCCATGCCCGAGATCGCGAGCTTCATCATCGGCCAGTTGAAGCCCCAGGTGAGCGTGAGCACGACCAGCAGGCCGATCAGGCGGGGCGGGAAAGTCTGATGCGCGTCGTGGCTCATTCGGCGAACAGCGATCGCAGGTCGGCTGCGACCGCTTCCGGATACAGCATCGCGAAGCGCTCGCCGAGCAGCAGCTGGAAGTGCGAGGCATCGCCGACGTGCAGCCGCGGGTTGAGCCACAGGCGCGGCACGAGATGCGCGGTCAGCCAGTGCCGGTCGCCGGCCGCGTCGAGCCGGTCGGGGAGCAGGCTCAGGTTGAAGCTCCACAGGCCGCGCGCGGCGAAACCGGCGAGGACCCGGGTGAGCGACGCGGCAAAGGCCGCGATGTCGGCGTCGTCGAGCTCGGTGATCGTCGAACGGCCGCGGAAGATCGCCATCGCGTCGCCGAGCACCCCGATCGGGGCGAACGGCACGAGCCACGCGACGCGCCCACTGTCGCCGATCCACCGCGGGCCACCGTGCTCGGCGGCGAGCAGATCGTGCGAGAACCCCCGGCGGGTCCGCGCCACGTACGCGTCCGACGCGACAAGCAGGCGCGCGACGGCGTTGCCGGGCGTGGTGGTCACGACGACCTGCATGTGAGGATGAACCTGCGTCCCGCCGGCCGGCGGCATGTAGTTCCAGGTGACGATGCCGTAGGCGTCGCGTCCGGCGAACCGTGGCGCGACGAGGCGCGTGAAGTCGCGCGCGGCGGTAAGGCCGTCGACGACCAGGCGCTCGGGCATCGCGCCCATCGGGTGGAAGTGCTCACCGCACAAGACCGCGATGCCGGAGACGTCGTCGTACGGAAAGAGGTTCGGAAACACTACCGCCGCGCCGCGCTCGAGGCGCCCGCCGGGCACGAGATCGTCGGGAAACCGCGGCGTGATCGCCGCGAGCTGGCCGGGACAGAACGGGCAGGAAGTCGCGCTCGTCTCGACCATCGCGGCGAGATCGACGGGCGGCGACGCCTTGAGCGAAAAGTGGCAGATCCGCGCCGACTCGCCGGTGAGCGGGTGATAGCGCACCTCGGCCTCGACCTCCGCGAGCGCGAAGCTCCGGCGCGGGTCGTGCAGGCGCGCGAGCTTCTTCTCGGCGCGGAAGTCGATCATCGGTCGGGCGCGATTCTAGCAGCCGCCTAGTTGCGCACGACCACGGCGACTCCGGCCACCGCCAGCACGAACCCGGCGAGCGCGAGCGGGCCGAGCGTCTCGCCGAAGAGGAAGAACGCGATCGACGCGGTCACCGGCGGCACCAGGTAGAAGAGGCTCGCCACTTTGGTTGCCGCGCCGCGACGGATCAGCAGCGTCAGCAGCGAGATCGCCCCGATCGAGAGCACGACCACCAGCCAGCCCAGGGCAAAGACGAACTCGCCGGTCCAGCGGACCGGCTCGTGCTCGAACGCGAGCGCGAACGGCGCGAGCGCCAGCCCGGCGGCGACGAACTGGATGACCGCGCCGCTGCGAAGGTCGAACGCGCCGCAGAAGCGCTTCTGATAGACCGTGCCGATCGTGATCGAGACGAGCGCGAGCAGCGCCATCGCGAAGCTGAAGCCTGACAGCCCGCCGACCGTGAGGCGCTGCGCCACGACGAGCGCCACGCCCCCGAAGCCGAGCGCGAGGCCGAGCCATTGGCGCGCGGTGACGCGCTCGCCAAGGAACGCCGCCGCGGCGAGCGCGGTGAGGATCGGCTGCAGGCCGACGATGAGCGCCGAAAGCCCGGCCGACATCCCGGCGTAGATCGCGGTGAAGACGCCGCCGAGATAGCCGCCGTGCAGCAGCACGCCGGCGATCGCGACGTGGACGACCTGCGACCGATCCGGCGGCCAGGGCGCGCGGAGGAGGATGGCGATGGGGAGCATCAGGGCGACGACGAACATGAACCGGTAGACGAGGAAGGTCGCCGGCTGAGCGTAGGGCAGGCCGTACTTGGCGCCGATGAACCCGGTCGCCCACAGGAAGACGAAGGTCGCCGGCATCCAGCCGACCCACCCGACGCGGCCGGGCGTGAGGCTCGGGGTCACCGTGATCCGCCGGACACAATGCCTTGTTTATGCGCGTTTTTCGTGCGCAGCCTCAAGACGATGATGCGCCGCACAAGTTTGTCTTGACAGCCCTTGATTTCTCCGTAGAATTCGCGTTGTGCAGTGCAATATGTGCGGTGGCGCTGCGAGGCAACGCGAGCGACACCGGAGCGGACGGATTCAGTTAACCACCTTAGGAGCAATGACAATGTACGTAACCCCCGAACAAGTAACCGCCAACAGCAAAGCGAGCGTCGAAGCCCTGCTCGCGATCGCCAACTCCAACTTCGCCGCCATCGAGAAGCTTGCGGCGCTCAACTTCAACGCCACGAAATCCGTGTTCGAAGACAGCATGTCGCACGCCAAGGCGCTGCTCAACGCCAAGGACGTCCAGGAGCTCGTCAACCTGAACGTCGCCGCGGCGCAGCCGAGCCTCGAGAAACTCATCGCGTACTCGCGCAGCGTGTACGAGCTGTCGACCCAGCAACAAGGCGAGTTCACCCGCCTCTGCGAAACCCAGGCGGGCGAGTTCAACCGCGGCCTCGTCGGCCTGCTCGACAAGTACGCCAAGAACGCCCCGGCCGGCTCGGACGTCGCGATCGCCGCGGTGAAATCGGCGCTCGCCGCCGCCAACTCCGCCTACGACAGCTTCGCGAAGGTCACCAAGCAGGCGACCGAGATCGCCGAGGCGAACATCGCCGCCGCGACCGCCGCGGTGGTCACGAAGGACGGCAAGAAGAAGGCCGCCTAGGCACGACCAGCAGGTTCTCCTCCATCCTTTGAAACCCCCGGGCCCCCGGGGGTTTTTGTTTTCCGGCGTCCGAGCTCAGCGTGGCGGAAGTTCGAACGTCGCGCCGGTATTGAGCACGCCCTGCTTCAGCGCCTCGAGCGCCGCGGCGACCTCGTCCGGGTCGCCGCGGGCGCCGAGCTCGATGTGCCTGCGCGTCCCGTCCTCGCCCATGTGCGGCAGGCTGAAGACCTTCAGCCGCGTGAACCGCGTCTCCACCTCGAGCATCAACGGGGTCAGGATGCTCTCGGCCGAGCCGTAGACGATGATCGAGGCGTCCGCCTCGGGCAGCTGGTGGTGGAGGTGGCGGTAGCGGCTGTCGAGCACCCATTCGGCCATTGGCCAGGCCATCACCGGAAACCCCGGCACGAAATGGTGGTCGCGCAGCGAGAAGCCCGGGATCTGGTTGTAGCTGTTCGGAATGACCGCCGCGCCGCGCGGGAACTCGCCCATCTTGAGCCGGAACGGCGTCGTCTCGCCGCCGAAGCGGCCGCGGATCATCGCCTCGGCCTCGGGATGGAGCACGAGGTCGACGCCGAGCGCCGACGCGGCGCACTGGCGGGTGTGGTCGTCCGGCGTCGCCCCGATGCCGCCGAAGGAGAACACCACGTCCGGGCCCGCGAGCGTCCGCGCGAGCGTCGCCGTGATCCGCTCCGGGCTGTCGCCGAGGTACTCCGCCCAGTCGAGCCGCAGGCCCCGCGCGGCGAGGATGTCGATCAGCTTCGAGAAGTGCTTGTCCTGGCGCTTCCCGCGCAGGATCTCGTCGCCGATGATGATTGCGCCAAAGCCCATAGGTCAGACACCCGCGCGCCGCAACTCGCCGAGGCGGTCGAGGCCGTAGTGGATGAACGCAAGCCCGGCGATCACCGGGATGAAGAAGCCGACCAGCGGGATGTGCGCGATCAGCGACAGGATGATCCCGAGCAGGTAGAGGTGCTTGCCGTAGCGCCGGAAGAGCTCCCGCATCTCCTCCCCGCTCGCGTGCGCCGCCACGGCGTCATACCGGAAGACCCGCTGGTTGAGGTAGGCGAAGAGCAGCACCGGCAGCACCGGCCAGAACACCGGCACGAACCACAGCGGCAGCGACAGCAGGCTGAGCACGACGAACACGATCAAGGCGACGAGCGCGTTCCACACGCTCCCGGAGAAGGTGCCACCCTGCCGGCGCTCGAGCGCCGGGTAGTCGGCGGCCGCGACGTGGTTCACCATCGCCGGCATCGAGACGACCCCGATGATCAGGGTCGCCGTCACCAGCACCAGCGGGACGAACAGCACGAACAGCGCCATCCACGAGAGCACCGCGGCGATCACGTCGAACGGGAACCAGCGCGACGCCCACACGCCGACCGCCGAGGTCGTCACGTAACCCTGCAGCCAGCTGACGCTCTGCACGCCGAAAATGATCGCGAGCACCGTCCACAGGACGAGCGCGACCGCGATCGGCCAGATCATCAGGGCGAGCATCTTCGGGTGGGCGAGGCTCGCGAAGGCGCGCGCGAGTGCGCGGGTGATCTCGTTCATCGGACCAGAGTCTGCCACAGCTTGGTGAGGCGCTTGGCGGAGACGGGTACCGGCGTACGCAGCTCCTGCGCGAACGCCTGCACCCGGAGCTCCTCGAGCAGCCAGCGGAACTGCACGAGCTGCGGGTCGACGCTGCTCCCGCCCTTGCGCTGCCGCGCTTCCTCGCGGTGTAGCAGCGTCTCGAACTGGGCGATCTCGGCCGCAGCGCGCGCATCGCGCGCCGGATCGGCGCGCAGCTTGTCGAGCCGCAGGCTCGCCGCCTTGAGATAGCGCGGGAAGTGCTGCAGCCGCTCCCAGGGCGTCGCGACGACGAAGTCGCCCGGCATCAGCCGCGCGAGCTGCGCCTCGATGTCGCGCACCGCGTCCGGGAACGCTTTCGCCGCCTGCAGCTTCTTCGCCAGCATCTGCCGCTCGGCCAGGATCGTCCCGACGAGGCGCGCGATCTCCTGCGCGATCAGCGCGATGCGGCTCCGCGCCTCCTCGCGGCGGCGCGCGAACGCGTCGGCGTCGCGCGGCAGCGGCTCGGCCATGCACGTGCGTTCGAACGCGGCGGCGACGAGCTGCTCCCTGAGCTCGTTCGCGCCGCCCGCGGCCGCGAACTGGAGCGCCATCGTCTGCAGCCCGGGCAGCCCCTTCTCGATGTACTTTGCCTGCTCGCGGAGCTGCAGCATGAAGAGGCGCCGCAGCCCCGCGCGATGCGCCTGCGCCGCTTTCTCCGGCGAGTCGAATACCTCGAGGTCGACGGCGCCGGTGCGATCGACGAGCGCCGGGTAGCCGACGAGCGTCTGCGTGCCGCGCTTCGCCTCCATGAGCTCCGGCAGCTCGCCGAACGACCAGTCGGTGAGCCCGGTCAGCGCCGCCTCCGCGCCCGCGACTTCGGCGAACTGCTCGCCGGCCTTGTCGCCCAGCTCCGCGCGGAGCTGGGCGAGGTTGCGTCCCATCGCCAGCTGGCGGCCGTGCTCGTCCAGGACGCGGAAGTTCATCGCGAGATGCGCCGGCAGCGTCTCCGGGCGGAAGCCGTCGGGCGGAAGCGCCAGGTTCCGGCTCTCGCGCGCGTAGCGCGCGATCGCCTGCGCGAGCGGCACATCGCCCGGCGGCACGGCCGCAACGAACTCCGCGGCGAACTCGGCCAGCGGCCCGAGCTGGTGGCGCACCTTCTGCGGCAGCGACTTCGCGAGGAGCTGCACCTTGTCCTTCACGAGCCCGGGCACGAGCCACTCGCAGCGCGCGGCGCTCACCTGGTTGAGCGCGATCAGCGGCACCGTCATCGTCACGCCGTCGCGCGGCCCGCCCGGGTCGTGGAGGTACTCGAGCGGGAGCGTGCGGCCGGCGACTTCGATCTGGTGGGGGAACTGCTCGGTGGTGATCCCGGCCGCCTCGTGCCGCATCAGCTCGTCGCGCTTGAGGAACAGCAGCTTCGGGTTCGTCCGCTCGGCCTGCGTCCGCCAGGCGTCGAAACCGGCGCCGTTGCATACGTCCGCGGGAATCAGGCTGTCGTAGAAGGCGTAGATCAGCTCGTCGTCCACCAGCACGTCGGGGCGGCGCGACTTGTGCTCGAGCGTCTCGATCTCGCGCACCAGGCGGCGGTTGTGGGCGAAGAACGGCGCGCGGGATTCCCAATCGCCCTCGACCAGCGCCTGGCGGATGAAGATCCGCCGCGACTCGACGGGATCGATCGGCCCGTACTGCACCCGCCGGTTGACATAGACCGGCAGCCCGTAGAGCGTCGCGCGCTCCTGCGCCACCACCGCGGCCTGCTTCTTCTCCCAGTGCGGCTCGCTCTGCGACCGCTTGAGGAGATGCGCACCGAGCCGCTCCAGCCATTCGGGCTCGATGCCGGCGACCGTCCGGGCGAAGAGCCGCGTCGTTTCGGTCAGCTCGGCCGCGACGATCCAGCGCGGCGCCTTCTTCACCAGCGCCGATCCGGGGTGAACCCAGAACTTGATCCCGCGTGCGCCGAGGTAGTTGCCCTCCTCCGTCCGGAGGCCCACGTTGCCGAGCAGCCCGGTGAGGAGCGCACGATGCACGCGCGCGTGCTGGTCGGCGTCGGCCTTGAGCTCGCCGGCCTTCCAGCCGAGCTCGGCGACCAGCTCCTTCAGCTGGGAGTGGATGTCGCGCCATTCGCGCATGCGGTTGAACGAGAGGAAGTGCTCGCGGCAGGCGTTGTGCAGCTTCCGGTTCGATTCGTGGTGCAGCCCCTCCTCGAAGAAGCGCCACAGCTTGAGGAAGCCGAGGAAGTCCGACTTCTCGTCGGCGAACTTCTTCTGCGCCTCGTCGGCGGCCTGCGCGCGCTCGAGCGGCCGCTCGCGCGGGTCCTGCACGGACAGCGCCGCCGCGATCACGAGCACCTCGGCCAGGCACGCCTCCTCCTTCGCCGCCAGCACCATCCGGCCGATCCGGGGGTCGACCGGGAGCCTGGCAAGCCTGCGGCCGATCTCCGTCAAGTCGTTGCGCTCGTCCACGGCACCCAGCTCGGCGAGGAGCGCATAACCGTCGGTAATCGCCCGCGAGGCGGGCGGATCCACGAACGGAAACTCCTCGACCGCGACGAGGCCGAGCGACTTCATGCGCAGGATCACCGACGCGAGCGAAGATCGGAGCACCTCCGGTTCGGTGAACGCCGGGCGCTTGGCGAAGTCCTCCTCGTCGTAGAGCCGGACGCAAACGCCGGCGGCCACGCGCCCGCAGCGGCCCGCCCGCTGCTTCGCCGCCGCCTGGCTGATGCGCTCCACCTGCAGCTGCTCGACCTTGCTGCGATAGCTGTACCGCTTGATCCGCGCGAGCCCGGGGTCGACGACGAAACGGATCCCGGGCACCGTGAGCGAGGTCTCGGCGACGTTCGTCGCGAGCACGATGCGGCGGCCGGAGTGGGGCTTGAAGACCCGCTCCTGCTCCTGCGCCGACAGCCGGCCGTAGAGCGGCAGGATCTCGGTCTGCGGGGGGTGGTGCTTGCGCAGCGCCTCGGCGGCCTCGCGGATCTCGCGCTCACCGGGCAGGAAGACGAGCACGTCGCCTGCGCCGGCCCGCGCGCATTCGTCGACGGCGTCGACGAGCGCCTCGTCGAGGTCGATCTCGCCGCTCGCGTCGCGTTGCGGCGGCCGGTACCTCACCTCGACCGGGTAGAGGCGGCCGGAGACCTCGATCACCGGCGCATCGTCGAAATGCTTCGAGAACCGCTCGGCGTCGAGCGTCGCGGAGGTGACGATGAGCTTGAGATCGGGCCGGCGCGGCAGGAGCTGCTTCACGTAGCCGAGCAGGAAATCGACGTTGAGGCTGCGTTCGTGCGCCTCGTCGATGATCAGCGTGTCGTACTGGCGCAGCTCCGGGTCGCCCTGCGTCTCGGCGAGCAGGATCCCGTCGGTCATGAGCTTGATGTAGCTCGACGGGGTGGTGCGGTCGGTGAAGCGGATCTTGAAGCCGACCGCCTTGCCGAGCTCGGTCTTCAGCTCGTACGCGATGCGCGCGGCGGTGGCGCGCGCGGCGATCCGGCGCGGCTGGGTGTGGCCGATCAGCCCCTCGACCCCGCGGCCGAGCTCGAGGCAGATCTTGGGCAGCTGAGTGGTCTTCCCCGAGCCGGTCTCGCCGCACACGATCACGACCTGGTGGTCGCGGATCGCGCGCGCGATCTCCTCGCGCTTCGCGCTGACCGGGAGGTCGGGCGGGAACTCGGGCCGCGGGAGGTTCTCGCGGCGGCGGGCCAGCTCGTCCGCGCTGAACCGCGGGCGGGGGGTGGCGCGTTTCGTCGAAGCGGGATGTGGCGAGCGCGCGACGCGGGGCTCGATTGGCTCCGTCACGCGCGGGAGTTTACACAGGTCCCGCGGCGGACCGGCTCAAACGACGCTCCGGCGCGTACCTGGCCGCAACTACATCCGGACTTGGCGCGCGAGGTCATTCCCCACGCACCAACCCGGCAGCACAATCGACCCAGCCAGTCGCCAAGGGAAATGCTCATGGATTGCGCCGCGCTCGAGCGCCTGCTCCTCGCCGGGAAGATCACCACGAACGATCTCCTGAAGCAGACCGGACTTCAGGATCTGGACATGGTCCTGACGCTCCTGAAGCGCCACCGGCCGGTCGGCGAGGTGTGCACGGCGCTGTTGGAGGAGATAGCGACTGCGCCGCTAAGCGAGTTCAACGCACTCAAGCTGGTCTACTTTCGACACTGCAACGCGCAGGAGCAGTAGCAGCCCGCTACCCGAGCATCGGCTCGACGTACCGCGCGAGTAGGCTAATCCCGCGCACAGCCGATTGATCCCTCACTCAGTCCTTGGGCTGACTGCCCGCCGATACCGCCACGGATACCGTCAGCGGACGGATGCTGATGCCCATCACGCCCTTGCTCGCCTTGAATGGGTGTGAGTGTTGTTTTTTCTTACAGCACTACCGAGCGCTGCTGGCCATGCTCCTGCAATCAACGGCTTCAGGAATGTGGCGCGAATATTGCACGCCCGAGCGCATCAAAGAAACATGGACAAGCGACCGTGAAGACCTGTTTTGCGGTGCAAGTCATCCGTTTCCATCTGGCATTGGTCGCCACGACCTTTGCTCCTGCGGTCTCCGCCGGCACGATCTCGTCGCGAGCGGCATTGGACGCGATGCTCGGGGTCGGCGCAATGGGCGACGCCTTCGAAGCCTATAGCGTTGCGGCGACCGCCGAGTCGATCGGCAGCTCGCTGACGAGGACTTCGGCCCCGAACGGGCAGGGACCGGGGCTCATCGTCCCCGGGATAGCCCTGACCACGTCCAGCGGACAGCTCGTCTGGCAGGGTGACGGGTTTTTCAGCCTGCCCACGAAAACGATCGGCACGCTGACTTCCTCCGACTTGACCATCGACTTCACGCGCTTCGTCAGCGCCGCGGGAGTCGACGTGATCAACTACGGCGGCTTTCCTGCGATCTACAACGCGACCGCGTTCGGCCTGGACGATACGACGGTGATCGGCACGATTCTCGGCATTGGCTTTCCATCCGCCGTGACGCCCCAGTTTCTCGGCTTCGAGAACGCCGCCGGAATAGGAAGCATCAGGATCGACCAGATCTCCGGGTTCGGGCCGGTGATCGACAATCTGGAGTTCGGCACGCCCGGTTGGATCGACCAGCGAAGCACGTTGAACGCGCTGCTCGGCGCCGGGGCAACGAACGAAGCGTTTGAAGGCTATGCGGTCGGCGCCACTGCGGCCGCGATCGGCAGCGCCTTGACGGCTGCTTCGGCCCCGAACGGTCAAGGTCCGGGGCTCATCGTCCCCGGGATAGCCCTCACCACGTCCAGCGGACAGCTCGTCTGGCAGGGTGACGGGTTTTTCAGTCTGCCCACGAAAACGATGGGCACGCTGACATCCGCTGATATGACGATCGACTTCACCGGTCTCGTCGATGCGTTCGGAATGGACTTGCTGAACTACGGGGGCTTTCCGTCGACCTACGACCTGACCGTATTCGGCCCGGACGATACGACGGTCATCGGCAGCTTTCTCGGTCTATCGTTCCCGTCCGCGGTCAGCCCGACGTTCATGGGGTTCCGCAACGCGGGCGGCATCGGCAGCGTCCGGATCGACCAGACCTCCGGCTTCGGTCCGGTGATGGACAACCTGTCGTTCGGCCAGCAGCAGGTGCCCGAACCTGCCACGCTTGCCCTGCTTGGCGTGGCCCTTGCCGGTCTCACGCTTTCGCGCCGCCACAAGCCGCACGAAGCACCTCAATAGGCCTCGAACGCACCGCGCGGACGCGCCACGGACGCGTTACGGGCAGCGGCGCGGGATGAACCGCCGGACGGATGCGCGCTACGACTTCGGCATCCGAAGTTCCCGAACCGGCGACACCGGTGCCGGACGCTATTCTCGGCGACCCAACAGGCTGTCGCTGGACGCCCCGAGCATCCGCTCGACGTACCGCGCGATCAGATCCACCTCGAGGTTCACGCGCACGCCGGGCGAGAGAGCCTTGAGCGTAGTGACGGCGAGCGTGTGCGGGATGAGATTGACCTCGAACTGAAGGCCGTCCACGCGATTCACGGTGAGGCTGACGCCCTGCACCGCGATCGATCCCTTCCGGGCGACGTACTTCGCAAGCTCCGCCGGCACCCGGACGACGAGCCGATGGCTCTCGCCCACGGGCTCGAAGGCGACGACCTCGCCCACGCCGTCGACGTGGCCGCTGACGAGATGACCGTCGAGGCGGTCGGCGAGACGCAGGGACTTCTCGAGGTTCACTTCGCCGGGCGTCTCCAGGCCGGCGGTGCAGGCGATCGTCTCGCGCGAGACGTCGACCTCGAACCGCGGGCTGGCGCGGCCAACCACCGTCAGGCAACAGCCGTTCACCGCGATCGAGTCGCCGATCGCGACGTCGCTCAGGTCGAGGCTGCCAGCGTCGATCGCCAGGCGGAGCCCGCCCGGGCGCGGCTCGACTCGCTGGATGCGGCCAACCGCCGCGACGATTCCGGTGAACATGGCGCCGGAGCGTACACCAGCCGGCGGAGGTGCCGTGCAGCTACGTCAGGGGCGTTCGAAGATCGGCGCGCCCGGCACCTTCGCGGCCGCGTTGCGCAGCCGCCGCGACTCCGCCGCGTCGCGGATCGCGACGAAGCCGTCCTCGTCGACGGCGAACCGGTCGAGCACCGCGCGCACCGCGTCGTCGCGGCCGCCGGTGAGGTGGGACGTCCAGGCGAACTCGAGCAGGAGCAGGTAGCCCGGCACCTTCGGCAGGTGCTTCCCATGCTTCCGGACGAGCCACGCGCGCTTCACCTTGCGCTGCTCGCCGATCACCGCAGCGAGCTTCGCCAGGGTCGCCGCCGAGACGCCGTGCGGCTGCAGCGGATCCTTCGGCTCGAACTTCGTGAGCTCGGCCTGGGCCTTTGCGCGCGTCCCGGCGAGCTGATCGAGCCGGGCGTGCCACCGGTCCATGCCGGCGACGTCCTTGCGGCCGCGGTAGAACTCGAACAGCAGCTCCGCCCCGGACTGCTCCGCCTCGGCGTCGAGCGACATTGCCTTCTCCACGACCGCGACGCCCTGCTCGTCGCCGCCCTGGACCAGCATCCGGCCGTACGCGTATACCGCCGGCGCATGCCCGGGATGCCGCTCGGCCAGCTGGCGGTAGAGCGGGAGCGCCGCGAAGCGGCCGTTCAGCGATTCGGCCAGCCGCGCCCGCTCCCACGCCGCCTCGAGGGGAAGCTCGCTCCCCTTCTCCTGCTGCTCGAGCGCGTCGAAGCGCTTCCGCTCCTCGGCGACCGCCGCGTGGCGCTCGCGCCAGGCCGGCGCCACCTGCTCGTGCCAGCGGCGGTCCTGCTCCGCGGCGAGCGCCGCGAGCGCCGGGCCGAGCAGCTCGTCCGCCGCCGACCGGTCGATATCGAAGCGCGTCCGCGCCGGGACGCCGAGCGCCTGCAGCCGGTCGGCGAGCGAGGGATGGGTGTCGTTGAGATCGGGCTTCGCATCGAGCGCGACCTTCGCATAGGCCTTGCCGACCTCGGCCGGGAGTTGCTTGCAGCGCGCGAGGAGCTCCGAGTACGGCGCCGCCGGCGGTTCGGCGCGGTCGCTCACGCCGGCCCAGAGCTTCTCCCAATACTGGCTGTCGAGATACGCCGCCTTGGCGTGCACCGCGACGAGCGCGCTTCCGGCCGCGCCGGCGCCGGCCACGCGCGCGGAGGCGCGGTCGGCCTCGTACTCGTTCGCCCGCGCGAGCACGAAGCTGTAGGCGTTGAAGTACGGCGCGTACCAGTCGAAGAACTTCGCGAAGAGGCGCGTCGAGAAACCGCCCTCGTGCTCGAGGATCGCGAGCAGGCGATGCCAGGTCTGGCGGATGCGGTAGATCCAGTTCCCGAAGCGCGCGTGGTGGCGCGAGAGGTGGCCGAACTCGTGCGCGAGCACGGCGCGGAACTCTTCGCGCGTAAGGCTCGCCATCAGCGGCAGGCCGACGACGAGATAGTTGGCCGGGAAGCCGAGCAGGCCGAGCCGCGGCACCTGGGCGACGGCGGCGTTGAAGTCGGGGGTGACGACTACGCGGTGGATGTGCTGCGCGCCGACGCCCTTCCGCACCGCCTCGATCTCGTCGAAGAGCTGCGGCGCCTCGCGGCGGACGAGCAACCGGCCTTCCGGCGGCGGGATCCGCACCCACATCGCCTTCAGGATCATCCAGGCGAAGACGAGCGGGATCCAGGCGATCTTGATCAGCACGAACTTCTTGGAGACCAGGATCAGCGCAGCGACGCCGATCACCAGCCCGAGCGCCGCCACGAAGGCCGCGGCGACGAACCCGATTCCGAGCACCGCGAGCAGGCCCACCCGCCACAGGTAGCGGGTGGGCGCCTCGGCCGCGAGCCGCTCGAGGCGCAGGATCAGGTCGTGATACTCGGCGATCGAGCGCATGGGAGCTTGCCAGACTAGCGCACGCGCCCCGCGTCCAAAAGCGCCGCGCCACGTCCGCCGTGCCGGAATGCTGCTCGCCCGTGCTGGAATGCTGTTCGCCCCTGCTGGAACGCTGCTCGCGTAAGCGCGGCCGGCTCGGCCGGTCGTCGGAGCGGCGCGGCCGTCGGTCGGCTTGCAGGACTAATTCCTCACCCGCAACGAACGCGGGTACGCGAATTGCACTCTAACGGGGCATGAACGCTCCCGACCCCGTCCTCGGCGCCAAGCCGCACGCGCCGACCGCCCGCGAAGGCGGACGCGCGGTGCAGATCGTCGGCGCGGCAAGCGGCCTCGGTGCCGCCGAGCCCGGCTGCGCCGACGGCCCGGCGCGCCTGCGGCTTGCCGGCCTCGACGCGCACCTCGTCGCGCGCGGCGTCGCGGCGGCCTGGGGCGAGACGCTCTTTCCCGACCAGGCCCCGGGCGAACCCGTGGCGCAGGTCGTGTGCCGCCTGTGCGAGCGGCTCGCCCGCGCGACGGCGAAGATCGTCCGCAACGGCGCCGTGCCGCTCGTGCTCGGCGGGGATCACAGCATCGCGATGGGGACCTGGCGCGGCGTCGCGAACGCCGTCGACGGCAAGCTCGGCCTGCTCTGGATCGACGCCCATCTCGACGCGCACACGCCGGAGACCAGCCACAGCGGCAAGCTCCACGGCATGCCGCTCGCGGCGCTGCTCGGCCAGACCGGCGACGCGCTGTGCGAGCCGGGCGCGGCGCTCGCGCCGGAGCACGTCTGCGTCGTCGGCGTCCGGAGCTTCGAGCCCGAGGAGGCGGCGCTCGCTTCCGCGCTGGGCGTGCGGATCTACACCATCGCGGAGATCGAACGCCGCGGCCTCGGCGAGGTGCTGCGCGAGGCGGCCGCGCGCGTGCAGACCGGAACCGCCGCCTACGGCATCACGCTCGACCTCGACGCGATCGACCCGCAGGACGCGCCCGGCGTCACGACGCCGGTGGCCGGCGGCCTGCGCGCGAGCGTGCTGCTCCCCGAGCTGGCGGCACTGGCGAAGGCAGCCGCGCCGGCGGCAATCGAGATCGTCGAGTACGAGCCGCACCGCGACCGCGGCGGCGTGACCGCGCGCCTCATCGAGGAGTTCGCCTCGGCCATGCTGGGCGGCGGCGCCGCGCGCTCGGTCATCGACCTCGAACGGCGCTACAGCGCGGCGAACTACGACCCGCTCCCGGTCGTCCTCGCGCGCGGCGAAGGCGTCCACGTCTGGGACCAGGCCGGACGCCGCTACCTCGACATGATGTCGGCCTACTCGGCGGTGAGCCTCGGCCACGGTCATCCAAGGATCGTCCGCGCGCTTACCGAGCAGGCGAAGCGGCTGGCGGTGACTTCCCGCGCCTACTACAACGACCGGCTGCCGCCGTTCCTCGAGCGGCTGTGCCGCCTGACGGGGATGGACCGCGCGCTGCCGGTCAACACCGGGCTCGAGGCGGTCGAGACCGCGCTCAAGGCGGCCCGGAAATGGGCGCACAAGGTGAAGCGCGTGGCCGAAGGCCGCGCCGAGATCATCGCCTGCGAAGGCAACTTCCACGGCCGGTCGATCACGATCACCGGCATGTCCTCGGAGGCGCAGTACCGCGACGGCTTCGGCCCGTTCCCGCGCGGCTTCAAGCTGGTGCCGTTCGGCGACCCGCAGGCGCTCGCGCGCGCGATCACGCCCGACACCGCCGCGTTCCTGGTCGAGCCGGTGCAGGGCGAGCGCGGCATCGTCGTGCCGCCGGCGGGCTACCTCGCCGAGTGCGCGCGCATCTGCCGCGAGCGGAACGTCCTCTTCATCGCCGACGAGGTCCAGACCGGCCTCGGCCGCACCGGCAAGCTCCTCGCCTGCGAGCACGACGGCGTGCAGCCGGACGGGCTCGTCCTCGGCAAGGCGCTCGGGGGCGGCGTGCTGCCGGTGTCGGCGTTCCTCGCGCGCGACGAAGTGATGCAGGTCTTCGCGCCGGGCGACCACGGCAGCACGTTCGGCGGCAACCCGCTCGCCGCGGCCGTGGCCCTCGAAGCGCTCAACGTCATCGTCGACGAACGCCTCGCCGAACGCGCCACGGCGCTCGGCGCGCGGCTCCTCACCGGCCTCGCGTCGATCCGCAGCCCGCTCGTGCGGGAAGTCCGTGGCCAGGGCCTGCTGATCGGCCTCGAGATCGATCCGCGCTACGCCACCGCGCGGCTCGTCGTCGATCGCCTCCTCGCGCACGGCATCCTCTCCAAGGACACCCACGGCACGGTCGTGCGCTTCGCTCCCCCGCTCGTGATCTCCCGCGAGGAGATCGACTGGGCGGTCGCCGAGACCCGGAAAGTGCTCGAGGAGATCGAGCGCGAGGTGAAGCGGGCGGCCTGAGCCGGCCTCAGCCGAATCGCGCGCGCAGGCGGACGTCCTCGCCGATCCGCGTCACGTCCGTCAGCCGCAGGCGCCGCGCGTCGGCAAGCCGTTCGACGCCGGGCAGGTTGAACATCCCGCGGGCGCCCTCGCCGAGCATCTTCGGCGCGATGTAGACCAGCAGCTCGTCCACCACCCCGGCCGCGACGAGCGAGCCGTTGAGCTTGAAGCCAGCCTCGACGTGAACCTCGTTCAGCGCGCGCCGGCCGAGCTCGCGCACGAGATCCTCGAGCTCGACCTTGCCCGAGGCGTTCGGGAGCACGACCACCTCGGCGCCGCGGTCGCGGAGCCGCGCGGCCTTCGCCGGGTCCTCGATCGCCGCGGCGACGAGCAGATTCCCGCCGTCGAGCAGGCGCGCGGTGAGCGGCACCTCGAGGCGCGAGTCCACCAGCACCCGGAGCGGCTGGCGCGGCGTTTCGACGTCGCGCACCGTCAGGCGCGGGTCGTCGTCCCTGACGGTGCCGATGCCGGTGAGGATCGCACAGGCCCGTGCGCGCCAGCGATGGCCGTCGGCGCGCGCGGCCTCGCCGGTGATCCACTGGCTCTCGCCGCTCGCGAGGGCGGTCTTCGCGTCCAGAGTCGCGGCGACCTTGAGCCGGACCCAGGGCCGGCCGCGGGTCATGCGCGACACGAACCCCACGTTCAGCTCGCGCGCCTCGTCCTCGAGGAGGCCGGAGTCGACGTCGACGCCGGCGGCACGGAGCGCGGCGAAGCCCCGTCCCGAAACCTTCGGGTTCGGGTCGCCCATCGCCACGACGATGCGCTTCACTTTCGCGGCGAGCAGCGCCTCGACGCACGGCGGCGTGCGGCCGTGATGAACGCACGGCTCGAGCGTGACGTAGACGGTCGCGCCCTCCGCCCGGCCGCCCGCCGCACGGAGCGCGTTGACCTCGGCGTGCGCCTCGCCGGCGCGCTCGTGGAAGCCCTCGCCCACGATCTCGTCGCCGCGGACGACGACCGCGCCGACCCGTGGATTGGGCGTGGTGGTGAAGAGGCCCCGCTCCGCGAGCCGGAGCGCCCGGGCCATGAACTCGTTATCGGCCGGCGTAAACATGGCCGTCGTGAACATGCGGCGGCGCGCGCGCCGCGCGCGGCTCAGCTCCGCCGCTCGGCCGCTCGCCGGACCTTTCGTCCCGGGCGCTTCAGCTCGAGCACCTTCTCGCGGAACTCGTCGACGCGCTGGAAGTCCTCGTAGACCGACGCGAAGCGGATGTAGGCGACGTGGTCCATCTTCTTCAGCTCCGCCATCACCATCTCGCCGATCGTGCGGGAGCCGATCTCGCGCTCGCCGCGGGCGAGGATCTTCTGCTCGATGCGGTCGATCGCGGTGTCGACGTACTGCGTCGGGACCGGGCGCTTGTGGAGCGCCCGCATGAAGCCGGTGCGGATCTTTTCGCGGTCGTAGGCGCTGCGGTATCCGTTCGCCTTCACCACCGCGGGCATCGCGAGCTCGACCCGCTCGTAGGTCGTGAACCGCTTGTCGCAGTTCTCGCACTCGCGCCGCCGGCGGACGCTCTCGCCGTCCTCCGACATGCGCGTGTCGATGACGGCGGTGTCTTCGTGCTTGCAGAACGGACACCGCATGGCGCGCTTCTACGCCGCCTTCTCCACCGGCACGCCCGCCTGCGCCGCGTCGGCGTACACCGGGTACCGGCGGCAGAGCGCGCGCGCGAGCTCGCGCACGCGCGCGACGTTCGCCTCGTCCTGCGGTGCGTCGAGCACGTCGCCGATGAGGTTCGCGACCTGCTCGGCCTCGAACTCCTCGAAGCCGCGCGTGGTCACCGCCGCGGCGCCGACGCGGATGCCGCTCGTGACGGTCGGCTTCTGCGGATCGTTCGGGATGGCGTTCTTGTTGACCGTGATGTGCGCGCGCTCGAGCACGTCCTCGGCGAGCTTCCCGGTGATGCCCTTCGCGCGCAGGTCGACCAGGCACAGGTGGCAGTCGGTGCGCCCGGACACGATCCGCATGCCGCGCTCGGCCAGCACCTTCGCCATCACCCGCGTGTTCGCGATCACCTCTTCCTGGTAGATGCGGAACTCCTTGGTCATCGCCTCCTTGAACGCGACCGCCTTGGCGGCGATCACGTGCATCAGCGGACCGCCCTGGAGCTGGGGGAAGACGGCGGCGTTCAGGAGCTTCTCGTGCTCCTTCGCGGCGAGGATCATGCCGCCGCGCGGCCCGCGCAGCGTCTTGTGCGTCGTGGTGGTCACGAAGTCGGCGACGCCGACCGGGCTCGGGTAGAGACCGGCCGCGATCAGGCCCGCCGGGTGGGCGATGTCCGCCATCAGCCGCGCACCGACGCTGTCGGCGATCCTGCGGAAGCGCTTCCAGTCGATCGCGAGCGAGTAGGCCGAGCCGCCGGCGACGATCAGCTTCGGCTTGTGGCCCTTCGCGAGGTGCTCGACCTGCTCGTAGTCGATCTCCTCGCGCTCGTCGAGCCCGTAGTAGAAGGCCTGGTAGAGGCGGCCCGAGAAGTTGGCCGTCGAGCCGTGCGTGAGATGGCCGCCGTGGGCGAGCGACATGCCGAGCATGACGTCGCCGGGCTTCATCACCGCCTGGTAGACGGCCTGGTTCGCCTGCGAACCCGAGTGCGGCTGGACGTTCGCGTACTCGGCGTGAAAGAGCTTCTTCGCGCGCTCGATCGCGAGCTCCTCGGCGATATCGACGTACTCGCAGCCGCCGTAGTAGCGCTTGCCGGGATACCCCTCGGCGTACTTGTTCGTGAGGGCCGAGCCCTGCGCCGCGAGCACCGCGGGGCTCGCGTAGTTCTCGGAGGCGATGAGCTCGATGTGGTCTTCCTGGCGGCCGATCTCGGCCTGCACGGCCTGCCACAACTCGGGATCGACTTTTGCGAGCGGTTCGTTCGAGAACATGGCGGCGGGCGATCGTCTGTTCGGGACGGCGGTTAGTCTATCATGCTGCAGTGCAATAGCAGCCAATCCACTATATATAACCATGCCTGTCCGGAAGACGATCGACGACGGCCGCGTCCCGGTCCACGTGTGGACCGACGACGTCGAGGCAGAAGCGTTGAAGCAGCTCGTCAACGTCTCGCGGCTGCCGTTCGTCTTCCGCCACGTCGCCGCGATGCCCGACGTTCATGCCGGGATCGGTGCGACGGTCGGCGCGGTGATTCCGACCAAGGGCGCGATCATTCCCGCCGCCGTCGGCGTCGACATCGGCTGCGGGATGGGTGCGGTGCGCCTCTCGCTCACGGCGGCCGATCTCCCCGACCGGCTGAGCCGTCTGCGCGGCGCGATCGAAGCCGCGGTGCCGGTCGGCTTCGGCCAGCACGATGCGCGCGATGCGCTCGGTCACGCGGCGAAGCCGTTCGCGCGCGCTCTCGACCGGATCGCCGACAAGCATCCCAGGCTCGCGACGATGCAGAAACGCTTCGACGAGACCTGGGTGCGCCAGCTCGGCACGCTCGGCGGCGGCAACCACTTCATCGAGGTGTGCCTCGACGAGGAGGACCGGGTCTGGGTGATGCTCCACTCGGGAAGCCGCGGGATCGGCAACGCGATCGGCCGCTATTTCATCGAGCGGGCGCGCGAGCACTGCCTGAGCCAGGACGTGCGTCTGCCCGACCGCGACCTCGCGTGGTTCGAGGAGGGCACGCCGCTCTTCGACGACTACGTGGAAGCGGTGGGGTGGGCGCAGGACTACGCCAGCGCGAACCGGCGCGAGATGATGGCGCTCGTCCTCGAGGCGCTCGAGCGCGAGCTGCGGCCGTTCGCGGCGACCGAGGAAGCGATCAACTGCCACCACAACTACGTCGAGCGCGAGCGGCACTTCGGCGAGTCGGTGCTGGTGACCCGCAAGGGCGCGATCCGGGCGGGCCCGGGCGAGCTCGGGATCATCCCCGGCAGCATGGGCGCGAAGTCGTACATCGTGCGCGGGAAGGGCGAGGCGGACTCGTTCTCGTCCTGCTCGCACGGCGCCGGCCGCCGCATGAGCCGCACCGAGGCGAAGCGGCGCTTCTCGCGTGCGGACCTCGAGCGGCAGACCGAGGGCGTCGAATGCCGCAAGGACTCGGGCGTGATCGACGAGATCCCGGGCGCCTACAAGTCCATCGACGAGGTGATGGCCAACCAGACCGACCTCGTCGAAGTGGTGCACACGCTCAAGCAGGTCGTCTGTGTCAAAGGCTGACAAGCGGGGTGACGAGACGGGTGACGAGACGGCCGCGCGGCTCCGGCTCGGGCCGAGGCTCGATCCGGCCGGGCCGGCGTTCTGGGACGTGCGCTTCCGCGAGGGCTACAAGCCGTGGGACGCGGGCGGCGTGCCGGCGGCGCTGCGGGAATTTCTCGTGCGGGAACCGGCGCAGCGGGTGCTCGTCCCCGGCTGCGGCAGCGGCTACGAAGTGCAGGCGTTCGCCGCCGCCGGCCACGACGTCGTCGCGATCGACTTCAGCCCCGCTGCGATCGAAGCCGCCCGGCACGTCCTCGGCGAGCTCGGTCGCGTCCTGGTGCAGGGCGACTTCTTTGCGCACCCGCTCGGGGAGTTCGATCTCGTCTACGAGCGCGCCTTCCTCTGCGCGCTGCCGCGCGCGCACTGGCCGCGCTGGGCCGCGCGCATCGCGGAAGTGTTGCGCCCGGGCGGGCGGCTGGCGGGCTTCTTCTTCTGGTCCGACGACGAGCGCGGTCCGCCGTTCGGCCTGAAGCGCGGCGAGCTCGAGGCGTTGCTCTCGAGCGCCTTCGACCGGATCGAGGATGCTCCGGTCGCCGACTCGATCCCGGTATTCGCCGGGCGCGAGCGTTGGCAGGTCTGGCGTCGGCGCTGACGGTTCTCCGTCACCGGTGCCACCGACCTGTCGCAAGCTCCACACCTCTCGACCTCCGGTGCGGACCGGGTAGCCCGTCGCGTTCCCTGAGCCGCGCGATCCGTGTGACGAAACTCACGCTCCGAGCGGCGAAATGATGGCGGAGCGTGACCGAAGAGACGTTCGGGTCTCCCGCTTGGCACCACGCTTGCTCGACGTCCCGGTGTCCGTGCCACACAAGGAGCGAGAAAATGGCTGACGCGACTACCGAAGGGCTGGAAGTGGAAGAGTTCGTCGCCGACGAGCTTGAAGCGCACACCGAGCACGAGCCGCACGCCGATCCCGCGATCCCGAGCACCGGCTGGCCCTGCCAGCAGCGTCGCAAGGGCCAAACCGCCGAGCTGCCCGCCCCGCAGCGCTTCCTCGATCTCCCGATCTGGATGAGCGCGCCGGCGCGGCGTCGCGAGACGGAAGAAGAGACCGAAACCGTCTAGGCGCCGGACTCGATCCCGGCGGCGGTCAGCCGATCAGGCGGCAGATCGCCTGCAGGTCGACGTTGCCGCCGGAGATCACCACCCCGACGCGCTTTCCGGCGGCATCGGGGCCGCCCTTGAAGAGCCCTGCCGCGCCGAGCGCGCCGGTCGGCTCGACCACGATCTTCAGCCGTTCCCAGAGATAGAGCATCGCGTCCAGCAGTTCGCGATCGTCCACCGTCGTCATGTCGTGGACGTGCGCGAGCACGAGCGGGAACGTGATCTTCCCGAGCGACGGCGTGCGTGCGCCGTCGGCGATCGTGTCCGGGTTGTGCACCGTCTGCAGGGTCTTCGTCCGGAACGACCGCGTCGCGTCGTCCCCGGCGGCGGGCTCCACGCCGATGACCTTGCACCCGGGCGAGAGGTGCGCGGCCGCGATCGCGCACCCCGATAGCAGGCCCGCGCCGCCGCACGGCACGTAGAGGCGGTCGAGCCTCCCGACCTCTTCGATCAGCTCCTTCGCCGCGGTGCCCTGCCCGGCGACCACGTGCGGGTGGTCGTACGGCGGAATCACCGCGAGTCCCCGCTCCGCCGCGATGCCCGCGCCGAGCGCTTCGCGAGTGGTCACGTTCTTGTCGTAGGTGATGACCTCGGCGCCGTAGCCGCGCGTCGCCGTGAGCTTCACCGGCGGCGCGTCGTCGGGCATCACGATCGTCGTCCGGATCCCGAGCAGCCGTCCCGCAAGCGCGATCGCCTGCGCATGATTGCCCGACGAGAAGGCGAGCACGCCGCGGCGTTTCTGCTCGTCGGAGAGCTGGGCGAGCGCGTTGTAGGCGCCGCGGAACTTGAACGCGCCGATGCGCTGGAAGTTCTCGCACTTGAAGAACACCTCGGCGCCGGTGCGCGCGTTCACGGTGCGCGAGGTCAGCACCGGCGTCCGGTGGGCATGGCCGGCGATGCGCGCGGCGGCGGCCGCGACGTCGGCGTACGAAACGGGAAGCGGCTGCGAAGGGGCGTTCATGCCCCCGATTTAACCCCCGCGCCCGCGGTCACGGCAAGCCCCGCTACTCGTCGTCGAGCGCCGCTTCGGCCAGGTGGCCGGTGTCGGCCCAGGCCTCGACCGCCCAGCCCTGGGTGCCGATGCGCACGCGGTTCACCGCGGCGTTCGGCACGCTGAACGTGCGCGGCATCTCGAGCGCGATGTCCTTCGCGTGGCGGTAGACGATGCCGAGCACGCCGCCGTGGGTGACCACCGCGACCGTCGCATCGGCGTAGCTCCGCGCGAGGTGCTCGAGCGCGGAGACGACCCGGTGGCGGAACTGCACGCCGCTCTCGCCGCCGGGAACGACGTACTCGGAGTCGCGCGCAGCGAGCCGGTGATAGTCGGTCGGCCGCGCGCGCTCGATCTCGGCCCAGGTCATGCCCTCGAACTCGCCGTAGCAGCGCTCGCGCAGGCCCGCGTCCAGCCGCAACGGGAGCCCGAGCCGCGCGGCGATCGGCTCTGCGGTCTCGCGCGTGCGGCCGAGATCGCTCGCGACAATTGCGTCGACGCGCTCGGTCGCGAGCCGCGCCGCGAGCGCGCCGGCCTGCGCGCGGCCGGCGTCAGACAGCGGGCTGTCCTGCCAGCCCTGGAGGCGCCCGTCCCGGTTCCACAAGGTCTCGCCGTGGCGAAGGAGCAGAAAGGTGGTCAAGATCGTTCGCACGTGCCGCAAGCCAACGTGAAAAGTGCCTGCCGGCGCGCCGTGGCCCGCAGCGGGCTTCCCCCCGATCCGGTAGTGTAGCGAAGCCTCCTCGCCGCCCCCACCCTGATGCCCGTTTCGATCGACGCGACCACCGGCCAGCACCTCGGCGACCGGCAGGAGCAGCAGGATCGCGTCGCGATCATCCCGAGCAAGCGGTTGCGGGGCACGGCGCTCGTGATCCTCGCCGACGGCGCCGGCGGCTACAAGGGCGGCGCGGCCGCTGCCGAGCAGGTGATCGGCACCGCCGCCAACCTGTTCGACGCCTACTCGCCCAAGGACGAGAAGCCCGAGGAGTTCCTGCGCGAGATCGTGCTCGAGGCGCACACCGTCATCCGGCTCAACCGCGTGCTGACCGAGGAAGAGCCGCACAGCACGATCATCGCGATGCTCCTCCAGCCCGAGCGCGTCGACTGGGGCTGGGTCGGCGACAGCCGGCTCTATCATTTCCGCGGCGCGGCGGTGCAGGACCGGACCAAGGACCACTCGTACGTCGAGCAGCAGATCGAGGAGGGCCAGTGGCGCGAAGAGGACCGCCACAAGCACCCGAACCGGAACCTGCTGCTCCAGGCGCTCGGCCACTCCGAGCCGCCGGTGCCGAGCTTCGGCTCGACCGAGTCGCTCGTTGCCGGGCGACTCGTTCCTGCTCTGCTCCGACGGGCTGTGGGACTACTTCACCGACACCGAGATCGGCAAGGCGCTCGCCGCGCTGCCGCCGCGGAAGGCGGCCGAGATGCTGATCAGCTCGGCGCGCGTGCGCGCGAAGGGCAAGGGCGACAATCTCTCGGTCGCGATCGTCAAGCTGACGGCAGGGTAGGACAGCACCGCCGCCGAAGGCGGCTAGCGCCCCAGCCAGCCGCGCCGCAGGGCGGCCGACCTCGCCGGCGCCCGCTTGTCGAACCGCAGCACGCACGTGTCCGCCGGCGCCGCGGCGAACGTGATCCCGACCTCGTGCAGCTCGTCGCGGCGGAAGACGTGGAGCCGCGCACGGTCGCCCGGCTTGAGCTGCGCGAGCCGGCCGTCGAGCGTCTTCGGCGTCACGCGGATCCCGTCCATCGCGACGATCACGTCGCCCGCGGCGAGCCCCGCGGCGAGCGCGGCGCCGCCGTGCAGCACCTGGGTAAGCCTGACGTCGTTGCCATCGCCCGCGGTGCGCGCGCCGAGCGCGACTCTTGACGCCAGCGCCCTGGCGGGCCTCGAGGCCGGCCGGCCGCCGCGATCCGACGCGCTCTCGGCGGGCCGCACCTCCATCTCCACGCCGACCGTCGCGAGCACCTCTTCGAACGGCAGCTCGGCGGTGGCGCGCAGCCAGCGGTCGAAGAGCGTGCCGAGCTTGAGGCCGCTCACCTCCTCCGCGACGCGCTCGACGCCGTCCTCCGGCACGCCGATGCCGGCCCGTCCGTAGCGCCGCCAGAGCGCGCGCATGACGTCGTCGAGCGAGCGGCGGCCGGCGGTGCGGCTGCGGATGTGCAGATCGAGGCACAGCGCGACGAGGGCACCCTTCCCGTAGTAGCTGACGATCGCGTTCGGGGAGTTCTCGTCCTGGCGGTAGTACTTGATCCACGCATCCCAGCTCGACTCCGCGACCGACTGCCGGCGCCGGCCGGGCGTGCGCAGAAGCTGGGTGATCGAGCGGCCGAGGATCTCGAGATACTCCTCCGGCTTCACGAGCCCGCAGCGCACGAGCGCGAGATCGTCGTAGTACGAGGTCGCGCCTTCGAATGCCCAGAGCAGAGCGGTGTAGTTCTCGCGGTCGAGGTCGTAGGGCGTGAACGCCGCCGGCTTGATCCGCTTCACGTTCCAGGTGTGGAAGTACTCGTGGCTCGCGAGCCCGAGGAACGTGCGGTAGCTCTCGGTGAGCGCCTTCTCGCCCGGGCGCGGCAGGTCGTCGCGGCTGCAGAGGAGCGCGGTGGACGCGCGGTGCTCGAGCCCGCCGTAGCCGTCGCCGACCGCGGTGACGAGGAACACGTAGCGGTCCATCGGCGCCGGGCCGCCCCAGAACCGGATGTGCCATTCGCACACGCGCTTGAGATCGCGCGCGAGGCGGTCGAGGTCGGCGTTGGTGCGCCCGGTGATCGCGATCTCGTGCGGCACGCCGCCGGCCGTGAACGAGGCGTGCGCGAACGTCCCCGTCTCGACCGGGTGATCGATGAGATCGTCGTAGTCGGCCGCGGCATAGGCGCCGAATCCGAGCGGCCGCGCGCCGTTGCGAGCGAGCGACGTCGCCACGCGCCAGCGCGCATAGCGGCGCCCCGCGGGCGGCAGGATCTCGACCTCGCATTCGCGCTCCTCCCGCCCGAGCACCCGGAGGAAGACGCACGTGCCGTTGAAGAACCCGTGGGTCGCGTCGAGGTGTGCGCCGCGGACCGACAGGTCCCACCCGTACACCTCGGTCGTGACGGTGAGCGGGCCGCGGCACGGCGCCGCGCGCCAGGTGTGCTTGTCGAGCTTGGTGAGCGCGACGTCCGCGCCGCGCGACGCGGCATGGATCGAGACGATGTGCCGCGCGAAGTCCCGGATCAGGTAGCTCCCGGGGATCCACGCCGGCAGGGCGAAGCGCTGGCCGGCCGGATCGGGGTCGGCGACGGTGCACTCGACCCCGAAGAGGTGCGCGGCGGGATCGGTCGGGCGGATGCGGTAGCGGACGGGAGGTCGGTTTTTCATCTTCGCTTCTTCTTGCGACAATCCGCGCGCCACCATGCAGCGTTCAGCGCTCCTTGCCGCGCTCGCGGCGATCGCCCTCTGGGGCGTGCTGGCCGCGCTGAGCCTGCGCCTGCGCGGCTGGCCGCCGTTCCTGCTCGCGGGCGCGGCGCTCGCGGTCGGCAGCCTCTGCAGCATACACAGGCTCGCCGCCTGGCGCGTGCCCGGCCGCGCGCTCGCGCTCGGCGTCTACGGCCTGTTCGGCTTCCACTTCCTGCTCTTCGTCGCGTTGCGCCTCGCGCCGCCGGTCGAAGCGAACCTCGTCAACTACCTCTGGCCGCTCCTCATCGTCGTGCTCGCACCGCTCGTCCTGCCGGGGGTGACGCTCCGGGTGCGCCACGTCGTCGCTGCCCTCCTCGGCTTCGCCGGTGCAGCGCTGCTCGTGACCGGCGGCAGGCTTGGCTCTGCCGGGGAAAATCCGGACGGCTACGCCGTGGCGCTCGGGTACGCCGCGGCGCTCGGCTCAGCGCTCGTGTGGTCGACATACTCGCTCGCCACCAAGCGTTTCGCCGAGCTCTCCACCGCGACGATCGGGCTCTACTGCGCCGTCTCGGCCCTGCTCGCCCTGGCGTGCCATGTCCTCTTCGAGCCGCGCTACGTCCCGCGGCTCGCGGAACTGCCATGGCTCCTCGCGCTCGGGCTGGGGCCGATGGGGGCGGCGTTCTTCCTGTGGGACTACGCGCTGAAGCGCGGGGACCCACGTGCCATCGGCGCGCTCGCCTACCTCGCACCGTTGCTCTCGACGCTCGTCCTGGTCGCGGCGGGAGAAGGCGCGCTCGGGCCGCTGACGCTGGTGGCGATGGGTTTGATCGTCGGCGGTGCCGTTCTGGGTGGACGGTCCTAGATCGGACAATTTGCTCATTTTAGCCATTTAAGCCATAATTGGCCCAATTCCGGAGCATCGTGTATGAGCGCTTCCACACCGTTCCGCAATCACCGCGGCGAGCTCGTCGAGGCCCCGGCGTTCTCCGCGAGCGAAGCCAAGAACGCCTTCGGCCGGATCCTAGACGCAGCCGCACGGGCCGGGATGGTCACCATTACCCGGCACGACGAACCGAAAGCGGTGATCCTCTCGATCGAGGAGTACCGCGCCTTGGCGGGTGCACGTCAAAGTGCGCTCGACACGCTGTCGGGCGAGTTCGACGCGATGCTCGCGCGCATGCAGGCACCTGGCACGCGGAAGGCGATGCAGTCCGCGTTCGATACGCCCGCGGCTGAGCTCGGCCGGATCGCCGTGAAGCGCGCGCGTCGAAAGCGTGGCTAGGCGCGCCAAGCGGCGGGGCGCGATCTACGTCCTCGCCGGCACCAACGGTGCCGGCAAGAGCAGCGTCGGCGGCGAAGCGCTCCGGGAAGCCGGCATCGACTTCTTCAACCCGGATGAAGCCGCGCGACGCATCCAAACTGCGCGGCCCGGCCTGACCCAGACCGAGGTCAACAGCGCAGCCTGGCATCACGGGCGTCGACTGCTCGAGAAGGCGATCGCCGATCACCTCGATTTCGCGTTCGAGACGACTCTGGGAGGGGAGACCATGACCCGGCTCCTGGAGGGCGCTGCCGATGCGGGGCTCGAAGTCCGTGTCTGGTACGTCGCCCTCGAAAACCCCGAGCTGCACATCGATCGCGTGCGCAGACGCGTCGCCAAGGGCGGGCACGACATCCCGGAGGCGGACATCCGCCGTCGCTACGATCAGAGCCGGCTCAACCTGATACGGCTGCTGCCGAAGCTCACCGAGCTGCGGGTCTATGACAACTCGAGGGAGGGGGATCCGAATGCCGGCCGGGAGCCCGCGCCAAGGCTCCTGCTCCACTGGCGCTCAGGCCGCATCGTGGCACCTCGAAGCTTCGAGGACGCGCCGGAATGGGCGAAGCCAATCCTCGCTGCGGCCATGAAGCTCGCCGGGATCGCCTGACGAGGCCATCGAGTCAATCCGCTTGCGCGAGCAGTGCCGCGTTCCCCCCCGCCGCAGCCGTGTTAACCGTCAGCGTGCGCTCCACGGCGAACCGCGGCAGGTAGTGCGGCCCGCCGGCCTTGGGCCCGGTGCCCGAGAGCCCTTCCCCGCCGAACGGCTGGACGCCGACCACCGCGCCGATCATGTTGCGGTTCACGTACGTGTTGCCGACGCGCAGCCGCGCGCCGACGCGCGCGCGCCGCACCCGCTCGGCGAATCGCTCGATGCGGCTGTGGATGCCGAGCGTGAGCCCGTAGCCGGTGGCCGCCACGGCGTCGAGCGCCCGCTCGAGCTCGCTCGCCCGATAACGGATCACGTGCAGCACCGGCCCGAACACCTCGCGCTCCGGCAGGTCCGCAAGATCGATCTCGAACGCGACGGGGGTCACGAACGTCCCGTGCCTCGCTTCTTCCGGTAGCGGCACGGCGGCGAGGGCTCGCCCCCTGGCGCGCAGTCGCGCGACGTGTGCCTCCAGCATCGCCTTGGCATCGGCGTCGATGACCGGTCCGACGTCGGTCTCCGGCGAGGACGGGTCGCCGACCTGCAGCGCCAGCATCGCACCGGCGAGCATCTCGAGGATGCGCGGCGCGGCATCGTCCTGCACGAGCAGGACCCTCGAGCTCGAGCAGCGCTGGCCCGCGCTCTGGAACGCCGAGGCGAGCGTGTCGGCGACGACCTGCTCCGGCAGCGCCGACGAATCGACGACCATCGCGTTCAGCCCGCCGGTCTCGGCGATGAACGGCACGATCGGGCCGTCGCGCGCGGCGAGCGCCCGGTTGATCGCGCGCGCGGTCTCGTACGAACCGGTGAAGACCACGCCGGCGACGAGCGGATGGCGGACGAGCGGGGCGCCGACCGCTTCGCCGGTGCCGGCGGCGAGCCGCAATACCTCGCGCGGGACGCCGGCCTCATGGAGCAGCGCGACCGCGCGCGCCGCGATGAGCGGCGTCTGCTCCGCCGGCTTCGCGACCACTGCGTTGCCCGCCATCAGCGCCGCGGTCACCTGGCCGGTGAAGATCGCGAGCGGGAAGTTCCACGGGCTGATGCAGGCGAAGACGCCGCGGCCGGCGAGCTCGAGCGAGTTCGCTTCGCCCGTCGGACCCGGCAGCGCGTGCGGTGCCCCGAAGTCCGCGCGGCCGCGCGCGGCGTAGTACCGGCAGAAGTCGGCCGCCTCCCGCACCTCGGCCACCGCATCGGGCAGCGTCTTGCCGGCCTCGCGCACGCAGAGCGATATCAGCTCGTCCGTCGCATCCTCCAGCAGCTCGGCCGCGCGCTCGAGCGCGCGCGCACGCTCCTCCGCCGGCGTCGCGTCCCACCGCCGCCATGCCGCGCCGGCCGAGCGCACGGCCTCGTCCAGCTCGGCCGCGCTCGCGTCCCGCACCGCGCCGACGATCCGGCGGCGGTCCGCGGGCTCGGTGATCGCGCGCGCGCCGGCGTCCGCGGTCGCAGCGACGCGATCGGCGGCGACCCGCTGCGCGAGCCGCGCGAGCACGGCGCGATCGGAGAGATCGACGCCGCGCGAGTTGAGGCGATCGGGAAGGAGGAAGCGCGGGCGGGGCACCCGCGGGTGCGGCGCATACGGCCGCGGCAGCGCTTCGATCGGATCGGCCACCAGCCGCTCGAGCGGCGTGTCCGGGTCGCCGACCTGGTGAACGAAGGAGCTGTTGGCGCCGTTCTCGAGCAACCGGCGAACGAGATAGGCGAGCAGGTCGCGATGCCCGCCGACCGGCGCGTACACGCGGCACGCGATGCCGGTCTCCGGCACGAGCGCGTCGTACAGCGCGTCGCCCATGCCGTGCAGCTTCTGGAACTCGAAGTCGCGGCGTCCGCCGGCGCACTCGAGCACCGTCGCGACCGAGTGGCTGTTGTGGGTTGCGAACTGGGGGAACACCGAATCGCCGGCCGCGAGCAGCGCCTGCGTGCAGGCGATGTAGGAGACGTCGGTCGCCTGCTTGCGGGTGAAGACCGGGTAGTCGTCGAGCCCGAGCACCTGCGCCAGCTTGATCTCGGTGTCCCAGTACGCGCCCTTGACGAGGCGGACCATGAGCCGCCGCCGCGCATCGCGCGCGAGCGCGACGAGCCAGTCGCAGACGTGGATGGCGCGCTTCTGATACGCCTGGACCGCGAGGCCGAGCCCGTCCCAGCCGGCGAGCGCGGGATGGCGCGCGAGGCGCTCGAAGAGCTCGAGCGACAGCTCGAGCCGGTCGGACTCCTCGGCGTCGAGCGTCACCGGGATGCCGCTGCCCGCGGCGCGCTCGGCGAGCGACTCGATCCGCGGCAGGAGCTCGGCGAGCACGCGCCGCTCCTGCGCCACCTCGTAGCGCGGATGCAGCGCCGAGAGCTTGATCGAGATGCCCGGCCGCGCCTCGATCGTCGCGGCCGCGTCGGCGGCGCGCCCCACCGCGTCGATCGCCTGCTCGTACGCGGCGAAATAGCGCTCGGCGTCGCCGGCGGTGCGCGCCGCCTCGCCGAGCATGTCGTAGGAGTAGCGGTAGCCGAGCGCCTCGCGCGGCGCCGCGCGCTCGATCGCATCGTCGATCGTCTCGCCGACGATGAACTGCTCGGCCATGATCTTCATCGCCTGCCGGATCGCGCCGCGGACGAACGGCTCGCCGGCGCGGCCGACGAGCCGCCGCACGATCGTCGCCGGGTCGTCGCGCGCGTCGTCCGCCCAGGCGGTGAGCGTGCCGGTGAGCATCAGCCCCCAGGTCGCCGCGTTGAGGAGCAACCCGCCGTCCGGCGATTCCCATTGCGTGCCGGCGAGCTTGTCGCGGATGAGCGCGTCGGCGGTTTCGGCGTCGGGGATGCGCAGCAGCGCCTCGGCGAGACACATCAGCACGACGCCCTCGCGCGACGAGAGCCCGAAGCGGCGCAGGAACGCTTCGGCGCCGAACGACTCGCCGGCGCGCCGCCGGATCTCGCGCGCGAGCACGAGCGCCCGGTCGGCGATGCGACGGCGCGCGGCGTCGTCGAGCCGGATGCGCGCCGTCAGCGCGGCGACGCTTTCGGCCTCGTCGGCGCGGTAGGCGCGCCGGATCGCCTCCCAGGCGTCCGCGCTCATGTCCGCTCGGCCGCCTTCGGCCGCGGCTTCGCCGCCCGTTCGCGCTCGGCGACGACCAGGGACTGCAGCCAGGCCACGAATGCGTCGACCTCCGGCCGGCCCGCGGCACGGGGCGTGACGACCGCGAAGTAGGCGCGCGACGCCGCCGCCGTCGTGCGCGACAGGCCGAACGGGCGCGACCAGCTCCTTCGAGCGCAGCATCTCGTCGACGAGCGGCACGCGGCCGAGCGCGACGCCCTGCCCGGCCACCGCGGCCTGGATGATCTGGTGATACTGGGTGAACTGGAGCGTCCCCGCGGGCTGCGGCATCTCGACCTTCATCGTCTCGAACCAGACCGGCCAGGTCAGCCAGACGGTATGCGGCACGCCGTCGTATTCGAGCAGGACGGCGCGCGCGAGGTCCTCCGGCCGCTGGAGCTTCAGCCGCGCCTGCACGGCCGGGCTCACGACCGGAAGCACCCGCTCGCCGAAGAGCCTGATCGCGCCCCGCCCCGCCATCGGGGGCGGGCAGTAGCGCACCGCGATGTCGATGCCTTCGCGCTCGAGGTCCTGCATCCGGTTCTCGGCGACGAGCCGGACCTGGACGCCGGGCTGCACGCTCTGGAAGCCGGCGAGCCTGGGCACCAGCCACAGCGACGCGAAGGTCAGCGTGGTGCTGACGGTGAGCGTCGCCGCCTCGCGGGACGCCCGTACCGAGACCGTGGCCGCGCGCAGCCCGTCGAGCGCGCCGCGCACCGCCTTGTAGTAGCGCTGGCCCTCGTCGGTGAGCAGCAGCGCGCGCGTGCGGCGATGGAAGAGCTTCACGCCGAGCTGCTCCTCCAGCGCCTGGACCTGCCGGCTGATCGCCGACTGGGTGAGGAAGAGCTCTTCGCCGGCCTTGGTGAACGACAGGTGGCGCGCGGCGGCCTCGAACCCCCTGAGCAGGTCGAGCGCCGGCAGGTCACGCGCCATGTGCATTCCCTCCGCGCATGCATCCCATGTCGAGATCTCGTTTGCCCGACCGCGGCCGGACGCGGAGACTTGCGGTCACGCGCTAGCCGCGCATGCATGCGACCAGCGCATTATCAGGAGCAACGCCATGAACATCAAGGCCCGCATCGCCCGCCTCGCCCTCGGCCGGCGGGACACGCTGATCCTCGACGCCGCGCGCGGCGCGCTGGTGCGCTGCGTGGAGGGGCTACGTCTGGATCACCCAGGACGGCGACCGCGCCGACCACATCGTCGGTGCCGGCGACTCGTTCCGGGTGGATCGCGACGGCTCGGTGATCGTGCAGGCGACCCGGCCGGCGCGCGTCGCCATCGAGTCGCCGACCGACGACGCGCCCGAGCATTGGTGGAACCCGCTCGCGCGCGGCCACGCGTAGCGCCGCATACTGCGCCGTGACGAGGCCGGGGCCGCCGGTCTCCTCGAGGATAGTTGGTATGCTCGTCGTTCTTCCGCCCTGGAGCGACGACGCCGATGAGCAAGCTGCGGATCACCCTCGCCTGCTGGGGCTACGACCGGGTGGCGCCGCTCGCGTCCGGCGCGGTGCAGCCCGACGGGATCGACCTCGTGTTCCTCGACCAGCCGGTCGAGGAGACATTCTTCCGCATGGCGCGCCACCGCGAGTTCGACGCGTCCGAGATGTCGCTGTCGTCCTACACGGTGACGCTCGCGCGCGACGACCCGCCGTTCATCGCCATCCCGGTGTTCCCGTCGCGGATGTTCCGCCACGGCAGCATCTTCGTGTCGGCGAAGAGCGGCATCCGCGAGCCGGGCGAGCTCACCGGCAAGCGCGTCGGGGTGCCCGAGTACCAGATGACCGCGCCGGTCTGGATCCGCGGGATCCTCTCGGACGACTATGGCGTGAAGGCGGAGAGCGTCGAGCACTTCGCCGGCGGTGAGGAGCAGCCCGGCCGCGAGGAAAAGCTCAAGCTCAACCTCCCCGCGCAGTTCCGGGTGCGTCCGCTCGGCCCCACCCAGACGCTCTCGCGGATGATCGCCGACGGCGAGATCGACGCGCTCTTCACCGCGCGCCCGCCGTCCACCTTCGCGTCGCGCCCCAGTGACGTCCGGCGGCTGTTCGAGAACTACGTCGAAGCCGAGCGCGAGTACTACCGGCGCACGCGGATCTTCCCGATCATGCACACGGTCGTCATCCGCCGCGACGTGTACCGCGCGAATCCCTGGGTCGCGCAGTCGCTCTTCAAGGCGTTCGTCGAGGCCCAGCGGCGCACCTACCACGACCTGCTCGAGGCGCATGCCCTGAAGGCGATGCTCCCGTGGCTGCCGGCGCACGTCGAGGAGGCGCGGCGCGAGCTCGGCGACGACTGGTGGCCGTACGGCTTCGCCGCCAACCGCCACGTGCTCGACACCTTCCTCCGGTATCACCACGAGCAGGGGCTGTCGCCCCGGCGCCTCGCGCCGGAAGCGCTCTTCGCACCGGAAACGCTCGAGAGCTTCGTGATCTAGACGCCGGCAACCGCGGTGAGCATGCCGAGCGAGCCCTTGTCGATCCCGTCGACCGGGAACGACATCGACTCGTCCGTCGGCCTGCAGCGCAGCGACGTAGAGCAGCGGCAGGTAGTGCTCCGGCGTCGGCACCGACAGCGCCGCGTCCTCGCCGCGCGCCGCGTAGTCGATCAGCGCGTCGTGGTCGCGCCGGGCGAGCGCGTCGCGCACCCGGTCGTTGAAGCGCACCGCCCAGTCGAACGCCGGCGCGTCGTCCCGGCGGTTCAACACCCGAAGGTTGTGCACGACGTTGCCGCTGCCGATGACGAGCACGCCCTCGTCGCGCAGCGGCGCGAGCCGCCGCCCGAGCTCGTAGTGGAAGCGCGGCGGCTGCATGCCGTCGATGCTCAGCTGCACCACCGGGACGCTCGCGTCGGGG
Source organism: uncultured beta proteobacterium (assembly GCA_963762785.1). Classification (GTDB taxonomy): domain Bacteria; phylum Pseudomonadota; class Gammaproteobacteria; order Burkholderiales; family SG8-39; genus DATEDA01. The sequence goes on from CAVXND010000090.1 coordinate 346,290, forward strand.
AACGCGTGCACGAGCACCGACCAGGTCCCGTGGTCCAGTCCCCACGTCTGGTCGAGATCGACGTCGACCGGCGCGAGGAGGTCGCGCACGCGCGCCGCGAGCGCCGGGTCGCCCGGCGCCGGGTACTGCACGTCGAAGAGCGCCTGCGGAAAACCGTAGAAGTCGTGGATCGTCTCCGGCCGCTCCATCGCGGTGACGCCGGTTCCGTGCGTGTACCAGTGGGCCGAGACGCAGAGAATGGCTTTCGGCCGTGGCACCGACTCGCCGAGCTTCCGCCACGCCTCGGTGTAGCGGTTGCGCGCGAGCGTGTTCATCGGCGTGCCGTGACCGAAGAAGATCGCGGGCATCCGCGCGGAGGCATTCATGCCGCGCTCCCCAGCAGCGGATGCACCCCGCTCCGCGTCACCCGGCCATGCAGTTCGCGGCCAAGCGTCTGCTCGCAGAAGCGCGCAGTGTCGACCAACTGGTCGAGGTCGATCCCGGTGCGAATGCCGAGCGACTCGAAGAGGCTGACGAGATCCTCGGTCGCCACGTTGCCGGTGAACCCATCGCCGTACTTCACCTTGGCCGGATGGCCGCCCACGCCGCCAAAGGAACTATCGAAGTGGCGCACGCCCGCCTCGTACGCGGCGACGTAGTTGACGAGCCCGGTGCCGCGCGTGTCGTGGAAGTGTGCGATCGGCGTGACCCCCGGCGCCTCGCGCGCGACGCGCGCGAACATCTCCCGCACCGACGTCGGCGTCGCCATGCCGGTCGTGTCGCCGAATGCGACCAGCGTCACGCCCAACTCGGCGAAGCGCTGCGCGTCGGCAGCGACGACGGCCGGATCGACCGCGCCCTCGAACGGACACCCGAATGCCACCGAAACCGTTCCAACCATGCGAAAGCGGCCACGCGCCGCTGCGGCCATCTCGGCGACGTTCTGCCACTGCTCGGCGCGCGTGCGCTTCAGGTTCGTCCGCGTGTGCGATTCGGTCGCCGACACGAGCAGGCTGATCTCGTTCGCGCCGTACCCGAGCTCGAGGTCGCCGACCGCCCGCTCGACCGCGCGCACGTTGGCGCACGTCGCCTTGTAGAACACCCCGTCGCGCCGCGGCAGCCGCCGCAGGAGGTCGGAGGCGTCGGCGAACTGCGGCACGACCTTCGGGTTCGAGTACGACGTGGCCTCGATCCGCTCGAACCCGATCGCGGCGAAGCGCTCGATCAGCGCGAGCTTCGCTTCGGTCGCGATGAAGTCGGGCTCGTGCTGGAGCCCGTCGCGGGCGAAGCACTCGCAGAGGATCACGTCGCGCATCGGCCGCCTCAGTCGAGCTTGATGCCCGCCTTCGCCACGACCTGCGCCCACCGCACGCGCTCGGCGGCGATCCACGCGCCGAACGCTTCCGGCGTTCCGGGCGACGGATCGATGTTCTGATTCTCGAAGGTCGCCTTGATCTCCGGGTCGGCGAGCGCCCGCGTGATCTCCGCGTTGAGCCGTGCGATGACCGGCTGCGGCGTGCCGGCGGGCACCACGATGCCCCACCAGAACTGCGCGTCGACGCCCCTGACGCCCTGCTCCGCGAAGCTCGGCACCGCGGGCAGGACGGCGAGCCGCTTGTCGCCGGTGACGCCGAGCGCTCGTATCTTCCCGGACCGGATGTGCGCGAGCGGCCCCGGCATGCCGTCGATCAGGACCTGTACCTCGCCGGCCACGACCGCGGTGTACATCGGCGCGCCGCCCTTGTACGGCACATGGACCATGTCGATCCCGGTGGCCTGCTTCAGCATCTCGTTGACCAGGTGGTGAACGCTGCCCTGCCCCGGCGTCCCGTAGTTGAGCTTGCCCGGATTCTGCTTCGCGTAGGCCACGAACTCCGCGAGATCCTTCGCCGGTACCGACGGGTTCACCGTCAGCACGTACGGCCCGCGCGCGATCTCGACCACTGGCGCGAACGACTTCACCGGGTCGTACGGCAGCGATTTCAGCACCGCCGGCGCTACCGCCAGATTCGCGGCCACGCCGAACAGCATGCGTGTACCCGTCGGGCTCCGCACGCGCCACCGAGGCGGCGCCGATCGTGCCCGAGGCGCCGGCGCGGTTGTCGACGACGACCTGCTGGCCGAAGCGCTGCGAGAGCTTGGCCGCGAGCTGCCGCGCGATGATGTCGGTGGAGCCGCCCGGCGGGAACGCGTTCACCAGCGTGACCGGCTTCGACGGGATAAGTCTGCGCCGCCGCGCCGGTCGCTGCGGCCGCCGCGGCGCGCGCAGAGCAGGTTCCGGATTCTCCTCATCGCTTCGCTCCCTGGTCGAGCCCGAGCTCGCGCAGGGCGTGCTCACGCAGCTTCGTCTTCTGCACCTTGCCGCTCGCGGTCATGCCGATCGCGTCGAAATCCGCGACGATCCGCAGGTACCGCGGCACGCGGAAGTTGGCGCAGCGCGCCTTCATGAACCCGATGAGCTCGTCCGCCGTCGCCGCCGCGCCGGCGCGCAGCGTCACGTACGCGGCCGGCACCTCGCCGAGGCGCGCATCGGGCACGCCGATGACTTGCGCAGTCGCCACGGCCGGGTGCGCGAGCAGCACCTCCTCGACCTCCGCCGGCGCGACGTTCTCGCCGCCGACGCGGAACACGTCCTTCAGCCGGCCCGACATCCGCAGCCGGTTGTCGGCGGTGAGCGACCCGAGGTCGCCGGTCCGCAGCCAGCCGTCGGGGGTGAACACCTTCGCGTTCGCCTCGGGGTTGTTGTAGTAGCCGCGCATCACGCTCCAGCCGCGCACCTGGATCTCGCCCTGGGTGTCGGGCGGCAGCTGGGCGTTCGTATCGGGGTTGGCGATCCGCAACCCCACGCCGTCGTGCGGCTGCGCCAGCCCGGCGACGCGATGCTCGAGCGAGTCCCGGTAGTCGCTCATGACGACGTTCGGCGAGGCTTCCGACAGGCCGTAGGCGGCGCAGATCGCCTCGATGCCGAGCACGTCCACGATCTTGCGCATCGTCTCCGGCCCGGCCGCCGCCCAGCCGCCGCGCAAGGCGAGCTGCGAGCGGTCGAAGTCGGCGTGGCTCATCAGCAGCTGGAAGAGCGTGTCGTTGCCGGAGATCAGCGTGCAGCGCTCGCGGGTCATCAGCGCGAGCGCCGCCCCGGCCTCGAACGTGGGCAGCGTGACGATGCACGCGCCGAACACGAGCGACACCAGCGCCGACAGCGTCGAGCCGCCGACGTGGAAGAACGGCCGGCAGTTGAAGTAGCGGTCGTCCGCCCGCACCCCGATGCGCGAACCCGCCGCCCAGGCGTTTCGCAGCATGTTGTCGTGCGTGAGCATCACGCCCTTCGGATAGGCGGTCGTGCCGGAGGTGAACTGGATGAGCAGCAGGTCGTCGGGCTTCACGGCCGCCGCAGCATCGCGGATCGCAGCGTCGCTCACCGAGCTGCCGGCGGCAAGGAAAGCGCCCCAGCTCACTGCAGCCTTCGGCACGTCCTCGCCGACGACGATCACGTGGCGCAGCAGCGGCAGCCGGTCGCCGGGCAGCCGCGCATCGACCGCCGGCTCGGCTTCGCGCAGGAACGACGCGAAGTCGATCTTCATGAAGCGGTCGGCGAGCACCAGTGCCTTGCAATCGGCCTGCTTCAGGCAGAACGCGAGCTCGGCGGCCTTGAACCGGGTGTTCACCGGTACGGTCACCGCGCCGATCAGCGCCGCGCCGTAGAAGGTCGCGAGCCACTTCTCGTCGTTGCCCATGAGCACGCCGACGTGGTCGCCGCGCCGCGAGGCCGAGCGCGTGCAGCGCCTTCGCCACCCGCCACGCCTCCGCCTCGAGCTGCCGCCACGAGAGCCGCTCGCGCTCGGTGACGACCGCGTCGGCGTCGCCGCGGGCGGCGGTGCTCGCGGCGAGAAACTCGCGCAGCGTCTGCGGCGTCCAGCTCATGCCGTCGCCAGCAGCATCTCGGCGAACCCTTCCGGATCGTCGAGCATCACGTGATGTCCTGACTTTGAGGTGAGCACCGTCCAGGCCGGGTCGGTCCTGAGCCGCTCGTACACCTTGGTGAACGGCGACGGGCTCCAGCCTTCGGAATAGACATAGGTGCGCTTCGGCACCCGCAGGTGATTTCCGGTCAGCCGGATCCGTTCGAGGAAGCACGCCATCGCCATCGGCACGACCTTCGACTTCACCCATTCGATGTCGTCCGGGTTGACCTTGAACATCTCGCTCGGGATCGGCTTCGTGCGGCCGGCGTGCTCGCCGGCGCCCTCGATGAAGTACGCGCGCATCGGCTCGCCGACGTAGTCCCAG
>CAVXND010000091.1:0-13990 GCA_963762785.1 uncultured beta proteobacterium
CCTCCGATCCGGCGGCCACCTCGAACGCGCTGACCGCGCTCCTCAACCTGAACCAGACTGCGCTCGATCACGATCTCCGCGGCGCGCTCGCGAACCTGAAAAACGGCCCGCCGCCGTTCGAGCTGCGGGTGCAACGGCGCTACAACCCGGAGGGGATCACCCAGTACAACATCGTGCCGGGGCTGATCGGCGTCGTGCTGACGATGACGATGGTGATCATGACCTCGCTCTCGGTCACCCGCGAGCGCGAGCGCGGGACGATGGAGAACCTGCTCGCGACGCCAGTGCGGCCGATCGAGGTGATGGCGGGCAAGATCCTGCCGTTCGTCATCGTCGGCTACATCCAGGTGACGATCATTCTCGCGGCCGCGCGGTTCCTGTTCGATGTGCCGATGGTCGGCAGCCTCGCGCTGCTCTCGGCCGCGAGTGTGCTGTTCATCGCCGCCAACCTCGGGGTCGGGTTCACGTTCTCGACCGTCGCGGGGAACCAGCTGCAGGCGATGCAGATGGCGATCTTCTTCTTCCTGCCGTCGATCCTGCTGTCGGGCTTCATGTTCCCGTTCCGCGGCATGCCCGTGTGGGCGCAGTGGCTCGGCGAGATCCTTCCGCTCACGCACTTCCTGCGGATCGTGCGCGGCATCCTCCTGAAGGGCAACGGGGCGGCGGAGATCGTGCCGGAGCTGTGGCCGATCGCCGCGTTCCTGCTGGCCGCGGCGACAATCGCGCTCCTGCGCTACCGCACGACGCTCGACTGAAAGTCGCAGCCGCCTACGCGAGCGCCCGGCCGGTCAGCCGCTCGAGCACCCGGAGCGGAGCGGTCTCCGGATCGTGCGAACCGGCGACCGGCAGCAGCCAGGTCTGCTCCAGCACGAACCGTCCGCTCAGCACGCTGTGCAGGACCTGATCCGAGAAGACGATCCAGGTCGAGCCGGGAAGGAACTCGATGCGCTGCCGCGGCGCGTTCCGCTGGTATTCCGTGTCGGACTTGACCCGGTCGTGGAGCTCCCGCATCAGGTGATCGTACTCGGTGCGCCGTCGCTTGGTGATCTTCAAGGTGTTCAGCAGCCACGCCTCGCCCGGCAGTTGCCGGCGTGCGCGCGGAAGGAACCTGACGGCCATGTCGGAAAAGCGCTCGCCGACCTGCCACACCCGCGGCGCGCCCGACGGGTCCACGTTGGTGAACACGCGGAGGATTCGGGCCCCGCCGGTCGGATTCGACGGGAACGCATCGGTGTGTAGCCGCGTGTCGTCCTGCCGCCAGGAGGTCGGTCGGCCCGCGATCTCGCACGGCCGCAAGCTCGTATTGCCCGACTGGAGCACGGCGCGGTACGGCGGAAACAGGGCGGAGACGAGCTGTTGTGCCTGCTGCGCGAACCGCTCCAGCATGTCGCGCAGACTGGACAGATCGTCGCGACGCCCCTTGCCACCGTGGAGTCGGCGCTCGGTGCCGCGCAGGTAAATGTTCTTCGATCTTCCATCCGACCACTCCGCGGACAGGAAGCGCCGCTCTTCCCGCCGCACTTCGAACCGGAGCCGCGGAAGATGAAGGACCCCGCCTCGTTCCAGGGCGTCGATCGCCGCCTCCCGCACCGCAGCGTCGGCAACTGGGTCCCAGCTGTCGAAGCGAAACTCCGTGGTCAGATCGAGCGCCATCGAAACGGATGCTCTCTTGAGACGCGAGAATACGCCTTGCGCGATGACCGCTGTCTCAGGCAGGGCGGGGCGTCGGCGGCGGCGTGATCCCCATCGAGACGTAGATCGCGGTCAGCTTGTCGACCCCGATGTCGGCCGGGCGCACCCACGCGGCCGGCACGTAGATGAGCGCACCCCCGAACGGCACGGGCGCGGTCGGCACCAGCACCGCAAGATAGCCCTGGCCGTCGATCTCGATCGGCTGCGCGCTCGGCGCGAGCGCGAGCACCGCCGCGCCCTTGCCGCCGAAGAAGCACCACACCGGGCTCATCGCGCGGATGTCCGCTTCCTGCGGCTGGTCCAGGAGCCCGACGAAGCGGTCGGCGAGGCCGTAGAGGCTGCCGACGACCGGAATCCGCCGCAGCGTCGCGTTCGCCAGCCGTCTTCAGCGGCCCCTTCAGGCCGAGCTGCGCGACCAGGCCGAGCAGGTAGATCGGCCGCGATCAGCACCAGCGTGCCGAACAGGTAGGCGAGGCCGGGATGGTCGGAGAAGGGATCGCCGATTGCGGCGAAGAGCCGCCCGACGAGGCTGCCGGGTCCGACGAACCGGTTGAGCAGGTGAACGCCCAGACCAGCACCGTGGCCGTCAGGGCGAGCGGGCAGCAGCACCAGCAGCCCGGCGAGCCAGGTCGACACGATGGACTCATAGCTGCGCTTGATCATTGGCTGTGCCGCTCCTGTGGCGAATCGCGTGGGGCAGGACTCTCTACGTTACCGCGGATCGGCCGTCAACCGCAGCGTCCACCACCTGGCGCATGCTCCGCCGCACCGAGGACGACGGCGGGCGCGCCGCTGCGGCGCAAGATGCATGCTGTAGACTCGCCGGCGCAATCGCGACTGCTCCGGAGGGGCGCAGCAATGTTTGCCGTGCGCACAGTCGTCTGGGCCGCGCTGTACCTGTTCTTCGTCCTCGCGCCGCTGTTCGCGCTCCTGGCGGGCCGGCTGCCGCCGACGCGCGGTTTCTGGACCGAGTTCGCGGTCGCGATCGGCTATTCCGGCCTGGCGATGATGGGCCTGCAGTTCGGCCTCACGGCGCGCTTCCGCTACGTCACCGACCCGTGGGGCGAGGACGTCATCTACCACTTTCACCGCCAGATCTCGCTGATCGCGGTCGGGCTGGTCGTGGCGCACGCGCTGATCATGCTCGCCGCCCGGCCGGACCTGTTCGTGCTGCCCGGTTCCCTCGACGACGTGCCGTGGGGCGCCGTTTTCGCCTTCGTGTCGCTCTTCTCGCTGATCGCGCTGGTGGTGACGGCCCTGTGGCGTGCGGAGCTGGACATCCGGTACGAGACGTGGCACCTCGCCCACATCGTGCTCGCGGTCGTCGCCGTCACGGGGGGGCTCCTGCACATGGTGGGATGGGCCTTCTACCTGACCGACCCGTGGAAGCGGGCGCTGTGGATCGGCCTGACGATCTTCTGGATCGGGCTGCTGCTCTACGTGCGCATCGTCAAGCCGCTGTTCATGCTCCGGCGCCCCTACCGCGTCGCGGAAGTGCGCAAGGAACGCGGCGACACGACGACGCTGGTGATGGCAGCCCGATGGCCACCCGGGCTTCCGCTTCCGCCCCGGCCAGTTCGGCTGGCTGACGCTGTGGGCGAGCCCGTTCAGGATCACCGGGCACCCGTTCTCGTTCTCGTCCAGCGCCGAGGCCGCGGACGGCCGCGTCGAGATGACGATCCGGAACCTGGGCGACTTCACGAGCGCGATTCCCAAGGTGCCGGTGGGCCAGCGCGTCTACCTCGACGGCCCGTACGGCGCGTTCACCATCGGCAACCCGGCGGACATGCACGTGCTGATCGCCGGCGGGGTCGGCATCACGCCGATGATGAGCATGATCCGCACGCTCGCCGACCGCGGCGACCCGCGGCCCGTGATCCTGCTCTACGGCAGCAAGGACTGGGAATCGATCACGTTCCGCGAGGAGCTGGAGGCGCTGAAAGCGCGGCTCAACCTGACGATCGTCCACGTGCTGTCGAATCCGCCGGCCGGCTGGACGGGCGAGCGGGGCCACATCACCGCCGAGGTGTTCAGGCGCCACCTGCCGCCGCCGTATGCCGACTCACGAATACTTCATCTGCGGCCCCGGCGTGATGATGGACGCGATCGAGAAGGCGCTCGGCGAGCTGCACGTGCCGATGGCGAAATACCATTCCGAACGCTACAGCTTCGTCTAGGGGGACAACCGATGCGCCGCCTGTTCGCCAATCGCGTCGCCTTCGCCACCGGAGCGATCGTGATCCTGATGGCGGTCCTGTTCGCGCTCTCGCGCGTGGCCTCGTAGCCGCTGCGAATCCCCCGCCGGCTATACGCAGGTCGCGAGCAGCAGCGTCGGACCGAGCGTGAGGACCGTGGCGACGAAGGCAGTGATCAGGGTCCAGAGGACCACCCAGTGCAGGAACGAGCCGGTCGGGCCGAGGGCGGGGTCCGGACTGGTGCTCGCGTAGTCGCGCCACAGCCAGCCGATCACGGCCAGGTGGACGAGCAGCACCGCGCCGAGGCCGAGGCGGAGCGCGCCCGTCGGCCAGGCGAAAGCGCAGCCGAGGGCATGCAGCGCGTAGATGACGACGAGCGCGCTGCACCAGACGCCGTAGCCCAGCGCGAGCAGCCAGAGCCGGCGGGGCGGAACGGGAGTGCGCGCTCATCGGCACCTGCTCACGGCCGCGCCCCGAGCATCGCCACGAGCGCCGGCAGCGCGAGGACGAGGCCGATCGCGATCGCGCCGGTCACCACCGAGTAGTCGAGCCAGAGCCGCGTCAGGCGCAGGTCGACGAGCCGCTTCGGCGATACGCGGCCGGCGGCGATGCGCAGCACGTTGCTGAGCAGGAACAGCAGCCCGACCGCGGCATGAAACCCGACGTAGCCGAGCAGCGCGGCAGAGGTCGCGCCGATCGCGTGCTCGCGGGGATGCGGCGAGATGCCGCCGATCAGCACCGCGACCGCGGCGATGCTGCCGACGAGCGCGAGCGCGGTGAGGCCGATCCAGCCCTGCGGCGCGCCGCCGCCGGCGAGCGTACGCAGCGATCCGCGCGCGACCGCCGCGGCGACGACGAGCGCGAAGACGCAGCCGAGCGCGAGCAGCAGGTTGGTGTCGGGCAATGCCGCCGGCGGCCAGTTCGGTCGCGGCGATCCAGAGGTAGAACGTGCCGAACACGAGCGAGGTGAAGAGCGTGCCGTCGGCGATCAGCGTGAAGATCAGCGCCAACCACGGCGGCGTGCCCGTCACCTCGGTATGCGGCGGCAAGCTCAGGCCATGGCCGACCGGCAGCGGGCCGTAGTCGCGCGCGTGTCCCGCGCTCTGTGCACCCCGCACGAAGAGGCCCGCGACCACGAGTGCCCGCGGCGAGCGCGAGCCAGTAGAGCTTGAACAGAAACGCCAGCACCACGCCCGCGGTGACGAGCGCGGTCCAGAGCGGCAGGTAGGTCGCGCGCGGCAGCACGATCAGCTGATCGGGCGTGCCGCTCGTCATGTGCACGCCGAGCGTTTCCTGCCACCCGTTGCGGGTGAAGCCCAGGTAGCCCTCGCCCCGCGCCAGGGCCGGCGCGAGCGTCGCCGGGGCGACGCGGTCGTCCCGGGACTCGAAACGGGGGACCGAGGCGAAGTTGTAGGGCGGCGGCGGGATCGGCATCGCCCATTCCAGCGTCGTCGCCTGCCACGGGTCGCGCCGCACCCGTCGTCCGTAGAGCAGCTGCACCAGCGAGGTCGATCACCAGCAGGCCGAAGCCGATCGTCATGATGAAGCTGCCGACCGAGACGAAGAGGTTCAGCCCGGTCCAGCCCTCGTGCCCGGCGTAGGTGAAGATGCGCCGCGGCATGCCGAGCAGGCCGACGAGGTGCATCGCGAGAAAGGTCAGATTGAAGCCGATGAAGATCAGCCAGAACGCCGGCACCGACAGCCGGTGCACCGCCGTGCGCCCGGTGAGGTGCGGCAGCCAGTAGTACAGCGCCGCCAGCAGCGGAAAGGCGAAGGCGCCGCCGGCGACGTAGTGCAGGTGGGCGACGACGAAATAGGTGTCGTGCACCTGCCAGTCGAACGGGACGACGGCCAGCATGACGCCGGTCAGGCCGCCCAGCGCGAAGACGAAGAAGAAACCGAAGATGTAGAGCATCGGCACGTTCCAGCGCGGGCGCCCCTGCGCCAGCGTGGCGAGCCAGGCGAACATCTGCACCGCGGTCGGCACCGCGACGATCGCCGAGCCGGCCGAGAAGAAGGCGAGCGCGAGATGCGGGATGCCCACGGTGAACATGTGGTGCACCCAGATGCCGAAGCTCACGAAAGCGAGCGCGATGATCGCGACGACGATCGCCCGGTAGCCGACGAGCGGCCGGCCGGCGAAGACCGGGATCATCGTCGACAGGGCCGCCGCCATGGGCAGGAAGATGATGTAGACGTCCGGGTGGCCGAACAGCCAGAAGAGATGCTGCCAGAGCAGCGCGTCGCCGCCGCGCGTCGGATCGAAGAACGGCAGGCCGAAGGCGCGCTCGATCTCGAGCAGGATCGAGGCGAGGATCAGCGGCGGGAAGGCCACCACCATCATCAGCGCGGTGACCAGGATGTACCAGCCGAAGATCGGCATCCGGTCGAGCGACATGCCCGGGGCGCGCATCTTGAGGATCGAGACGACGATCTCGACCGCGAAGCTCAGCGCCGAGATCTCGACGAAGGTCACGCCGAGCAGCCAGACGTCGGCGTTCACGCCGGGCGTGAAGGTGCTCGAGCTCAGCGGCGTGTACATGAACCAGCCGCCGTCGGGCGCGACGCCGAAGAGCAGCGACCCGGTCACGATCGTGGCGCCGAACAGGTAGCACCAGTAGCTGTACGCGGTCAGCCGGGGAAAAGCGAAGTCGCGCGCGCCGAGAATCTTCGGCGTCAGGTAGACCGCCATGCCTTCGAGCATCGGGATGACGAACAGGAACAGCATCACCGACCCGTGCAGGGTGAAGACCTGGTTGTAGGTCGCCGCGTCCATGAAGGCCGACTCGGGCGTCGCGAGCTGGACGCGCGTCAGCATGCCGAGCAGGCCGGCGATCGCGAAGAACACGAACGCCGTGACCATGATGCGCAGGCCGATGACGGAGTGGTTGACCGAGGCGAGGCGTTGCAGCCCCGGCCCGGTGGCCCAGATCGCGGCGAGCTCCCGGTGCAGCCGCAGCGCCCGGCCCGCCTTCGGCGGCTGCCCGGCCGGCGCGCTCACTTTCTCGCCTCCACGCCGGGGGCGACGCTTGCGCGAGCGCGGCGGGGAAGTCCGCCGCCGGATGCACGACGACCTCGAACCGCATTGCCGGCGTGCCCGACGCCGCAGAACTCCGCGCAGGTCCCCTCGTAGCGCCCCGGCGCGGTCGGCCTGGATGCGCAGGACGTTCACGCGCCCCGGGATCACGTCGATCTTTCCGGCGAGGCGCGGAATCCAGAACGAGTGGATGACGTCGCGACTCGTCACCACGATATCGACGGGCGTGCCGGCGGGAAGATGCAGGACGCCCGCGGTCGTCCTGCCGCCGTGGTCCGGATAGTGGAAGGTCCAGCCCCATTGTTCCGCGCGGACCTCGATCCGCGGCGGCGTCGCCCCCGGCAGCGGCAGGAGGCGTTCGCCGGCGACGAGCCCGTAGGCCACCAGCGGCACGAGGACGACGGCCGGCAGGGCGAGCCCGCCGAGCACGATCCAGCGGTGCGGCGGCACCGACGCACCCCAGCCCGGCCGCAGGAACGCCGCCGCAAACAAGGCCCATCACCAGCGCGAAGAGGACGATCGCGCCGGCGAGCATCACCCACCACAGCGTGGCGATCGCGGCGGCCGCGGGCCCGGAGGGATCGAGCGTCGAGAGCGGTCCGGTGCAGCCCGCGAGGACGCACAACGGCGCCGAGAAAGAGCGCCGGGTGCGGACTGCTATGATCCGCGCGTGACGCGTGCGTCCGGCGCGGAGGAGAAGAAACATGGCGAGGCCCGAAAACGATCCCGGCACGCAGGCCCAGAGTCCCGTCGTGCTGGAGATGCTCCGGCTCGATATCGGCTCCAAGGTCGCCCTGGTCGGGCATCCGCTCCACGTGATGATGGTGCATTTCCCGGTCGCGTTCGTCATGGCGACCCTCGGCATCGACGTCTTCTACTGGTGGTCGGGCGACGAGTTCTGGGTGCGGGTCGGCGTGTGGTCCGCGGGTTTCGCCTTCTGGTCCGCACTCGGCGCCAGCATCGTCGGCACGGCCGAGCTCGTGCTGGTGCGCGGCATCCGGCTGCTGGAGGCGAGCTGGTCGCACGCCGTGGCGGCGATGACGCTGCTCGCGATCACCGGCGCGGTCTGGGGCGAGCACCTCTTCAAGCCCGAGCTGATCCTGCCCCACGGGCTCGCCCTGTCGGCGCTCGCCTCGGTGATGGTGGGTTTCGCGGGCTGGCATGGCGGCAAGCTCGTGTTCGATCACGGCGTCGGCGTGCTGGTCGCGCCGAAGATCTGACGGAGCAACGGCGTGAGGGCGCCGGGCTCGAACAGGCCCGGGGCGAGTTGCGCGGAATCGATGGCGGGCTTGGCGAGCACGACCCAGAGGATCGCGACGATCAGCGACGAGATAGGCCCCGGTCAGCGCGACGCAGGATCGCGACCCGAAGCGGCCGTCGGGCGTGAACACGCGCACCGCCACCAGGCCGGCGACGACGTGCAGCATCACCATCGCTCCGACGAGGAGCATCTTGAGCGTGAACCACTCCCGGAACGTGCTTTGCAGAAAGATCAGTGCCGTTCCGCTGCCGATCGCGACGAACGCGGCGGGCGAGGTCATCGCCACGTAGACGAAGCGGGTGACCCGGTGCAGCCGGTCGAGCTCCGGCCCGGCCGCAAGCAGCCGGCGCTGCCAGAAGAGATACGGCAGGACGATCAGCCCGCCGGCCCAGAGCGCGATCGTGGCGATGTGGACGAATTTCAGGAACGTCGTCACCGCGCCTCCGCGCCGCGTCGCAGGCTGGACCAGGCGAGCCAGAGTCCCACCCCGAGATAGGGCAGGATCGCCGGCACCCACATCAGGAGCCCGGCGAGCTGCTGATCGGCGAGCGGGCTCAGTCCCCACGCTGCCGCGGCTGGCGAAGTGCACCGGGTAGAGCGGCTGCGGCGCGAAAGACGATCAAAGCGCCAAGGAGCCCCATCTGTCCGATGGTCGCGACCAGCGCGACCAGCGCCGCACCCGGCTGCGTGGTCGGCGCGAGGATTGCGCGCCACAGGAGCCAGGCGCTGCCGGCGAGCGAGGCCTGCATCAGCCAGTAGGCCGGCACGCTGGCGAGGCCCCAGGCATAGGGCCCGGGCGCATGCCAGAGCCACAGGATGACCGCGTGCGCCCCGACGAGCACGGCGAGGGGCGGCGAGCCCAGGCGCCGCAGCGGGAAGGCGAGCGCGAGGAGCGGCGCGATGCCGGCGACGAGCAGCACATGGTGGAGCACCCGCGCCGAGAACAGCGCCGAGGCGAGCGCGCAGAGCGGCGAGACGAAGACCAGCGCCGCGAGCGCGATCGCTCCCCAGCCGGCGCGGGCGTCAGCGGCGCGGCCGCGGCCGACCGCAACCGCCAGCGCGACGAGCGCCGCGAGCAGCCACGGGTCGGTATTCCAGCGTGCCCAGAGGTCTTCCGGAATCGCGGCGGGGCCGCAGTACGCGATGACGATGTCTCGCATCGGTCGCCTCCCTCCTGGTTCTTGCTATTTGCGCGAGGCGCTTGGAACCCTCGCCAGAATAGCAAAGCAGACCGACTGTTGCTCCGCGCTCAGAAGCGCCCGGTGAACGTCACGGCGAAGAACGGCGCGGGATCGAAGTCGACCTTGCGCAGGCTGTTGCCGGACGAGTCGTCGACCCGCAGCTCGCCGGCAACGACGACGCCGGCATAGAGGTGGAGCGCCATCTGATCGCGGATCGCGTAGGTCGCGCGCAGGAACAGCGGCACCCCACGCTCCTCGCCGACGCCGTTCTGCACCGGGCCGTTCTCGCTCAGGCGGAACCGGGTGCTGCGAAGCGCCCCGCCGACGCCGATGGTCCAGCCGCCGCCGAGCAGGTAGTCGAGCTCGAGGCCGGCGGGCCCGGTCGGACCGGCGGCAAGCGGGTTGATGATGCGCCAGCGGTCGCTGAGGCGCCAGTCGACGATGAGGAACGGGTACACGCCCGTCTTCTCGATCCGGTCGTACACGCCGACGCCGAGGCCGAGGCGGTTGCCGTCGGCGAACCGCTTGGTCGCCGAGACGATCCCGCCCCAGACCAGCGAATCGCCGGACTTCGCGCCGTTCTCCCGGAACCAGTCGACCGACGGCACGAAGCCGAGGCTCCAGCCGTCGCTCAGCCCGAAAGAGAGCGGCACCGCCACCCCGTAGCGCTGCACGATGTTCCACGGCGCCACGCCGCCGAACGCAACCGGGTTCGAGAAGGAGTAGTCGGTGTAGTCGTAGTTGAGGGTCACGCCGACGCCGCTGCCGCCGCCGAGGTCTCGCGCCACCCCGGCGCGCAGGAGCGCGCTCCAGACGCTGAAATGGCCGCCGCCGTCGAGATCCGCGTTGCCCTCGTAGGCGCCCGGTGATCGAGACGAACGGCCGCCACGGGGAGTCCTGCGCCTGCACCGCACCGGTCGCCGGAAACAGTGCGATGAGTGCGAGCGTCGCCGCAATTCGCATGGCATCGGGTTTCATGGCTTCTCTCCTTCCGGGTTATCCGGCCTTGGCCGGCGCCGGGCGGGCCGGCGGCGACGCCGTCGCGTCCCGCTTGCCGCCGAACACGGTGATGTAGAGCGTCGGCAGGAACACGAGCATCAGCAGCGTCCCGATCAGCAGGCCGCCCATGATCGCGAACGCCATCGGCCCCCAGAACACCGTCGGCGCGATCGGGATGAGGCCGAGCACGGTCGAGAACGCGGTGAGCGTCAGCGGCCGGAACCGCGAGCTCGCCGCGGCGATGGCCGCGTCCCAGACGCTCTTCCCTTCGGCGCGGTCGGTCTCGATCTGCACCACCAGGATCACCGCGTTCTTCGCCACCATCCCGAGCAGCGACAGGATGCCGAGGATCGCGACGAAGCCGAGCGGCCGGTTGAAGACGAGCAGCGCGAGGACGACGCCGATGATGCTGAGCGGCAGCACGGCGAGCACGACGAAGACGCTCCGGAAGCTCTGCAGCTGGAGCATCAGAAAGGTGAGCATGAGGAGGATCATCACCGGCACGACCGCGAACACCGACGCCCGGGCGATCGCGCTGTCCTCGACGGTGCCGCCGAGATCGATCCGGTAGCCCTTCGGCAGGCCCTTCGCCAGCTCGGCGATCGGCGCCTCGAGTGCGTCGACGACGGTATCCGGCGTCGTGCTCGGGACGATGGCCGCGCGCACGGTGAGCGTCGGCACCCGGTCGCGGCGCCAGACGAGCGGATACTCCTCCCCGAACTCGAGGCTCGCGAACTGGCTCAGCGGCACGGTGCGCCCGCCGGGGATCGGGACCTGCAGCGAGCGCAGCGTCGCCACCGTCGCGCGCTCCTTGTCGACGGCGCGCGCGACGACGTCGACGAGGTAGATGTCGTCGCGCACCTGCGTCACCGTCGAGCCGGCGATCGCGGCGTTCAGCACGTCGGCGATCGACGCCGAGCTGACGCCGAGGCTGCGCGCCTGGTCCTGGTCGATCTTGAGGCGGAGCTGCCGCGCGGGCTCCATCCAGTCGAAGTTGACGCGCCGCGTTTCCGGATTCGCCGCGATGACCTGCGCCAGCCGCTGCGCGATCTGCGTGACCTCGTCCTTGTCCGGCCCGCGCACGCGGTACTGGATCGGCCAGCCGACCGGCGGACCGAGCTCGAGCGGCTGGATGCTCCCGACGACGTCCGGGAACTCCTCGGCGAGCAGCTTCTCCAGGCGGTCCTGGATCCGTTTTCGTTCTTCGAATCCCTTCGCGACGATCACGAGCTGGCTGAAGAAGGGGTTCGCGCCCTGCACGTCGAGCGGCAGGTAGAAGCGGATCGCGCCGCGGCCGATGTAGGCGCTCCAGTGAGCGATGTCCTCGTCCTTCGGCGAGCGCCTCCTCCAGCCGCCTGGCGGTCGTTTCGGAGGCGTAGATCGACGCGTTCTGCCGCAGCGTCAGGTCGACGAGGAGCTCGGGCCGGTCGGACGCGGGAAAGAACTGCTCCGGCACGAACCGCAGCAGGTAGACCGCCGCCACGAACGCGGCGATCGTCACCGCGATGGTCAGCCACTTCACGCGCATCGCGCCGACGAGCAGGCCGCGATATCCGCGCATGAGGGCGCTCGGCTTCTCCTCCGCGCCCGACGTCTTGGGCGCCTTCAGTATCGCGATGCCGATCACCGGCGCGAAGGTCACCGCCACGAGCCACGACGTGATCAGCGCGATCGCGACCACCGCGAAGATCGAGAACGTGTACTCGCCCGCCGAGCTCCTGCGCGAAGCCGATCGGCACGAAGCCCGCGATCGTGATCAGCGTGCCGATCAGCATCGGGGCGGCGAGCGTCTTGTAGGCGAAGGTGGCCGCCTGCTCCTTCGAGTCTCCGGCGGCGAGGCGCCGGATCATCGCATCGACGGTGGTCATCGCGTCGTCGACCAGCAGGGTGAGCGCGATGATCAGCGCCCCGAGCGAGATGCGCTGCAGGTCGATGCCCACGATCAGCATGACGGCGAACACGATGGCGAGCGTCAGCGGGATCGCGAGGGCGACGACGGAGCCCGGGCGGACGCCGAGGCTCACGAAGCTCGCCGCAAGGATGATGAGGATCGCCTGCCACAGCGAGGCCATGAAATCGTTGATCGCGAGGTCGACGACGACCGCCTGGTCGGAGACGAGGAACGGCTCGATGCCGAGCGGCAGGTTCGCCCGGATGTCCGCCATTTCCTTCTTCAGGTTCGCGCCGAGCGCGAGGATGTCGCCGCCCTCGCGCATCGCGATGGCGAGCCCGATCGCCGGCTTGCCGTTCACGTGGAAGAGCGGCAGCGGCGGGTCCGAGAATCCGCGCCGGACCTCGGCGATGTCCCGGAGCGGTATCAGACGCTCTCCCACCGCCAGGTTGACCGCCTTGATGTCGTCCTCGGATTCGAAGGCGCCGGCCACGCGCAGGAAGATCCGCTCGTCGCCGGTCTGCAGGACCCCGGTCGGCCGGACCAGGTTCTGCGCCTGCAATTGCCCGAGCAGGGCGGAGTACGTGAGGCCGAGGCCCGCGAGCCGCGCGGTGGAGAACTCGAGGAAGATCTGCTCGTCCTGGGCGCCGAGGATCTCGATCTTGGTGACGTCCGGCACGCGCGAGCAGCCGCGAGCGCGCGTCCTCGACGTAGTTGCGCAGCTCGCGGTGCGTGAACCCGTCGGCGGTGAAGCCGTAGATGATGCCGTAGGTGTCGCCGAAATCGTCGTTGAAGCCGGGCCCGACGACGCCCTGCGGCAGCGTGCCGCGGATGTCGCCGATGTTCTTGCGCACCTGGTACCAGATGTCCGGCACCTCCTTCGGCGGCGTCGACTGCTCGAGGTCGACGAACATGGTGGTGCGGCCCGCCGTGGTGTAGCTGCGCACCCGGTCGAGATGGCGCGTCTCCTGCAGCTTGCGCTCGATCCGCTCGGTGACCTGGAGCAGCGTCTCCTCGATCGTCGCGCCGGGCCAGCCGGCGAAGACGACCATGGTCCGGATCGTGAAGGGCGGGTCCTCGGCCCGGCCGAGGCGGAGGAACGCGATCGTCCCCGCCACGACCGCCGCGATCATGAAGTAGACGATCGAGCGACTTGCGCTGGATCGCCCATTCCGACAGGTTCGGGCCGATCACTTCGCGGCTCCGAGCAGGCGCACCTTCTGGCCGGAATGGAGGGCCTGGACGCCAGCGGTCACGACGACGTCGCCTGGCTCGAGGCCGCCGGCGACGACGACCCGGTTCGCATCGTGGCTCGCGACCTCGATCTGCTTGCATCGACACGGTCTGGGTCTTGGGATCCACGACCCATACCGCGGACTGCGCGCCCTGGCGGACGTCAGCGCCGACCCCGGGATCTCCATCGCGGAGGCGGTCTCGATGCGCATGCTGCCGGTCACCGTCGATCCGAGCCGCAGGCCGTCCGGCGGATCGATCAGCCCGACGCGCACCTGGAACGTGCCGGTCACCGGATCGGCGCGCGGCGACACCTCGCGCACCCGACCCTTCGCGGACACCTTGGGATCCGTGGTCAGCGCCACCGTGATCTCCGGGTTCCTGGGCGCCGCGTCCTTGATCTGCGCCGGCACGTTGAAGACGGCGTCGCGCCCGCCGGCGCGCGCGATCTGCACGACCATGCGGCCGGCCGGCACGACCTCGCCCGGCTCGGCGCCGACC
>CAVXND010000092.1:0-65895 GCA_963762785.1 uncultured beta proteobacterium
ACGCGGCCCACCAGGGCCAGCTCCGCAAGTCCGGCGAGCCGTACATCTCGCACCCGGTCGCGGTCGCCGAGATCCTCTCGCACTGGCAGCTCGACGCGCAGACGCTGTGCGCCGCGCTGCTGCACGACGTGGTCGAGGACACCGAGGTCTCGACCGACGACATCTCCAAGCGGTTCGGGAAGCCGGTCGCCGATCTCGTCGACGGCGTCTCGAAGCTCGACCGGATCGAGTTCCAGTCGCAGCAGGACGCGCAGGCCGAGAACTTCCGCAAGATGCTGCTCGCGATGGCGCGCGACGTGCGCGTCATGCTGATCAAGCTCGCCGACCGGCTGCACAACATGCGCACGCTCGACGCCGTCGCGCCGGTGAAGCGCCGCCGCGTCGCGCGCGAGACGCTCGAGATCTACGCCCCGATCGCCAACCGCCTCGGGCTCGACGGGCTCTACCGCGAGCTGCAGGAGCTCGGCTTCCAGCACATCCACCCGATGCGCTTCCGGGTGCTCGCGAAGGCGGTGAAGGGCGCGCGCGGCAACCGCCGCGAGGTGGTGGACAAGATCCTCGAGGCGATCAAGCAGCGCCTCGGCGAAGCGCAGCTCGAGGCGTCGGTCACCGGCCGCGAGAAGCACATCTACTCGATCTACAAGAAGATGATCGAGAAGAAGCTCTCGTTCACGGAGGTGCTCGACATCTACGGCTTCCGCGTCGTCGTCCGCGACGTGCCGGCGTGCTACGTCGCGCTCGGCGCCCTGCACTCGCTCTACAAGCCGGTGCCGGGCAAGTTCAAGGACTACATCGCCATCCCGAAGCTGAACGGCTACCAGTCGCTGCACACCGCGCTGATCGGCCCGTACGGCGTGCCGGTCGAGGTGCAGATCCGCACGCGCGACATGCATCGCGTGGCCGATACCGGCGTCGCGTCGCACTGGCTGTACAAGGACGAGGACAGCGGCACGCTGTCGGAGGTCCAGAGCCGCACCCACAAGTGGCTGCAGTCGCTGATCGAGATCCAGGACGCGAGCGGGGACTCGGCCGAGTTCCTCGAACACGTGAAGGTCGACCTCTTCCCGGCCGAGGTCTACGTCTTCACGCCCAAGGGCAAGATCATGGCGCTGCCGCGCGGCGCCACCGCCGTCGACTTCGCCTACGCGGTGCACACCGACATCGGCAACCGCTGCGTCGCGGCCAAGGTGAACTACGAGCTCGTGCCGCTCCGGACCGAGCTCAAGAACGGCGACCGCGTCGAGGTCGTCACCGCGGCGCACGCGCATCCGAATCCGGCCTGGCTCTCCTACGTGCGCGACCGGCAAGGCGCGCTCGCAGATCCGCCACTTCCTGAAGACGATGCAGTTCGAGGAGTCGACCGCGCTCGGCGAGCGGCTGCTCAGCCAGGCGTTGCGCGCGCTGGAGTCCGACCTGATGGCGATCGGCCCCGAGCGCTGGGACAAGCTCGTGCGCGAGTCGGGCGCGAAGTCGCGCGAGGAGATCCTCGCCGACATCGGCCTCGGCAAGCGGCTCGCGGCGATCGTCGCGCGCCAGCTCCTCGCCCTCGCCGACCATGCGCCGTCGGACGCGAAGATGCTGAGCGCCGCCGCGTCCGCCTCGATCGTGATCCGCGGCTCCGAGGGCATGGCGGTCCAGTTCGCCAAGTGCTGCCGGCCGATCCCGGGCGACCCGATCATCGGCTTCATCAAGAAGGGCCAGGGGCTCGTCGTGCACACCCACGACTGCCCGATCGTGACCAGGGCGCGCACCGACCCGGACAAGTGGATCGACGTCGAGTGGGCGCCCGACACCGAGCGCACCTTCGACGTCGGGATCCGCCTGGTCGCGGCGAACCAGCGCGGCGTGCTCGCCAAGGTCGCGACCGCGATCTCCGAGGCCGGCTCCAACATCGACAACGTCAGCATGGACGAGGAGCGCGGCGTCTACACCGCGATGCACTTCACGATCCAGGTGCACAACCGGCTGCACCTCGCGCGCGTGATGAAGTCGCTGCGGCGGATCCCCGAGGTCGTGCGGATCACGCGCATCAAGGACCAGCCGGCGCGCTGAGCGCGCGGGGCTCGAGCGGGTCGTGACCGGGCCCCGGGGGTCGGGGCCCGCGCGAGGTCGTAGAATCCGGTCCGGCAGGCCCCAATACCGATCAACTCCCGGACGAGACCCATGAAAACCCGCGCGAACGGCATCCAGATCCATTACACGATCGACGGCAACGGCCCCTGGCTCACGATGAGCCATTCGCTCGCATGCGACTCGCGCATGTGGGACGAGCAGGTAGCGCTCCTCTCGAAGCGCTTCAAGGTGCTCCGGTTCGACACGCGCGGGCACGGCCAGACCGACGCCCCGAAAGGCGAGTACACGCTCGACATGCTCGCCGACGACGCGGCCGGCCTCCTCGCCGAGCTCGGCGTCAAGGAGACGCACTGGATCGGCATCTCGATGGGCGCGATGATCGGGCAGACGCTCGCGGTGCGCACGCCCGGGCTCCTGAAGAGCCTCGTGCTCGCCGACACCACGAGCCGCAACCCGCCCGAGGTCTGGCCGATGTGGAAGGAGCGCATCGACGTCGCCGAGTCGAAGGGGATGGAGGCGCTCGTCGACCCGACGCTCGCGCGCTGGTTCACCGCGCCCTACATCAAGGCCCGGGCCGACCGCGTGAAGACGATCGCGGACATGATCCGCGCGACGCCGGTCGCGGGCTACGCCGGCTGCTGCCATGCGCTGCCGAAGATCAACCTCACCGACCGGCTCAAGGAGATCAAGGTGCCGGTGCTTGCGATCACCGGCACCGAGGACGCCTCCGCGGCCTCGACGAAGACGATCCACGAGACCATCCCGGGCTCGGAGTTCGTGCCCATCGCCTCGGCGTCGCACATCGCCAACATCGAGCAGCCCGAGGCGTTCAACGCGGCGCTGACGAAGTTCTACGACCGGATCCTCAAGTAGACGGAACGGGGCGCGATGGACGCGCTCGCCGACAAGCACGCCGTGGTCACCGGCGGCGGCCGCGGCATCGGCGCGGCGATCGCCGCGGCGCTCGCTGCCGAAGGCGCGACCGTGTCGGTGCTCGGCCGCGATCCCGCCCGGCTCGGGGCACAGGTCGAAGCGCTCGGCGGCGGGTCCCGGGCCCAGGGCGTCGCGGTCGACGTGACCGACGAAGCGTCGGTGAGATCGGCGTTCGCGGCGGTGCGCGCCCGGTTCGGGCGGGTCGACATCCTGGTGAACAACGCGGGGCAGGCGGAAAGCGCGCCGCTCGCGAAGACCGATCTGGCGCTGTGGCAGCGGATGCTCGCGGTGAACCTCACCGGCACCTTTCTCTGCACGCGCGAAGCGCTGCCGGAGATGACCGCGCGCGGCGCGGGCCGGATCGTCAACGTGGCGAGCACCGCCGGGCTCGTCGGCTACGCTTACGTTTCGGCGTACTGCGCCGCGAAGCACGGCGTCGTCGGCCTCACGCGCGCCGCCGCGCTCGAGTGCGCGAAGAGCGGCGTCACCGTCAACGCGGTATGCCCCGGGTACACGGAGACCGACATGGTGGGGGATGCGGTGGCGAACATCGTCGCGAAGACCGGGAAGACCGAGAGCGAGGCGCGCGCGGCGCTCGTCGCCCGCAACCCGCAGGGGCGGATGGTGCGGCCCGAGGAAGTGGCGGGCGCGGTGCTCTGGCTCTGCCTGCCGGCCTCGTCGTCGGTCACCGGGCAGGCGATCGCGGTCGCGGGCGGGGAGGTCATGGGATGAACCGGCAGCGCGCCTTCGCGGGCTTCAAGCCAAAGCATTTCCGCTGGCAGGCGGAGGGCAAGGTCGGCATCGTCACCCTCGACCGTCCCGAGAAGAAGAACCCGCTCACGTTCGACTCCTATGCGGAGCTGCGCGATCTGTTCCGCGGGCTGCAATACGCGTCGGACATCAAGACGGTCGTGATCGCGGGCGCCGGCGGCAACTTCTCCTCCGGCGGCGACGTGCACGAGATCATCGGTCCGCTGACGAAGATGACGATGCCGGAGCTGCTGGATTTCACGCGCATGACCGGCGATCTGGTCAAGGCGATGCGCCACTGCCCGCAGCCGATCGTCGCCGCGATCGACGGCGTATGCGCCGGTGCGGGCGCGATGCTCGCCCTCGCCGCCGATTTCCGCTACGGCACCGCGCAGTCGAAGACCGCGTATCTCTTCGTGCGCGTCGGGCTCGCCGGCTGCGACATGGGCGCCTGCACGCTGCTGCCGCGGCTCGTCGGCCAGGGGCGCGCGGCCGAGCTGCTGTACACCGGCCGCTCGCTCCCCGGGGACGAAGGCCTCGCCTGGGGGTTCTTCAACAAGCTCTGCCCGCCCGACCAGCTGCTCGCGGAAGCGAAGGCGCTCGCCGCCTCGCTCGCCGACGGCCCGACCTTCGCGCACGGCATGACGAAGAAGCTGCTGCACCAGGAGTGGAACATGGGGCTCGACGAGGCGATCGAGGCCGAGGCGCAGGCCCAGGCGATCTGCATGCAGACGAAGGATTTCCACCGCGCGTACGAGGCGTTCGTGGCGAAGCGAAAGCCGAAGTTCGAGGGCGATTGAGCGACGGGCATCCCGTAAACCATCGTGTCCGACAAGACCTACCTCGACTGGCCGTTCTTCGACGACTCTCACCGCGCGCTCGCGCGCGAGCTCGACGCCTGGTGCGCGGACCGGCTCGGACGGGCGCCCGATCACGCGGACGTCGACCGCGCCTGCCACGACCTCGTCGCGCTGCTCGGGGAGTCGGGCTGGCTCGAGTACTGCGTACCGAAGGCGCACGGCGGCCGGCTCGAGCGCATCGATTCGCGCAGCCTCTGCCTGCTGCGCGAAACGCTGGCGCGGCATGACGGGCTCGCCGACTTCGCGTTCGCGATGCAGGGGCTCGGCTCGGGCGCGATCTCGCTCGCGGGATCGCCGGCGCTGCGCGAGCGCTACCTGCCGCGGGTCGCGCAGGGCGAAGCGATCGCCGCGTTCGCGCTGTCGGAGCCCGACGCCGGCTCGGACGTCGCGGCCATGTCGACGCGCGCGCGCCAGGCGGGCGGCGAGATCGTGATCGACGGCACCAAGACCTGGATCTCGAACGGCGGGATCGCCGACTTCTACACCGTGTTCGCGCGCGAGACCGACGCGCCCGGGGCGAAGGGCATCAGCGCGTTCGTCGTCGACGCGGACTCACCCGGGCTCGCGATCGCCGAGCGCATCGAGGTCATCGCTCCCCACCCGCTCGCGCGGCTCGCGTTCACGGATTGCCGCATTCCGGCGTCGCAGCGTCTCGGCGCGCCCGGCGAAGGCTTCAAGGTGGCGATGCAGACGCTCGACGTCTTCCGCGCCTCGGTCGCGGCGGCGGCGCTCGGGTTCGCGCGCCGCGCGCTCGACGAGGCGATTGCACGTGCCACCTCGCGCAAGATGTTCGGCCAGACGCTGGCGGATTTCCAGCTCACGCAGGCCGCGATCGCGGACATGGCGACCGGGATCGACTCGTCGGCCCTGCTAACCTATCGTGCCGCGTGGGCACGCGACGTGAAGGGCGAGCGCACGACGCGCGAGGCGGCGATGGCGAAGATGGTCTCGACCGAGACCGCGCAGACGGTCATCGACCGGGCGGTGCAGATCTTCGGCGGTCTCGGCGTGGTGGCGGGCCAGACCGTCGAGCGCCTGTACCGCGACATCCGGGCGTTGCGCATCTACGAGGGGGCGACCGAAGTGCAGAAGCTCATCATCGCGCGGGAAACGCTGAAGGGCTGAGCCTCGAAATGGCCTACACCGCCCACGTCGACACCTTCGCGCGGGACAACCTCCCGCCGCCGGAGGAGCTGCCGGAGGTCTTCTTCGACCTGCCGGAGGTCAGGTATCCGGCGCGGATGAACTGCGCGGCCGAGCTCCTCGACAAAATGGTCACCGCGGGGCACGGCGACCGGCCCGCGATCCACACGCTGATCGACGGGCGGCAGTATTCCTGCACCTACCGCCAGCTCCTCGTCCGCGCCAACCAGATCGCCCACGTCCTCGTCACGGACCTCAAGCTCGTCCCCGGCAACCGCGTGCTGCTGCGCGGGCCGAACAACCCGATGATGGCGGCGTGCTGGTTCGGCGTGATCAAGGCCGGCTGCATCGCCGTGGCGACGATGCCGCTCCTCCGCGCGAAGGAGCTCGAGGTGATCGTCGACAAGGCGCACATCGGCGCGGCGCTCTGCGACGTGCGGCTGAAGGACGAGCTCGAGATCGTCCGCGCGCGGTGCCGCGACCTCAAGCGGGTCCTCTATTTCAACGGCAGCGGCGCCGGTTCGCTCGAAGCCGCGCTGGAGGGCAAGCCGGCGACATTCGCGAACGCCGACACCGCGGCCGACGACGTGGCGCTGATCGCCTTCACCTCGGGCACGACCGGGCAGCCCAAGGGCTGCATGCACTTCCACCGCGACGTCATGGCGATGTGCGACGCTTTCCCGCGCTCGTGCCTGAAGCCCGCGGCCGACGACGTCTTCTGCGGCACGCCGCCGCTCGCGTTCACGTTCGGGCTCGGCGGGATGCTCTGCTTCCCGCTGCGCTTCGGGGCCTCGACCGTGCTGATGGAACGGCTGACGCCCGAAACGCTGCTCGACACGATCCGCGATTTCCGCGCCACCGTCTGCTTCACCGCGCCGACCTTCTACCGCCGGATGGCGCAGCTCGCCGGGAAGTACGATCTCGCGCGCCTGAAGAAGTGCGTCTCCGCCGGCGAGGCGCTGCCCGATGCGACGCGCCAGGCGTTCAAGCAGGCGACCGGCATCGAGCTCCTCGACGGGCTCGGGTCGACCGAGATGATCCACATCTTCGTGTCGCACACCGTGGAACGCGTGCGCCGCGGCGCGACCGGCTACGCGATCCCCGGCTACAAGGCGGCGGTGCTCGACGACGACGGCGCCCCGTGCCCTCCCGGTGTCGTCGGCCGGCTGGCGGTGAAAGGCCCGACCGGCTGCAAGTATCTCGCCGACGATCGCCAGCGGATCTACGTCCAGGGCGGCTGGAACGTGACCGGCGACGCCTACCTGATGGACGCCGACGGCTACCTCTTCTACCAGGCCCGAACCGACGACATGATCATCTCGGCCGGCTACAACATCGCCGGGCCCGAGGTCGAGTCGGCGCTGCTCGCGCACCCCGCGGTCGCCGAGTGCGGCGTCGTCGGTGCCCCGGACGAGGAGCGCGGCATGATCGTCAAGGCCTACGTCGTGCTCAAGTCCGGCTTCGCGGGCGACGACGCGATGGCGAAAACGCTGCAGGACCATGTCAAGGCCGCGATCGCGCCGTACAAGTATCCACGCGCGATCGAGTTCCGCGACGCGCTGCCGCGCACCGAGACCGGCAAGCTGCAGCGGTTCAGGCTGCGGATGGAAGCGGCGTCGAACGCCGGGTTGCGGCCCTAGCGGCGATACTCTTTCGCGTCAGATCGCCACGGTGTAGCGCTCGAGCCGTGCCAGATCCGGCTCGACGCCGAGCCCAGGTGTATCCGGCAGCGTCGCCCAGCCGTCGACGACCTGCAGCGGGAACACCTCTTCGCGCAACGGGTTCGGGTTCGCGTCGACCTCGGCGTAGCCGCCACCCACGGCGGCGAGGAGATGCATCGATGCCGCGAGCCCGACGCCGCCGGCCAGCCAGTGCGGGCAGAAGGCCACGCCGCGCTCGGCCGCGCGCCTCGCGACCTCCCGGCAACCGCTGATCCCGCCCCACTTGCCGACGTCCGGCTGCACGAAGCGCAGATACCCGCCGGCAATCGCCGCGTCGAACGCCGCCTCGCCGCGCAGGTTCTCGCCCGCCGCTAGCGGGACGCCGGCGCGCTCCGCGAGCAGGCTCCAGGCGTCCGCGGGCTCGTCGGCCGGGATCGGCTCCTCGATCCAGTGCGGCCGCATCGGTGCAAGCTCGGCAATCCGCTCGAGCGCCTCCGCGGGGGACCAGGCCTGGTTCGCGTCGGCCATGATGGTCGCGTCCGCGCCGAGCGCGTCGCGAAGCGCGGCGAGGTTCGTCCGGTCGCGCGCGGTGTTCATGCCGACCTTCAGCTTGAATGCACGGTAGCCCTCGGCGCGGCGGGCGAGCACGGTCTCGACCACCGCGTCGGGTCCGAGCCCGCTCGCGTACACGCGCACGCGATTGCTCGTCCCGCCGAGGTGTTTCCACAGCGGTGCCCCGGCTCGCCGCGCAGCGAGATCCCAGCACGCCTGATCGATGCCCGCGATGATCTGCGCGAACGGCCCGGGCTCGCCGCACTGGATGGCGAGCGTGCGCGTCTTCGCCTCGAGCGCCGCGCGCACCGGCGCCGCGCTCGAGGCGTCAAGGCCGACGATGTGCGGCGCGAAGATCGCCCGTATGAGCCGCGCGCGATGCTCGGCGCCGGGCGGCGGGAAGTTGCACCACACCTCGCCCCAGCCGTACGCGCCGTCGGCGGTAGTCAGGCGCACGAAGAGCGCGGGGCGGGTCGTCATCGCACCCATGGCGGCCAGCACGGGCCGTGCGGCGGGCGCGCGCAGCACCCAGGATTCGAGCCGCGCGATCGTCGTGTTCATCCGTGCATGCTAGCCTATGCGACGGCTGGCGAAGGGGAAATCATGCGAACGTGGCGGTGGCTGGGAGCGATGCTCGTGCTGTGCGCCGGATCCTCGGCGCTCGCGCAAGGCGCGTATCCGTCGAAGCCCGTCCGCCTGATCGTGCCGTTCCCGCCGGGTGGGGCAGTCGACTACTACGCGCGCGCGGTGCAGAACCGGCTCGGCGATACCCTCGGGCAGCCGGTCGTGATCGAGAACCGCGCCGGCGCCGGCGGCATGATCGGCGCCGAGGTCGTCGCGAAGTCGCCGCCCGACGGCTACACGCTGCTCGTCGGCAACATCGCCTCGCTCGCGATGAACGTCGGCCTCTACTCGAAGATGCCGTACGACCCGGTCAAGGATCTCACCCCGATCATGCGCACCGTCGCGGTCGACTACGCAATGGTGGTGCACCCGTCGGTGCCCGCGCAGAGCGTGGCGGAGCTCGTCGCCTACGCGAAGGCGAACCCGGGAAAGCTGAGCTACGGCTCGGCGGGGAGCGGCAGCGCGCCGCATCTCTCGATGGAGCTCTTCAAGCAGCGCGCCGGCATCGACCTCGTGCACATCCCGTTCAAGGGCGGCGGGCCGATGGTCACCGATCTCCTCGGCGGTCAGATCCAGGTGGTGATCGCCGACCAGGCGAACCTGATGCCGCACGTGAAGGCCGGCAAGCTCCGCGCGCTCGCGGTCGGCACGCTCGTCCGCTCGGCCGTCTATCCCGAGCTGCCGACGATCGCGGAGTCGGGCTACCCGGGCTTCGAGGCGCGCGCGTGGCAAGGTATCGCCGGCCCGGCGGGGCTGCCGCCCGACATCACGCGCCAGCTTCAGGCCGCGATCGCAAAAGTGATGGCGATGCCCGACGTGCGCGCGCGGCTGGTCGAGGGCGGCCTGGACCCGATCGTCACCACGCCGGACGAGTTCGGCGAGTTCATCCGCGCCGAGATCGCGAAGTGGTCGAAGGTGGCGAAGGACGTCGGCGCACGGGTGGACTGAAAAACGGGAACGCCGGCGCGGTGCCGGCTATTCGAACTTGATCCCCGCATCCTTGACGATGCGGTTGACCTTCTCGGTCTCGGTCCGAAGGTGTTCGGCGAACTGCGGTGGCGCGCTCGCCCGCGCCGCGAGGCCGAGCCCGCTCAGTCGCTCGCGAATGTCCGCGGCCGCGGCGATCTGACCGACCTCGTCGCTGAGGCGGCCGACCGCCTCCGCCGGCGCGCCCGCGGGGGCGAGGAAACCCCACCAGTTGGTGAACTCGAAGCCTTTCACCGATTCGCCGATGCCCGGCGTGTCGGGCAGCGCCGGCAGGCGCGGGCCGGTCACCGCGATGGCCTTGAGCCGCCCGCCCTTCACCTGGCCGAACGCGGCGCCGTCCACCAGCAGGTCGATCTGCTCGCCGATGAGCGCGGTCACGCCCTGCGCGCCGCCCTTGAAGGGCACGTGCAGGAGCTCGACGCCGGTCATCGAGCGCACCAATTCCATCGCCAGGTGGCTCGGGGAGCCGATGCCCGAGGTGCCGTACGTCAGCTTGCCGGGCTGCGCGCGGGCGCGCGCGAGGACGTCGTCGAAGGCGTTGAGGGGCGACTTCGGGTTGGCGGTGACGACGATGGACACCACCGCCAGGAGCGAGATCGGCGCAAAGTCCCGCTGCGGGTGATACGGCAGGTTCGGATAGGCATGGGTCGCGATCACCATCGAGCCCAGGTCGCCGATCACGATCGTGTAGCCATCGTTGGGCGACTTGGCGGCGATGCCGACGCCGAGGGTGCCGGCGGCGCCGCCCCGGTTGTCGACCACCACCGGCTGGCCGGTGCGCTCGGCGAGCCGCTGGCTGTAGATGCGCGCGACGATGTCGGTGTTGCCGCCCGGCGCGTACGGGACGATGAGGCGAATCGGACGGGACGGGAAGCCCTGCGCCGCAGCGCCGCCGGCGGCGAGCGCCGCGCCGGCCGCGAGGACAAGCGTGAGGATTCGTTTCATCGTGCCGCTCCCGTGTTCGTTCAATGGTCGTTCAAGGCCGCGCGCAGCGCAGCGCCGTCGTCCGCTGCGCCGCGCTCGCCGGTCTCCACGACCACGCGCGCGATGCGCCCGGTGAAACGGAAGGGCGACACG
Source organism: uncultured beta proteobacterium (assembly GCA_963762785.1). Classification (GTDB taxonomy): domain Bacteria; phylum Pseudomonadota; class Gammaproteobacteria; order Burkholderiales; family SG8-39; genus DATEDA01. The sequence continues at coordinate 10,661 of CAVXND010000092.1, forward strand.
TAGTCGGGCGTCACCGGAACGCCCGAGTCGTAGCCGCAGCACAGGCCCTCGCCCGAGGTTTCGATCACCGCCGGAATCGTGCGCGGGATCTCGCCGGCGCCGACCTCGCGGCCGTCGAAGAGCAGCACGCCGCGGCCGCGATGCTCGCCGGTGCGGGCAAAGCGGAACGCCAGGACGACTCTGCCGGCCGGAACCTCGGCGGTCGAGACGATGCGGTACTCGCCCAGCCCGAGATAGTTGTGCACATAGACGAGGCGCCGGTTCTTCACGTACAGCGAATACCCGGCGAACCAGCTGCCGTGGGCGAGCAGCACGCCCTCGGCGCCGGCTTCGGGGATCTCGACTTCGGCGCTGATGGTGTGCGAGCGGTTCTTCAGGTCGACCGCGGTGTACTCGAACTGCGGCGCCATGCCGGGGTAGTACACGTGGCGGTTGCCGGAAGCGACGGTCGAGGGCTTGCGCTCGGCCATGCGGGCCTGCATGCGCGAATCGAGCGGCAGCACGTTGTACTTGCCGGCCTCCACCCACCAGCGCTCGACGAGCTCCTTCAGCTTCTCCGGGTGGCCGGCGGCGAGGTCGACGCTCTCGGAGAAGTCCTCCTCGACGTGGTAGAGCTCCCACTGCTGGGCGTCGAGCATCGCCTCGGTCATCATCTCGCCCTGCGGCTGCTCGACCACCGCCTTCCAGCCGTCCGCCCACAGCGCGCGCGAGCCGATCATCTCGTAGTACTGCACGCGCTTCATGGTCGGCGCGGCCGCGTCGGCGAAGGTGGGCGCGAAACTCACGCCCTCCAGCGGCCGCTGCCGAATGCCATTCAGCACCGCCGGCGCCTCGATGCCGAGCGCTTCCAGCAGGGTCGGTGCGACGTCGACGACGTGCGCGTACTGCCCGCGCACCTCGCCGCGCGACTTGATGCCGCGCGGCCAGTGGACGATCAGCGGGTCGCTCATTCCGCCCTGGTGCAGGTAGCGCTTCCAGCGCCGGAGTGGCGTGTTGCCGGCCCAGGCCCAGCCCCAGGCGTAGTTGGCGAACGAATGGATGCCGCCCCATCGATCGAGGTGCGCCAGGTTGTCCGCGACGCTCGCCTCGATGCGGTTGGGATACTGGCACTCGTTGAACGAGCCGTGCTCGCCGCCCTCGGCCGAAGCCCCGTTGTCGGAGGCGAGCATGACGATGGTGTTCTCGAGCTCGCCCATACGGTCGAGATGGTCGATGACGCGGCCGATGTGGTGGTCGGTCTGGGTGAGGAAGGCCGCGTAGACCTCCATCTGCCGCACATAGAGGCGCTTCGCGTCGCCGGAAAGCGAATCCCAGGCCTTGACCTGCGCCGGCCGCGGCGCGAGCCGGGTGCCCCGCGGGACGATGCCCGTCGCGAGCTGGCGGGCGAACACCTCTTCGCGCCAGCGGTCCCAACCCTGGTCGAACTGCCCGCGGTAGGCGTCGATCCACTTGCGCTCGACCTGGTGCGGCGCGTGGCCGGCGCCCAGGCAGTAATACATGAAGAACGGCTTGTCGGGCGCGATGGTGCGCAGGTCGACCAGGTACTCGATCGCCCGGTCGGCGAGGTCGGCGTTCAGGTGATAGCTCTCGTCGCCGCGGAACGGCGGCTCGAGATAGTGGTTGTCGTGGATCAGGGTCGGCGACCACTGGCTCGTCTTGCCGCCGATGAAGCCGTAGTAGCGCTCGAAGCCGCGCGAGAGCGGCCAGCGCGCCTTGGACGCGCCCGAGGCGTACTCGCCGGCGAGCGTGAGGTGCCACTTGCCGATCGCAAAGGTCGCGTACCCCTGCGCGAGCAGGATCTCCGACAGAAACCCGTTCTCCTTCGGCACCATCCCGTTGTAGCCCGGAAAGCCGGTCGCCATCTCCTGGATGATGCCGACGCCGTTCGAGTGGTGGTTGCGCCCGGTGAGCAGGCACGCGCGGGTGGGCGAGCAGATCGCCGTCGTGTGGAAGTCCCGGTAGCGCAGGCCGCCGGCGGCGAGCCGGTCGAACGTCGGCGTCGCGATGTCGGCGCCGAAGCAGCCGAGCTGCGCGAAGCCGACGTCGTCGAGCAGGAACACCAGCACGTTGGGCGCGCCGTTCCTGGCGCGCTGCGGCATCGGCCACGCGGGTTCCGAGCTGGCCGCGGTGCGGCCGATGGTGCCGGTGAACGGCGTGCCTTCCGGATAGGTCTTGAGGTCTTTCAACGATGTGCTCCGTTCGTCGATGCGCCTATTGCACCGTCACGTTCGCCGCCTTCACCGCCTCCGACCACCGGGCGTGCTCCCGCCCGAGGAACTCGCCGAACGCCTCGGGCGTCGTGCCTGCGACCTCCGCGCCCTGCGCGGCGAGCTTCTCGCTCACGTCCGGCGACCTGAGCGCGGCGGCGATGTCGCCGCTCAGTTTCGCCACCACCTCGCGCGGTGTCGCGGCCGGCGCGACCACGCCGAACCACGCCAGCGCCTCGTAGTCGGGATAGCCGCTCTCGATGACCGTCGGCACCTCGGGCCAGTACGACAGGCGCTTCGCGGAAGTGACGCCGAGCACGTTGAGCCTGCCCGCCTTCACGTGCGCCATCACCTCGAGCGGGCTCGCGAACATGAATGCGATCTGTCCCCCGACGAGGTCGACGACCGCCGGGCCGCCGCCCTTGTACGGCACGTGCACGACGTCGATCCCGGACCGCAGACGGAAAAGCTCGGTCGCGAGATGCGGCAGGCTGCCGTTGCCCGGCGAGCCGTAGTTGAGCGTCCCCGGCTCGCGCTTCGCAGCCGCGACGAAGTCCTGGAGGCTCTTCGCCGCCACCTTCGTCGGGTTGATCGTGACCACCAGCGGGTTCGTCACCAGCAGCGTCACCGGCGTGAAGTCGCGCCGGCTGTCGTACGGCAGCTTCGGATACGCATACTGCGTGATGACGAACGGCGCCGGCGCGAGCAGGATCGTGTAGCCGTCGGCGGGCGACTTGGCGACGAAGTCGGCGCCGATCGTGGTCGCCGCGCCCGGCTTGTTCTCGACGACGACCGGCTGGCCCCAGCGCTCGCCGGCCTTCTGGCCGACGGTGCGCGCAACCACGTCGGACTGACCGCCCGGTGCGAACGGCACGATGAAGCGGACCGGCTTCGACGGGAACTGCTGCGCCGCGGCACCGGTTGCGAGCGTGAGCGCGGCGAACGCCGCAATGACGATGCGCTGCATTAGATGCCGGTCATTTCAGCGCTGCTCCTCGTGAGAAAATCCGCACCGCTCGAAGCCTAGTTTTCAGCCGCGACGCCTGTCAACCTCCAGGAGACCCCGCCATGGCCGTCCAGCCCATCGTCCCACCCGGCTCGCCCCCGCCGCTCGCCCCGTATTCGCCCGGCGTCAGGGCAGGCAACACGATCTACGTCTCGGGCACGCTCGCGATCGGCTCGGACGGCAGGACGGTGGGCATCGGCGACGTCAAGGCGCAGACCCGCCACGTGCTCGAGAGCGTGAAGTCGGTGATCGAGGCCGCCGGCGGCACGCTCCGCGACGTGGCGTTCAACCACATCTTCCTCGCCAACCTCGCCGACTACGCCGCGATGAACGAGGTCTACCGGGAGTACTTTCCGAGCAACCCGCCGGCGCGCTACTGCATCCGCGCCGATCTGGTGAAGCCGGAGTTTCTGGTGGAGGTCGCCGCGATCGCCCACGTGGGCTGAGGACGCGTCAGAACCGGTCGGCGCGGTAGGGCGCCGGGTCCACGAACGGCGCCTCGCCCGTCATCATCTCGGCGACGAGCCGCCCGGTCACCGGGCCGAGCGTGAGGCCGTGGTGCGCGTGGCCGAAGGCGAACCACAGGTTCGCGTGGCGCGGCGCGGGGCCGATGATCGGCATCATGTCGGGCGTGCAGGGCCGCGCGCCCATCCACGGCTCGGTGTCCACGCGCTCGGCGAGCGGAAAGAGGTTCCGCGCGATCGGTTCCGCGCGGCCGAGCTGCACCGGCGTCCGGATGGCGTCGCGCAGCGCGAACTCCGCGCCGGTGGTGAGGCGGATGCCGCGCGACATCGGCGCGAGGCAGTAGCCGGACTCGCTGTCGAGCACCGGGCGGTTGAGCCTCGCCGCACCCGCCGCGCGGTAGTGCATGTGGTAGCCGCGCTTCACCGCGAGCGGCAGGTCGTAGCCGAGCGCGCGCGTGACCACGTCTGCCCACGGTCCGAGCGCCACGACGGCGGCGCCGGCCGTCAGCGGCCCTTCGGCCGTCCGCAGGCGCCAGCCCGCGCCGTCGGCTTCCAGGGTCGCCGCGTTGCCCTGCACGAACCGTCCGCCGAGGCGTTCGAAGAGCCGGACGTAGGCGAGCGCGAGCGCGTTCGGGTCGATCACCGTCGTCGGCTCGGTCCAGTGCAGCCCGCCCGAGAGCACCGGCGCGAGATGCGGCTCGGCCTCCTGCAGCGCACGCGCGTCGAGCGCGCGGTAGGCAAGTCCGAACTCCCGCTGCCACTGTTCGGCCTCGGCGAAGCCCCGGTCGCGCTTCTCCTCGCTGCGGAAGGCCCGGATCCAGCCGTCGCGCCGGATGAGGTCGGTCGCCCCGGCCGCGGCGGCGAGCGCGTCGTGCTCGGTCACGCAGTGCTCGATCAGGCGCGCGTAGTACCGCGCGATCTCGGCGTGGCGCTTCCTGCGCGAATGCTTCCAGTACTTCCACAGGAACGGCGCGATCTCCGGCAGCGCCAGCAGGTGGTAATGCGCGTCGATGGTGTGGTTCAACCCGTAGCGCAGCAGCGCGCCGAAGTCGTGCGGAAAGCCGTACGGGTAGACGCCCTCGCGCTGGATCAGCCCGGCGTTGCCGAAGGAGGTCTCCTCCGCCGCGCCGCGCCGGTCGAGCGAGCACCGTCGAGCGGCCACGCTGCTGCAGATGGACCGCGACCGAGATGCCGACCATGCCGGCGCCGAGGACGACGACGTCGCTATGCATGCCAGACGAGCGGGAAGCGCCGATGGGCGGCGAAGCCTCGCGGGAGTCTGCTTCAGAACAGCTCGGCGGGCAGTTCGAGGAGAATGCCGAGCGCGCTCGCCTCGCGCCGGCCATCGGCACCGAAGTACTCGACCTCGCCTTTCCGGCCGACGAGGATCACCTCGCGCGCGCCGCCGCGCAGATAAGCGCCGGTCTTCATCACGATCTCCGCGCGCGAGTTGCCCGGCGAGAGCACTTCCACGCAGACGTCGGGGACGAACGGGAACGGCGACTTGCCCTTGACCTCACGCCAGCGGGCGGCGGGCATCCAGACCACGTCGGGGACGCGGATGCCGCGGTCGGTGTACACGGAGATCTCGACGGCGGCCTCGGGGCCGAGGCGGGCCTCGAGTGCGCGCACGACCGCCTGCGCGACGCGCTGGTGATCGTTCGTCGGGCTTCGGGCTCAGGATGAGCTCCCCGAACTCGCTGAGCTCGTAGCGGTCGGGGCTCTCCGGGTCCTCCGACAGCTCGGTCCAGCGGCGCAGGAGCTCTTCGCGCTCGAGGGCAAATTCGGTTTGCATGTCGGTTCCCGTGCTGGCGAAAGCGGCGTCGCAGCAAGTATACGTCCGCCGTCTTCGGATGCGCCCATGATGCTGGGCATTTTGCGCAGTCGAGTGGCTCAGGCGGTGAGCCCGAGCATCGGATCGGCAGCACCGCAGGCTCGCGAACCGGACTAGTCAGGCGAACGGCCCCGCCGGGCGGTTCTTTGCCGATAATCGCCTCCTCGGCCGCGTCGCTGGCCAATGGAGGACCGCATGTCGATCAGCACGCCGCTCACGCAACGCCTCGGTATCGCCCACCCGATCCTGCTCGCCCCGATGGACCTGGTGTCCGATGCGAAGCTGACCGCGGCGGTGAGCGCGGCCGGCGGGTTCGGCATCCTGGGCGGCGGATACGGCGACGCCGACTGGCTCGCGCGGGAGCTCGATTCGCTCGGGCGGTCCGGCGCGCGCTTCGGCGTCGGCTTCATCACCTGGAGCATGGCGAAGCAGCCGAAGCTGCTCGACCTCGCGCTCGAACGGAAGCCGGCGGCGGTCATGCTCTCCTTCGGCGACCCGAAGCCGTTTGCGGACCGGATCAAACGGTCCGGTGCCCTCGTGATCTGCCAGGTCCAGTCGGTCGCGCTCGCGAAGGAAGCGGTCGCGTGCGGCGCGGACGTTCTCGTTGCGCAGGGCACCGAGGGCGGCGGCCACGGCGCATCGCGCGGGGTCGTGTCGCTGGTGCCGGAAGTCGTCGACGCGGTCGGCGCGAAGGTGCCGGTCGTCGCCGCCGGCGGCATCGCCGACGGGCGCGGGCTCGCGGCGGCGCTGATGCTCGGCGCCTCGGGCGTGCTCCTCGGCACGCGGTTCTACGCCACGGAGGAAGCGGCCGGAGCGCCGGCCGCGAAGGAGCGCATCCGCGCCGCCACCGGCGACGACACGCTGCGGAGCATCGTGTTCGACATCTCCCGGCGCAACGTCTGGCCCGCCCCGTTCACGGGGCGGTGCCTGCGCAACGCTCACACGGAGCGCTGGTTCGGACGCGAGGTCGAGCTCCTGCGGCACCAGGACGAAGAGTCGGCGCGGTACGCTGCGGCCCGGAACGAGGGCAACTTCGACGTCGCGGCGGTGATCGCCGGCGAGTCCTCCGGCCTCGTGCGGGAGATCACGTCCGCGCGCGAGGTCGTCGAGCGCACCGTGCGCGAGGCGTCGGCGCTCCTGGCGAGCGGCTCACAGCGCTGAAGAACGGCGACTAGAATCCGTGCAATGGCCGACAGCGACGACACCGGGGCCAAGCCATCGCCGCCTCCCGGACGGCAGCGCACGTCGCTTCCCGAGGGATACCGGCAGGGCCTCATCACCGCGATCACCGTCTTGCTGGGCTTCTCGCTCGCATTCTTCAAGTTCTGGACCTTCGAGGCGCCGGGCGAATGGACGGCCCGGTCGGTGGCCGCGACCAGCACGATCGTCGTGGCGGTCGGGCTGCAGATCGTCGGCGCGGTCGCTGCGGCTCGCAGCGAGGGCGAGTTCGACGTCGCGGTGGTGATCGCCGGCGAGTCCTCGGGGCTCTGCGCGAGATCACGTCGCGCGCGAGGTGGTCGAAGGCACGGTGCCGAAGCGTCGGCGCTCCGGCGAGCGGGTCCTCGGCGGCCTGCTCGTCACCGTCGTAGTGTTCGCGGCGCGACGCCGTCGCGCCGCGGGCCGGCGGACACTGAAGGAGCAGGCCATGCACTCTTGCGCGATCCTCGACGACTATCAGAACGCGGCGCTGAGCGTCGCCGACTGGAGCCCGCTCGCCGGCCAGGTGAACGCGCGGACGTTCAACGAGCACTTCGAGGACAGGGAAGCGCTGGCGAAGGCGCTCGCCGGGTTCGACATCGTCGTGGCGATGCGGGAGCGGACGCCGTTCGATGCGTGGCTGTTCGACCGGCTGCCGAAGCTCAGGCTGCTGGTCACGACCGGGATGCGCAACGCGTCGATCGATCTCGAGGCGGCGGCGAAGCACGACGTGACGGTGTGCGGCACCTCGGGGTCGGTCGGGACGACGGCGGAGCTCGCGTGGGGCCTGATCCTCGCGTGCGCCCGGAGCATCACGAAGGAGGACGCGCTGTTTCATTCGGGCGGGAAGTGGCAGACGACGCTCGGGCGGGGGATGAACGGGAAGACGCTGGGCATCATCGGCCTCGGCAACCTCGGTGCCCGCACCGCGAAGGTCGGGCTCGCGTTCGAGATGAAGGTGCTGGCGTGGAGCCCGCGGCTGACGCCCGAGCGGTGCGCCGAGGTGGGCGTCACGCATGCCGGGACGCTGGACGACCTCCTCCGCGCGTCGGACATCGTGAGCATTCACGTGACGCTCAACGACAAGTCGCGCGGGTTGCTGGGCGCGCGCGAGCTGGCGCTCATGAAGCCCGATGCCTACCTGGTGAACACCTCCCGGGGGCCGATCGTCGACGAGCAGGCGCTGATCGCCGCGCTCCGGGAGAAGCGGATCGCCGGTGCCGGGCTCGACGTCTTCGACCGCGAGCCGCTACCGAACGATCATCCGCTGCGGCGGCTCGACAATGTCGTCGCCACACCACACCTCGGATACGTCACGCTCGAGGGCTACCGCATCTTCTACGGGCAGGCGGTGGAGGATATCAAGGCATGGATCGCAGGCAGCCCCGTGCGGGTGCTGCGGGCCGGGAAGTGAGGGCGGCTCGCCGCTTCCCCGAGAATAGGATGGAGCCGAGGCGGTCCATTTCCAAGTTAGGCAGCACTCGCAAAGGTCAGCGAACACATGGACATCACCACCGTCGCAGTTGGGGCTCTCGTCATCGGGCTGGGCCTTTTCTTCCTCATGCGGTCACTTCGCCCCGAAGCGGCAGCGGGAAAACTCAAGGCAATGATCGAAATGTGGGGCGCAAACCGCGGCCTGTAGCTGTATCGCATCGCTTACGTCGGCATTCCGTGGTTCTTCGGCGGCGCGCTCGTGTATGCGGGGCTCCGTGGCGTGAGCCTGGGGCGGTTCTTCGGCGCATGAGAGTGCTGCCTAGCATCGGCTTGCAGCGGGGCCGCAACAGCGGCATTGCCGTTGTTGCGTCCCGCTGAGGCCGGGCGTTTAGCCCTCTGATGAACCCCTACACTCCTCCTGCTGCGAACGTGGATGCGACTACGGCGACGGCGTCTGCGCGACCGCTTGGTGTGGCGCTCCGCAATTCGTTTATCGACCTCATGCTCTTTCAAGCCTACTTTCTGCTACGGTCTCCAGTGTTTTTGCTACTGCTGTTCGGTGCTCCAGTGGCAATCACCTTTCCGGACTGGATGGGAAGCACGCGCGACCTCACCGCAACCGTGGTGTTGGTAGCGACTACATTGATCTGGGCAAGTGTTTTGTTTCTCGCCCAGATTGCGTTTGTCCTCGTGTGGGTGCTGGTGCATAAGGATAAGAACTTCTATCGTTCTCGAACGCTCGAGTTGTCGGAGCATTCAATTGTTGATCAAACCGCCTTAACTCGTTATGAGGTCCAGTGGCCTGCGGTTCACGGCGTAACGCGTACTCCATGGTGCCTCTATATTCGTCTCACACCTCAGGTTGCTCATTGCGTACCTCCTCGCGCATTTCCAAATCGCGAGGCGTATGCGCACTTTGCAGACACCGCCGTTACGTTTTATGAGCATTCCCGGAGTGAGCAGTCGGGGAGATAGTTGACAAAACAGTCCGGGGACATGCCTGACAGGTCGCGGTCATGATCTTCCCGGTCGTCCGGGGACGCATGCGCTCGGCCCTCACCGCCACTCTCCTCGCCCTCGCTGCCGCGGCGCACGCCGCCGCACAAACCGCCTCGCCGACGACCCCGCCGCCGCGCTTCCCGCAAGCCGCGCCGTTCAACCCGCAGACCGCGCCCGCCTCGGCGCGCCAGCAGGCGTCGATGGTGCAGATCCCGGGCGGCGTCTACGTCATCGGCTCCCCCGCGCAACATCCGCTCGCGAACCGCGCCGCGATGCCGGAGCATCGCGTGACCATCAAGCCGTTCCGGATCGACCGCACCGAGGTCACGAACGCGCAGTTCGCCGAGTTCCTCAACGCGCTGCCGGTGAAGCCGCTCGGCAGGGCGCTCGGGGGAAAGCTCGCTCTGGACAACATCGCGCCCGCCGACCGCCCGATCTTCCTCGAGTTCAGCAGCCGGCCGTCGCCGTACACGATGATCGACCTCGACGACGAGGACGCACGCATCGGCGTGCGCGACGGGCGTTTCGTACCCAACCCGGGTCACGACGACCACCCGGTCACGGAAACCACCTGGGCCGGCGCGCTCGCCTACTGTCGCTGGCGCGGCGCACGCCTCCCGACCGAGGTCGAGTGGGAGGCCGCGGCGCGCGGACTGAAGGGCCGTCCGTTCCCCTGGGGCGATGCGATGCCCACCGCGGAGCTCGCGGTCATCGGGCTCCCGAGCGGGACGACGATGCCCGTCGGCAGCAAGCCGCGCGGCGCGACGCCGGAAGGAGTCCTCGACATGGCCGGCAGCCTGCTGGAATGGACGAGCACGCTGGACCGTCCCTATCCGTACCGCGCCGACGACGGCCGCGAGGATCCCGCCGCGCCCGGCGAGCGGATCGTGCGCGGCGGCAACTACATCTTCGACGACACGCCGGACAAGCTCGTCGGCTGGAACCGCACGGTCGCCTTCCGCAACCCCGCCACCGGTCACCGGCAGATCGGCTTCCGCTGCGCCGCCGGCGGCTGATCGTTTCGGGTACGCTCCGCCGCTCGCCTGCGGCGTTGATGCGCCGCAAGGGTGAGAAATCAGGAAGAAAGACCCCCCCGGCGGTGTTTACCCGGATTGCTCCGCCCACAACAAAGGAGGAAGCCAGTGTCCTGTAACTCTCTCTTAACCGGATTCACCCTGTCGATCGGCGCGCTCGCGTTCCTGCCCGGGGCGGCGCTCGCCCAGGATTCGGCCGCGGCCGTGCTCAAGCGCGCCTCCGCCGCGATGGGCACCCCGAACACGATCCGCTACGCCGGCGAAGGCACCGGCTGGACCTTCGGGCAGGCCTACAAGCCTGGTATGCCGTGGCCGAAGATCGACATCCAGAGCCAGGCCCGGACGATCAACTACGCGACCGGCTCGATGCGGGAGGAGATGGCCTTCAACCGGGGCGAGCCCGCGCGGCGGCGGCGGGTACCCGCTGACCGGCCAGGCGCGCAACGACTTCTACGTCAGCGGGGGCTCCGCGTGGAACGTGACCCCGGCCGGCGCCGTACCCGGGCCGCGGTTCGTGACCGACCGCACGCACCAGCTCTGGGTCTCGCCCCACGGCGTGATCAACGCCGCGAGCCGGAACAACGCCACCGTGAGGTGGGTGCCGGCGAACGGCAAGTCGCTCGCCGCCGTTTCCTTCACCGAGCCGGGCAAGTTCGCGGCGACGGCGTTCATCAACGACGATTACCTCGTCGAGCGGGTCGAATCGCGGCTGCCCGACCCGGTGCTCGGCGAGGTGTCGGCGACGACGATCTACTCGAACTACCGCGACTACGGCGGCGTGAAGTTCCCCGGCCGGATCCAGCAGTCCCAGGGCGGCCACCCGACCCTCGACCTCACGGTCAAGGAAGTGCAGCCGAACGCGGCGGCCGACATCCAGGTGCCCGACAACGTGCGCACCGCCACCGAGCGGGTCACCGCGGAGAAGGTGGCCGACGGCGTGTGGTTCATCGCGGGCGGGTCGCACAACAGCGCGGTGATCGAGATGAAGGACCATCTCATCCTCGTCGAGGCGCCGCTGAACGACGCCCGCGCCGCGCCGGTGATCGCGGAAGCGAAGAAGCTCGCGCCGGGCAAGCCGATTCGCTACGTCGTCAACTCGCACAATCATTTCGATCATTCGGGCGGGCTGCGCGCGGCCGCCGCGCGAAGGCGCGACCGTGATCGCGCAGGCGGAGAGCAAGGCGTACTTCGAGCGCGCGCTCGCGACGCAGACCAAGATCGCCCCCGACCTGCTCACGAAGTCGGGCAAGAAGATCACGGTGCGGCCGGTGAACGACTCGATGACGTTGAGCGACGGCGCGCGCACGGTGGAGCTCCGCCGGATCACCGGCGGCCCGCACACCGAGACCTTCCTCATGGTCTATCTGCCCAAGGAGCGGCTGCTGATCGAGGCCGACGCGTACACCCCGCTCGCGCCGAACGCCAAGCCGCCGGCGACGCCGAACGCGAACAACGTGAACCTGATCGAGAACATCGAGCGGCAGAAGCTCGCCGTCGACCGGATCCTGCCGCTGCACGGCCGCGTCGTGCCGCTGGCGGATCTCTACACCACGGCGGGCCGCACGCCGCCGAAGTAACGCCGCCTGCCCTGAGGGCGGCGCGCGCGTCCCCCGCACGCGCCGCCCGGTAACACCCGGCACCCGCCGGACGCATCGCTTAACCCCATCCCGTCCCCGCCGCCGTTTACCGGCAGCGAGGCGGGACTTTTCCGTCCCGGCCCGACCGAACGGAAGGAACGAGCGATGTCGAGAACCCTGCTACTGGCGGCCGCGATCGCAGCGCTCGCCGCAACCACGATCTCCGCCCCGGCCGGGGCGAATCCGTCTACTGCACCGCGCAAGACGCTTACCGCATTCGCCAGCGAACAGGAGCTGGCGGACCTCTTCAAGCGCTGGGCCGAGGAGGCGGAGCGCCGCCGCAAGGAGGAAGGTCGGCGACGGGACTTCGCAGCGTCGCAGGGCATGCTCGCCCAGAGTCCGGCGCCCGCCTCCGCCGCGCCGGCGAAGGCCGCCGAGGCGATGGCCGACTCGGTCACCAACGTCCAGCACGCCGGCGTCGACGAGGGCGGGATCGTCAAGCTGCACGGCGAGCACCTCGTCGTGCTGCGGCGCGGGCGCCTCTTCACCGTCCGCATCGCCGACGGCGCGCTCGAGCCGGTCTCCGCGGCCGATGCGTTCGGCCCCGACGTCGACCCGCGCGGCGCGTGGTACGACGAGATGCTGCTCTCCGGCAACACCATCGCCGTGATCGGCTACAGCTACGCGCGCGGCGGCACCGAGGTCGGGCTGTTCGAGATCTCCCGCGCGGGACGGCTCTCGCACAAGGGCACCTACCACCTGCGCTCGAACGACTACTACTCGTCGCGGAACTACGCGAGCCGGCTGATCGGCACCAAGCTCGTCTTCTACTCGCCGCTCTACCTCAACCCGTGGGCCGGCGATCCGTACGCCCAGTTTCCGGCGCTGCGCAAGTGGCGTCCCGGGGCGACGCCCGCCGACTTCAAACGCATTGCGCCGGCGACGCGCATCTATCGCACCGACGAGGAGCTCGATCCGTACGCGGGTGTCGCGCTGCACACCGTCTCGGTGTGCGAGCTCGCGAAGCCCGAGCTCGAGTGCGAGAGCACCGCGGTGATGGGCCCGCCGGGACGGGTCTTCTACGTGTCGCCGAGCTCGGTCTTCGTCTGGACCACGCAGTGGCACCGTGGTGCCGCAGCGGCGGCGGGCTCGAGCCTCTTCCGCATCCCGCTCGACGGCGCGGCGCCGAGCGCGCTGAAGACCGCCGGCTCGCCCATCGACCAGTTCTCGTTCCTCGAGGGCGGTGACGGCATGCTGAACGTCCTGGTGCGGTCCAATGGACGCGGCGACGGCATGTGGGCGGCGGAGTCGAACCCGGGCGACCTCGCGCTGCTGCGCGTGCCGCTCGCGAGCTTCGCCGACGGGCGCGACGCCGCGCCGGCCGGCGCGTATCGGGCGCTGCCGAAGCCGGCGGGCCACGCACTGCAGAGCCGGTACGTCGGTGCGTACCTGCTCTACGGCGCGGGCGCCGGGTGGCGCCGGCCCCAGACGACCGCGCAGTCGCAGCTCTACGCCGTGCGCTACGCCGGCACCGACACGTACGAAGTGTCGCTCCCGCACGGGGTGGACCGCATCGAGGCGCTCGGCGCGAACGCGGTCGCGGTCGGCAGCGACGGCAAGGACCTCCACTTCACGAGCCTGCGTCTCGCACGCCTTCCGGTCGCGGTCGACCGCTACACGCGCCCGAACGCGGCGCAGGGCGAGACGCGCAGCCACGGCTTCTTCTACAAGCCCGAGGGCGAGCTCGACGGCATGCTCGGGCTGCCGATCATCGGCGGCGGCGAGTCCGCCGGCCGTCAGCTGCGCAAGGAATCCGCGGCCCTGCTCTACCTCCGCAACCGGGGCTTGAGCTTCAGCGAGCTCGGGCTCCTCGAAGCGCGCCCCGGCGCGGGCCAGAACGACGGCTGTCGCGCTTCCTGCGTGGACTGGTACGGCAACTCCCGGCCGCTCTTCGTCGGCGGGCGGGTGTTCGCGCTGATGGGCTACGAGATCGTCGAGGGCGCGGCGACCGAGAAGCGGATCGTCGAGACGCGGCGCGTCAGCTTCGCGCCGCGCCCGCCGGAGATTTCGCGCTGAGCCGTGGCTGGCGCGGCCCGGCCCCGGGCCGCGCTACTGCGGCTTCACGCCCGCCGCCGAGAGAATCCGCTTGTTGACGTCGATCTCCTCGCGGATGAAGGCGGAGAACTCGGCCGGCGACATGTCGAGCGTGTCGTTGCCGAGGTTGAGGAGCTTCTCGCGCACGCCCGGATCGGCGACGGCCTTGCGCACGTCGGCGCTGATCTTCGCGACCAGGTCCCGCGGCATCCCGGGCGGCCCCCACAGGCCGAACCACAGCGCGGTCTCGGCGCCCTTCACGCCCGCCTCGGCGGTGGTCGGCAGGTCGGGGAGCTGCGGGTTGCGCTTCGCCGTGCTCATCGCCAGGGCGCGCAGCTTGCCGCCGCGGATCATCGACAGCCCGGCGGAGATCGGCACCCAGTAGCAGTCGACCGACCCGCTGAGGATCGCGGCGACCACCTCCGGGGTGCCCTTGAACGGCACCACCGTCGCCGTGACGCCGGCCTGCGAGAGCAGCTTCTCGGTGTTGAGGTGGGTGCCGCTGCCGATGCCGGCGTGGCCGAAGTTGAGCTTCCCGGGGTTCGCCTTCGCGTAGGCGAGGAGGTCCGCGAGCGTCTTGTACGGCGAGTCGGCGGCCACCACCAGCACGTTCGGCTGGATCGCGAGCGCCGCGATGTCGGTGAAGTCCTTGACGGTGTCGTAGGGCAGGTTGGCGAAGATCGCCGGGTTCACCGAGTGCGCCGATGAGTTGATCAGCAGCGTGTAGCCGTCCGGCGCCGACTTCGACACCGCCGCCGAGCCGATCGCGCCGCCCGCGCCGGAGCGGTTCTCGACCACGACCGGCTGGCCCCAGTACTCCGCTGAGCTTCGCGGTCACGATGCGCCCGACGATGTCGGTGGCGCTGCCGGGCGTGAACGACACGATGACGCGCACCGGCTTCGTCGGAAAGTCCTGGGCGATGCCCGGGGCCGCGCCGGCCGCGAGCACCGCGGCCAGGCTCCAGACGATTCCTCTTTTCATGGTCTGCATCCTCCTCCTGGTGGAGGCCCGATCTTACCGGCCGGCGGCACGGGCCGCCCAGCGCACCGTTCTTGGGCCTGGAACCGGTTGCTATACTCGCCTCGGTTGCCAGGAGGAGGACGTCAATGAGGCTCTTCGCGATTGTCGCGGGCGTGGCTGCGCTCGTCGGTCACGGTACCGCCCACGCCCAGACGCTCGGCATCGGCACCGCGCCGCAGGGCTCGATCGGCTACAACATGGGCTCGGCGATCGCCAAGGTGATCGCCGAGACCGAGAAGCTGCAGAGCCGGGTGCAGCCCTACTCCGGCTCGAGCGCGATCCTGCCGCTCGTCAACTCGGGCGAGCTCGACATCACCGTCTGCAACGTGCTCGAGGCGCAGGAGGCGGCGACGGGCGAGGGCCCGTACAACGGGCGCAAGCAGCCGAACGTGCGCGTGCTCGCGGTGATCTTCCCGCTCTACTCGAGCATCTTCGTGAAGAAGGACTCGCCGATCCAGACGATCGCCGACCTGAAGGGCAAGCGGCTCCCGTACGGCTACACCGCGCAGCTCACGCTGAACCGGGTGGTCGACGCGGTGCTCGCGACCGGCGGGCTCACCGGCAAGGACATCGTCCCGGTGCTGGTGCCGAACGTGATCCGCGGCGTCGACGACTTCGCCGAGGGCAAGGCGGACGGCGGGTTCTTCGCGCTCGGCGCCGGCCAAGGTGTCGGAGATCGACAAGTCCGTGGGCGGCATCCGCTACCTGCCGGTGTCCGACGACCCGGCCGCGGTCGCGGCGATGCAGAAGATCATGGCGTACGCGTACGTGACGACGGTCAACCCCTCGCCCGCGTTCGCCGGCCTCGCCGGGCCGACCAAGCTGATGGCGTACGACTACCTGGTCGTCGCCGGCACCCACGTCAAGGACGACGTCGCTTACCGCATCGCGAAGGCGATGTACGAGAACAAGCCGAAGCTGGTCGAGAGCCTGCGCGCGTTCGGCGGCTTCAACCCGGACGGCATGTACAAGCAGATGCCGGCGCCGTTCCACCCGGGCTCGATGAAGTTCTACAAAGAGAAGGGCCTCAAGCAGTAAGCGATGGCGGATGGCTGAGGAGTTCATCGAGAGCCCTCAGCCTTCCGGCGCACCGCGCCCCTGGGCGCGCACGATCATCGTCCTCCAGGCGGCGCTCGTCGCCTGCGTTGTTGCGTGGGTGCTCGACCTGCCGCAGAAGGCGGGCATCGCGCTCTACACCGAACAGTTCCTCCTCGCCGTCCTCGGACTCGCGCTCGCGCTGTGCTTCCTTACGGCCCCCGCGACGCCACGTTTCAAGGGGCGCGTCCCATGGTGGGACGCGGTCGCGGCGCTCCTCGGACTCGTGCTGTGCCTGTGGATCGCGTGGCGCTACCCGGAGCTCGTCACCGAGCTCGCGAGCCGCCCGCTCGACGGCATCCTGATGTCGGCGGCGCTCGCCGCGCTGGTGCTCGAGGGCACCCGGCGCATGACCGGCTTCTCGCTCGTCGGCTTCACCCTCGCGGGCATGGTCTACGCGATGGTCGGCCACCACCTGCCGGGCGTGTTCCAGGCGCGGCCGGTCGACTTCACGCGCCTGCTCGTTTACCTCGGGCTCGACACCAACGCCCTCCTCGGCACGTCGCTCAACATCGCGGTGATCGTGGTCGTGCCGTTCATCCTGCTCGGGACGCTGCTCAGCCGCTGCGGCGGGTCGGAGTTCTTCACCGACCTCGCGATGGCGTGGATGGGGCGCTACCGCGGCGGCGCGGCCAAGATCGCGGTCGCCGGCTCGGCGTTCTTCGGCATGATCTCCGGCAGCGCGGTGGCGAACGTCTCGGCGGTCGGCGTCGTCACCATCCCGATGATGAAGCGCTCGGGCTTCCCGGCGCAGATCGCCGCGGCGATCGAGGCGGTGGGCTCGACCGGCGGGCAGCTGATGCCGCCGGTGATGGGCGCGGCGGCGTTCCTGATGGCCGAGGTGCTGCAGGTGCCGTACGTCGAGGTGATGATCGCCGCGATCATCCCGGCGTTCCTCTACTACCTCGCGCTCTTCTTCCAGGTCGATCTCGAGGCCGCCAAGCGCGGCATCCTCGGCGAGCCGGCGGCGCGCGCGACGCGGACGCTCGCGGTGCTGAAGGCCGGCTGGTACTTCCCGCTGCCGTTCGGGCTGCTCGTGTACGCGCTCGTCGTCTGGAACTGGCGCGCCGAGTACGCCGCGCTCGCCGCTGCGGCGGTGCTCATCGCCTGCTCGCTCGCCTTCGGCTACAAGGGCGAGCGAGTGTCGCCGAAGGACATGCTCAAGGCGATCGTCGCCACCGGCGGCGCGGTGGTGGACCTCATCCTGATCTGCGCGGTCGCCGGGATGTTCATCGGCATCCTCAACATCACCGGGCTCGCGTTCGGCATGACCCTGCAGCTCCTCGCCATCACCGGCGAGAGCCTGCCGTGGCTGCTCGCGCTCACTGCGGTCATGGCGATCCTGCTCGGCCTCGGCCTGCCCACGGTGGGCGTCTACATCATCATGGCGACGCTGATCGCGCCGGCGCTGGTCAAGGTCGGGATCGCGCCGATGGCGGCGCACATGTTCCTGCTCTACTTCGGCATCATGTCGATGGTGACGCCGCCGGTCGCGCTGTCGGCGTTCGCGGCGGCGAACATCGCCGGCGCCGACGTCGACAAGACCGGCTGGACCGCGACGCGCATCGGCTGGGCGGCGTACATCGTGCCGTTCCTCTTCGTGCTCTCGCCGAGCCTGCTGATGCAGGGCCACCCGGTCGTCATCGCGTGGGCGGTCGCGACCGCGGCGGTCGGCATCTGGCTGGGAACGCTCGGGGTGGTCGGGTTCTTCTACGCGCCGATCCCGCCGCTGCGGCGGGCGCTGTTCATCGCCGCCGGCGTGCTGACGCTGATCCCGGCGGACATGTTCCCCGGGGCGATCTACACCGACGTCGTCGGGCTCGCGCTCGGCGGGGCGCTGGTCGCGCGCGAGCTCGGCTTCCTGCGCAGCGCCCGGCGGGCCTGAGCGCCTGGCCGCAGCGAAGCTTCCCGGCTACGATTGGCGCATCAGTCAACGTCGCACGAGGGAGGAGCCATGCTCGCCGACCGCTACGGACTGCCCGTTTCCTCGTCCTCGGAATCCGCTCGCGCCGCCTACGTCGCGGGCGCCGACTGCATCCTCTCCGCGACGGCCGGCTGGAGGGAGCACCTCGGCCGGGCGATCGAGGCCGACCCCTCGTTCGCCCTCGCGCACATCGCCCTCGCGCGCGGGCTCTTCCTCGACGCCGACGTCAAGCCGGCGCGCGAGGCCGCCGTGCGGGCGCGGGAGCTCGTGAAGGCCGCCACCCCGCGCGAGCAGAGCCACGTCAATGCGGTCGCGCTCCCCCTCGAGGGCAAGCCGGTCGACGCGCTCGCGGCGACGCGCGAGCACGTGGCGCAGTGGCCGCGCGACGCGATGGTGCTCGCGCCGGCGACCGGCGTCTTCGGCCTGATCGGGTTCAGCGGCCGGCAGGAGCGGGAGGAGGAGCTGTACCGGTTGCTGTGCGAGCTCGCGCCGCACTACGGCGACGACTGGTGGTTCCGGTGCGTGCACGCCTTCGCCGCCTGCGAGAGCGGGCGGCTGGACGAAGCGTGGCGCCTGATCGAGCCGAGCATGGTCGCCAACCCGCGCAACGCGCACGGCGCCCACATCAGGGTGCACGTGCTGCATGAGATGGGCGAGATGGCGCGGGCCCTCGACTACCTCGAAAGCTGGATGCCCGGCTTCGACCGGCGCGGGCTGCTGCACTGCCACCTGTCGTGGCACGTCGCGCTTACCGCGCTCGCGCTCGGGAAGGTCGAGCGCGCGTGGGAGGCGTACCGCGCCGGCGTCCATCCGGGCGGCTCATGGGGACCGCCGATCAACGTCGTGTCCGATGCGGCAGCGTTCCTGTGGCGCGCCGAGCTCGCCGACGGCGAGCGCCGGCCGGTGTCGTGGCGGGAGGTCCACGACTACGCGCTGAAGTCCTTCCCCAAGGCCGGCCTGCCGTTCGCGGACGTCCACGTCGCGGTCGCCTGCGTGGCCGACGGCGACTTCGCCACGCTCGAACGATTAGTCGCCGAGCTGCGCGAGCGGCTCGCGGCGGGCCGGCTCCCCGCGGGCGGCGTCGTGCCGACGATCGCCGAGGGGTTCGGCGCCTACGCGAAAGGCGACTGGAACGCCGCGATCCGGTGCTTCGAGCTCGCCCTGCCCGAGACGGTGCGCATCGGCGGCAGCCGCGCGCAGCGCGATCTCGTCGAGCACACGCTGATCGCCGCGTACCTGAAGGCGGGCCGGGCGGCGGATGCGCGCTCGCTCGTCGCGCGGCGCACGGACCGGCGGGCCGTCGTCGGGGTCGCAGGCTTCGCGACGGCTTGACCGGGGGCGAGGCAAAGCGCAGGAAGATGGCCACCGCCCGCTCGCCCCGCCGCCGCACGAGCCTGGCCCCGCGCAAGGAAAAGCGCGGGCTCGACGCGGGCGAGATCGCGCTCCCGCTGGACGCGCCCGAAGTCGCGTCGCTCAGCGCCGAGGTGCGCGCTGCCGGGGGCGCGCCAATCGGCGCCTACCGCGAGCCGCTCTCCGGCGGCGCCATGCTGCTCGCCGCGCTGCCGCTCGCCGCCGTGCAGCCTACGCCGTTCCAGCGCGACCTCTCCCCCACGCACACGAAGCGGCTCGCGCAGAAGATCGACGAGGCGGGTGCGTTCCTCGACCCGATCATCGTCGTGCGCGGCGAGGACGGCCGGCTGTGGACGCCGAACGGCCGTCACCGTCTCGCGGCGGCGAAGGTGCTGGGGCTCAAGCAGATCTCGGCGCTGGTGTCGCCGGACGAGCGGCTCGCGTTCCGGATCCTCGCGCTCAACACCGAAAAGGCCCACAACCTCAAGGATCGCAGCCTCGAGGTGATCCGCATGGCGCGCAACCTCGCCAAGCGGCAGCCGCGCGCGAAGGAGACGGACTTCGCCGCGGAGTTCGAAGCCGCCGAGTTCCTCACCCTCGGCATCCTCTACGAGGACGACGCGCGGTTCGCCGGCGGCGCGTACGGGCCGTTCCTGAAGAAGGTCGACCGCTTCTCCGAGCGCACGCTGCCGGTCGGCTTGCGCGAGCGCGAGGGCTACGCGAGCCGCCTGCGCGGCATCGACGCGGAGGTGCGCAAGATCGTCAAGACGCTCGAGGCGCGCGGCTTCAAATCGCCCTACCTCCGCACCTACGTGGTCGCGCGCGTCAATCCGGTGCGCTTCCACCGCACCAAGCCGGGCGACAAGAAGCCGCCGATGCCGATCGCGGAGGCGCTGACCCGGATGGCCGCCGCAGCCAAGCGGTTCGACGCGAAGAGCGTCAAGGCGGGCGACCTCGCGCTCGTCGCGGCGCTCGCGCCCGAAGGTTAGTTGCGCCCTGTCAAGCCGCGCAGCGCGGCGCGCCGGCATCATGGCGGTCGATGCAGTCCGTACCGCCGCTCGCCGCTCTGCTCGTCGCCGCCGCGGCCGGTCTTGCGCTGTGGTTCCGGCCGTTCGGGGTGCTGCGCGAGCCAGCCCTGCGCGCGCCGTGGTTCGCGGTGCTGGTCATTCTGCCGCTGGCCTGGAGCACGCTGCGCGTGCCGGGCGGGCCGTCCTTGCAACTATCGGGCGCGTGTCTGCTCGTGCTGATGTTCGGCTGGCCGCTCGCCGTGTGGACGCTGCTCGCGATCGCTGCGATCGGAGCGTGGCTCCTCGGCGCGTCGCCGGCGCAAGCGATCGAGCTCGCCGCGTGGCACGGCGTGGTGCCGGCGACGTTCGCGCTCGGGATCGGGATCGCGATCCGCCGCTGGCTGCCGTCGCACCTCTTCGTTTACATCCTCGGCCGCGGCTTCATCGGCACGGCGCTCGCCCTGATGGCCGCCGGCGCGCTCGCGACGTTCGTGCGCCCGCTTCCGGCGACCGCCGACGCCGCCTCGCTGCTGCTCGGGCACTGGCTGATGGCGTGGGGCGAGGCGCTGCTCACCGGGATGCTGACCGCGATCTTCGTCGCGTACCGGCCGGAATGGCTGCTGACGTGGTCGGACCGGCGCTATCTGCCGCGGCCGCCGGCTACCTGAACCGCAGGTTGTCGCGCGAGAGCTGGCCGATCGAGGTGCAGCCCATCAGCTTCATGTCGCGCTCGATCTCCGTCCGCATGCAGGCCCAGGGCCCGCTCGACGCCGGCCTGGCCCGCGGCCGCCAGCGGGAAGAGGTAGTAGCGGCCGACGCCCACGGCCTTGGCGCCGAGCGACAGGGCCTTCAGGACGTGCGTGCCGCGCTGGACGCCGCCGTCCATCATCACGTCGAGCCGGTCGCCGACGGCGTCGACGATTTCCGCCAGCTGGTCGAACGCGGCGCGCGAGCCGTCGAGCTGCCGGCCGCCGTGGTTGGACAGCACGATGCCGGTGCAGCCGATCTCGGCCGCGCGCTTCGCGTCTTCCACCGACATGACGCCCTTCAGGCAGAACTGCCCGTTCCACGTCCTGCACCATCTCGGCCACGTCGTTCCAGTTCATGGAAGGGTCGAGCATCTCGGTGAAGTAGCGCCCGATCGACATGGCGCCCGCCGCTCATGTCGACGTGCTCGTCGAGCTGGGGCAGCCTGAAGCGTTCGTGGGTCACGTAGTTCAGGCCCCACATCGGCTTGATCGCGAACTGCGAGCATGCCGCCGAGCGTGAGCCTGAACGGAATCGAGAAGCCGGTGCGCAGGTCGCGCTCGCGGTTGCCGCCGGTGATGCTGTCCACGGTCAGCATCATGCACGTCGACGCCCGCCTCCTTGGCGCGCTGCATCATGGCGCGGTTGAGGCCGCGGTCCTTGTGGAAATAGAACTGGTACACCTGCGGCGTCGCGTAGGCCTTGCGCAGCTCCTCGAGGCTGACCGTGCCGAGCGAGGATACGCCGAACATCGTCCCGTACTTCGACGCCGCGGCCGCGACCGCGCGTTCGCCGTCGTGGTGGAACAGGCGCTGCAGCGCGGTCGGCGAGCAGTAGAAGGGCACCGCGAGCTTCTGGCCCATCACCGTCACCGACAGATCGACGCTCGCACGCCGCGCAGGACGTTGGGCACCAGGTCGCAGCGCTCGAAGCTCGCCGTGTTGCGGCGATAGGTCATCTCGTCGTCCGCCGCGCCGTCGATGTAGTTGAAGATCGGGCCCGGCAGCCGCCGCCTGGCGAGCTCGCGGAAGTCGTGGAAGTTGTGGCAGTCGCTCAGGCGCATGGGAAGCAAAGGGCTCAGGTCCGCCACGCCGCGAAGCAAAGGCCGGTGCCCGTCCCGGCCGGGGACCGGTAGGCTGGAACGTACTCCGCCCAGGCGAGCGGCAGGCGCTCGAGCGCGCCGGCGGCGGCGATCCAGTTCCGTATCTCGGAGTTGCCCGAGTTGAGCTTTTTCACCGGCAGTGCGGCGAGCGCCGCCGCATCGTTCGACCGGAAGGCGTCGATGATCGCCCGGTCGAACGGCTCGTCGATCGCGAAGTGGCTCAAGCCGCCGGACGCGAGCACGCCGACGCGCGCGGACGCGGGCCAGGAGTCGACCGCGGCACGGATCGCGCGCCCGATCGCGTGGCAGCGCGCGGGCGTCGGCTGGTTCGGCGGATAGTAAGTGTTGAGGAACACCGGAACGATGGGGAGCTTCGCCTCGTCGCGGAGTAGCCGCCGGTGCACGAACGCGAAAGCGTGGCCTTCGCCCTCGCCGCGCGGGAGGCGGTCCGAAGTCGCCGCGTCGAAGCCGTTCGACGCGAGGTGCGCGGCGAGATGGCGCGCCAGCCCGGCGTCGATTGGGTACTCGGTGCGTCCCGACTCGACGTAGTAGCGGGACTGGATCGCCGCGAACCAGTCGGGCCACTCCCGCTTCGGCGGCCGCATCTGGTGCGCGATCGTGCGCCCGCAGTAGACGGCGAGCGCGGGGATGCAGTCGTCGAGGAAGAGCTCCTTCTGGTCGTCGCCGATGACCACGAGCGCATCGAGCCGGGTGCGCTCGATCTCGCCGGCGAGGCGGTCGAGCGCCGAATGCGCGGCGCGCAGGCGCTCGGCGAACCGCGTCGGGGTGCATTCGCCGTCGTACCGTCCCGCCGCCTGTCCCAGGAGCGCGGCGTAGGTGGTTGGCTCGCCGTCGCGATCGAAGAGCTGGAGGGTCGGGTCGCGCGGCGCGAACCGCGCCCATTCCTCGGCAGTCGCGTTCAGCATCGGCGAGTGCGACGTGCCGATGCCGAGGACGACCTCGCCCACGGCTACTGCTTCTTCAGCCCGATCAGGGTCATCAGCTGCGCGAGCTGGGCGTCCTCCTTCGCGATCAGCTCGCCGAACTCCGCCGCGGGCATGTAGGCAGGGCGCACGCCGAGCTTCTCGGCCGACCGCGCGAACTCCGGGCTCTCGGCGGTCAGGCGGATCGAGCGCTCGAGTGCGGCGATCGCCGGACCCGGCGTTCCGCGCGGGACCGCAATCCCGCGCCAGGCCTCGAGCGAGACGTCGATGCCCTGTTCCTTCGCCGTCGGCACGTCGGGCAGCGCCGGGTCGCGGGCGGGGATCATCGTCGCGAGCAGGCGCACGTTGCCGGACTTCACCTGCGCGGCGAGCGCGCCGGGGAGCTGCACGAGCACGTCGACGTGGCCGCCGAGCAGATTCGGCACCACCTGCGCCGCGGCGTAGGGCACGTCGACGATCGTCACGCCGGCCGTATGGAAGAGCGCCACCGACGAAATGTGCGTATGGCTGCCGATGCCGGAATTGCCGACGGTGATGATGCCGGGGCGCGCTTTCGCGTCGGCCATGAGCTCACCGAGCGTCTTCCATCTGGCGTCGCCTCGCACGGCGACGACGGGCGACTCGACCAGCACCCGTGCTACGGGATCGAACGCCTTGTAGTCGAAGGCGAGCTGGCCCGAGTGATACGTGGTCGAGATCGAGTTCGAGTTCCACACCAGGGAATAGCCGTCGGGTTTCTGGCTCGCGACGTACTTGTAGCCGATCGCCCCGCCCGCGCCGGGGCGGTTGACGACGAGCACGGTCTGGCCGAGCTGTTTCGACATCCCTTCGGCGAGCAGGCGCGCGGTGACGTCGGCCGACGTGCCGGCGGGGAACAGCACGGTGATCTCGACGTTGCCGCGCTGCGGGAACGGCGGCTCCTGCGCAAATGCGCACAGAGGCAGCGCGGCGCAGACGATCAGCAGAATTCTTCTCGTGACTCCCATCGCTATCCTCCTAGGCCTTCCTGTCCGCCAGCACCTCGGCGATCGTCACACGGCGTCCGGTGCGCGCCGACTCGATCCCCGCGCGGATGACCGCGAGCGAGCGCGTCGCCGCCTCGCCGTCCATCTCCGGCTTGCCGTCGCCGCGCGCAGCGCGGGCGAACTCCTCGAGCTCGTCCACGAACGCGTCGATCTTCGAAACCGCGACCGGCTCCGAGCGCTCAGCACCGCGCTTGAGGAAGCGCAGGCCCTGGTGGAAGTCGTAGTAGGCGCTCGCCTCCTTGCCGTACACGTTCATCAGGTAGTACTCGGAGGCCGACGCGTAGCTCGCGTTCACCGTCGAGAGCGCGCCGCTCTCGTGCTCGAGGATGAGGCTCGCGACGTCCGGGTTGTCGCCCGGGAGGACGAGCTGGGCGAGGCTTCCGCTCACCGCCTTGACCGGCCCGAGCAGGTACTCGAGGACGTCGGTGTAGTGGACGCCGATCTGCAGCATCACGCCGCCCGGCATCCCCTCGGCGGTGTATCGCCATGAGCCGAGATCGATCTTGCCCAGGCGGTCGCGGCTGATGTTCGCTTCGGCGTTGACGAGCCGGCCGAAGACGCCGTCGTCGATCTGCTTCCTGATCCACCGGAACTGGCTCTCGCGGCGGCGCTGGTAGCCGATGGCGAGCACCACACCGGCTTTCCGGCACGCTGCGGCAATGGCGAGGCCCTCCGCCACGGTGTTGGCGATCGGCTTGTCGAGGAAGACGTGCTTCCCCGCAGCCGCAGCCGCCCGCGTCGTCTCGAGATGGACGTTGTTCGGCGTCGTGTTGACGATCGCCTCGATCGAGCGGTCCTCGAGGATCGCCTCGTAGCTGGGCGCCGCGTTGCAGGCGTACTTCGCCGCAAACTTCGCGCGCTTCTCCTCCGAGCGCGTGTAGCAGGCGGCGATCTTCAATCTGCCCGACCGCACGATCGCGTCGGCGAGCACGTCCGACCACCAGCCCATGCCGATGCAGGCGACGCGGAGCGGCGCGGCGCTCACTTCCAGCTCGCCCCGATCGACTCGACCGCGGCCTTTGCGATGCGCGCGTCGGTCTCCCAGTCGCCGCCGCTGACGCCGATGCCGCCGACGCACTCGCCGTCGACGAGAACGGGGAAGCCGCCTTCCATCGCGGTCCAGCGGTCGGGGCCCGCAGCGAGCGCGAGCCCGAGCGCGTGCGTGGTGTCGAGCACCTGGCCCTGCGCGCCTTGCATCGTCGTCGGGCGGCGGTTCGAGGCGGCGCAAACGGCTTTCGTCGTCGACGAGTGGACGGTGTGGAACCGGCCGCCGTCCATCCGCTCGAGCATGACGAGGTTGCCGCCCGCGTCGGCGATCGCGACGGTGATCGCGATCTTCGCTTCCTCGGCCTTCGCGATCGCGGTGGCCGCCATCTGGCGCGCGCCCGCGAGGGTCAGGCGCTTCGTGTTCGCGACGTACATGCTGCTCTCTCCCTGGATACTGACGACCCCGGCGCTCCGGCTATGCGGCAATTGTAGGATGCGGTCGATCTCCCCGTTCCAGCGCACGACGATGTCCCGCGGCAGCGCGCTCGGTCCCAGGACGGCCGACCAGGTGGCGGCCTCGTAACCCGGGACGGTATGATTCCGTGCCAGAGCCTGGCTCGCTGGCGCTGTCGGGCCTCGCGCTCGCCGGCCTCGGTGCCGCCCGACGCCGCAAGAAGGTCCTGACGGCGGCAGCGAAATGGGCGACTTTTGCCGGGACTGACTGGAGCCCGCTATCGCCATTTCCCGGATCTTCATCAGCTATCGCCGCGAGGACAGCGCGCCGCATGCCGGTCGCCTGAACGATCGGCTGTGCCTGGCGTTCGGCGCCGAGCGCGTGTTCATGGATATCGACGACATCCCGCCCGGCCAGGACTTCACCGCAGCGCTGCGGGAGAACGTCAAGGTCGCCGATGTCGTGCTGGTGCTGATCGGGCCGAAGTGGCTCCCCGCGGCGAGCACGGACGGCCGGCGGCGGCTCGACGACGAGCGCGACTTCGTGCGCTTCGAGGTGGCCGAAGCGCTGCGGCAGGGCAAGCGCGTGATTCCGATTCTCGTCAACGACACGCCGATGCCGAATGCCGCGGACCTGCCCGGCGACCTGCGACCGCTGCTCGTCTGCCAGGCGCTGCCGCTGGCCGATGCCCGCTTCAACCGCGACGCGACGGACCTGATCCAGGCGCTGGGCGGCACAGGGGCCCGACCGGCACACCTGCGGCGCTGGATCGTGACAGGTGGCGTCGTGGCGATTCTTGCGGCGATCGCCGGCTGGCAGCTGGTCGTCCGCGGTTCGCGCACGCCGCCCGTGCCGCCGGCCCCGCCCCTCGCGAGCGCCGATTTCACCGGCACCTGGGAGGGCGAGGTGTTCTA
Source organism: uncultured beta proteobacterium (assembly GCA_963762785.1). GTDB lineage: Bacteria > Pseudomonadota > Gammaproteobacteria > Burkholderiales > SG8-39 > DATEDA01. The sequence goes on from CAVXND010000092.1 coordinate 37,077, forward strand.
CGAGTGGGATCGCCGCAAGGTGACCGAGCGCTTCCGCTTCAACTCGATCGCCGGCGCGCTGACGGGCAGCGCGAGCTTCCTCGGCGTCCCGCGCGGGATCCTGTCGGTCGAAGCGCAGGGCAATTCGATCGCGTTCGAGACCCGCACCCGCGGCTCGATCGGCGAGAAGGAGATCGAGTTCGTGCATCGCTATCGCGGCGAAGTGGACGGCGACCGGATCCGCATGGTGATGCAGACCGTCGGCGGCTACGAGACCGGGGTGCCGCGCGAGTTCGTCGCCCGGCGGATCAGCCGCGACTGACCCTCGATAGACCGACCCCGCTATCGGGTGGTCCCGGCTTTTCGTCGAGGAACTGCGATCGGCAGCGAAATCGCCATTCGCGGGGCCGGGGGCCGGATGAAGTCCGCGGCAGCCCTCGCGGGCAGCGCTTACATCACGAGGCCGGCGAGCGCGGCGGCGGCGATGAACCACAGCGGGTGAATGCGGGTGAACGCGCTCGCCGCCGCAACGATTGCGGCGATCCCGTAGCCCGCGGGCCCCGCGCCGACCCCTTGCGCGAGCACGATGCCGCTCGCGATGACGAGCCCGACGGTGAGCGGCGCGAGGCCCTGCAGCGCGATCGCCTTCCACGCCGCGCCGCCGCCGCGGCGATCGAAGTGCGCGAACGCGTACGTCGCGAGCGAGGACGGCACGATGAACGCGACCGGCGCGGCGATCGCGGCGGCGAATCCGCCGAACTGGTAGCCGAGCAGCGCCGAGACGAGCACATTCGGCCCCGGCGCCGCCTGGCTGAGCGCCACCAGCGCGGCGAAGTCCTGCCCGCTCAGCCAGCCGTGCTCGAGGACGACGAAGCGGTAGATGTCGGGCAGCATCGCGTGCGCGCCGCCGACCGACACGATCGACAGCAGCGCGAGGTGCGCGGCGAACGCCCAGGCCGGATCGGCGCCGATGCTGTCCATCTATCCGCGCCACCGCCACGCGCACAGGATGCCGAGCGGTGCGAGGCCCAGCACCACCCACGGCAGCGGAATGCGCCAGACGACGGCCGCGCCGAGCGCGGCGAGCGCGATCGCCGCCGCCCACGCCTTCCGCGGCAGCGCGACCGCGAGCTTGAGCCCCATCCCGAGGATGAGCCCGGCGGCCGCGGCGCCGATGCCGACGAACATCCGCTTCAGCCAGGCGATCTCGGCGAACTGACGGTAGAGCATCGCAAGCACGAGGAACACGAGGAGCGGCGGGACGAAGAGCCCGCCCAGCGCCGCGGCGGCGCCCGCCGCGCCGCGAAACCGCGTGCCGACGAGGATCGCGACGTTGCCGATGTTCGGTCCCGGGAGGAGCTGCGCGACGCTCAGCACTTCGGTGAACTCGCGGTCGTCGAGCCACCGCTCCTCCGTGACGATCGTGCGATGCGCGTACGGCAGCACCCCGCCGATGCCGGAGAGCCCGATCCGCGCGAAGCCCCAGGCGAGCGAACGGCAGGTGATCGCGCGGGGCGGACGGAGCGCGGGCGCTGCGTTCTCCATGGAGCGCGGATTATCCGCGACGGCGCAACCCGCGGCAATCGCGCGCGCGCCGGGGCACGCGGACCGCGCGCGCGGTCAGCGCAGGCTGCGGCGCGGCTTCGCGACGCGAGCTCGCCGGGGGCGCCGGCTGCGGCGCACGAGCTCGAGCGCGACGACGATGCAGAGGATGGCGGCGACGACGGTGGCGGTCATGTCACGTTCTCCGGAGTTGAATCCGCGGCCCGCAGGCGCAACCGTTGCGCCTGCGGGCTGCAGCCCGGGACTGGACGACTCCCCCACCCCTCGCGGCTGGCGCGGTCCCGGTCGCGCGTGCCGCTTCTCCCTGCCTTGTTCGATCCCGTGTTCGATTCCCACGGGCGAGGGGCGGATTGTTCACGCGATGCCGGCCGGCGGGAATCGGGGCGTCCCCGAGAAGTGGCCGGGAAAACCCCTGAGCCCGGGCCGCGCCGCGCGCGCGTGCACTTTTGCACGCCGGCGACGCCAGGGTCCCGGGCGAGGGGAATCAGGGTAAAGTTTCGCCCGCGATCCTCCCGGAGACTTCCCATGAGCTACGTCATCCCCGCCCCGAAACAGCCCGCGATCGCCGTCGCCGGCACCGACTCGACTTTCCCGGTGCGCCGCATCTGGTGCGTCGGCCGCAACTACGCCGACCACGCGCGCGAGATGGGCCACGACCCGAACCGCGAGCCGCCGTTCTTCTTCCAGAAGCCGTCCGACGCCGTCGTCGCGAGCGGCTCGACCCTCCCCTACCCGGCGATGACCAAGGATCTCCACCACGAGATCGAGCTCGTGGTCGCGATCGGCAAGGGCGGAATCAATGTTCCGGTGGCGAAGGCGCTCGAGCACGTGTTCGGCTACGGCGTCGGCCTCGACATGACGCGGCGGGACCTGCAGCAGCAGGCGAAGGACCTCAAGCGCCCGTGGGAGATGGGCAAGAGCTTCGACCAGTCGTGCCCGGTCACGCGCGCTCGTGCCGGCGGCGAAGATCGGCCACCCGAACAAGGGCGCGATCTGGGTCAAGGTGAACGGCGAGGTGAAGCAGCAGGGCGACCTCAACCAGCAGATCTGGCGGGTCGAGGAGACGATCGCCTACCTCTCGCAGTTCGTCGCGCTCGAGCCGGGCGACCTCATCCTGAACGGCACGCCGGCCGGCGTCGGTCCGTGCAAGGCGGGCGACAGGCTCGAGGGCCACGTCGACGGCGTGGGCGACCTCCTGATCACCTACGCCGCAGAGGGCGCCGCGCGCAAGGCCGCATAGTCCAATGAGCCCTGGCATAGCGCCCGCCGTCCGCGCGCGCTGGACCGGCCGCCAGTTCCACAACCAGCCCGAGGAGAGCCACACCCACGGCTTCCTCGTGGCGCTGTGGGACGAGGTCGCGCGCGAGACCGATGGCGAGCTCGCGATCGCCGTCCACCCGCGGAACGGCGGCGTCGCCGGCTCCGATCCGGCCGCGCTCGCGATGCTCGTCGCGGGCGAGCTCGAGTTCATGACGCTGATGGGCGGGATCATCGGCCAGGTGGTGCCGGTCGCCGAGATCCAGGGGCTGCCGTTCGCGTTCGAGAACCACGCCCAGGTCCATCGCGTCATGCAGGGCCCGCTCGGCGATCATCTGCGCGACGAGATGGCGGCGAAGGGCATCCACGGCTTCCGCCACGGCGTGCTCGAGAACGGCTTCCGCCACATCGTGTCGATCGACCGGCCGGTGCGCACGGCGGCCGACCTCGCCGGCTACCGCATGCGGATCCCGGCCGGACGGATGTTCGACGATCTTTTCCGCTCGCTCGGCGCGGCGCCGGTCGTGATCAACATCGACGAGCTCTACGGCGCGCTGCGCGAACGCAGGGTGGACGGCCAGGAGAACCCGCTCGTCATCACCGAGGTGAACCGGCTGTACGAGGTGTGCAAGTACGTGAGCCTCACCGGCCACATGTGGTCGGGGTTCAACCTGATCGGGAACCTCGGCTTCTGGCGCCGGCTCCCCGAGCGGGTGCAGGAGATCGTGAACCGCGCGGTGGCGAGGCACATCGAGCGCCAGCGCGCGTACACCGACCGGTTCAACCTCGAGCTGAAGACGAAGCTCGAGTGCGAGCGCGGGCTCGTCTTCAACGCCGCTGACGTCGCGAGCTTCCGGCGCGCGCTGTCGGGCGATTTCTACCGCCGGTGGAAGCGGGAGCTCGGAACGAAGGCCTGGTCGCTGCTCGAGCAGGCCGTCGGGCCGCTCGCCGCCTGACCGGTTCACAAAGGAGGGAAGGACATGCAGAACTCTAAACGTGCGTTGCTGCTCTTCGCCGCGCTGGGCCTCGTCTCGCTCGGCGCGCCGGCCCAGACCCCGCCGAAGCTCGAATTCGTCATCGTCGACAACCTCGGCCACCTGCCGATGATCGTCGGCGCGGAGAAGGGCATCTTCAAGCAGCACGGCGTCGACGTGCAGCTCAAGATCGTCAAGTCGGGCAGCGAGATCGTGAAGGCGCTCAAGGCGAACGAGGTGCAGGGCGGCAACATGAGCGTGACGACCTTCATCAAGGGCCGCCAGGGCGGCGAGGCGGTGAGCGTGTTCGCGCTGGCGATGAACGACGCGACCCGGTCGAACGCCGACGATCCGCTCGCGATCATCGCGCGCAAGGATTCGGGCATCAAGGCGGGCGACGTGAAGAGCCTGAAGGGGAAGAAGGTCGGGGTGTGGTTCGAGCAGACGCCCGACGAGTACCTCAAGTTCGCGCTCAGCAAGGCGGGGCTGAAGCCCGGCGACGTCGAACTGGTGAACATCACGAGCAACCCGGCGCTGGTGCCGAGCCTCGCTGAAGGCAAGGTGGACGCGGTGGTATCGCTCGAGCCGTGGAACACGCTCGTCCTCGACAAGGTACCCGGCTCCTACGTCGTCAAGCGCGGCGGCGGGTACATGGCCTACATGATGGTGTCGACGTTCCAGGACTCGGTAATCAAGGCCCAGCCGGACCTCGTCGAGAAGTTCGCGATCGGCCTCGCGGCCTCCGCGCAGGCGGTACGGCAGAACCGCGACGAGGCGATCGAGATCTTCGCCAAGGTCGTGCCGGGCGTCGACGTCGCCATCGCCAAGAAGGCCGTCAGGCACATCAACTACGACCCGCGCATCTCGAAGGCGAGCATGCAGGCGTTCGACGCCGCGCAGAACGACCTGATCCGGCTCGGGTCGGGCTCGGCCGACAAGAAGCTCGCGCTCAACACCGTCGTGCTCACCGACTACATGAAGAAGGTCGAGCAGACGCACCCGCAGTACTTCAAGGACCTGAAGAAAGTCAGCTACTAGAACCGGCGAGGCGGCGCGGGGCGCGTGGGTCGCGCCGCGCGCGCCGTCCCGCCTCCTTCGCCGTCGCATGCCCTCGACTCGCGAGGCCTCCATGTACCGTTGGTTGAACATCGCGCTGGCGCTCGTCCTGACTGCCGCCGCCGGCGCCGCGGTTGCGCAGTACCCGGTCAAACCCATCCGCCTCATCGTCGGCTTCCCGCCCGGCGGCTCGGCCGACCCGACCACGCGCATCATGGGCGCCGCGCTCGCAGAGCAGATGGGCCAGCCGGTGGTGGTCGAGAACCGGCCCGGCGCCGACAGCGCGATCGCCGCGGAGCAGGTGACCCGGCTCCCGGCCGACGGCTACACGCTCATGTTCGCCTCGAACAGCGCGATGACCGCCGCGGTCGCGCTGCGCAAGCAGGCGCCCTACGATCCGCTCGCCGACTTCACGCCGATATCGCTGGTCGGGCGCGCGACGGTGTTTCTCTACGTGCATCCCGCGGTGCCGGCGACGACGCTGAAGGAATTCGTCGATTACGCGCGCGCCAACCCCGGCAAGCTCAACTACGGCACCGGCAACCCGCTCTCCATTCTCTACAACGTGCAGCTCATGGCCTCGACCGGCATCAGCATGGTGCACGTCCCCTACAAGGGCGAAGGGCCGCTCAATCCCGACATCCTCGCGGGGCGCGTGCAGTCGTCCTTCCTGAGCACCGGTACCGCCGTCTCCTACGCCAAGGACGGGCGGCTCCGGCCGCTGGCGGTGCTGCTCGAGCAGCGCAGCCCGCTGCTGCCCGACGTTCCGACCATCGTCGAAGCGGGCGCGCCGGCCGTCACCGTGCGCCAGTGGGCCGGCATGTTCGGCCCGCCGAAGATGCCGCGCGAGATCGTCGAGCGGCTCAACAAGGAAATCAACGCGGCGCTCAAGCGCCCCGACGTCCTCGAGAAGCTGCAGGGCTACGGCTATGCCGCGGCGGGCTCGACGCCCGAGCGCCTGCTGGAGATCAACCGGGACGACCTCGCGCTGTGGCGAAAGCTCGTGCGCGAGGCGGGCATCCCGCTCGAGTAGCGCATGGTCGCCCGTTTTCAGCTCGGTGCCGCGCTCGTCGCCGCCGCAAGCATGCAGGCGCTCGCGCAGATCCCGCCCACCGAGCCGGAAGTCCGCGCGTACACCGGCCTTCACGCCGCGGCTGCGGCCGGCAACGTCGCCGAGGTCGAGCGGCTCGTCGCCGCCGGCGCCAACCGCGAGTTGCGCGACGGCAACGGCCGCACGCCGCTCCACGTCGCCGCCTACCGCAAGCAGTACGAGGCCGCGCGCGTCCTGATGAAGCGCGGCGCGAACCCGAACGCGCTCGACGCGCAGCGCTACGACATCGTGACGATCGCAGCCGTCGCCGACGACGTGCCGATGCTGAAGGTGGCGCTCGAAGGCGGGGCGAGCGCGAAGAACGTCACCAGCCCCTACGACGGCACCGCGCTGATCGCGGCCGCGCACCTCGGCCACGACGAGGTGGTGACGGTCCTGATCGCCGCCGGCGCGCCGCTCGACCACGTGAACAACCTGCGGTGGACGGCGCTCATCGAGGCGATCGTCCTCGGCGACGGCGGCAAACGCCACACCGAGACGCTGCGTGCGCTAATTGCCGCCGGCGCGAACCCGAATCTCGCCGACGGGCGCGGCACGACTCCGCTCGCGCTCGCGCGCGGGCGCGGGCTACCGGGAGATGGTCGAGATCCTGGAGAAGGCCGGCGCGAAATAGCCGGCGAAAGGAGCGAGCCGTGCGACTGTCGAGGCTTCGCGGCCGTCTGCCGGGGGTCGCGTATCGCGAGCCCCCGGACGACGACGAAGAGTTCGAGGACGAGGAAGAGGACGAGGACGACGACGGCGGTTACGAAGAGCCGCCCGACGAGGATGCGAGCGCCCCGTCCCCGCCGCCGCTCAGTCCGGCACGATGTTCGCGCGCTTCACGATCGGCGCCCACTTGACCGTCTCGCCCTTGATGAAGTCGCGAAACTGCTCCGGCGTGCCCTGGATGACGGTCGCGCCGCCGGCGACGAGCGTCTCGCGCACCTTCGGGTCCTGCGTCGTCTTGTTGAGCGCCTCGTTGAGCCGCATCACCACCGGCCGCGGCGTCGCGGGCGGCGCGACGAGCCCGAACCAGGCGGTCACTTCGTAGCCCTTCAGGCCGGCCTCGTCCAGCGTCGGCAGATCGGGTAGCACGTTCGATCGCGTGAGGCTCGTCACCGCCAGCGCGCGCACCTTGCCCGAGCGGATGTGGGCGAGCTGCGGCGGCAGGTTGTCGAACATCATCTGCGTCTCGTTCGCGAGCATCGCCGCCTGCGCCGGCCCGCTGCCGCGGAACGGGATGTGCACGACGAACGTGCCGGTCATCGCCTTGAAGAGCTCCGAGGACATCTGCGGCGAGGTGCCGTAGCCGGGCGAAGCGTAGTTGAGCTTCCCCGGGTTCTTCTTGACGTACTCGATGAACTCCGCGACGTTCTTCGCCGGCACCAAGGGATTCACCACCAGGACGTTCGGCACCGTCCCGTACTGCCCGATGTGGGCGAAATCCTCGGGGCGGTAGTTGAGCTTCGGATAGATGAGCGGGCTGATCGCGAGCGAGGGGTTGGCGAGGAGCAGCGTGTGGCCGTCCGGCGTCGCGCGTGCGACCGCCTCCGCCCCGACGTTGCCGCCCGCACCGGCGCGGTTCTCGATGATGACCGACTGGCCGAGCTCGGTCTGCAGCCGCGGCTGGATCTGACGCGCGACGATGTCGATCAGCCCCCCCGGCGGATACGGCACCACGATCGTGACCGGCCGGGTGGGAAAGGCCTGCGCGAGCGCGGTCTGCCCGCCGAGCATCGCGGCGCACCACAGGAGCGTGCAAGCGAACGTCTTCATCTTCATCTGGTCGTCCTCCTCGCCGCGGAATCTACCATCGACGGGGGGTTCGCCCAAGCGGCGGGTTCAGTCGGCCCTCCCTATGGCGCGGGCGTGCTTCTCGTACGTCCAGCCGCCCTTCGCCAGGAAACGCTCGCCGACCTCGATCGGCTCCGCCTCGAGCGGCGTCGCCATCGTGTCGTTCCAGCGGTTCAGGAAGCCGAAGAGCGAGATGACGCCGACGATCTCGACCATCTGGTCGTCGGTCCAGTGCGCGCGCATGGCGGCGAAGAGCTCGTCAGTGACATCGCTCGGCACGGCGGCCGCGGCGAGCGCGAAATCGAGCGCGAGCCGCTCGGCCTCGCTGTACAGCGGGCTCGTCCGGTATTCCCACAGCGCGGCGAGCTTCGCCTCGCTCACGCCGAGGCGCAGCGCGCCGCCGGCGGTGTGCGCCATGCAGTACTGGCAGCCGGCGGCGCGGCTCGCGAAGTGCGCGAGCAGGCGCTTGAACCCGCGGTCCACGGTCGACTCGGGGTCCCACACCGCCGCGGCGAGCTGCGCGAGCGCCTGCACCAGCTTCGGCCGGCGCTGCATGATCAGCACGCTGTTCGGCACGAAGCCGAGCGACTTTTCGTACGCGGCGAACTCGTTCTTCAGCGCGGGGGCGGGCGCGAGCGGCGCGAGGCGCGGCGCGGGTCTTGCACGTTGGTCCATCGGAGGCTCCTTGGTCTTGTCGCTCGGCGGTCCGGACCGAGGTTGTCCCGGCCCGTTCCGGACTGTATAGTACAGAAACGCTCCGTTCAACACGCCATGGGCCGCCCGCGAGAATTCGACGTCGACGCCGCGCTCGACCGCGCGCTGCAGGTCATGTGGGCGAAGGGCTACGAGTCGGCCTCGCTCGACGACCTGTGCGACGCCACCGGGCTCGGCCGCTCGAGCCTGTACGCCGCCTTCGGCGACAAGCGCGCGCTCTACCTGCGTGCGCTCGAGCGCTACGAGGAGGCAACAGCGCAGCGCATCAACGATGCACTCGCCCGGCCGATTCCGGTCCGAGAAGCAATCGCCGGGTTCCTGGGCCAGCTGATCGACGACATCGTTGCCGGCCCTGGTCGGCGAGGCTGCTTCATCGGCAACTGCGCGGCCGAGCTCGCGCGCGGCGACCGGGAGACCGCCGCGCACGTGCGGCGGAGCCTCGGGCGCATCGAGACGGCGTTCCGCGACGCGCTCGCTCGGGCGCAGGCGCGCGGGGAGATCGACGCCGCGGCCGATCCGCGGGCCTTCGCCCGGTTTCTGACGTCCGGAATCCAGGGCCTGCGTCTCGTGGGGAAGGCGAATCCCGACCGCGCAGTGCTCGACGACATCGCGGCGGTGATGCTGCGCTGCCTCGGCCGGTGATTTTTTTTCGCCAGTTCTGAACTGTTCAGTCCGTAACCAAGGAGAGCGCCGTGCCGATCAAACCCCGCCAGCCCGCGCCCGAACTGGCGTTCGATACCCTCGACGGCGGCCGCTGGTCGCTCGCCGCGCAGACGCCGCAGCACTTCACGATGGTCGTCTTCTACCGCGGCCTGCACTGCCCGATCTGCCGCCGTTACCTGACCGAGCTGAACGGCATGATCGGCGAGTTCGACAACCGGGGCGTCGCAACGGTCATCACCAGCACCGACAGCAAGGACCGGGCGGAGCAGGCGAAGAACCTGTGGGGCCTGACGAGTCTGACCGTCGGCTACGGCGTCCCGATCGAGAAGGCACGCGAGTGGGGCCTGTACGTTTCGACCAGCCGCGGCATGACCTCCGCCGGCGTCGAGGAGCCGCCGCTCTTCGCCGAGCCGGGCCTCTTCCTGGTCAAGCCCGACCGCACGCTCTACTGGGCGTCGATTTCGACGATGCCGTTCGCGCGCCCGCACTTCCCCGAGATCGCCCAGGCGATCGACTTCGCCGTCAGCAAGAACTATCCGGCCCGGGGCGAAGCCTGAGCCGGGGCGCTCGCGCCAGCCGATTCCCTCAAGCCAACGGAGACCTCCGATGCGCCACACCCTGCTTGCCACCCTGCTCGCGCTTCCCCTCACTACGCTTACACCCGCACACGCCGCGGACGGCCTCACGGCCGTCAAGAGTCCGCATCCCGTGAACGCGACGATCGACCGCCTCGAGGCCGCAGCGAAGGCCCGGAACCTGGTGATCTTCCTGCGCGTCGACCATGCGGCCGGCGCCCAGAAGATCGGGCGCACGCTGCGCCCGACGGAGCTCGTCGTCTTCGGCAACCCGCAGGGCGGAACGCCGTTCATGGAGTGCGCGCAGTCAGCCGGGATCGACCTGCCCCTGAAAGCACTCGCCTGGCAGGATGAGGGGGGGCAGGTGTGGCTCGCCTATAACGAGCCGGCGTACCTCGCCGCGCGCCACGGCGCGCCGACCTGCGCGGTGGTGCCGAATCTCAAGAAAGCGCTCGAGGCGCTCGCCGCCGAGGCGATCAAGCCCTGACGCCGTAAGGCGCTGTGGACGCCCCGAACAGTCGGTCAGCGCGACTCGTGCGTGGCATGATGAGCCGCCGCTTTGAAGGAGCACCGTCGTGCCATTCTTTCCGTCGCTCCCCGCAGACGCCGGCGTGCGCCACATCCTGCAGTACAACAAGCCGGTGGGCCGGCATCTCATCGAGATGCATACCGCGCTCATGCGCACCGACTCCCCGCTGACGCCCGCCGAGCACGAGCTGATCGCGGCGTACGTGTCGGGCCTGAATGCCTGCCAGTACTGCTACGGCGTCCACGCCGAGACGGCGCGTGCCTTCGGGTTGGCGGACGGCGCGATGGAGACCATGCTCACGGACCTCGATGCGGCGCCGATCGACCCACGGATGCGCCCGATCCTCGCGTACGCGAGGAAGCTCACGCTCACGCCCGCGAAGATGACGCAGGCGGATGCCGATGCGGTATTCGCGGCGGGCTGGAGCGAGCGGGCGCTGCACGATGCGGTACTCACCACGTGCCTCTTCAACTTCATGAACCGGCTCCTCGAGGGTCACGGCTGCAAGGGGTCGCGGGAGCTCTTTGCGCTGCGGGGTCCGGCGCTGAGGGACGAGGGCTACGCGCCGATCCTCGAGCTGTTGCGCTGACCGCGGGCCGGCCGCCGGCCCGGGGCGACCGGCGCGAGAAAATCACCAGCGCAGCACGAGCGGTCCGATGACCGCGCCGAGCGCGGTCGGGATCAGCATGCCGAGCACGTACCAGGTCCCGAGGAACGGCGCCGCGAGCTCCGGACAGTGGAACGTGTAGACGACGGCACCGGCGGCGCCGGCGAAGAGTCCGGCCGCGGCGCCCGCGAGCGCCGGCCGCGTCGGCGCGAAGCCCTTCATGCCCCACAGCGCCGCCGCGAACACCGGCACCGAGAGCACCGCGATGTTCAGCGGGCACGTGTTCCACGTCTGTCCGAGGAAGAGCTCGGCGCGCTGCGGAGCGTCGGCGCCGCTCAACGCGACCGCTGCGAGCATCCACATCGCGAGTACCGGCGCGATCAGCGCAACCGGGACGCCGGCCAGCGTCGCGCCGGGCCGCCCAAGCCGCATGGCGGCGATCCAGCCGCCGACGGCGAGCCACGCGACGAACGCGAACTTGATCCAGAGCATCGGCAGGGCCACGTCCTGCGCCAGACTTCCGCGCACGCCCAGCCACGCGGCCATCATGACCGCGGCGGCCAAGACGCCCGCAGCGACGGCCGCAGCACAGCGCCGTGCGGGCGCGCGCGGATCGACCGCCCCGGCGCCGGTCGCGAGCAACGTCACGAGCTCGTCGGTCTTCATCCTGCGTCCCTGATCTTCGCTGCGAGCGCCTTCAGGCCGCGGTGCACCGCGACCTTCACCGCCGATGCCGACATCCCGGTCAGACGCGCGGCCTCGACGACCGACAGGCCCTGCACCTTGACGTAGACAATCGGCATGCGCTGCCGTTCCGGGAGCGCGTCGAGCAGCTGCGCCAGGTCGCGGCGCGCTTCGGCCGCGTCCGCGTCCGCCGACGACAGCACGTCGTGCTCGTCGTCGAGCGGCTCGGTCAAGAGCTCACGCCGCGAGCGGCGACGAAAGAGGTCAACGAGCTTGTACCGGGCGATCGCATGCACCCACGCCGTCAGCGGCTGCGCCGCGTCGAAGGTGTGGCGCTGATTGTGCACGGCCAGCAGCGTTTCCTGCACCAGGTCCTCCACCTCGTCCGGCATGCCCGAAAGACGTCGTCTGAGGAACGCCCGCAAGTGGGCGCTCAGGTCCCTCAGGAAGCCATGATAGGCCGCGGCGTCGCCTGCGAGCCCGCGAACGAGGAGGTCCTTGAGTCGATCCTCGCTGGTGCTCAAACGGTCCTCTTCTCGCTTATTCGTCGGAATGGTCGCGCTGGTTACAGCGGCGGTGAAAAAGCACGGCGGCCAAGGACGCGGTTGCCGACCGCGTTGCCGCGGGAGCGGCCCGGCGCCGAATTGTGCCTGCGCTTGTAACCGGCCGCCGGGTCCGAGCGAACTAGCTTGCAGACCGGCTCGCCGGGGCGCAGTTCCGGCGCCGCATGCGGGTGCGGTCCTCCCCAACCAAGAGAAGGAGTCTCGCCGATGAATCGCACCACGCTCGCAGTCACCGCCTTCGCCCTCACCGCGCTCGCCTCCGGCGCCGCGCTCGCCCAGGACAAGGGTGCCTCGATCAAGGGCGAAAAGGAGCGCTGCTACGGCATCGCGCAAGCCGGCAAGAACGACTGCGCCGCCGGCCCCGGCACGACCTGCGCCGGCACGTCCAAGGTCGACTACCAGAAGAACAGCTGGAAGTACGTCGCCAAGGGCACCTGCACGTCGATCAAGACGCCGACGGGCATGGGATCGCTCACCGAAGTCAAGAGCTGAGCGCTGATGTTTCTCGCGGGCGCGATCTGCCTGACCCCGGCGCGCCCGCATTCGCAACCAGAAGGAGCAACACCATGACACGTATCCTCATCGCCCTAGCCCTGACGCTCGGCACGACCGCCGCAGCCGCCACCCCGACCCTCGAGCTCTCCGGAAACGAGCTCCGCAGCTGGAAACAGGCGGAAGGCACCGTTTACCAGGCCGACACGCAGGCAAGCAGCGCCAGGGAACCCCGCCACGACTACCCCTTCACCTGGAACCCGTAACGCGGCATCGCCGGCCGCCGGGGTCGGACGGCCCCGGCGGCCGAACCGCAACGACATGACGAGTGCACTGACCGCCGGGCTCGGCCTGAAGCCCCAGCACTACGAGAAGGCGCTCGCCGCGGCCCCGGACGGGCTGTGGTTCGAAGTCCATCCCGAGAACTACATGGTCGAGGGCGGGCCCCGGCTCGCCTGGCTCGACGCGATCCGCGCGCGGCATCCGGTCGCGCTGCACGGGGTCGCGCTCTCGCTCGCCGGCGCTGCGAAGCCCGATGCCGCCCATCTACGCCGCCTCTGCGCGCTGGTCCGGCGCGTTCAGCCCGCGCTCGTCTCCGAGCACCTGGCGTGGTCGACGTGGCGCAGCGCGTACCGCCCCGATCTGCTGCCGTTCCCGCGCACCGACGAAGCGCTCTCCCGGATCGCCGACAACGTCGATCGCGTGCAGGACGCGCTCGGCCGGCCGATCGCGATCGAGAACCCGTCGCACTATCTCGCCATCGCCGGCCACGAGTGGGACGAGATCGAGTTCCTCGAGGCGCTCGCGCGGCGCACCGGGTGCCGGCTGCTGCTCGACGTCAACAACGTCTTCGTCTCGGCGCGGAACCTCGGCCTCTCCGCCGAGGCCTGCCTCGACGCCTTTCCCGGCGCGCTCGTCGAGGAGATCCATCTTGCCGGCCACTCGGCCGATCCCGCGCTCGGGCCGGCGCTCCTCGTCGACTCGCACGATGCGCCGGTCGATCCGGCGGTGTGGACGCTCTACGAGCGCCTGATCGCGCGCATCGGCCCGCGGCCGACGCTGATCGAGCGCGACGACAACCTCCCGGCGTTCGAGTCGCTCCTCGCCGAGCGCGAGCGCGCCCAAGGCGTGCTCCGCGCGCCGCTGCGGGAGGCGGCGTGACCGGCGCGCGCGCAGCGGGGCCGCTGCAGCGGTTCCAGGACGAGTTCGCGCGCGCGCTCCTCGTCGAGGATTGCGCCGCGGCCGGCATCGCCCCGGAGATCGCGCGCCTCGCCGCGCAGCCGGCGTTCGCCGTCTACCGCAACACGGTGATGAAGGGCTGCATCGACGCCCTCCAGGCGAACTACCCGTCGATCGCGCGGCTGGTCGGCGAGGAATGGTTCCGGGCGGCCGCCGCGCTCTACGCGCGCTCGAACCTGCCCCGGCACCCGACGCTCGCCGACTACGGCGCTGACTTCGTCGGCTTCCTCGCCGCGTTCGCACCCGCGGCCGATCTGCCCTACCTGCCCGGCGTCGCGCGCCTCGACCGGTTCTGGACCGAGGCGCATACCGCGCACGACGAACCGCCGCTCGACCGCCGCCACGGTCGCGCGCCTCGCGCGGGACGAGCTCGCGCGAACGGCGCTGCGGCCGCACGCGTCTGCCCGCTGGGCGTGGTTCGACGCGCAGCCGATCGTGACGATCTGGCGAAGCAACCGCTACCCGGATGTCGCCGACGACGGCGAGCATCGCGTGGCATGGCGAGGGCGTGCTGATCGTGCGCCCGGGCGCCGCGGTCGAGCACGTCGAGCTCGACGCCGGGACGTGCGCTTTTCTCGAAGCGTGCGCGGCCGGCCGGACGCTCGCGGATGCAGCGGCGGCCGCGCTTGCCGTGAGCACGGAGACCGACCTTGCGCGCCTCATGGCGCAATTGCTCGAGGCCGGCGCCTTCGGGCGCGTAGACGTCCCCGATCGCCAACCCCAGGAGCTCGAATGACCACTGCGACGACCGCCGCCCCGAGCGGCCCGACCGGCGTGCGCGCCGCGTGGAATCGCATCGCGGATGCGCTCGATCGCTGGATCGGTCATTCCCTGATCGCGCTCGCCGCGCGCGTCGCGGTCGCGGGGATCTTCTTCATGTCCGGCCGCACGAAGGTGGAAGGCTGGCTGACCGTCAGCGAGAACGCGATCGCCCTGTTCGCGGACGAGTACAAGGTGCCGCTGCTCGCGCCCGCGCTCGCGGCGCATCTGGCGACTTACGCCGAGCACCTCTTCCCGGTTCTGCTCGTGCTCGGCCTGTTCACGCGTGTCTCCGCGCTCGCGCTCCTCGGCATGACCGCGGTGATCCAGATCTTCGTCTACCCGGACGCGTGGCCGACCCATCTCTCCTGGGCCGCGCTGCTGCTCTACCTCGTCGGGCGGGGAGCGGGTCCCGTCTCGCTCGACCGGATGCTCGGGATCAGGTGAGGCGACCCCGCCGCGGCGCTAGGCGGTACCGACCGTGTTCCGCAGCACCCCGATCTTCTCCAGCTCGTTCTCGATCGCATCGCCCGGCTTGAGGTAGCCCTTCGCCGGTACCAGCGTCTCGCTGCCGTCGCCGCCGACCCACTTGCCGCCGAGCTCCGGGTCGGTCGACCACGCGGTGCCGCCGGGCGTGCCGGTGAGGATCACGAAGCCCGGCTTCAGCGTGAAGCTGATCGAGAAGAAATGGATGAGGTGCGCGCAGGAGAAGATCATGTTGCCGGTCGAGGCCGACTGCCGCAGCTCGCCGTTGATGCGCGTGCGCAACCGCAGCTGCTGCGGATCCGGGATCTCGTCGGCGGTGACGATGCACGGGCCGAGGGGGCACGCGGTCTCGAACGCCTTGCCGCGCCCGACCTCGTACCAGGTGAAGCCCTGCTCGTTCCGGCGCACCTGCCGCTCGCGCGCGGTCACGTCGTTCGCGACCGTGTAGCCGAAGACGTGCTCGAGCGCGCGCTCGACCGGGATGTGCCGCCCGGCCTTGCCGATCACGATCGCGAGCTCGGTCTCGGCGTCGAGCTTCTTCGAGAGCCGCTCGTCGTGGATGATCGTGTCGCCCGGCCCGATCACGCAGTCGGCGGTCTTCACGAAGAACTCCGGCTCCTTGCCGGAGATCGGCGTGTTCGCCTTCTCCTTGTTGTGGTCGGTGTAGTTCGAGCCGCTGCAGAGGACCGTCGAGGGCACGATCGGCGCCGCGAGCCTGACGCTCGCGAGCGGCCGGCGGCCGGTACCCGATGCGACGGCCTTGCGCGCGGCCTCGAGCGCGGCCGCGCCGCCGGCGATCGAGTTCCTGCGTGTCGCGGAAGCCCGGGAGCTCGACGACGGCGTCGCCCTCGAGCGCGCCGACGCGCGTGACGCCGTCGGCAGTGAATCGGACGATTTTCATCTGTTCGCTACTCCGTCTTGCCCATCTTCTGCACCACCGCCGCGAGCCGCTTCGTGTCGGTCGTCCACGAACCGGTCGAACTCGGCGCCCTCGAGGAAGTTGATCGGCGTGTTGACGTTGGCCATCGCGGTCTTGAACTCCGGGTCCTGGACCGCCTGGCGGATCGAAGCACGAAGCTTCTCGGCCACGTCCGGCGGCAGACCGGCCGGCGCGAACACGCCCGCCCAGATGTAGAACTCGACGTCGAACCCCTGCTCCTTCATGGTCGGGACGTCGGGCAGCGCGGGCGTGCGGCTGCCGGCCCACGAGCCGAGCATACGGATCTTGCCCGCCTTGAGGTGCGCGTTCGCGACGCCGGGCGACTGCGCGCCGAGGTTCGTCTCGCCGGCGAGGAGCGCGACCATCGCCGGTCCGCCGCCCTTGTACGGCACGTGGAGGAACTTCACGTCCGCGGCCTGCGCGAGCATCTCGAAGCAGGTGTGGATCGTGCCGTAGACGCCCGACGAGGCGTAGCTGATCTTGCCGGGCTGCGCCCGCGCGTCGTCGATCAGCTCCTTGAGCGTCTTCCAGGGCGCGTTGGCGGGCACCAGCAGGATCGTCGGGTCGGCCGAGATCAGCGCGATCGACGTGAAATCGGACATCTGGTAGGTCGACGGCCGGCCGTTCACCTTGTCCGCTTCCGGGATGACGACGATCGACGAGAGCGCCGTCATGATCGTGTAGCCGTCGGGCTTCGCCTTCGCGACCAGCGCGTGCCCGACCGCGCCGCCCGCGCCGGCCTTGTTCTCGACCACGACGTTCTGGCCCAGGGTCTTCGCCATCGCGATCGCCAGCGGCCGGCCGGTGATGTCGGCGATCCCGCCCGGCGGGAACGGCACGATCATCGTGATCGGCCGGTTGGGATAGGGCTGCGCCTGCGCGGCTGCGCCGACGGCGGCCGCGGCGAGCGCGGCCAGCAATGCAACGGGTCTCATGCCTCCTCCTTTATGGTTATGACGGCGCCCGCGATTCTACGCGAGGGGGCACACCCCCTCGCACATCCCGAGTTCAGGCGAACCGCCGCCCACGGCGGCGATTCTTACTGGATAGAATGCGCGCATGGCCGAATCGAGCGAGTGGGCCTTCCCGGCCGAGCTGCAGCCGCGCGCGGAGGATTTGCGCTTCGACCTCGACGCGGCGCTCGACTCGCTCGTCCTCGTACGGGCCGAGGTCCCGGAGGACGCGTTCACCGCGTCGATCCTCGGCACCGAACGCATCGGCAACGGCGTCATCATCGGCGCCGACGGCCTGGTGCTCACCATCGGCTACCTGATCACCGAAGCGACCGCGATCTGGCTCACCACCAACCAGGGCGCGGCGGTGGCCGGCTACCCGCTCGCCTACGACCAGGCGTCCGGCTTCGGGCTGGTGCAGCCGCTCGCCGCCCTCGGCGCGCAGCCGCTCGCGCGCGGGTCCGCGGCCGACGTCGGCGCCGGCGACACCGTGGTCGTCGCCGGTCACGGCGGCCGCGCGCACGCCCTCAAGGCCAAGCTCTTCGCGAAGCGGGAGTTCGCGGGCTACTGGGAGTACGTGCTCGACGAAGCGCTCTTCACCCAGCCGGCCCATCCGCAGTGGGGCGGCGCCGCGCTGATCAGCCGCGACGGGCGCCTGATCGGCATCGGCTCGCTCCTCGTGCAGGAGCAGTCCGGCTCGGACCAGGTGCAGGGCAACATGATCGTGCCGATCGATCTCCTCGAGCCGATCCTCGCCGACATGGTGGCGCTCGGGCGCTCCAAGCGCCCCGCGCGAGCGTGGCTCGGGATGTACACGACCGAGGTGGAGGGGCAGCTGGTCGTGGCGGGCCTCGCGGACGGCGGGCCGGCCGAGCGCGCGTCGGTGCAGGTCGGCGATCTCGTGCTCGAGGTCGCCGGCGAGCGCATCACCGGCCTCGCGCAGCTCTTCCGCAAGATCTGGAGCCTCGGCCCGCCGGGGAGCGAGGTGCCGATGACGCTCGCGCGCGAAGGCTCGATCTCGCGCGTCAAGCTGCGCTCGGCCGACCGCGCCGATTTTCTGAAGAAGCCGCGGCTCCACTAGGGCGGCGGGCAGGAAACCGGAACACGTCATCGGCGCGAGCCGAGCCACGCGAATGTACTTCGACCCGCGCACCGAACCCCACGGCCTCGCCCACAGCCCGTACACGGCGCTCGTCGTCCCGCGGCCGATCGGCTGGATCTCGACCGTCAGCACCGCCGGCGTGGTGAACCTCGCGCCGTACAGCTTCTTCAACATGATCTCGAGCTCCCCGCCGTTCGTGATGTTCTCGAGCGCGGACCGCAAGGACTCGCAGCGCAACGCCGAGGAGACGGGCGAGTTCGTCGCCAACCTGGCGAGCTACGAGCTGAAGGACGCGATGAACGCGAGCTCGGCGCCGTTCGCGCCCGGCGCGAGCGAGCCCGAGCGGATCGGCCTGGAGATGGCGCCGTCGCGCCAGGTGAAGCCGCCGCGGGTCGCGCGGACGCCGGCGGCGCTCGAGTGCAGGTACTTCAAGACCGTCGAGCTGTACAGCGCCGACGGCAAGCGCAACCGCTCGTCGGTCGTGATCGGCGAGGTCGTCGGCATCTACATCGACGACCGCGTGATCGTCGACGGCATGCTCGACATCACGCGCATGCGGCCGGTCGCCCGGCTCGGCTACCTCGACTACAGCGTGGTCGACGAGTTCTTCACCATGCCGCGGCCGCCGGCGCCGGCGAAGGAGTAGCGCGCCGGCCCCGGCGCAGGAGTAGCGCCGGCGCCGTTACGCGGGCTTGCGCAGCAGCCGCTTCACCGCGTCGGCCATGACGATCCGGCCCTCGCGCTCGAACGCCTCGTGGTTGTCCTCGATCTCGTCCAGCTTGTAGAGATAGTTGACCATCAGCCCCGCCGACTGCTTGATCCCGCGCGCGCTCGTGTCGGCGAGCCAGTTGACGCGCTCGAGCCGCGCGCCGTTGCCGAGGTGGAACCGCGCGACCGGGTCGAGCGGGCGCGGCATCGTCTGGCGGGCCTTCCTTCGCCTCGACGAGGTAGTGCGCGCAGAGGCGCATCAGCGTCGGCTTCACCGACTCCGGCGGATGCGCCTCGGCCGCGAAGCCGCGCAGCATGATCCGGGCGAGCCCCTCGTGCGGGTCCTTCGCGTCGGCCTCCTCGCACAGCCGCTCGCGCTCCTGCCGGCCGAAGAAGTCGGGCGCCTTCCGCTTCGCCTCGGCGTCCAGCCAGCGGCGGAAGCCGGGCACCGGCGACAGCGTCGCGAACACCTTCAGCTTCGGGAAGTCGGCGCTCAGCATCTCGGCGACGCGCTTGATCAGGAAGCCGCCGAAGGACACGCCCTTGAGGCCGACCTGGGTGTTCGAGATCGAGTAGAAGATCGCCGCCTGCGCCGCGTGCGGGTCGAACGCCGGCGCGCTCTCGTCGAGCAGGCCGTGGATGTTGTCCGCCATGTCCTTGACGAGCGCGATCTCGACGAAGATCAGCGGCTCGTCGGGCATGCGCGGGTGGAAGAACGCGTAGCAGCGCCGGTCCGAGTCGAGCCGGTTGCGCAGATCCGTCCAGGAGCGGATCTCGTGCACCGCCTCGTAGGCGATCAGCTTCTCGAGCAGCGCCGCGGGCGAGCTCCAGCTGATGCGGCGGAGCTCGAGGTTGCCGATGTCGAACCAGCTCGAGAGGAGCGAGGAGAGCTCCTCGTCGAGCACCTCGAGCTCCGGCGCCTCCTTCAGGTACCGCAGCACGTCGGCGCGCAGGTCGACGAGGAACTTCACGCCGTCGGGCAGCAGGTTGAACTGCTTGACGATGCGGATCCGCGGGCTGCGCGAGCGCGAGGCGCAGCTGCGACTCGGCCTGGCGCCGCACCGGCCCGGTCGCGTCGAGGTAGGCCTGGATCGCCCGGTTCACGGCGAGCTCGTCGGGGCCGAATTCCCCGGCGAGCAGCCCGAGGAACGACCGCCGGCCCGCGTCGTTCAGGCCCCGGTAGAGCCCCGCCAGCATCGCGACCCGCTGCCGCGCGGACGCTTCGCCGCCGGCGCCGGCGAGCGTCTCGCGGAAGGTCGCGCGCGCGAGCCGCAGATCGGACGGCGAGAGCGGCTCCGCGCCGCGCGGCTCGCTCGTACGCCGGAGCCAGTTCCAGAACGCGCGCACCCGCCCGAGCCGCTCGTTCTGGGTTTCCGTCTCGACGGGTTTCGCGGGTTCGTTCATCGATGGCGTCGCGCTCGATTCTACGGGATAGGTGGCGGACGGCGCCCCGGCGGCCGGGCGCTGCGCACCGGCCCCGCCCCGGGAGTCGAGCCGGGGGGGAAGCGTCGTAACAATAGTTCACGATCGATCCGGCCCGGGTCGGCTAGGGTAGAGACCCGAGATCGGAGGGAACGACGTGGGCGCCGGACTGTTTCTCGAGCCCTCGACGCCGAGGCCAGGCGCACGCTGACCGGAATGGCGCAGAGCTACTGCACCGTCGGGATGCGCCAGGCGATGCGGAGCTACTTCGACGTCGTCCGCTCGCGGATGGAAACCGCGGGCGCCATCGTCGACGACCTGCACGGCATCATCGGACGGATGCAGGAGGAGTACGAGCAGCACGGCGGCATGGAGCTCGCGCCAGTGCGCGAGCACTCGCTGCACCGGTTCGTGCGCGAGGTCGACCAGATCGAGCGGGTCTACGTCACGCACTTCGACACGCTCTCGACGATGCTGACCCAGGAGCAGGTCGCACTCACTCGCCGGTTCTTCCGGACGCTCGCCACGCAGATCAAGCGCATCTTCGTGGTCGCCAACCATGACGCGACGCAGTGGCTGCGCAACGGGCTGCGGCCGCTGGAGCGGCAGATCCGCGACCGGCAGGCGTTCCTGCGCGAGAAGCTGGCCACGGTGAAGCGGATCGCCGCCGACGTCGACTCGCTGAAGACCCAGGTCGCCGCCCTCGAGGCCGCCAAGCGGGAGCTCGACGGGCAATCCAAGCACCTGCAGTCGATCCTGGACGAGACCGAGCGCGAGCGCCTGTGGATGCCGTGGGGGTTCGGGCAGTCCGGGCCCGCGGACCGAACGAGCGGCGCCGAGCTCCGGCGCACGATGCTTTCCTCCTCCGACGGCGATCGTCCGGACGCCTTGCGG
The DNA here is from genome assembly GCA_963762785.1 of uncultured beta proteobacterium. Classification (GTDB taxonomy): domain Bacteria; phylum Pseudomonadota; class Gammaproteobacteria; order Burkholderiales; family SG8-39; genus DATEDA01. The sequence goes on from CAVXND010000092.1 coordinate 58,120, forward strand.
GCGGGCTGAAGCGTCATGGGCCAGGCTGCGGGCGCCGCCGCCGCGCTCGCGCTGAAGGCCGGCGTCGCGCCGCGTGCGCTCGACGTCGCGACGCTGCAGGTCCAGCTGCGCCGGGACGGCGCGTTCCTCGGCGACGAGAGCCAGCGCGGGGGCGCCCCGGCAGCCAAGGTAAAGCTCACCTGAGGCCCGCGCGCGCAATCCTTCACGCCGCGCGCCGCGTCGTGCGGGCATGTTCCCTTACCGCCAGGCCGTTCGTCGTCGTAAAGTCGCCTCTGGTCGCCCCGATGCGAGGAGCGGCCCAAGTGAGTGTGGCGCCTACGTCGCGTTGCACCATAGCGTTAACCACTAATTGCGGCGGCCAGCGGGGACGAAATCGCGTGTCGGGCACAGCCCAGCCGATCGATCGGCGAGCCTTCCTCAACCAGTGCCGCGGGGCGGTGGAGCGGCAGCTCGGGAAAGAGCTCGAGCCGTTGCTCGAGGCGCTGCCCGGCCAGCTCGACGAGCTCGGCCGGCAAAGCCGCGACCGCGACGAGCGCGATCAGTACTCGCAGGCGTCGGCGCAGCTCACCCGCGATCGCGAGGCCTTCTTCGCCGCCTTCCGCAAGGAGTACGGCGACTCGTTCGAAGCCTACGCGAAGGCGCTGCAGGGCGCGGCGCCGCCGATCGGCACCCCGGGGCGCGACGAGCTCGCGGCGATGAAGACCAACGTGCTCGAGAACGAGGTCGCGGTCGGGAAGCTCGCGGCCCGGTTCAAGGAGCACGCGAACGCCGAGCTCACCGAGCTCTCGGCGAGAGTTGCGTCGATGTTCAAGCGCCACGCGCTCGGCGACGGCGACAACCCGCTCGGGCCGCTGCCGATGGCGCGCGGCGTCTACGCCGGCTTCTCCGCGCTGAAGATCGAGGGCCGCGCGATGAAGGCGATCCGCGGCGAGCTGGAGAAGCGCCTCCCCGAAGCGGTGCGCGAGATGTACCAGAACGCGAACAAGGCGTTCGCCGGGCTCGGCATCGAGCCGGCTACCGGCCGGGGCGCAGCGCCCGCCGCCGCGCCGGCGCCCGCCCCCGGCCGAGCGACGAGCCGTCGGCCGAAGCGCTGGCAGCCGCCGAGAAGGCGATCACCAACGCGCTCGCCGGCACGACGCTGCCGCCGATGCTCGACCTCTTCTTCAGCCAGACCTGGGTGCGGGTCGTCGCGCGCGCGCACGCCGCCGGCGGCGCAACCTGGCAGCAGGTGGCCGGAACGACGCAGGAACTGGTCTGGAGCCTGAAGCCGAAGCCCGATCCGGCGGAGCGCGCGAAGCTCATGGGCGCGCTCCCGGCCTTGCTCAAGAAGGTCGGCGCAGGGATGGAGGCGGAGCTCGACGCCGACGGCCGCAAGCTCGTCTTCGACGCGCTGATGGCGCATCACCGCGAGATCCTCCAGCCGACGGCGAAACCTGCCGCCTGACGCCGGACCGGGCGTCGGCGCGTGGCATTCGCCCGCAGCCGGACCGTCCTTGAGGCCGGCCGCGCCGTTCCCCTGCCGCAGGCTCGCGTCATGAGCCACTACCGCCCTTACGCTTGGGCTTCCGGCACTTACCGCCTCCCACGACGTGCAAGCGCGAACGCCGCTTCGCCTTTCCGGCCCGCGCCATGGCGGCGGGCGGCGGATACAATATGCACGCAGCCAAGGTTCCAACCATGAGCGCGGTCTTCACCCCCCAGCGGCGGAAGCTGTCCGCCGATCAGTTCGAGCAGATGGGCCGGACCGGCATCCTCGGTCCGGAAGAGCGCATCGAGCTGCTCGACGGCGAGATGATCGAGATGCCGCCGATCGGTAGCCGCCACGCCGCCGCGGTGTGCTTCCTGTCGCGGCACTTCACTCTCGCAGTCGGAACTGCCGCGCTGGTCCGGACCCAGAACCCCCTGCGGCTCGCCGACGATTCGGAGCCGCAGCCCGATCTCATGCTGATCCGCCCGAAGGCGGACTACTACCGCTCCGCGCACCCGCGCCCGGCGGACGTCCTGTTGCTCATCGAGGTCGCGGACACGACTCTTCGCTTCGACCGCGAGATCAAGGTCCCCCTCTACGCACGGCACGGCGTGCCCGAAGTCTGGATCCTCGACCTCGACGCGGAGCGGTTCGAGGTCTACCGCGAGCCCGCGGCCGGCGGCTACCGCCGCAAGCTCGAGCGGCAGGGCGTCGAGTCGATCGCTCCGCTCGCGCTGCCGGCCGTGATGATGGAGGTCCGGGCGATCTTCGCGTAGCGCGGGCTACCCCGCGCCGACCAGTTTCCGCAACTCGAACTTCTGCACCTTCCCCAGCGCGCTCTTCGGCAGGCTGTCGACGAAGACGACGCGCCGCGGATGCTTGAAGCGCGCGAGCCGGCCGTCGAAGAGCGAAAGTACGGCCGCCGCGTCGAGCGCCGCGCCCGGCTTCCTCACGATCGCCGCGACGACCGCCTCGCCCCACTGCGGATCGGGGATGCCGACGACCGCCGCCTCGGCGATCGCCGGGCAGTCGGCGAGCACGTTCTCGAGCTCGGCCGGATACACGTTCTCGCCGCCCGAGATGATCATGTCGTTGGTGCGGCCGACGACCCAGTAGTAGCCCTCGCCGTCGACGCGCGCGAGGTCGCCGGTGTGGAACCAGCCGTCGCGGAACGCGGGGTTGTCGGGATCCTTCCAGTAGCCCTGCATCAGGTTCGGCGCGCGCACGAGGATCTCGCCGACCTCGCCGGGTGGAACGTCGCACCCCTCGGCGTCGACGAGCCGGATCTCCGCGTGCACCGCGGCCTTGCCGGCGGAGCCGACCTTGCGGATCGCGTCCTCGGCGCGGAGGTAGATCGAGACCGGCCCGGTCTCGGTCGCGCCGTACACCTGTCCGACGGGGATGCCGCGCGCGTGGAACGGCGCGAAGGTCGAATCGGGAACGGTCGACGAGCCGGTGTTCACCTCGCGCAGGCTGGAGAGGTCGGTCCGCTCCCAGTCGGGATGGGCGCAGACCGCTTTCAACGTCGCCGGCACGAGCAGCGTGAGCGTGGGCCTGCGGGCGGCGACGTCGCGCAGGAACGCGCTCGCGTCGAAACGCGCGTGGATCGTCACCGTCCCGCCGGCGTGCAGCGCGGGCAGAGTCTGGATGCTCAACCCCCCGACGTGGAACATCGGCAGCACGGTGAGCACGTGGTCGCGGCTCGTGAGGTCCTGGTAGAGCGTCGCGTTGACGGCGTTCCAGAGGAGGCCGGCCTGCGTGTGCACCGCGCCCTTCGGCTTCCCGGTCGTGCCCGAGGTGTAGACGATCAGCACCGGGTCGGCGTCCGTGCCGGGAAGCTTCGGCTCGAAGCCGGCCGGGCAGCGGGCCTTCCCACGCGAACCAGCCCGGCGGCGCGCCGCGCAGCGCGACGAGCCGGATCAGCGGCAGCGACTTTGCGATCGCCGCGGCGTGCGCCTGGAAATCGGGCTCGACGACGAGCACCGCCGGATCGGCGCCGGCGAGAATCTCCGCATGCTCGGGCGCCGCGAGCCGGAAGTTGAGCGGGACCAGCATCGCGCCGAGCCGGGCGCACGCGAACAGGATCGCGAGCAGGTCGGGATGGTTGTAGCCGAGGTAGGCGACGCGATCGCCCTGGTGGACGCCGAGGCTCGCGAGCCGGAGCGTCGCCGCCTCGACCCGGCGCCAGAGTGCCGCATAGGTGATGTCCTCGCCCTGGAAGTGGACGGCGACGTGCTGCGGCCGGTGCCCGGCCCACCGCTCGACGATGCGGGAGAGGTTCATGCGACCCGATTATCCATTCCCGGTACCATCGCGCGCGTATGGACGGCCGATGCTACGCCCCGACGACCCAACGGAACCGCGAGCCGATCCTCGAGGTGCTGCGGCGCGCGCTGCCGGCGAGCGGGACGGTGCTCGAGATCGCGAGCGGCACCGGCGAGCACGCGGTCTGGATCGCCGCCAACCTGCCGGGGCTCGTGATCCAGCCGAGCGAGCCCGACCCGGACAATCACGCGAGCATCGCGGCGTGGACCGCGTTCACCGGCGTCGCGAACGTTCGCCGGCCGCTTGCGATCGACGTGACCGCCCCGGCCTGGGAGGCCGGCGAAGGCATCCCGCCGGATCCCGCGGCGATCCTCTGCATCAACATGATCCACATCTCGCCCTGGGCGGCGACGCTCGGCCTGATGCGCGGCGCGGGCGCGCTGCTCCCGCCGGGCGGCGTGCTCTACCTCTACGGCGCCTACAAGCGCGGCGGCGCGCACACCGCGCCGAGCAACGCCTCGTTCGACCAGAGCCTGCGCGCTCGCGACCCCGATTGGGGCGTGCGCGATCTGGAGGCGGTGACCGGGGCGGCGGAGAGCGCCGGCCTCGCACCGGAATCGGTCATCGAAATGCCGGCGAACAACCTGTCGGTGATCCTGCGGCGGCGCGCGCCCGGCTAGCGGGCCGTGGAACATTTCGTGCATCGCACAATGGACTCGTCCTGCTCCGGGAGGGCCCATGCTCGACAAGACCACGCTGCAGTTCTCGCACGTCAAGCCGGGAGAGACTGATTACAGAGGGGAAGGGCTGCGCGACTTCTTCCTGTATCGCGATCTCGGCGTCGCCGAGGCGACGGCCGGAAAGGTGCTCGCGCAGCTCGTAAAGGCGAATCTCGCACCAGAGAAGGGCACCGGGTGGCACCGCCACGAGGCGGAGTTCCACATCGTGATCATGCTCAAGGGCTGGGCGCGGTTCATGTACGAGGACCAGGAGACGCTGGTCGCCGCGGGCGATTGCGTGCATCAGCGCCCCGGAATCGTGCATTACCTGTTCGATTACTCCCCCGACATGGAGTACCTGGAGATCGTCGGGCCGGCGGATTTCGCGACGGTCGACGTGCCGGCGCCGTGCGAGGTGCCCGCGCCCAAGCCGTGGGGCTGATGCGGCCTGGCCGGGCTAGAACTCCATGTCGAGCTCGTCGATGTCGTCGGGCTCGCGCTTCGCCGCGCCGACCCACTCGGTCATCTCGGGCATGGCCATGATGCGCTCGCCGTAGGCCGTGCACGGCGCGTCGAGCTTGACGTCGTAAGTGAGGAATCGCGTCACGACCGGCGCGTACATCGCATCGGCCACGGAGCGTTCGCCGAAGAGATACGGCCCGCCGTAGCCCGCGAGGCACTCGCGCCAGATGGCCGTGATCCGCTCGATGTCGGCGAGCGCCCGCGCCCACACCTTGTGGCCGGGGAAAGTCCGCTTGAGGTTCATCGGCAGCGCCGAGCGCAGGCTCGAGAACCCCGAGTGCATCTCGCCGGAGATCGCGCGGCAATGCGCGCGCGCCGCGCGGTCGGCGGGCAGGAGCCCGGCGCCGGGCATCGTCTCGTGCAGGTACTCGGCGATCGCGAGCGTGTCCCACACCTTGATCCCGTCGTGCGTCAGGCACGGCACCAGGATCGACGGCGAGAGGAGCAGGAGCTCCTTGCGGGCGTTCGCGTCGTCGGGCGCCACCATCACTTCGTCGAACTCGAGTCCGGCGAAGCGCGCGAGGAGCCAGCCCCGCAACGACCAGGACGAGTAGTTCTTGCTGCTGATGGTCAGGGTCGCCCTGCCCATGGCGCGTTCCTCCCCGGGGTTTTGCCCGGGGAGCGTCGCAAGGGTCATGCCAGTCGGGGGCTGGCCCGCGCCTTGCGTGTCCGGTCGAGCGATCCGCGACCAAGGGAGGATCCCCGATGCTGTACCAGGCCTTTCAAACGCACGCGGACCTGATGTGGCCGCCCCGGACGGCGGCCACCGCGGCGCTGCCGGCCCTCAAGGAGGTGCGCAAGGCGCTCGACTACTGGCTGCCGGTGCGCCGGGCCGCCGCCGCGGTCGAGGTGTTCGCGCTCGCCCACCTGACCCACAAGCGCCCCGCCTTCGGCATCGCCTCGGCGAGGGTCGGCGGCGAGGACGTCCCGGTGCGCGAGGAGATCTTCCATCGCACGCCGTTCGGGACGCTGCTCCACTTCCGGAAGGACATCAAGGCGGTGCAGCCGCGCGTGCTCCTGCTCGCGCCGATGTCGGGGCACTTCGCGACCCTGCTGCGCGACACCGTGCAGACGATGCTCGCCGACCACGACGTCTTCATCACCGACTGGCACAACGCCCGCGACGTGCCGCTCGCGGCGGGGCGGTTCGGCCTCGACGAGTACGTCGAGCACGTCATGACCTTCCTCGAGGCGATGGGGCCGGGCTCGCACCTGATGGCGATCTGCCAGCCCTGCGTCGCGGCGCTCGCCGCCGCCGCGCTGATGGCCGAGGACGGCCACCCGGCGATGCCGCGCAGCCTGACCCTGATGGCCGGCCCGATCGACTGCCGGATCAGCCCGACCGCGGTCAACGAGCTCGCGACCTCGAAGCCGATCGAGTGGTTCGAGCGCAACCTGATCGCGATCGTCCCCGCCCGCTACCCGGGCGCGCTGCGCCCGGTCTACCCCGGCTTCGTGCAGCTCAGCGCGTTCATGAACATGAACCTCGAGCGGCACATCGCCTCCTTCCGCTCGCTCTTCGAGGACCTGGTGAAGGGCGATTTCGCGAAGGCGAACGCGACGCGCAGCTTCTACGAGGAGTACTTCGCGGTCGCCGACCTGCCGGCCGAGTTCTATCTCGAGACCGTCCGCGTCGTGTTCCAGGAGTACGCGCTCGCGGCCGGCGAGATGACGTGGCGCGGCCGCAAGGTCGACCCGCGGGCGATCCGCCGGATGGCGCTCCTCACCGTCGAAGGCGAGCGCGACGACATCTGCTCGCTGGGGCAGACGCTCGCGGCGCAGGACCTCTGCTCGAGCCTGAAGCTCTTCATGCGCACCCACTACATCCAGGCCGGCGCCGGCCACTACGGCGTCTTCAGCGGCAAGCGCTGGGCGAACCACATCTACCCGGTGGTCAGGGACGTGATCCACACGAGCCAGTGATCGGCCGTAGAATCCCCGGCCTATCGCGGACGGAGGGTCAGGTCATGAGCTCGAACGGCAAGGTCGCGATCGTCACCGGCGCGGGCAGCGGAATCGGCAAAGCGGTCGCGCTCGCGCTGCTGAAGGAGGGCTACTCGGTCGCGCTCGCCGGGCGGCGCGCGGACGCGCTGGAGGAGACCGTCAAGGCGGCCGGGGCGCGACGCTGCACGTGCGCTCGCGGTGCCCACCGACGTCGACCAAGCCCGAGTCGGTGCGGGCGCTGTTCGCCAAGACGAAGGAGAAGTTCGGCCGGCTCGACGTGCTCTTCAACAACGCCGGCCAGCAACGCGCCCGGGATCCCGCTCGAGGAGCTCTCGTTCGAGCAATGGCAGGCGTCGGTCGACACCAACCTGACCGGGCCGTTCCTCTGCACGCAGGAGGCGTTCAGGCTGATGAAGAGCCAGACGCCGCGCGGCGGGCGCATCATCAACAACGGCTCGATCTCGGCGCACGCGCCGCGGCCGAACTCGGCGCCCTACACCTCGACCAAGCACGCGATCACCGGCCTCACCAAGTCGACCTCGCTCGACGGCCGGAAGTACGACATCGCCTGCGGCCAGATCGACATCGGCAACGCGCTGACCGAGATGGCGCAGCGGATGGCGACGCGGCGTGCCGCAGGCCGAACGGCGAGATCGCGGTCGAGCCGCTGATGGACGTCGCAGCACGTGGCGAGCGCGGTGCGTCCACATGGCGAGCCTGCCGCTCGAGGCCAACGTCCAGTTCGTGACCGTGATGGCGACCAAGATGCCGTTCGTCGGGCGGGGGTAGGCGGCGCGGTGCGCGGCCAGCGCGTCACGCGCCCTTCGCCGGCGCCACCGTCCGCGCGAGCTTGATCAC